>NZ_CP049241.1:600000-1200000 GCF_011046245.1 Allorhizobium pseudoryzae
CGTCCAGCAACTGGCTCTCGAGGAAGTCCATCGCGGTGACATTGACGACGTCGCCACGCTCGGTATTGATGCCGGCAGCCGTCGCGACGATCGTCTGCATTTCTGCGAGATACGCATCGATCTTGGCCTGATCGACCGGCTCGCCCACCATCTTGGCAATGCGGGCGCGGTTGACCACGACGGCGACCGACAGTTTTTCCACGCGGTAGCTGTTGCGGGTGGTGGCCGTCGTCTTGGAATTGATCTCGTAGTTGGTCTGTTCTTCCTTCTTGTCGCTCTGGTCGGAAGATTCAGGACCATTGCCGCCGCCGGCGGGCGCGGCCTGGGGAACATTCTGCTCGACGGTCGCTGCCGAATCCGACTGGCGCTGCTGCGACTTCTGCGCCTCCTTCGTCACCTTGACGGAGCGCTCGACCCGCGATTCAGGATCAAAGACGGTCTCCTGGATCTGCTGCGTATCCAGATTGAGCATGGCGGTGGCGCTGGAGCGGAAGTTGTCCAGGCCGAGGAAAGGTGCGAGCGCCTTGTCGATATTCGATTCGATTTCCTTCTGCACTGTCTGCACGGTCGTCAGGCTGCGCGTCAGGTTGTTGTTGCCGTATTCGTCGCCGGACGCCAGCAACTGGCCGGTCGAATCCAGGATCGTCACGTCATCGACCTCAAGGCCGGGAACAGCCGAGGCGACCAGATGGCGGATGGAAGCGGCGGCCTTGCGGCCAGCATCGCTGTTTGCGCGGATCATCACGGATGCGGTGGGCTTCTGCCCTACCCGGCGGAAGTTGCCGACGTCCGGCATCACGATATGGACGCGCGCTGCGGCAATGCCGCTGATCTGCTGAATGGAGCGGGCGATTTCACCTTCAAGGGCACGCACACGCGTGACTTCCTGCATGAAGGAGGTCAGGCCCAGAGACCCGACATTGTCGAAGAGCTCATAGCCGGCATTGCTGCTGTTGGGCAGCCCGCGCTCGGCCAGCATCAGACGAGCCCTGCTCGTCAGACCGACCGGCACCTGCAGGCTGGATCCGTCCTGACCGACCTGGAAATCGATCCCGCCTTCCGCCAGAGCGGCACTCACCTGATTGAGATCGGAGGTTTCGAGACCAACGTAAAGGGTCTCATAGGCCGGCTTGTTGACGTAAAGGGCAGCGGCGATGACGATCGCCATGGACACGAGACCCACACCTGCCAATGTCAGCAGCTTGGTCTGGCCGAGCGACCCTAAGTTCTTCATAACTTGGTTGAATTGAGCTAACAGATTCATTCTGTTCCCGCACCGTCACTGGATTGAGGCTTTTTGCCCTTCCCCCAACCTAGCCTGCGAAGCTTGTGCGAACGTTTCGCGAATGGGTGCCAGTGATGATGGGTGAACTGCCGCGTGTTGACGCGTCAGAAGAAGTCGAAATCGCCCGCAGCCTTGCTCAGCGGCTGCGAATGGCCGTGGCGCATGCCCTTGCTTAGCGCCTTGTGCATGTCGGCCAGCTTCACGAGGTTCAGCGCGGTGGAGACATCCACCATGCAGTCATCCGGGATGGTCGCCGTGATCGTGTCGATGAATTCGGCGAGCCCGCGGGCCTTCTGCACCGCAAGATCGATACCCTGCAGCACCTTCATCGTATCCGGTGACTGCAGAACCGAGGCACCGCCGATTTCCAGCAACTGCGGCTCCACGCGCTCGATCAGATAGGCAACATCGTACAGTTCGGACACGATGCGCATCAGCACGTCCGGCAACTTTTCTTCGAGGGAAGCTACTGGCTGGACATAAGGTTCGGTCATTGCTTCCTCTACTAAAAGAACTCGATTGAGCTTTCGACCGGTTTGGCCGGCTTCGCCGGACGCTGCTCGAGAGCAACCGTCTTCTGTGTTTCTGCCCCAGTCAGGGGATAGGTGCGCGCGCGGCCGCTGACAGGCCAGTATTCCAGTTTGCGACCGAATTCCCCACCCGTCGAGGAACCAACGATCTTGATGCCTTCGTCTCTCAGGAATTCCGTCGCGAAGGCTGCATTCTGTTCGCCGACATTCGAAAAGCTTGCGATCGTTTTTGCACCGCCGAAGATTTTGGCTTCGAGTCTCTCGCGTCGTCCGCCGCGCTTCAGGATGCCGTTGATCAGAAGCTCCATCAAATGCACGCCGTAGCGAGACATGTCACCGCCTGACATGCCCCCCGGGCCGTTGCCTGGCAGAAGGAAGTGGTTCATCCCCCCCACTCCGGCAACCGGATCTCTCAGGCACGCAGCCACGCAAGATCCCAGGATCGTCGTTATGACGGCATCCGGGTCATCCGTAACTTTAAACTCGCCTTGGATGATGTTCATCCGCTTGGCTGCGGCCAGTTGGTTCATTTAAGCGCTCCGAATACTGCCTCGATGGCAGCTTTCATCTTTTCGATCGTGAACGGCTTGGCCAGGACGTTGTTGGCCCCAAGCTGCGCCGCCTTCTGAACGAGGGCGCGGTCGCCCTGTGCCGTCAGAATGATGAAGGCAGCCTTTTTCGTGCTGGGATTGGTCCGAACCGCCTGGAGGAGACCGAGGCCATCCATCTTCGGCATGTTGAAGTCGGAGATCACCAGGTGATGTGGCTGCTCGGCCATGATCTTCATACCCTGCTCGCCATCGCCTGCGGCGGTGATCTGCTTGAAGCCGAGCTGTGTCAGGGCGTCGCTGAGCAGCAGCCGGCTCGTCACCTGATCATCGACGATCAGAACTTTGATTTTTTCAGCGAGAGACATTTATTCGGTACCTTCTTTTCGGGCGGCGGTTAATTTCAATATTTCTTCTCCGATGGCGTTGAGCGGCAATTGCTGTTCAACGGCACCGATGTCATGCGCTACTCTTGGCATGCCATAGACCACGCATGTTTTTTCATTCTGCCCAAGGGTGCGTGCGCCCGCACTCCGCATCTTGAGCAGGCCGGAGGCACCATCGCGACCCATACCGGTCAAGATGACTCCCACGGCATTGCGTCCCGCCAGGTCTGCCACCGAGTCGAACAGGACATCCACGGAAGGCCGATGGCCGTTGACGGGGTCACGTTCGATGAGCCGGCAGCACGGGGCGGACGGATTGGAAACCTGAAGGTGCCGATCACCGCCCGGCGCCAGATAGATCTTGCCGATCTCCAGCCGCGCGCCGTCCGTTGCTTCCTGCACCACAGGGGCGCAGATACGATTAAGCCGTTCAGCAAAACTTTTGGTAAACGTCGGCGGCATGTGTTGCGTGATCACCGTCGGCGGGCAGTTTTTCGGAAACTTCTGCAGAACAGCAATCAGTGCCTCGACGCCGCCGGTGGACGAACCGATGGCGACCACCTTGCGTCCGACGCGGTATTCCGCCGTCGGGGCAACCGGCGGGGCGGCCACGGTGCGAGAACGCCCCCGGTTCGAGCGCGCCGCCGCCTTGACCTTCTCGGCGAGATCCCCGAAGGGGCGAACATCACCGGGAACCGGCTTTCCGACACAGTCGAAGGCACCGATCTCAAGAGCTGCCAGCGTGGCATTGGCGCCCTGGTGCGTCATGGTCGATACCATGATCACCGGCATCGGTCGCAGGCGCATGATCTTTTCGAGGAATTCAAGCCCGTTCATGTTGGGCATCTCGATGTCGAGGGTCACGACATCCGGATTGAGTTCCTTGATCGCTGCACGCGCTTCATGCGCATCGCCCGCCTGGCCGATGACGCTGACTTCCGGATCGGAATTCAGCACAGCCGTGATCAACCCACGCATCGTCGGCGAGTCATCCACAACAAGAACACGTGCCGGCATGGTCATGATTTCCTCCCCGCGCTTTTGCCAGTATAGCGGTAGGTGGTTATTCCTATGTTATCAAAAAGATTTTTAGCATCTCCTGTCACACGCTCGGAGTGACCGATATAAAGATGCCCGCCCTCTGGGAAAAGCGACGCAAATCGCGACCAGATCTTCATCTGGGTTGGCTCATCGAAGTAAATGACGACGTTTCGGCAGAAGATCACGTCGAAAGTCCCCTTGAAGGGCCATTGGGCCATCAGGTTCAGTTCGTTGTACGTAATGAGCTTCTTAACCTTGTCATCAATCTGGAACTTGCGGCGGCCGCCGGCATCGACCTCCTTGAAATACTGCTTGCGCATGGCAGGCGACACGGTTTCGAGCGAGTTTTCGTCGTAGACGCCGGCACGGGCCAGCGCCAGAATCTTCGGATCGATGTCGGTCGCCAGGATGCGGAAGTCGTAATCGGCGGCGTTCGGCAGGAGCGCCATCACCGTGAGCGCAATTGAATACGGCTCCTGTCCATCCGAACTCGCAGCCGACCAGATGCGAACGCGACCGCCCGCCTTTGCCCGCGCGATCAGGCCCGGAAGCACCTCGTCGCGCAGATGTTCGAAGTGGTGATTTTCACGGAAGAAGCGCGTGAAATTGGTGGTGAGGTGAGACAGCATCTCGCGTCTCGCCTGAGCGCCCTCTGCCGAGGAGACCAGAGCACAATACTCCCGAAAACCGCGCAGCCCAAGGTTCCGGATATGTTTGGACAGGCGAGAGTAGACGAGCGAGGCCTTCGTCTCGTTCAGATAGATCCCAGCATCCGAATAGATCATGGCAGCGATCTCGGAGAGGTCGCGGCGGGTCAGCGGATATTCTCCGCTTGCCAGGACCTCGTCCGGGGACTGTCTGCCATCAAAGGCGCCAAGAGGCTTCATGCAGCTTCGCTTTCGGTGTCGGAGAACAGAGCATCGAGCTCGATGAGGCAGATCATTCGCTTGTCGATCGCGAGAATGCCCCGCGCATATTGCTTTTCCAGATCCGACGAGACTTCCGGTACCGGCTGGATATTGTCATCGGTCACGGTGAGGATGTCCGAGACCGCCTCCACGAGCAGGCCGACGATGCGGCTCCTCACCTGCGCCACGATGATGACGTGACGCGGGCTTGGTTCTGCCCGCCGCATGCCCAACCGGGCGGAGAGATCGACGATCGGAAGGACGGCGCCACGCAGATTGATCACCCCCATGACATAGGAGGGAGAATGCGGCAGCCCCGTCGCCTTCGTCCAGCCGCGGATTTCCCGGACCGACATGATGTTGACGCAAAATTCCTGATCCCCGATGCGGAAGGCGATGAGCTCCCGGCTTCCTTGAGCAAGATTTTTCACGGCGTACGACATACACTTTACCCGTCAATCAACCCGTTGCTGCCAATGACATGTCCGATTTCATTCCACCTTCCTGCCGGAGAGACTGACCGCGGGAGGCGGCGACCACGGCATCCACATCCAGGATGAGCGCGACGCGTCCATCGCCCAGGATGGTCGCTGCCGCGATGCCCGGAACATGGGTGTAGTTGGCTTCCAGCGACTTGATGACGACCTGGCGCTGGCCCTGGATGGCATCCACCATCAGCGCGCGCTGTCCGCCGCCTTCCGATTCCACCAGAAGTGCCACCCCTTCGACCGGGTTTGCCTGCATGGCGCGGAAGTTCAAGATACGGCCGACATCGACCAGCGGGCAGAAGGAGTTGCGGATCGAGATCAGGCGCTGGTTGGCGCCGAACGAATGGATCGACGAGGCTTCCGGCTGCAGCGTCTCGACAATGGCCGTGAGCGGCACGACCAGCGTCTGACCGGCAACCGTCACCACCATGCCGTCGAGGACGGCGAGCGTCAGCGGCAGGCTCATGGTGAAGGTCGAGCCCTGGCCGGGGCGCGAGCTGATCGAGATACGACCGCCGAGCGCCTGGATCGAACGCTTGACCACGTCCATGCCGACACCACGGCCGGAAATGTCGGAGATCTTGTCGGCGGTGGAGAAGCCCGGCATGAAGATCAGGTTGTCGATCTCTTCATCGGTCAAGTTGGAGTCTGCCGCGATCAGATCGTTGTCGATGGCCTTCTGGCGCACACGCTCGCGGTTGATGCCGGCACCATCGTCCACCAGTTCGATGACGATGCGGCCAGACCGGTGCTTTGCGGTCAGCTTGACCGTGCCTTCCGGGTTCTTGCCGGCGGCTTCGCGCTTTTCCGGGCTTTCGATGCCGTGGTCGACGGCATTGCGGATCATGTGCGTCAGCGGTTCGGCCAGCTTGTCGATGACCGTCTTGTCGACTTCCGTGTTTTCCCCTTCCGTGACCAGGCGGATCGACTTGCCCACCATGTCGGCCACTTCGCGGACGATACGCGACATGCGCTGGAAGACTGGCTTCACCGGCTGCGCGCGGATCGCCATGACCGAGTCCTGGATCTCGCGGGTGAGCTGCTGCAGCTCTTCGAGACCCATGTTGATGGACGAGGTTCCGGTCGTGTCATTTTCGATGACGCTCTGCGACAGCATCGCCTGGTTGATGACCAGCTCGCCGACGAGGTTGATCAGACGGTCGACGCGATCGAGATCGACGCGGATGGTCTGGCCGGCACTGGCATTGGCAGCGTTCGCGGCATTGGCGGCAGCGGCAGCAGCCTGGCTTTCCTTCTTGTCGGCGCGCGCGGCGGCAGCGGCCATCTTCGAGACGTTGCTTGCGGTTTCGGCAGCGGCAACGGCGGCAGCGGCCGCATTGGCCGCGCTGTCGTCCGACTGATCGCTGTCGTCCTCCGATGCTTCGGAGCCATCGTCAAGGACCGACAGATCGAAGGGCACCGGCACCATCGGAAGCTCTTCCTCGGCGCTTTCGGCAACCTTCACCTCGAGATCGCAGTCCCATTCGGCGAACTCGAAGACGGTTCGGATGTCCTGCTCGGTCTTGTCCGTCTTGACCTGGATCTTCCAGCTGAAATAGGCCCCTTCCGGATCCATTTTATCGAAGTGCGGAAGCTGATCCGTGTCGCAGTTGATGCTCATCGAGCCGACGCGAGACAGGTCACGCAGCAGGAGAGCCGCTTCATTGCCCTTGGCATAGAGTTCGCGACGCGGCTTGAAGACCACCTCGAAGGTCGAGGGCTCGAGGGTCTGCTCCTCCTCACCAAAGCCGTCGAACGTAAAGGGGATCGGCTGAAAGCCGCTGTCATCGGTCGGGGGCGGCGCCGCGGCGGCGGGCGCTGCCGCCGGAGCCGGAGCTGCCTTGGGTGCAGCCTTGGCCGGAGCGGGTTTCGGCGTCTCGGCGGCAGCACCGCCGGACGGAAGCTCACCGCGGGCAAGCGCCTCGAGTTCCTTCACCAGACCGCGGCTTCGACCTTCATCGACGCTGCCGCCATCGCGGGATGCCGCCACCAGGTCGGCCAAGACGTCGGCCGACTTCAGCATCACCTTCAGAACGTCCTGCGTCGGTTCCAGCTTGTTCGAGCGGACGCAATCGAGCGTCGTTTCGAACACGTGGGCAAACGAAACCAGGTCATCAAGCCCGAACGCGCCGGCACCGCCCTTGATCGAATGGACAGCGCGGAAGACGGCATTCACCGTTTCCGGGTCACGGTCACCGTCATTGAGCTTGAGAAGACCAGATTCCAGTTCGGCGAGCTGCTCCTCGCACTCCTGGAAGAAGATCTCTTTGATTTCGTTCATATCCATCGCAGGAATTCCCGGTTCAGGCGGTTACACGCTCGATCGCATCAATCAGTTTTGCAGGATCGAAAGGCTTGACGATCCAGCCGGTAGCTCCGGCCTGGCGCGCACGATTCTTCTTTTCCGCATCGCTTTCCGTCGTCAGAACGAGGATCGGAACAGCGCGATAGCGGTCGTTGCGGCGAACGCCTTCGATGAAGCCGAAACCGTCGAGACGCGGCATGTTGATGTCGGTGACGATGACGTCGGGGTTGCATTCTTCGAGGACTTCAAGCCCTTCCACGCCATCTTCGGCCTGGATCGTCTCGTAGCCGGCGTTGTTCAGGGTCACCAGAAGCATGTTCCGGATCGTCCTGGAATCGTCGACGGTCAATATCTTTTTCTTCACTGCTGAATCTCCTTAGCGAGCAGATGATCTATGTTGATGCCAATAAGCTGCATGGACTTTCCGAACGCATCCGAAACCTTGTCGAACACGAAGGTCTTCTTGTCCTCCTCCCAGGCATTCGCGGCTGCCATCAGAACCTGGACGCACTGGACGCCGACGCGCTCGACGCCGGAGGCATCGATCGACAGGTCCTTGCCGCGCATGTTCGTCAGTTGGCCGTGCAACACGGAAGCCTCATTGAGGTCGAGCACCGAAACCAGCTTCAGGCTTCCCGTCTCTGCAGTCGTGCTTGCCATTCCTTCAATCCTCATGGTTCGCATTGCCGTCGCGGCCAGACCGGTCGCGCGCAACGAATTTCATGCTCAATCCTGCCTTCCGCTCCATGCTCACCGCCCCAAGGCGGCCAGCTGGGCCGGCACGAAAAATACGCCCTCATCCGACATCTCCGGCATGACGGAAGAGGTTTCCTCTGCCCGCGGATCGGATGCCTTCGGCTTGGCCTGCCAGATCGGTGCTTCCGCCCGTTCCCGCGCGATGCGGAATTCGCGCACCGTGCGGCCAAGCTCCAGGATCACGGTCTGCAGTTCATCCGACTGGGAACCGAGGCCGCGGGCCTTCTCGGCGCTCGTCACCAGGCGCTGATCGAGCGACTGGATGCTGCCGGCGACACGCGCCAGCGACTGCGCCTGGTCCTCGGTGGCGCGGGAAATGTCGGCAACCGTCTCGTTGATGCCCGCCACCTGCGCCACGATGCCGCCGATGGCATCCTGCGTGCGATGAACCATCTTCACGCCGGCATCGACCTGCGATTTCGTGCCCGTCACCAGTTGCTTGATTTCCCGGGCGGCTTCGGCGGAGCGCTGGGCAAGTGCCCGCACTTCCTGTGCCACGACGGCAAAACCGCGCCCTGAATCACCGGCGCGTGCGGCTTCGATCCCGGCATTCAAGGCCAGAAGATTGGTCTGGAAGGCAATCTCGTCGATCACGCCGATGATCTGGCCGATCTTCTCGGCGGAATCCTCGATATCGGCCATGGCACTGATCGCCTTGCCGACCACTTCGCCGCTTTCCTCCGCAGACCGGCGTGCGGTCGCGACCGCCTTTTCGGCGTCGGCCGCTTCCGTCGCGCTGGTCTGGACGCGGGTTGCCAGTTCTGCGATCCGGAGCGCGGCATCCGAGATGTCGGCGGAATATGCTTCGATTTCGGTCGCGATCTCGCGTCCCGTCTGTGCCATGGACTGCGCCAGTCCTTCGGCAGACAAAAGCCGTTCGCCGACCGACTGCAGGGCACCGCTCATCGCATCCAGCGCCTGATCGAGCAGAGCCGACAGTTCGCCATAGACCTCCGGGCGATCGTTGCCGATGCGCACCGACAGATCCTTGTCGGCCAGACGTGCCGCAACGGGACCGAAAAGGTTGTTTGCTTCGGCCTGGTCGCTGTCGCGCTGTGCGGCCAGAGCCCGCTGCTGCTTCAGTCTCAGTTCGTTGATGCGCAGGGAAATGGCGATCTCGAGATCGACCATGACGAGCCGAATAACCGCCTGGATCGCATCCGCCAGTTCCTTGTCGCGCTTGCGACCGGAGGTCAGCAGGGATTTCGACATCAGCTGTTCGACAAGACAGCCGATCAAATTTTCAAGCATCACCGCATGCCCGGCGATGTGCCAGCGGGGATCAAGCCCCATACGGCTTTCGGCATCGGACAGCACCTTGACCCGTTCGGCATACAGCGCATCGAACCGGGCATCGGTCAGGACGCTCCAGTGGGACGCCTGCAGGTCGTGCAGGCGGTCGATCTGAAGGTCGCTTTCGAAATGCCGCATGGCATCGGGAGAGGATTGCAGGCGCTGGAAGAAATCGCGCAAGCCCTCCTTCAGCCGGCCTTCGAGAGCCGGACGGAAGCGGCGCAGGAGATCACAGCAATCGGCATCGAGCCCCGCGAATGCAAGCCGGTCACGCAGGCTGCTCGCCTGTGCCTTTCGCGCCTGATCCGTTGGTATGTCTTGAGCCAAAGCCCGTCCTCAGTGATGTGCCGATCAAGATCGGCGTAAACCCCTCGTCACGATCTGCATGCTTGTACGCCTGCAGGCCGTTCATGCATTGCCGGCTGGCCGCCAGAACGTGTGATCGTTCAGAGAGGAAAGCCGGTCAGGACACGCGGGACGCCGAGCGGCAGCTTCGGCTCGCCATGCGGCAAGCGTGCTTCCGGTTGGTCTTTCCCAGCCGCTGACCTGGAATTTCATGGAAGAGATACCGGATTGAACCGGTACGACGCAGCGGCTTCATGCCTGAGAGGGATCGGTACGGATCACCCCATCTCGCCGTCTAGGATCATTTGTATGGTTAATTCCTTGCCTGAAGGTTAATGACCGATCCTGTATCCAGAGATTTCACCGCTCCACAAATAGCGCCCACGATAAAAACTTGGACGCAAGCTTGAAGCAAGTCGAACAGACTAGGATCGCAAGTGTCGAGCATGATGTTTCGGAGAAAAGGACAATGATTGTTCTGCATTTAACCGCAGCCTTGATAGCACTGGCGATTTTTTTCAGCATGGCGCTGATCTCGCTGGCAGAAGGTGAGCGCCGCCGCAACCGCAAGGCAATCCTCTAGGAACGTGGTTCCACCCGAGAGGATCGGATTGACGGGGCTTCGGGCCGCGTCGAATGCATTGTCTCGTTTCGAGGCGGCAGACTCTCTATTGCTTGCATCCGAATGATCTTCTTAAGACAAACTGTGGCGCTTCACGATGAGCCCGGTGGCACGATGCCGGATGGCGGTGCCCTTCCACACACGTCCTCTTTGCAAGACCAGTGTCGCCGCCGCACTTTTGACGAAGTTTAGGCGAGAGGGATTGCGGCCCGATTGGTTGAACATCTGTCACCGAGTGTGGCTATATCGGGTTAATCCGCCAGGTGACACATGCACGACACAGAACTTCACGCCGACAGCGCCGCTCACAAGACTTCGCTTTTCTCCAGGCTTGCCCGCTTCCGGGTCTATCTTGCGTCCATTGCCATGCTGGCCGTGTTCGGCGTCATGGCGATGGCGGTCTACAAGCTGACCAACGAAGTGCGCTATGACGATGTCGTCATCGCGCTGGCGGATACCAATCTGTCGGCGATAGGACTGGCGATCCTCTTCACCGCGCTGAGCTTTGCATCCCTTGTCTACTACGATCTCAACGCGCTCGATTACATCGGCCGCAAGCTGCCGAAGGTGCCGGTCGCCATTACCGCCTTCAGCGCCTATGCGATCGGCAATACGGCGGGTTTCGGCGCACTCAGCGGTGGCGCCATCCGCTTCCGCGCCTATAGCCGCCTCGGCCTTTCGCCGGAGGATGTCGCCCGCGTCATCGCCTTCGTCACCTTCGCCTTCGGTCTCGGTCTGCTGGCCGTCAGCTCCCTCGCGGCGCTGATTGCGGCACCGCGGCTCTCCAGCATCGTCGGCATCGATACGGTCTGGCTGCGCACCGGCGCCGTCGCCGTGCTGCTGCTCCTGGCCGGTCTGTTGTTCGTCGGTCGTGAAGGACGCTCCTTCCAGGTGCTGCGGATCCGCATCCGCCTGCCGGACACGCTGACCTCCTCGCGGCAGTTTCTCATCACCGCCTTCGATATTGCGGTTTCGGCCTCCGTCCTCTACGTGCTGCTGCCGGAAGACAGCATCGGCTGGCTCTCCTTCTTCACCATCTTTTCCGCCGCCATCGGGCTTGGCGTTCTCAGCCACGTCCCGGCCGGACTGGGCGTCTTCGAAGCGGTGATCATCGGGGCGCTGGGCGATACCGTTGGTCTCGACCGACTGCTCGGCAGCCTCGTTCTCTTCCGCCTCATCTATTACGTGCTGCCGCTCACCATCGCGATCATCATGATCGTGCTGTCGGAAGCCAGGGCCCTTGCCCGCCATCCGATTGCCGGCGACATCGGAACGGTTGCCGCGCGCATCTCGCCGCCGCTTCTTTCGGCCTTTGCGCTGCTGCTCGGCACCATGCTGATCTTTTCCAGCGTGACGCCGACGCCGGATACGGAACTCGATTTCCTCTCCAACGTCCTGCCGCTTCCGGTGGTCGAAGGCGCGCATTTCCTGTCGAGCCTGCTCGGTCTCGCGCTGGTGATTGCCTCGCGCGGGCTTGCCCAGCGCCTGGATGGCGCCTGGTGGGCCGCCCTGGCGGCGGCTGGGCTTGCCTTCGTCTTTTCGTTCCTGCGGGCGATCGCGCTTGGCGAAGCGGCCTTTCTCGGCGTCTTCATTCTGGCGCTGCTCGTCAATGCACGGCGCTTCCGGCGTCCGGCCTCGCTGTTCAGCCAGGTGCTCAGCCTGCCCTGGGTCATGGCGATGCTGGTGATCCTGGCGGGGGCGGCGGCCATTCTACTCTTCGTCTATCGCGACGTGGAATACAGCCGCCAGCTCTGGTGGCAGTTCGAGTTCGTCGGCGAAGCGCCGCGCGGCCTTCGCGCCCTGCTCGGTGCGACGATCTTTGCCGTTGCGATCGCCATCTTCAGCCTGCTGCGGCCGGCCTTCCATCACCCGCCGGAGGTGACACGCGAGGACATCGACAAGGCGGTCGCAATCCTCAATGGCCAGGACAATGCCGATGCCAACCTGGTGCGGATGGGCGACAAGCGCGTGATGTTCTCCGACAGCGGCCGGACCTTCATCATGTACGGCGTCCAGGGCCGCTCCTGGATCGCGCTCGGTGACCCGGTGGGTGACGCGTCCGAGACCGGCGAACTGATCTGGCGTTTTGTCGAACAGGCCCGCGGTGCCGGTGGACGCGCCGTGCTCTATCAGGTCTCGCCGGCACTTCTGTCCTTCTGCGCCGATGCCGGCCTCAGGGCCTTCAAGCTGGGCGAGATGGCACTGGTGGACCTGAAGACCTTCGAACTGAAGGGCAGCCGGCTGGCCGCCCTGCGGCAGGCGCTCAACAAGGGTACCCGCGAAGGCATGTCCTTTGCCATTCTCGAACCCGCCGATATTCCCGCGGCCATGCCGGATCTGAAAGCGGTTTCCGATGGCTGGCTCGCCCAGCACCAGACCCGCGAAAAGGGCTTTTCGCTTGGCGCCTTTGATGAAGCCTACATCTCTTCGCTACCGGTCGCGGTTCTGCGCAAGGATGAACGGATCGTCGCCTTTGCGACCATCTTCATCACCGACAGCAAGATGGAGGCCAGCGTCGATCTGATGCGCTTTTCGGCTGACGCGCCGCGCGGCGCGATGGATTTCCTCTTCGTCAGCCTGCTCGATAGCCTGAAAAATGCCGGATACCAGAGTTTCAATCTCGGAATGGCACCGCTTTCGGGTATGTCGAAACGGGAAATCGCCCCGGTCTGGGATCGCATAGGAAGCACTTTGTTCGAACACGGCGAAAGATTTTACAACTTCCGGGGCCTCAGGGCCTTCAAGTCGAAGTTCCATCCCCAGTGGCAGCCGCGTTATCTCGCCGTGGCCGGCGGCACCGGGGTGGTGCTGGCGCTGATGGATGTTACACTGCTGATCAGCGGTGGCGTGCGCGGGGTGGTCGGCAAATGAAGTCTTTCCTCCACACCCTCGCGTCATGCTGTCTTGCTTTCACCTTTGCCTCGACGAGCGTCCAGGCACAACAGGCTCAGCCGCAGTTCGATAGCGGCATGATCGCTTCGCCGCACATCATCAAACCGGATGGCAAGGTGAAGGCCAACATCTTCCTTCTTTCTGATGCCGACGGCTGGAATGCTACGGAAGAGGCGCAAGCCAAGGCGCTGGCCGCCAAGGGCGCGCTTGTCATCGGCATCGACCTTCCCTCCTACATCGCCTCGCTCGACAAGGATGACGAAGACTGCATCTACATGATTTCCGACATCGAATCGCTGGCCCAGCAGGTTCAGCGTTCGCTCGGAAGCGGCAGCTACCGCTCCCCGATCGTCGCCGGTGTCGGCGCCGGCGGCGCCTTCGTGCTCGGCATGCTGGCGCAAAGCCCGCCGGCAACGATCGGCCAGGCCATTGCGATCGATCCGGATGCTTCGATCAAGCTGTCCAAGGTGCTGTGCACGCCGGCCGACAAGCAACAGACGGCGGACGGCATTGCCTATGGTCTGACGGACGGCGCCCTGCCGGCGCCGATCAGCGTCTACTTCACCTCGCAGGCAAGCGCAGACAGCCGCCAGCACGTGAAGGACATCCAGGAAAAGCATGACGATCTCGACGTCGAGGATGCCGAGGGCAGCGCCAATGACGCGCTGATCGCCGCTCTCTCCGACCAGCTCGATGCGTCCGGCACCGACGACGAACCGCTTGGCCTACCGCTGACCATTCTGGAGGCCAAACCGAAGCTCGACACCATGGCGATCGTCTTTTCCGGCGATGGCGGCTGGCGTGATATCGACAGCGAAGTGGGCGCGGTGCTGCAGGCCGATGGCATTCCCGTGGTCGGCGTCGATGCCTTGCGCTATTTCTGGTCGAAGAAGACACCCGAACAGACCGCCACGGATCTCAGCCGCATCATCCGCACCTACCGCAAGCAGTGGAACGTCAAGAACGTCATGCTGGTGGGCTATTCCTTCGGGGCGGACATTCTTCCCTCCACCTTCAATCGCCTGCCGGAGGCCGATCGCAACAAGGTCTCGCTGATCAGCCTGCTCGGGCTGTCTCATTCGGCGGAGTTCGAGATTTCCGTCACCGGTTGGCTGGGCGGCCAGGGCAGTGGCGACGGTGGTGATCCGACAGTCGATCTGAAGCAGATCAATCCGGCGCGCGTGCAGTGCATCTACGGTACGGAGGATGACGAAGAGGCCTGCAAGGGTCTCGCGGCCTCCGGCGTGGAAATTCTCGGCATTGAAGGGGGCCATCACTTCGACGAGGACTATGAAAAGCTCGCTCAGTACATCCTGACCGCGTTGAAGGCGCGTCTTGCCAAATAACGGCATCAGCCGCGCGAAGATTCTGCTTGCCAATGGCGGCTGAGTGCCTGTAGCGACGCGTTAAAGCGATCTCCGCTTTCACGGTGAGGGTGCCATCGGCTGCGGGACAACAGCGATGGCGGCAGAGGTGACAACAGCATGGAAATCTTTACGGCTGCGGGTCTTGCAGCATTCTTTCAGGTCATTGCGATCGATCTCGTTCTGGCCGGTGACAATGCCATCGTCATCGGCCTTGCCGCCGCCGGCCTTCCGGCAGAACAGCGCAAGAAGGCGATCCTGGTCGGCATCATTGCCGCCACCGTGCTGCGCATCATTTTTGCGACCGCAACGGCCTATCTGCTCGGCATCGTCGGCCTGCAGCTTTTAGGTGGCCTGCTGCTCGGCTGGGTGTGCTGGAAGATGTGGGTGGAACTGCGCGCGGCCGAACACGAAGCGGCGGATGCCCTGAGCGAAGCCGACCGCGAGATGACGAAGGTCAACAAGACCTTCCTGCAGGCCGCCACCCAGATCGTGGTGGCGGACGTCTCCATGTCGCTCGACAATGTTCTCGCCGTTGCCGGGGCCGCGCAGGAGCATACGAGCGTTCTCATCATCGGCCTCGTCGTTTCGATCGCGCTGATGGGCCTTGCGGCAAACCTTGTTGCACGCCTGCTGCACAAGCATCGCTGGATCGCCTATCTCGGCCTCGCCGTCATCGTCTACGTGACCGCGAACATGGTCTATCACGGCCTCGTCGAAGTGTGGCCCTACGTTCAGCAATGGCTGGCCTGACCGGCACCTCCCCGTTCGTCAACGTGACCGGCAGCGTCGAACGCTGCCGGTTATCCGCGCTCACTGGCGATCGGATCTCGCCATGACGGGCCGCACCATCCTGATCTTCGGCGGCGGGCCCTCAGGCCTCATGGCGGCGGAAACGCTTGCTCTTCAAGGTCACGCCGTCACCGTCTGCGAGGCCATGCCGACCTTCGGCCGCAAGTTTCTGCTCGCCGGCAAATCCGGCCTCAACATCACCCATTCCGAAGATTTTTCTCTGTTCCGCAGCCGCTTCGGCAAAGCCAATGACCGGCTTGCCGCCGCGCTTGACGCCTTCACGCCAAATGACGTGCGCGATTGGGCGGCGAAACTTGGCACCGAAACCTTCGTCGGCTCCTCCGGACGCGTGTTTCCCACCGCCATGAAGGCCTCGCCGCTGTTGCGCGCCTGGCTGAAGCGGCTCGGCGCGCTTGGCGTCTCGCTTCGTCCGCGCCATCGCTTCGTCGGCTTCGGCGGCAACGGCGAAAGCGTCATCGCGACGCCCGACGGCGAGATCCGCCTGCAAGCCGATGCGACGTTGATGGCCTTCGGCGGCGCCAGCTGGCCGAAACTCGGCTCCGACGCCGCCTGGGTGGCGCCCCTCACGGAGGCGGGCGTCGAGATCGCCGATTTCCGCCCGGCCAATTGCGGGTTCGACGTGGCCTGGAGCGAGACGTTCCGAGACCGTTTTGCCGGAGAACCGGTGAAATCCGTCACCGCCACCTCCGATGCCGGCAGCCGCCAGGGTGAATTCGTCATCAGCCGGCACGGCATCGAAGGCAGCCTCGTCTACGCCCATGCCAGCGCGCTGCGCGACCGTCTCGCGCGGACGGGTAAAGCCAGCCTCGTGCTCGACCTTGCCCCGGGACGCGACGTCGCAAAACTGACGGACCATCTGACGCGCCTGCCGAGCAAGACGAGCCTCTCCAACCGCTTGCGCAAGGCGGCCGGACTGGACGGCGTCAAGGTGGCCCTGCTGCGCGAATGCCTTGATCCGACAAGCCTCCAGGACCCGGCCGGCCTGGCAAAGGCGATCAAGGCCCTGCCGCTGCCGCTTCTGAGGCCCCGCCCAATCGAAGAAGCCATCTCATCCGCCGGCGGCATAAGCTTTGATGCGCTCGACAGCCGCTACATGCTGAAAACCCACCCCGGCCTCTTCGCAGCCGGCGAAATGCTGGACTGGGAAGCCCCCACCGGCGGCTACCTGCTCACCGCCTGTTTCGCCACCGGCAAGGCGGCGGCGCTCGGGGTCGCGGCGTGGCTGCGGGAGGAGGGTGGCGGCTGAGGCGTCACGAGGCCTTGCGATACCGCCGCGCCACATACACCACCTGGCCGCCGGTCAGGCCCTTGTAGAGGACCGAGCCCTGCGAGCCGGAAAACTCGCTCATGAAGCGTCGCATGAGCCAGGACCGGCCAATGCGCTCCCGCTTGCGGCTTTCGGCAGCATCGAGCGCGGCGACCACGTTGGAGGTGATGTCGCGGCTCTCCACGAGTTCCATCCCCGAAGCGGCCAGTTGCGCATCGAGTTCCGCGATACGGTTGCGCCCGCGCATATCGGCAAAAGTGAACCAGCCGCCCGGTTTCGTGACCCGTCCGACCTCGCGCGCGAATGCCGCCACATCGCCGTAGCAATGCGAGGATTCGATATTCACCACGATATCGAAGCTGCAATCGGCGAACGGCATGGCTTCCGCATCGCCCGTTTCGAAGGCGACAGTTGCGGTATCGGCATTCAGCCGGCGGGCCAGCTGCACGGTGGCTGGCGAATAATCAAGACCAGTAACGGACGCCGGCTGATGATAACGGGCGATGTAGCGTGATCCGCCCCCGCGGCCCGACCCCACCTCCAGCACGCGCGCACCTTCCACGGGAAGCCCCGCCACCGCCTGCTGGTAGAGCCCGATGAAGGCGCGCTCCGGCTCGTCCTCCGGCTTTAGCGGAAATGCATCACCGGCCGCCACATAGCCGTAGTTCATGAAACGCCAGTCCCGATCCCGCCAGAAGCGGGACAGCAAATTGTAGATGTTGCGCCACACCCATTTCTGCACCTTGGGAGACGCACTGTTTTCCATGACGGCGATGAATGCCGAAAAATTCGTGTTACTCATGCCGGCGACGGCCTGACGGCTGAGCCATCCGCAGAGGAATACCCGTCGAGTTCCTTTTCCAGCCATTCCCGGCCGCGGCGAACAAGATTGGCATCGTCACTGTTGCGTGGATTGAACCATGGCATGTAATAATAGGCCAGCATTGGCACGCAGCGGCGCCAAGTCCCCGGGGCAATCATCGTCAGCCAGAAGAAGCGGCACCAGAAACGAAGGCCGGGCTTTGTGCCGTCCGCGCGCAGATAGATCGGCACGTTGCGTAGGAAGATGTAGAGGAAAAAGGCTATCGTGCTGTTCATCGCCGTGATGCGCATCAGATAACGCTTCCAGCTCGGCATGCCCTTGGTGGCCGCCAGCAGCACGTCATAGGCAACCGCTTTATGCTCGATTTCCTCCAGGGCATGCCACATCCAAAGACGCTTGTAAGCTGAGACTGCCCCATGCAGGATGTCTGCATGCCGAAGCGTCTGCATGGACAATGTCGCCGTGACATGCTCGATGGCGCAGGTCAAAAACACCCGATGCACCGGGTTCTTGATCATCGCCATGGTCGTATCGATCTGCTTTTCCATCGCCGGGACATCGTAACCGAGTTCGGCAAGAGCCCGGTTATATTCCTCATGTTCACGTGTGTGGAAGGCTTCCTGTACGGCATAACCGTTGATTTCCGCCGCCAGCGCTCGGTCTTCCAGATGGGCTGTGTAATGCTTGAGAGAGCGGATGAAAAAACGCTCGCCCTCCGGCAGGAAAATCGAAAGTCCGTCGATCAGCAGCGTTTTGATCGGATCATCGTCCAGCCAATGCCGCTTGCGATTGGCACGGATATTGAAATGGAGATTGCGTGGCACGATCTCCCAGTCATCCGTGCTGCGGGCTTCCGCGCCGCCTCCGTTGACATCCACCGTCATTACGCTGCCGACCCCATTTCAATAACGTCAAGTATCGCCCGAAAACACGCTAGCCAATTCGGACACCTGAAGCAACAAATGAAACAGACCACAGCTCAGTCATAAAACTGATCTATTATTATATAAGAAATATCTATTTCAAAATATGATAATCAATTACGAATAGAATGATGCGCACTTCAAAATTGCAGAAAGTCTTGTAGACTTGTCCAATTCACTTATATTTAATTGATAAAATTGTCGTAACGCAATCTTTGCGGGCAGCATAAGCCTATGGCCTTGCCATCCGTCGCGCGCATCGAACTTTAGAGGGGCTTCCGGTAACGTCGCGCCACATACACGACCTGGCCGCCGGTCAGGCCCTTGTAGAGGACCGAGCCCTGCGAGCCGGAAAACTCGCTCATGAACCGGCGCATGAGCCAGGACCGGCCGATGCGCTCCCGCTTGCGCGCCTCGGCTGCATCGAGCGCCGCGACCACGTTCTGCGTGATGTCGCGGCTCTCCACCAGTTCCATGCCGGACGCCGCCAGTTGTGTATCGAGTTCATGAATGCTGTTGCGACCGCGCATATCGGCAAAGGTGAACCAGCCACCAGGCTTGATAACCCGTCCGACCTCGCGTGCGAATGCCGCCACATCGCCGTAGCAATGGGAGGATTCGATATTCACGACGATATCGAAACTGGAATCGCCGAACGGCATGGCTTCCGCATCACCCGTTTCGAAGGCGACAGTTGCGGTATCGGCATTCAGCCGGCGGGCCAGCCGCACGGTGGCCGGCGAATAGTCAAGACCGGTGACCGACGCCGGCTGATGATAGCGGGCGATGTAACGCGACCCGCCACCGCGGCCGGACCCCACCTCCAGGACGCGTGCACCTTCCACGGGAAGCCCCTCCACCGCCTGCTGGTAGAGCCCAATGAAGGCACGTTCCGGCTCATCCTCCGGCCTGAGCGGAAAGGCAGCACCGGCTGCCACATAACCATAGTTCATGAAGCGCCAGTCCCGATCCCGCCAGAAGCGGGACAGCAGATTGTAGATATTGCGCCACACCCATTTCTGCAGTTTGGGAAAGCCACCATGATCCATGATGGCAAGGACTTTTGAAAAGACGCGACTGGTCATGCGATGGACCGCCTCATGCCGAGGCCTGCTTGGTCGGCGAGTATCCTTCCAACTCCTTCTCCAGCCACTCGCGCCCACGGCGAATGAGGTCGGCGTCGTCGCTGTTGCGCGGATTGAACCAGGGCCAATAGTAATACGCAATCATCGGCAGGCATCGGCGCCAGTAGCCGGGCGCGATCATGGTCAGCCAGAAGAAGCGGAACCAGAACCGGAAGCCCGGCTTGATGCCGTCCGTGCGCAGATAGATCGGCACGTTGCGCATGAAGATATAGAGGAAGGACACGATATTGGCGTTCATCGCGGTCACCCGCATCAGATACCGCTTCCAGCCCGGCATGCCTTTGGTCGCCGCCATCAGCACGTCATAGGCCACCGCCTTGTGCTCCAACTCTTCCAGCGCATGCCAGACCCAGAGGCGCCGGTAGGCGGGAGCCGCCTCGTCCAGCACATCGGGATGGCGAAGCGTCTGCGTCGAGAAGGTTGCCGTCAGGTGCTCGATGGCGCAGGTCGCCAGGACCCGGTGCAGCGGGTTTTTGACCATGCCGAGCGAGGGCCCGACCGGCTTCTCCATCAGATCGACATCGTAACCGAGATCCTTCATGGCAAGATTGTATTCCTCATGCTCGCGCGTGTGGAACGCCTCCTGCACGGCATAGCCGTTGATCTCCGCCGCCAGAGCCCTGTCCTCCAGATGCGGTGTGTAGTGCTTCAGCGACCGGATGAAAAAGCGCTCGCCTTCCGGAAGGAAAATCGACAGGTTATCGATGAGAACCGTTTTCACCACATCATCCCCGAGCCAGTGACGCTTCCGATTGGCCCGGATGTTGAAATGGAAATTGCGCGGAATAATCTCCCACTCGTCGGTGGTGCGCGCCTCCGCATGCAGGTTGCCTGGATCCCCGTGTGCTTCAGTCCCCATGTCTCGTCCCGATCTGCAGAAGATGTTTTCACCCACAGGGATGCTAAACAATCCCCTGATCGACCACAACACAAGAAAGGAAAAAGGAGCGCGAGGATAAGGTAATGGTGCCCGGAGGCGGATTTGAACCACCGACACGCGGATTTTCAATCCGCTGCTCTACCAACTGAGCTATCCGGGCATCTCGGCTTTTGTGAAGCCTTCCGGCCTTCCTTTGGAAGTCCGCCGGGGGATGTCCCCGGGAGCGAGCGGGGTTATAACATCTTGTTCGGACATGGCAAGCGGCTTTAAGAACTTTTTTGACAGTCCTGTGAAGAATGCCGTCAAACCTTTGATGAGAAAAGGAGAATGCCGCTCGCAGTCATGCCGCACGGCTTCTTTCAGGGCACGCGGCAAGGCCGCTCAGTCGTCGCCCGGCTCGGCTTTCGTCTCGTCATCGGCGACGGGGATGGCATAAGCGCCGTTCAGCCAGCGGGAGAGGTCCAGCGTGCGGCAGCGGTCCGAGCAGAAGGGGTAATGATCGCGTTGCGAGGGCTTGCCGCATTCCGGGCAGGGTCTCGTCTTGCGCAGGGGCGCCACCTTGGCGCCGGGGAACAAAGGATCGTTGGCCATGACGGTTTCTCAGCCTTCGGCCCAGTGGGCCGCGACGTCGAACCCTTCGCCGTTCAAAAGCAGGGCGGTCTCGTAAAGCGGCAGGCCGACGACATTGCTGTAGGAGCCGACGAGCTTCTGCACGAAGCTTCCGGCAATGCCCTGGATGGCATAGGCGCCGGCCTTGCCGCGCCACTGGTCGGAGGCGAGATAGGCTTCGATCTCGCGCGTCGAGAGGCGCTTGAAGCGCACCTTGGTTTCCACCACCTTCTGGCGGAACTGGCCGCCAGGGGTGACGAGGCAGACGCCGGTATAGACCCAGTGGCCGCGCCCGGAGAGGAGGTGCAGTGCAGCGGACGCCTCTTCCATATACTCGGTCTTGGAGAGGATGCGGCGGCCAACGGCCACCACCGTATCGGCAGACAGGATATAGCTGTTGCGCCAGGCGAGATCCCCGCTGATGCCGGCATACGCGGCCTCCGCCTTTTCCGTCGACAGACGGCGGGCGAGAGAGCGCGGATGTTCGGATTTCTTCGGCGTCTCATCGATATCCATCGGCATCAGCCGCGCTGGCTTGATCCCCACCTGATTGAGGAGATCAAGGCGCCGCGGCGAACCGGAGGCCAGGATGAGCTTTTGGTCCCGGGACATGGAGATACCCTATCAAGGCGTGCCCTTCGAAACGAGGCGTCGCCGCTTTCGGTCGAGCCCGCTTACTTGAAGCGGTAGGTGATACGGCCCTTGGTCAGGTCGTAAGGGGTCATTTCCACGAGAACCTTGTCGCCCGCCAGAACGCGGATACGGTTCTTGCGCATGCGGCCGGCCGTGTGGGCAATGATTTCATGTTCGTTTTCGAGCTTGACGCGGAATGTTGCGTTCGGCAGCAATTCCGTCACGACACCCGGGAATTCAAGGACTTCTTCTTTCGCCATCTAGAGCTTGTCTTTCTGTGGTTGATTGGGGTCCAAGGCCAAGTTTGGCCCGAACCTTGCAAAAGTGCGCGGAAACTACACGTTTGCCGCCCATTTGTGAACCTCGCATTCCGCCGATTCTTCATGGGCACGAAGCACCCTTGTTTCCGCGCCGGAGCCGGGCTTTTACACGGTCTGTGGGGCCTGCAGGCCGGCCCGTCCGAACCGCTCCTCAATGCGCCGCCACAACTCGTCGCGCACGGTGCGGTAGGCGTCCAGAACCCGGTCACGCGTGCCCGTCTCCACCGTCGGGTCGAAGGTCGGCCAGTAGATCACCTCGACGGAATTGGAGCGCGTCAGTTCCAGCGCCTGGTGGTGGGCCTCGGGCGAGAGCGTGACGATCACGTCGAAATAGTCATCCTCGAGTTCGTCGAGCGTGCGCGGCTGGTGTTTCTTCGATCGCGACAGACCGATTTCCTGCAAAACGACATCGACGAAGGGATCGGGATCGCCGGCCCGCACGCCCGCCGACTGGATGTAGATATCGGGTGGCAGCAGCCGTTTTGCAATGACTTCGGCCATCGGCGAGCGGATCGCGTTCATGCCGCACATAAACAAGATGGCACCCGGCTTGGCGATCTTCACGTCGACAGCCGGCCCCTCGCCCATGCTCAGCCCCGCCAATAGAGCACACAGACGAGGGTGAACAGACGGCGGGCCGTATCGAAGTCGAGCGTAATCTTACCCTTCAGCCTCTCCTGCAGGGTCTCCGAGCCGTCATTGTGGATGCCGCGGCGGCCCATGTCGATCGCCTCGATCTGCGACGGCGTCGAGGAGCGGATCGCCTCGTAATAGCTCTCGCAGATCATGAAGTAGTCCTTGATGATCCGCCGGAAGGGTGTCAGCGACAGGATATGCGTGGCAACCGTCTCGCCGGCCTCGGTAGTGATCGAAAAGACGAGCTTCTGTTCGACCAGCGAGATGTTGAGCTTGTAAGGTCCGCCCTCGTGGCCCACGGGTTCGAAGCGGTTCTCCTCGATCAGGTCGAAGATTGCCACCGCCCGTTCATGTTCGACATCCGGCGTCGAGCGGCCGATGCTGTCATCCAGCACCACGTCGCACAGCCGGAAGTCGCCCTTGGCCATTGTTCATCGTCCTCGGTTCAGGCGGATGGAGACCGACCGCGCATGCGCATCGAGCCCCTCCGAATGGGCAAGCGTGATGGCCGCCGGCCCCAGCGCGTTCAACTGGTCGGCACCGAGCCTCAGGATGGAGGTGCGCTTGACGAAGTCCAGCACGGAGAGACCGGACGAGAAGCGGGCGGAGCGCGCCGTCGGCAGCACATGGTTCGATCCGCCAACGTAATCGCCGATGACTTCCGGCGTATGGCGGCCAATGAAGATGGCGCCGGCATTGCGGATGCCGGGCAACAGCGCATCCGGGTCGGCAACGGCCAGTTCCAGGTGTTCGGCGGCAATGCGGTTCGCCAGCGGTAGCGAGGCGTCAAGGCTCTCCACCAGAATGATGGCCCCGAAATCCCGCCAGCTGTCGGCCGCGGTCTCGGATCGCGACAGCGTCTTCAGCTGGCGCTCGACAGCCGCCTCCACCGCTTCGCCAAGCGCACGGTCGGTGGTGATCAGGATGGATTGTGCGCCCGCATCATGTTCGGCCTGCGCCAGAAGGTCGGCGGCCAGCCAGTCGGGATCGTTTTCCGCGTCGGCAATCACCAGCACTTCCGAAGGACCGGCAATCATGTCGATGCCGACGGTGCCGAACACCTGGCGCTTGGCGGCGGCCACATAGGCATTGCCGGGGCCGACAATCTTGTAGACCGGTGCGATGGTCTCGGTGCCATACGCCAGTGCCGCAACGGCCTGGGCACCGCCGATCCGGTAGATTTCGCTCACGCCGGCAATCTTCGCCGCCACCAGCACCGCCGGATTGAGCGCACCGCCGGAGGCCGGGCAGACCATCACGACGCGTTCGACACCCGCAACGCGCGCCGGCACGGCATTCATCAGCACGGAGCTCGGATAGCTCGCCGTGCCGCCCGGCACGTAGAGGCCGACAGCCTCGATCGCCGTCCAGCGGGAACCGAGGCCGACGCCGATTGCATCCTCGTAGATATCATCCTTCGGCATCTGGCGGGCGTGGTGGCGCTCGATCCGTTCGGCAGCAAGCTTGAGGGCATCGATGACGGCAGGCTCGACCTCGGCAAAGGCGGCCTCGATTTCGGCCTCGGTCACCCGCATGCCGACCTCGGACAGGTCCACGCGGTCGAACTTCTTCGAATAGTCGAGAAGCGCCGCATCGCCGCGGGCGCGCACATCCTCGATGATGGCACGCACCACCGTGTTGACGTCTTCGGATACTTCGCGCTTCGTCGTCAGGAAGGCGGCGAACCGCGCTTCGAAATCCGCCGATGTCTGCTCAAGCCAGATTGCCACTAACCCCGTCCCCTCACATTTCAAGACACCACCCGCCGCCAGTCAGGCGATCCGGCAGCAACCGACCGTCAATCGTGTTGCGGCCGGTTGGTGGTTTCCCAGGCACCGCCGGTATCGGCCAGCTGTGCCTCGATACATTCCACATCCAGGCTGATCGCGGCCCCTCCCGCCAGCGTCAGCTCGATCCGGCCATCCGGCCCCTCGCCGTTCTGCTCGAAACGGATGGCGAGAAGCGAATAGACGGTATCCGCCTTGCGATCGATACCGAGCGTGCGCACGGCAGACACCCGCTTGAAGGCAAGCGCCGCCCGCCGCCGTTTATAACCCTTGGCGCCGCGGCTTGCCGCTTCCCAGACGAAGCGATTGACCGCGAGCGAGAACTGCCCGCGCTTGGCGCTCCAGTCAATATCCTGCGGCTTGAAGACGCTGTCCTGCATGTGCGCGGAGATGATCTTCAGATCCTCTGCATCCAGCGCCAGCAGCCTCAGTTCCGTCATCTGATCCATTTTTGTCCTCATCACCCACGCTTGGGCCGCGCGGCTTTGCTTGTCAGGTCATGGAGATAGGATGGCCGGATGCACGGTGCAACAGCAGAGCCTCATTCACTGACGCGCTGGACGACCGCGCCGCAGCGGGTGAGCTTTTCTTCCAGCCGCTCGAAACCACGATCGAGATGGTAGACGCGGTTGACGATGGTTTCGCCCTCGGCGGCAAGGCCGGCAATCACCAGCGACACCGAGGCCCGCAGATCCGTTGCCATGACCGGCGCACCCTTGAGGCGCGACACGCCCTCGACGCGCGCCATCTGGCCGGAGAGCGAGATGCGGGCGCCGAGACGCGCCAGTTCCTGCACATGCATGAAGCGGTTTTCGAAAATCGTCTCGGTGATGTGCGAGACACCGGAGGAGCGCGTCATCAGCGCCATGAACTGCGCCTGCAGATCGGTCGGGAAGCCCGGGAAAGGTTCGGTCACCACATCCACCGGCTGGATGCCGTTGCCGTTGCGCACCACGCGCAGGCCGCTCGGCGTCTCAGTGATCTCGGCGCCCGCCTGGCGCAGCGTATCGAGCGCGTTTTCCAGCAGCGCACCATCGGTGCCCTCCAGCGTCACGTCGCCGCCGGTCATGGCAACCGCCATGGCATAGGTGCCGGTCTCGATACGGTCCGGCAGCACGCGGTGGCGGGCACCGGAGAGCGAGGTGACACCCTCAATGGTAATCGTCTTGCTGCCGGCACCGGACACTTTTGCGCCCATGGCATTGAGGCAGTTGGCGAGATCGACGACTTCCGGCTCGCGGGCGGCGTTCTCGATCACCGTCGTGCCGTTGGCGAGCGTTGCCGCCATCATCATCACATGGGTGGCGCCGACGGAGACCTTGGGGAAGCGGTAGTGATTGCCGATCAGGCCGCCTTTCGGCGCCGTGGCGTTGACATAACCGCCGTCGATCTCGATCTCGGCGCCGAGGGCTGCCAGACCTTCGAGGAACAGATCGACCGGGCGCGTGCCGATGGCGCAGCCGCCGGGCAGCGAGACGCGGGCGCGGCCCTCGCGCGCCAGAAGCGGCCCGATGACCCAGAAGCTTGCCCGCATCTTCGACACAAGCTCGTAAGGGGCTGTCGTATCGGCAATGGTGCGGCAGGTGAAATGGATGGTGCGCGAATAGCCATCTTCCTGGCGCTCGCGGCGACCGTTGACGGCAATATCGACGCCATGATTGCCGAGGATGCGCATCAGCCCCTCGACATCGGCGAGATGCGGCACGTTTTCGAGCGTCAGCGTGTCGCTCGTCAGAAGCGAGGCAATCATCAGCGGCAGGGCTGCATTCTTGGCGCCCGAAATCGGAATGATGCCGCGCAGTTCGTTACCGCCGGAAATCTTGATGCGATCCATTCAACGACCACGGGCTTGTCTGCCCGCCTTTCCTTCTCATGCCCGAAAGATGGCGTCCTTAGACGATATCCCCTGCCACTGCAATTTGAATAGGCCCGCGCCGCAAGGCTTTTGCGGCCTTCATTCGCCTGTTTCGTCCACTTTTGCGGCAGGAAGGCCGGACGTCGCATCAGCCTCGCCGGCACGCCTTGCCCGCGACTGCTGCTTGCGGCGCATCAGGTTCTCGCGCAGCTTTTCGGCCGCGCGCGCTTTCCGCCGCTCCGCTTCCGCCTGCTGGCGCGCCTTGCGCTCCGCCTTTGCCTGCTTCGATTCGTCCAATTCGCTCATGAACCCTGCATAACCGAATCCGCGCAAAACCCAAAGCGGCGGGACAATTCACCGGTTTTGGAAAAGAAGTTCAAATTGCGGCTTGCGCTCCCCGGTAAGCTATGGCAGAAGCCCGCTCACCGCAGCGCAGACAAATCTGCAAGCGCGACCTGCTGCCGTAGCTCAGTGGTAGAGCACTCCCTTGGTAAGGGAGAGGTCGGTGGTTCAATCCCACTCGGCAGCACCATCAAACTTCCTGTCAATACGAAGACGAACACTTCAGGTGGTGTCGCCCCAAAGGTTTGTCCCTACGGCAGGCATCTGTGGCCAAAAGTGCCTTTATCGCTGGCCCCAAACGAAATCATGGCCAACTATCAGGTCGGCAGACACCTTACCTTCCAAACCTAAACGTTTGGGGGCACCAGTCTGGTTGCTGCAATTTCGCTATCGGCTTGATGTTTCGACCGACAAACTGGACCACTGGAAACCCATCCGACAGAAGATCGTAGAGCGCCTCAGGGTCACCCAGCGCTTCCGCTGCATCGATACCGGAGCGCCAGCAAAGAAGCCCGCCTCCAGATCGCGATCCGGAGTACGCAGATAGATCATGCATCGGACGAGCAGGTCATAGGCAGAACGATAGGTCTGGAAGCCCGCCGCCATCACTTGGCTCTCTTGCCGGTCTCCGTTTTGAGCCAGACTTGAGAACCCTTTGCCTACGTCGTCAGTATGAAGGATTTCGAACCTGACGTAGTCGGTGTTACGTTTGAGGGTGCGGCCAAGTGGCCGCTCAAAAGCCACGGCATCGAAGTTCGGGTCGCTGTAAACCAGGATGGCTCTGAAAGAGCTTTTTTCATCACCTCCGTCGCCGTGATCTATCTGCGTGACATATGCACCTTCGAGATAAAGATCATCAGTGCCATCTAAGACGAAAGCTTCTCGTCGCCCAAAATGGATGTGGGGTGGCGGACTCGAACCGCCTCTACGGTCTCCCGGCTTGACGATCAGGGTTCAAGCACTTTCTTGCCGATGACGTGTCTCCTCCACCACCTGGCCCCACAGAACCGCAAGAGTATTCACGACAGTGTTGAGCAATGACTTCATAAACGTCTCCATCTGAACATTGAGGTCGCAAAACCAATCAACGCAAAGCCAGATAACGAAGAAACACGCCCCGACATCTCCAATGTTGAATCCCAAGGTCACTAACGCCGAACCAAGAATTTGGTGCAATCATCGCCCATGACCGACTTACAGGCAAGGGACGGCAATCGTCCAAGGTTGTGAAATTCCTTGCGGGGCCTGTTGGATAAACTCTAGAGTGCAAGAAACGGTATGGGGGCCATTGTGGATGCATCGGCGATAAAAACGGACGAATTGATCAAGCCCGATATGCAGGCCGTGCTATCACGCACACACTTATCCCTGACCTTGCATGACTTCCTTCTTCCCGTTTTTGAGGCCGTGTCAAACGCGATGCACGGAATCGAGGCGAAATACGGAGATAAGCAGTCCAGTGAGCTGGGGAAGATTGCGATCAGGTTCGAGCATCCCAACGACCCGCTGAAACTAAAAATTACGATTACTGACAACGGGGTCGGCCTGAACGATGAGAACTACAAGTCCTTCAAAACACCTTTCTCCGGATATAAGCTGAAGGCTCATGGACGTGGTTTCGGTCGCTTCATAGCATTTAAGGTATTTGGCAGATCGGTATACCTCAGCCGATATGAGTTTTTTGCTGACCAGCTGACCCGTTCATTTCAGTTCGATCTCCTTCGAGAAAAGGAATTCATATTTCTGGATGAAGCGCCAGCGTTCGACGAAACCGGCGTCTGCGTGGTCTATGATCAGCTGCTGACACCGTGGCATGAACTCGTTCGAGAACTGCAGTCTAAAGATGTGGCCGACTCGATAGCCAGCCACTTTCTGCCCTATTTTCTCTACCGCTGGCTTCCGGAGATTACGATACAATTCGACGATCTGGAGCCTCAGGACATCAAAGCGCACTTCAGCGCAGTGTTCATCAAGTTCAAGTCGGGGGACTTTGCATTTGAAATCGATGGTGTTTCCGAGACCATCAAGTACGCCCTAACGAAAATACCGAAAACAAAGTCATTCAAGAATCATTGCCTCTTGTTCTCGGCGGCGGACCGGATAGTCGGTGCGCCACGCGACCTGTCCAACAAGCTTGGACAACCGCATTTCCTCGACGAGAAGAATGAAAGCTATATCATCATCGGTGTCGTGAGCAGCACTGCATTTGAGTCCCGGTTGAATGACGCCCGCACCGGACTGAACCTGTCCGCTAAAGCCGTCGAGGGGATCGTCTCGAAGGTGAGTGACGTGATCCAGGCGTCGGAAACCGCTCAGATCGAAAAAATCAAAAGTGAGCAGTCTCACGATTTGGCGGACGCTCTGAAAGAAAATCCAATCCTCCGAATCGGATTAAAGGGTCGAAGCGTTACAGACTATGTTGCCTCGAAGCCGAACAACTGGTCAGCCGAGGAATTCGTATCAGACTTGGCAATCGAACGTTTCCGCGCGTCGAACGATCTCAGTAAACAGATAGCCAGCGTCATGGAGAACCCCGACAGCTATCGGGAAAACATCGAAAGTCTGGCAAGTACCCTTGATGCGAACAAGAAGGAAGCACTCGCCGAATACGTCCTTCACAGGAAAAGCGTAATCGAACTGGTCGAAGCCGCCCGCAAATTCCGGCCTGACGGCGGGCGAACGCCGGAAGATACCATCCACGAGCTTGTCTTCAGGCGGTTCACAGATAATGTCGAAGCCAGCTATTTTGAGCACAACCTATGGCTCATCGACGATGCGCTCGCCTTCCTGCCGTATATATCCAGCGACCGAACCATGCATGGCGGCAATAGGAAAACCGGCGACAAAGTCACCGATATCGCATTTTTCGACGATAGCATGGTTTTGGGCGACAACGACGGGACGACCGTTACGATTGTTGAATTCAAGCGGCCAAGCCGGGATGATTATAGCTTCGGCAATGTCAAAAGTGATCCCGTGCTACAGGTTATAGAGACCTTGGAGAAGGCAACAGAACGAGGGTCCATCACCAAGACGGATGGGACGTTCTTCGCATTTCGTGGGGTGGTTCGTCGCTTCGCGTTTATTATCGCCGATCAGACACCATCGCTGGTCAAAGTCTTGAAAAAGCATGACTTCAAGAACGATTGGAATCCCGAGATTTTCGTTCGGTATAGAGACAACGAAGAAATTTTCATCCAGGCATTTGGATACGACACGCTCGTTGCGAACGCCAAAAAGCGCAATCAGGCTTTCTTTTCGGTGCTCTTGGGTGAGTGAGGCCGAGTTCGTGCAACCAAATATTGCGCCAGGGGAAATTTCTCCCTAAAAAACTGTAGTTGATGATCGCTGGGTCAATCGAAGATGTCCTACAATTTGCACAGCTGCATTTCGGATGAATTCAACGGCTTCGACGAAGGCCAAGTCTTCAGGCTAGATAGTGGCCACGTTTTTCAGCAGAGTGTTCATCACTATCATTACCACTACGCATATCGGCCCCGTGTGAGAGTTTTCCAACAAGGGTCGAATCTCGTCATCCAGGTGGAAGGGGTGCCGGGGGCAGTTCCCGTCCGTGAGATAAGCTGCGTCGAAGAGGGCGCGATTGTTTCTGACTTCAAAGGATATGAAGGCCAGAGCATATTTCAGTTCGAAAATGGCCACGTTTGGGGGCAGGCGGAATACAAATACAGTTATCACTATGCCTATCGTCCGAACGCCATCGTGATTGATGGTATCAATGGGCTCGAACTACATGTCGAAGGAATGGATGAGACTGTCCGTGTGCGACGATTACGTTGAAAAGCCACGCGATGGATGGCGTCGGTATTTGGGCGACTATTCAGGTATCGGTCCCCCACGAGCCAAAAAATCCCTCGCTTCGTTTGTCATCTGCGATCTTGAAATCTTAATCACATACTCATCGCCACCATCGTTGACCCTAAGCGTCCCATTGGCTCGGAGACGCTCAAAGAAACGCCTTAGCTCTCCGTCTTTCGAGATGGCGATGATGTCGGCTGACATCCCCTCTTGCTCTCGGGGATTTCTATCTTCTTCACTCATAATTCTCTCCTATAAGAGGAGGCCCTAAACGTAATCCTCACGGAATAACGTCCGTTAATCGCCTGTTAACCATTATTTCAGACGCTGCTCGCATTTGAATTGAGCGGGCATTTCCATGACGACCGGATACTTACTGGATACATGTGTCTTGAGCGAAACCAGCAGGGTTAGGCCCAATCCGCAGGTACTTCGGTTCATAGAAAGTGCGTCGAACCTCACCATCCCAGCAGCTGCTATCGTCGAGTTTCAACAGGGGATCATGCAGCTTTGTTCTCGTGACCCCGTCAAAGCCGTCAGACTGACCAGTTGGTACCAAGGGCTCATCGCCACCGGCATGCCCATCCTGGAGACTGGAAAGGATGTTGCCGAGGTGTGGGGGGAATCTGGCTGCCGATCCCAAGCTTCGCAATCTCATGGTATCTCATCCGGGGGCGAAAAGAATTCGCTTCGGGCAGGACCTCCATATCGCGGCAGCGGCGATGGTGAGTCAATTGCCGATTGCAACCTTTAATGTCAAAGACTTCCTGCTGATCAATAGCTGCTACCCCCTTCCTGGCATTTACAATCCCCAAGATGACACATGGCACGCTCGGTCGCTAATGTCTCCCCCTCTAGCAGAGCGCGCTAGCTCTTCTCCATAAGATAGCTCACTTTAGAACTTTCTCCACATGTACGTTAGCTGCGTCACCAGCACCGCTCGCGAGGTGTTTCGGTATCTCCTACTTAGCGGCCAACACGCGACCTAAGCTTCCGCATGGGTAGCGACTCCACATATTGAACTTCCCGATCGGCGGTGTACGGCAGTTCGATCCCCCACGTCCGCATTCGTGTGACGGCTTCTTTCCCAGAAATGCCAAGCCTGATCGTAACGATGCGCAGGCTAAGGGCTCCAGCCGACCACCCTTCCAGAATCGTCCGCTCGTATTCTGGATGTTCCGGCTTGAAGTGGCTGTTGTCCCCGTTTCGGAAAAGATCGATGGCCTTCAGAATGCAACTAACGGCCTCCTCGTCGGACATGTAACCAGCTTGGAAACCTGTCACCGAGGGCCAAGATTCCTCGTGCCACCACCTGGGTGACCGTGTGTATCGTTCGTTGCCGCCAAGTTCGAACCGCCAGTAACTCCCGCGCGCACGAAAATAAAAGTGATGTCCGTCTAGCCGTCCCTCTGCCTGCACCGGCGTCCAGCCCGATAAGTGGTACAGTTCGAAATCCCTTAGCCATTCCAGCTCCCCCTCGGGTATCAGCTGAGAGATGCAACCGTTGAAGGTCGAAGGGAGCGTCTTCGGGATCGTCAAACTCCAGGCCAAAACCAGCGTTGGCCATGGCGCGGAAAAACTCCGACATCTTGTGTGCCACCCTAGGCGGGGTCCAACTGTCGTCATTGCGAATGTAGCCCGCCTTGTCGGCGAGTTGCTCGACCTCTCGCCTGTCTTCTGCCGACATCTTTTTGAAGGTGATCGCGTAGGTGCAGGAGCCGTTGCTCCAAAGTGGCTTTAGAACCAGCTTGCTGGACATTTCGATTTACTCCGTTGGGTACAGACACATCCGGTCGGGTTCAAAGCTCGATCACGAAACCATGGCGATACCCGTTTTTGCCACGTTCATGGCGATAGCCGAGTGGGTTACAGATCACCCGCGTGTTTCCCTCGACGTAGTCTTGAAATTCATGGACGTGGCCGTGAATCCAGATATCTGGCCGCCTCGTCTGGATGACATCAGTGAGATCGCTGGCGAAAGCAGCGTTGGTGGCATCACCCTGGTACTGTTTCAGCAACGACCGTGGAGACGGCGCATGATGCGTTAGGACCACGGTCTTGCCGGTCCAAGATTTTGCCATCTCACCAGAGATAAATGCCCTGCTCTCCATATGCCTGGCGATGATCTCGCGGCTTGTGATGAGCCGAGGCATTCCCTCACGGAAGCGAGGCGAGCCATAGATTTCGCGGAAATCGAGCATGCTTCTTCGGCAGAAGTACAAGGCGGCCTCGGCACGATCAGGAAGCGGCAACTCATCGTCGATTCCCCACGGAACCCGATAGTCAGTCCAGAGCGTCGCGCCGATGATCCTGACGTGATCGATTTCGAGCGTTTCGTTTTCCAGAAGATGGATGTTGCTTTCGTCGGTGGCCTTTCGCCCATCCGACAGGGCACCGTCGATGGTGTTCCCATAATAGTCGTGGTTCCCAAGCACCACGACGACCGGAATCGTTGGAGCAATCCGCCGTTTCAGGAATTCGAGGCCGAACGCGAGGAAACCAGATAGGTCGCCTGCGCAGACGCAGATATCGGCTTGAGGGATGTCAATTTCGGTAGTCATATCGGCGTGAGTGACGTGCATGTCACTGATGATCCATGCTTTCATGGCTGTACCTTCAAGGATGTGGGGAAAGAGGCGCAGGATGCTGCGCATCGTTGGCCGTAAAAGAGTGCGAAGCTTCAGGCCAAGGTCGCTATGCATGGCAGTGCGTCGAGCTTAGCCGCCATCTTTGCGACCTGATCGGCCGAAACTCTCCCCTTCTCCTCCAGCTCGTCGGCAATAGCCTCCACGAGTTTCAGGTGACTGCGGACAATCTGCTTCGCCCGTTCAAATTCGACCCGCAGTACATCGTCCACCCAGATTGCGACGCTAGGGTCGCGAAGGCGAAGTGTCTCAAGGTCCCGGTCGCTCTTCGCCAGGCTATGACGAAGGCGACTACCCATGCCCATACCGCTCTGTAACATTGTGGCGATGCGCGTCGCTTGGGCCAGATCAGAGTTCGGGCCTGCACCAGCTCCGTCGCTCACCGCTCCAAGGAGCACTTCTTCAGCGGCAATCCCCGCCAGCAACACTGCAATTCGATCCCTGTAGGTTCTGACGGTGCGGTATGCGACGTTGGGTACCTCGAAGTATGCCCCACCACCCGGCACCGTCTCACTGTCATTGCGCGTGTGATCGATGATCATGGCACCGTAGAACTTGCCATGATCAAGCGCGACGACCGCGACGGTATGGCCCGCCTCATGAACCGCGAGCGCCCGCCGCAATTCGCCTGTGATCGCCACCATTTCTGGCAGCGATTTCACGATGTCAGCCACTGCCACATCACGTTTGGCCCGTCGGGCAAGACGTTTGGCATCTCGGGCCACCTTGGCGAGATCAGCTCCGGAAAACCCGTTGGTGGCTGCCATCAACTTTGGATGGTGCTTTCTCGGCAGAGGCTGACCGAGCTGTTGCTGAAGGATGGCGATCCTGTCTGACGCAGTGGGGAGGGGAATAGCAATATGTCTGTTCAATCGCCCGGGCCGCAAAATGGCAGGGTCGATACGATCCAGAGCATTGGTTGCACCGATTACGACGACGCCTTGACGCCCATCGAGCCCGTCCAGGTGTTCGAGAAACCCGTTCACCACCTGTGTGCTGTAATCTCTGTTATCAGCCGAGAAGGAATTGCGGTCGCCGAAGCTGTCCAACTCATCACAAAATAGAATGCAGGGCGCTGTTTCCTTCGCCTTTTCGAAGTCACCTCTCATAGCCTTCAGGAGGTCACCAAGATGCCCCCTTGCCTGCCATCGCGCCAGAGACGTCGCGATGATTGGCACATTGCATTGTCGGGCAAGTGCGGCGGCAAATTGCGTCTTTCCGACGCCTGGCGGTCCTGATAAAATAATCCCGGTATCGACTTCCGACCAATCGATCTTACCTCGCTGCCAGTCGATCAAGTCCTGGGCAAGCTCAAGTCCCCAATCCTTGGCTTGGCCATAGCCGAACATGTCCTGCAACGGCGGCAGGCTTTCACTCTTGGCACTCGACGGTTTGGCATCGAGGGCAGAAGCCTCGGCCAGACGCGCCAACGCGTTCCCGATTGGACGACCTCGCCGCAATGCCGCCCAAACATGCAGTAGCGGATAAGACATCGCCGCTTCCGCTTCAGAGGGACTGACGTCCATCTGATAGGCAATCCGGCATCCGATCCGAAAGTCCATTGTCGAGATCGGGGGGATGTCGACTTCGACGTCAACTTTCAAGGAGACTTGAACAGGAAGTTCGGCACCCTGTTCCCTGAAAATGAGAAGGCGGCGCTTTCGGCTGAAGTCCCCATCCATCCTCTTGAGAATGGTCCTTGGCTTATCGGTAGCCGCAATCATCATGTAGGCGATATCATCGCGATCCGCAGAAAATCGAAGGACGAGATTTTCGGCGCTTGCGTCGTAGTCCTCGCCAGATCGGTCTGATGGAACATTCAACAGGACCACGCTGTCAGCACCTCTGATAAAGTCAGGGGCCTTCCTGAGTGCCCGTTTAAGCGTGCAGTACAACGCTGCGTCCTGCGGTGTTTTCAGGGAATGGTTTGTTTTAGGCACAGTTATCCTCCTCGCAGCCTGAGGCGCGAATTTTCGAACAGGGAATTTTGTGGTGATGGGTCAGCCGCGATAGCGGCGAACAACGGTCTCTGGCCCGATCAGCGCGGTGTCGAGATCGATCTCGATCAGACGCGCAACGACCATATTTGCCAAACCACGTATCGGCTTGGTTTCCTGGAATACGGTAAGGCTCTCAGCCAGGGTCAGGGATGATTGTTCATCCAGAGCGGACAGCAATCTCACCCTGTCCCCCAAGCTCACTTCACCGCCCGAGCATTGAAGCAGGTCCTTGCAATTCTTCAGACGGATCGGATCGATGTCTCCACGCGACATCGTCCGGTATGTGAACCCTTCGCGGATGATTGCCTCGGCAACCCACTGGGGCGGGCGACGCTGCCCAACGGCATCGATCACCAGGACATCAGACTGACGTTCGGCGACGAAATCGGGAGAGTAGGTATCAAACCCCTGGCGCAGCTGTAGAGACCGGCAGTTCCAGCTGGAAATCTCGTCTTCGAATTCCAACAAGCACGCCACATCACGCGCCAATTGGTCCCTGGCGGCGAAACGGCCCACGCAACGGTTGAATTTGGGCTGGGAGAGAATGGTTTGCGACGTACGGGACGTCTTGCCAGAAGGCAACGACTGAATACTCATCTACACAACTCGAATATACACGCAATTGATGACGGCCCCTCGCGAGGCGGTGGATCAGCGGGATATTCGTATGATGTGTAGGGTCACGCTTTTCATGGCCAGAACAGATAGGGAACATCATGAAGCGTGTCAACGGTCTTTTTTGCGGAGGAGGCGATGCGGACCGTGAACCTTATCAACCAACTGCGTTCGCCAAAGCATCCTTCAATTCAGTCGTGGTCAGACTTTTCACATGCTCTGGGCTGTAGTGGAGCACGGCACCATCGACTTTTAAGGCGGTCCCTATGTTCATGCTTTGCTGCAACTTTAGCTGCCCTAGCCTGGCACCAGTGGCCGGGTCCAATAGACGGATGCCGACGATTGCGCTCTGGATTGCCTTGGAGATTGGATCGGTCATTTTGTGTTTGTTCCGGCCTCATTGTTTCGGACCGCAGCGGCGAATTCTGCAAAGGACGGCCTTTTACTTCGGCAGTACGACTATCCCGTTCCATGTCTGTGGCGCTTACGGATTTTGATCCGAAAGTAGTCGTGTATCCCCTGCTTCAGCGTACACGGACATAAAAATCGCTTTTCGATATTGTGCAATATTATATTATATGCAATTTATGCAATATGCGAGGACGCCCTAAACGACTGTTAAACCCGGACCTATGCTTGGCGTTAGATCGGCGGCGAGTGAAGCTTGGCTTATCGCTATCAGGAACGGCAGCCCTGATGGGCGTTCATCCTTCCACATTGATCCGCGCCCTGCGTACCAACGCAATGTCGCCGGACATGACGAAGGCAGCGCAGCAATTCTTAAACGAATTTGCAGGCGACCCCACGGGGACGCCAAACGAATTGCATGAAGTATTGCTTTTATTGCAGAAATTAAATAAGATAACCCCTAGACTTCAGGCGGCCCTTGAAATCGCCCTTGATGGGGTGCAGGTGGTAAAATAGGAGATTGACCATGACTGCAACCAAGCACCTCATCGCTATGATACAAAGCCATGCCGCAGGCGATGATGATCGCTTTCTGGCAATAGTAGAAAATATAGCGGCCGATGCAGACCGCTCTGGCCGGGTGAAGGTTGCGGGAGAAATTCGGGGACTTGTGGATCGAGTTCGACGTGATCGAGCGTCCCGTCCAGTGAAAGGGCCAATTCCGATTGCCTCTCCGAGGGGTGAATTGGCAGGGCTGGTGCGCGCATCGTATCCAGAAACCAATTTAACTGATTTAGTGCTCAATCCAGACCTAAGCCGTCGTATCAGGGGTATCGTTCGGGAGCACAAAGATCGCCATCTACTTGAAGCGCGTGAACTCAGTCCGCGTCGAAAGTTTCTATTCTCCGGGCCTCCTGGCACTGGAAAGGGAATGACTGCAGCTGCCATTGCTGGCGAATTGGGGCTCCCGCTGTTCACAATATTGCTGGATGGCGTCATCACGAAGTTCATGGGCGAGACGGCATCGAAGCTTCGCCTCGTCTTTGAATCGATGACTAGCGCTCGCGGAGTGTACTTTTTTGATGAGGTGGACGCACTAGCATCCCGTCGCGACGCCGATAATGACGTCGGGGAAGCCCGGCGGATGCTTAACTCCTTTCTACAGTTCCTGGAAGACGACAAATCCAGTAGCGTAATTGTGGCGGCGACCAATCACAGGACGCTTCTCGATCCAGCAATTTTCAGGCGCTTTCATGCCGCCTTTTCTTACGCTAGACCGAATGCTGAGGAAGCTCAGAGAGTAATCCGCAATCACATGCTCCAATTTAATCTGAACAATATTGATTGGGAGGCCATCGCTTCCGGAATGAACGGGCTCAGCCAAGCTGATCTGGTAGCAGTTGCCGACGATGCTGCACGAGACTCCGTGCTTGATTACGACGGCGCAATGTCGACGGAAATCCTGATGCGAGCGATTGCTGATCGGAAAGCTTTGCACAACGAATGATTGAGAGTTGACATAAAGAAACTACCGTCGCATCTATTTGTTTAATATACAGATATGATGGTTGATATGGCTCTCTTTCCTCATCTGCATGCGCGTAACATTGGTCTCGCTTCAAAAGAGTTTCGCGCAGTTGGTAGAGGCGGCACGAAAGAGCCATCTCCTGTAGAAGATAGGCGTCAGCACGCGCAAAAACTGCGTTCCGATTTAGAGGTGGTGGCCTCGCAGCTAGACGAAATTCGTAAAGAACAAGCCACTATTAAAGTGCCGCTCAAACAGCGGGGTATGGCGATTGCCATCGAAAGCCGGGAAGACGAATCGCTCTTTGTCAGCGCTACAGCGAGGTCCACCACCCAGGGCCTCAAGTTGCTGACACTTCAAGTTAATCCGGAAAAGTTGCAGCAGCGTAATCAACCTGCTCATGACTTGGCGAACTTCTTTGTTTCGCGCGACAGTATTAAGTCACTTCTAAAAGCACTTGGTAAGTACGAGCTATGGACTGACGAGGACGGCGACTTTACCGATATTCTGGGAACTGACGAAACTGAAACCTCGCGGCGTCCGGCAAACTTTAAGTTGTTTGAAAGTGCCTCGCTCATCCGCGCTGCCAATCTGCGAGATTTTTGGACCGATGAAATCGATAAATTCCCCCGGAAAAAGAGCCAAACGACTTGGGAGGTTTGGACACGCCTTGAATACGAAGAAGTGTTCTCCAAAACCCTAAACGCACTGGAGATCAGTTGCGAGGGGCGTCCTACGCAGTTCATCGAGACAGCAGTTCGCAACATACGTGCCACACCAGACGAGATGCAAATTCTTATTCGCAAAAGTGGCGCGGTAGTTGAGTTACGGAGTGCTTCTTCATTCGTATCGGATTACATGAATTCACTACCCGACGCGCAAGGTGGAATAGTCACGGAGCTAGCCAGACGGGTTGTGCCCGCGCCAGCTTCGGCTCCCCGGATAGCTATCCTTGATACGGGTGTTAATCCAGCCAACCCCCTCCTTAGGTCCTCGCTTCCCAGATCGAGATGCTACACAGTCAGCGATGACTGGGCTGTAACTGATCACGATGGGCATGGCACCAAAATGGCCGGGGTCGCGCTCTTCGGCGACTTAGCAGATGCTGATTCTGGCAACTCCCCAATCCAGTTGTCCGCTTCATTGGAGTCTGTGGTCGTTACAGCGCCGGTCGGTGGTAACGATGTTCCCGCATACGATGCTATTCAAAAGGCTATTGAGCTTGTCGAAAGCGAAGAAGCCGCGCGGGTGTTCTGCTTAGCGCAAACCGCTGCTGGTGAACCTGAAGATGGACGGCCGACATCTACATCAGCGGTAGTAGACAAGTTAGCCTATGCCGACGGTAAGAATACGAGATTAATCTGCGTTGCTGTTGGCAACGTTGATCATTCTGACAGTGAGCCATATCAGGTTGCCGAGTATATCGAGAGGAACCGTCGACACGGCATTCAGTCTCCGGCACAAGCTTTGAACGCTCTTTCAATTGGGGCATTCACCAACAAAGCCAACGGCACGGTGCCTCTAGTGGCCCCGGCTGGCGACCTGTCGCCGACATCACGTACGTCACAGGAATGGATTGCACGCGCCGCAAGGAAACCAGACATTGTAATGGAGGGCGGTAACTTCCAAATAGATCGCGGTGGAATTTTCTCCCGGCCTTCAGCTCGGAATCTAGTGCTGACGACTTCACGCGCGGCTTCTTCTAGTCCTTTGGCAATGACAGGGGAAACTAGTGCAGCTACTGCTGCTGCAGCCCATTTAGCCTCGCGTTTGATGGCGCGATATCCTTCGTTCAGAACGGAGACCATCAGGGGAATGATGGTCCATAGCGCTGAGTGGACACCCGCCATGGTCGCACAATTAACGGACTTGGGACGTTCTAACTCGGTCAGCGACCCTTGGGCGACGTTGTTAAGCCGCTTCGGTTGGGGCACACCCAACGAGCAACGCTTGTTTAGTAGCACCGAAAGCGACATGACGTTGATCGTAGAAGACAGTCTGCGACCATATGAGCTAAGCGACAGCGATCAGTTGCGCTTGAGAGAAATGAAATATTTCAAGTTGCCGTGGCCGACTGCCGAATTGAGAGCGCTCAATCAAACCGAGGTCGAAATGCGGTGCACGCTCTCCTACTTCATCGAGCCTGATCCCAATGCGATTGCGCGTAATCGTTACGACCGCTACCCCTCTCATCGCCTCAAATTCGATCTCCGCAGGTTCGGAGAATCGGATGCAAAAGCTCAACTGCGTTACAATGCTCTTGCCGAGGATGATCTTAGCTCGGGCGCAACCGATGATGGTTGGATCGCGGGGAAGCGCTTAAGTGGGAATGGAACGCTGCAACACGATATATGGAGAGGACCGGCGTACCGACTTGCGGAACGGGATGGAATTTCTGTGGCACCCGTCAAGGGCTGGTGGTCTGACATCCGTCAGAGCGAACGGTATCGGAGGAAGATACGCTTCTCCTTGATGGTCTCTATTCGTGTACCCCAAGGCACCGCCAATATTTACCAACCGGTGAGCGCAGCAATTCAGAACCTGGTGGCGGTCTAAAAGACGAGGAGACAGAGTCGCACGGTATGTCTAGGCTCGCGCCATCACATCACCATAGAGTACGTAGGCGAATGAAGTTGTGGACGCGCCGCGAGATGCATCTCTCGACCTTCGCACCGACTCCGCGAGGGTTTCACGACTGCGGAGGAAAAGGTCGAGTGAACCGATCACGAGCTTGCTTGCGTGTTCATCACGAACAGCCCAAAGCGGAGCCAAAACTCCTCCAAAACCGTTGTTGGTAAGCGCGCTTGCCCACCCGCTCGCCATTCCTAACTCTAAAGTGGAGGCACCGACTTCACAGGCATTTAGAACAAACAAACTGCGGTCCCTTCGACCCAGCTTAACCCCACTCTGGGCAACTTCATTAACGGTGAGGTGTTTCCCTCCGGACATCTCAATGCTCGACGGGCGGTCCGCGTTTCCGCATTTGCCATGACCAGCAAAGTGGACGACCTTGACCTTTGCCTCAGGTGGTGACTCCAAGAAATGCAAGATTGCGTCGTACGTGGGTTCATGCTCGACGGCTTCGAGGTTATCTCGCAACCAGCGCCCCTCCTCATGGGCCGCAGGTAAGTCTCGGTCCTGATAGGAAGGGACAAAACTGGCGACAATCCCGTCCGCAAATGATTGAGCTAGGCCTGTGTGAGAGGAACTGGGCCACCGAGCTACCGGGTGGCTGAAGAAAAGATGATCTTTCCCTTCACCATCTATTTTAGGACACATCATTTCCCATGGTACATAAGGTTCATCAGAGTAAAATTGGATCGGGAAACAAGGCCCAATTTCAGCTACCAAGGAGAGGTAATGCTCCTGAAATGCCGATGGCGTCCGACCCCAAATCTCTTCACCAATTGATTTCAATGTTCTTGCATGATTACCCGGCTCCAATGTTGGGCAAAGCTTGAGTAGGCTTTCGGCGTATGCCCGGGTAGACGGACCCAGAGTGAGCTGACCGTTCGACTGACGCCTGCCTGATCCCAGGCGGTTTGAGTAAGTTACCCATCGGTAGGTGCCGTCTAAGTCAGTGCCTTCGCGATTGATAGATACGACGAAGTCTGATGCATCGAGCGAAGCCTTGATTTGTGCCGGTGCGGTGAAGTTGGGAGTTCGGCTCGCATCGTTGCCGCTCAATTGCACGTGTGGACGGCTTTCGATCCCTTCTGCCTTCTCTTTCTCAAGCTGAACGAGCGGAAATGTCCGCCTAGCAAAGCCACATCTTCTTCCTTTGTAGAAAAATTGCGCCGTCAGCTGAGCGAATCCAGACGCTTGCGCGCTTTGGTCCACTTGCGCATGAATCATCGCAGGCGACGATCTCTGTCCTCGGCGTAATTTCACCTTTGCCCTTGCCGTCTCCTCATCGAAAATAAGTTGCGCCGAGTCTACGACGACATCAACGTTCAGTGTCTGCCAATGTGCAGATACGTCGTCAATGACAGAAGAACCACCATCCGTGAATTCGTCCGCCTCTTCTTCTAAGTAAATGAGAACTACGACATCACTGCCCACATTGAGTTCGCCCTTCACAGAGATATGTGGGTATCGCTCCAAAGATAGCCGCTCTTCTTCCACTACTGAAGCGGTTTCCTGATGCCAATTGTCGAAAGCGACGTCGGCAGCATCCCGACCAGCTGAGCGGAAGGGTGCCTTAATCTCGATATTTTCTTCGACGCGCTCTACGTGGGGATGCCGCCTCACCAGCGCGAGTAGGAACGACGCAGAGTTCACTGAGGCGACCTGCGCTTCCAACTTCGCCACGCCTTCAGAAAACTCAATCTGCAAGGAAAGCAACGAACCGAGGAATTCGCCCTCAAATACATCGATGATATAGTGCCAGCTGTCGTCCGGTAGGGATACGGATGGCGAGCGGTAGTTAGCATTCCGCAACGAAGGATCAGTCATCGACTTAACCGTCCTTCAACAGCGCCAACGACAACAAATACGTCTCCCGCCGTATGCAATCCGTCTCCGCTCACGCTTACAGTATAGTGGCCAGATACCAGCGACACTGAGCAACTGTAAGTTCCGCCCCGAGGATACATGAGCGCTTTTTTGCTCTCACCGAGATCACCTTCCCGGACAAAAGTCGCAGTCAGATTTTGCCGATACGCGTTTAAGGTTGCCGAGATCACAATCGGCCCATCGGCGTCATAGACGTCGCCTACGTCGATGGAAATATTCCCTGGGTCATTGGACACGCGGAATTTCCCCAAATCGATTGTTGTTCCTTGTATGATGCCTTTCAAATGCGTCAACGCAGTCTCAGCATTCGGCAAAACCGCGTGGGTATTGGCAAAATAAACGCCAGCAGCTGAAGCGTTGTCATCGTGAATAGCTGAAACCCGGGGGACGGTACCGTCACCACGCATGTCTCGACCTTCGTAGTCATGTAGCAATTCGACGCGCCCGTCAGATTGAAGGCGAGCGGACTGAAACGTCGGCTGATCAATACCCACTACAGGAACTATTCTAACCTGCTGTCTAGCGTAATCAGTGTCTCGGAGGTTTGCAGCATATGCATCCAAAATTTCATCATGAAACTTTCGCGCTTCGATAGCGCGCTGAAGGTCCATGTTGGGCAGTTGCACCTCATAGACCCTCTTAAGTGGTCCACCTCCGTCGTTAACGACGGGGTATATTGGTAGCAGTTGATACAGAGATTGAAATGACCGGAAGGCACGAGACCCGTCTGCAAGAGTAATGCCGCCCACCGACTTCTTGAGCCCATTGCATATCCCGTCGACGGCGTTCAGAGAACCTCGATAGGGCGTGCCCAAACTAATGAGCATCCGAGTTTCTCTCCATCCCTCCAAGCACTCAATGAAGTAGCGCGATACCAGCCCACCCATAGAGTGAGCAATAAGCGTGATCTTGGCCTTTTCGTTTCCGCTTTTTTGTCGCCAATCGGAAAGTTTCTCTTGACAGAATCGAGCCAATTTCCTCGCGGAAACGCGGTTGTCCCGTCGCCAGTCATAGGGAAACTCAAAATAGTTCACGTTCTTTTCGAGAGCTAAATTGGCAAGGAGGCTATGGGAAACAATAGAGTATCCTCCAATTTTCCAAAGCCCTGGTACCACCTTGATATTGGAAATAAGGGCTGTTGCCTCTATCCCATCGCCAAGGTCATCGTCGCCGTTGTCAGAACCGGTGATTTCGAGAAGATCGAGAGAGTCATTTGCGACCATGTCCCAAAGCGACCTGGCGGAATTGCCCCAGATGACATCACCGTCCTTCATCAGGACGGAGCCGGTAATTCCTGGAAGAAAGATAACAAGATCAGGATGTTTGGTCATATCAAGCCAGAGACGATTCTATGAGATTTGTTTGATTGTCGATCATGTCTGAAACAACCTCTCGGTGTCAAATGGTGATCAAAAGCAGAACAGCAAAACTCCCGATTGGGCTCGTGATGACACGCGCGATCCGCCATCAGCCCGGGCCTCGTGACTCGCGTAGTTGGAGCAGAACAAGCTGCGATTCGCTATCAGCTACCGCAGGTGATGCGGCCGCAAAGTCCTATTAACTATATTTCCAACCCGCATGTTTCCGCGCTAGACTCTCGGTACCGCCGCTGACTATGTTCCGCCCCAGTTTCAAACACGGAGCCCCACGATGATACGCATCGTCAATCTAGGAAAGACCTTCCTCAGCTCCATCTGAAGTAGGGACACTGTGTCCTCTACCTCCGGATGGGCTGCCACCCATGTGCGCCCAGGAGGTATCTATGCGCCCATCGAAAAATGTGCTGCACCACGTGTTGGTGCGTCGTGCCATTCTGACCGAATTGCGCTCCGGAAACGGAGAAGGCGTTCATTCTCGTTTCCAGGTTTTCCAGGATGGCGGGATTGATGCCGATAAGAACGCAATGGTCGGGATGCGTACGTCCAAATGGTAAGCGCGACCAGCTTTTGCCCCACCCCCCACGATGAACCAGAACTTTGGGTGCCGCCACGTCTTCACGGTGGCGCACGCAACGTTCCTGTGAAGCACATGCTGAAAACCAACGGCGCATCGGTGTTCGACAACCGCCAAGTACAGCATGAAAGCGAGCTTGAGCAGCAGGTATCTGCTGTCATCCAGGCCCGCCACGGCATCGTGGAAGTCCGTTCCCAGTTCCCGAAGGTGACGTATGTCGATCCGGAGGGAAAACTGCGGGAACACATCTTCGATTACTGGGCCCGGTTCAAAAGCGGTTTCCGTTTGGCCATTGCAGTCAAATACGAGCGCGAAAAAGCCGAACTCCACCCGGTCTTTGCTGGTGTTCAGACAATACATCGTGCGCTGTTCGATGACATGAGGATCATGACTGAGCGGCACGCGACCAAGGACGATTTTCGCAATGCAAAGACCATCCTCTGGTCTCGCGAATTTCATGATGAGGATCATGTACGCACGCTGTTGAGCGACCTGCATGGGCAGAGCGGTAGCCAGATACAGTTCTTCCAGCTGTATGCTCCGCATGTCGAACGGACGGATCGCACCATCGCGATCTGGCGGCTGATCGATCTGCAGGTCCTCAAACCTGTTCAACGCGGCCGGGTCAATGAACTGACCTGGTTCACCATCAACCTCTAGCCAACCCAAATCCTGCCCTCACTCAGACACGTCGTGCCTGAGCACGGCGAAGCTATGTCCAAAGGAAAGAAGATGACCGAATACACTCCGATCACCGAAATGGGCCCACTAGACCGTTTCACCTACCGTGGCACCAACTGGGTCCCTGTTGACTACGACAGCAAGGAATACCGTTTCCAACGGGAGACGGACCACCGTTTCGAGACGCGTATTTCCCACGCTGAAATCCGCCAGGCGCTGAAAAACGAGACGGCATCGGTCCACTACAATTTCCACACCAAGACGGAGACGAAACTGCGCCATATCGTCGGCGACAAGCGCGTCGACGACTTCAAACCGCGTAACGTAGCCATCGCTCGTTTCCACGAAGCGTTGATCCTTCGCTATGAGCAGCATTGCGCGGAAACTGGTCGCAAGCTCCCCCGTAGCGAGAAACTTGCGGGTTTGCTCAAGAAATGGAGCCTCGAAATCCAGATCGAGGCCCAGGAACTGACAGAACAGGAGGGCACCAAGCGCAAGACGCGCTGCGATGCCAGCACGAGCTTTTTCAACACGCCATCGGTCCGCAGCTTTAACCGTCATTTTCGCGAGTACATGAGCTGCGGTCGTGATGTTCGCGCTCTCATTTACCGTCGCAATGGACCCGGGTTCCGCAATCAGAAGGTCGAATGCGCCGAGAGCTATGCGATCTGGCTGGAGGAAGCACGCAACTATGCCAGCCGTCGTAAGCCGTCGAAGGCGAAGCTGCTGCGTGATGTCCACGCCCGCATCGCGGAGGAGAACAAAAAACGCGTGGGGAATGCACCGCTCATTGCTCCCGGGCGCAAGCGTTTCGAAGCTCTGATTGATGCCATGGACGAATTCGAGGTCGTTGCGGGCCGTGAAGGGCTTCCATTCGCTCGTGCCCAGTTTAAGCCGAAGATGGATTCCTACGATACCGAACGTCCTGGCGAACGCGTCGAGATGGACGATTGGAATGCCGATGCCATGACGGCCATGCAGACGTGCGGTTTCTTTCAATTGCTTCCCAAGGCAATCCAGGAATACCTGATCGACAACCCGCAACGCATTTGGTTCTGCGGTGCTGTGGACACGGCCACCAACTATGTGCTGGCACTCAAAGGAGGACGCAATCCGTCCTCGGCCCTTGTCGTCGATACCCTTGAAATGGTGATGACCGACAAGACGGATATTGCCAAGCTGGTGGGTGCGAAGACCCCGTGGTTCGGCGTTCGTCCTGAGGTAGTCTACACTGACAACGGTTCGCCCTACATCGCCGACGCGACGCGTGATGCATTCCTCATGTGCAAGATTGCGTTGACGCGTCCACCCGCCGGTCAAGCGTGGAAGCGCCCCTTTATCGAGAGCCTGTTCAAAACGCTCGCGCGCGACATCATGATGTTCTTCGACGGACGCACCTTCTCGAACGTGGTGGAGAAGAACGACTATGACGCTGAAAAAAACGCGGCCCTGGCTGTCGACGAATTCATCAATCTGGTGATCCGCGCAATCTGCGACATCCACCACAACCGCCCGTCTGCACGCCTCAACAATCTGACGCCGCACGAAGCCTGGGTTCAGAAAACCAAAACCTATCGTGTACGTGCGATGCCCGGTCGCCACGAGAAGCGCCATATCTTCGGTGTGACGAAGAAACGCGTCATCGACAGCGCTGGTGTGACGGTTCACGGAATTCCTTACAACTCTGATATTTTGCAAACCTTCCGCCGCAAGGATGGTTCTAAGGAATACCCGGTGCGCATCCACCGCAACGATCTCTGGGCCGTGTCAGTCTTTACTGGGGAAGGTTGGCTGACGGTCGAAAATCGCATCGGTATGCCGACGAACATCTCTCTGGCAGAATGGTACCTTGCCAAGCAGGACCTCAATCGCCGCAACGGGGTGAAGTCCGAAGCCAACCTGCCGATCATGTACGAGGCGATCAACGTCATGCGTCGTGCTGGTACCAGCGCCGCAATGCGCGCGGGAATCTCCCTTCATACACTGCGCCCGGAAGAGATTTCGCACGCTACCGACCAGTTGTTCGAAGGCCGCCCGTTCACTGAGGAGGACAAGGTCGACGAGGTGGAACTGCACGAAGACGACATCGCCTACGACCCGCTTCACGACGGCTACGTCGGTCCCCAAGGCGGTGAGTTTGCCGGTCCTCCGACCATCGAGGAGATGCTTGAAGGCATTGCGGAAGCTGCCGCCTATTCCGACAACAACGATGATGAACCTTCGCATTTTGGAGAGATCGAATGACCGACGCCAGCATCGCCATGAAAGTCCCCACCATGACCCCGTCGGACCGTAAGCTCCATCTCCATAAGCTGTACCTGCGCTACGCAAAATTTCATGAGGTCGGCGAGCACCTTGATGCGCTTATTGCCAACGCGAAAGCCTGCCGTGAGGGCGGTGGCTTCAAGGAACGCGCCCTCTTCGTGATCGGTGAATCTAATACGGGGAAGTCGCGCATGCTGGAGGAGCTTTTCCGCGAAAAGGCGAGCTTCCAACCGTACCGGGATGAGGAGGGCGAGTGGGTGCGCCCCTTGATCAGTATTGAAGCGCCGTCGCCGTGCAGTTCCAGGGAACTCGCACTGAAAATCCTGAAGGAGCTTGGTGCTGTCGTTCGCAAAAAACGAATTAGCAATCCGGAGCTGTATGATTTTCTGAAAGATCAGTTGCGTGATCAGAAGGTGGAGTACCTGCATATCGACGAAATGCAGGACACGGTTCTCCACAACACGGAGTTCGCCATCAAATCCGTCCAGAGCGACGTGAAGAGCCTTCTCCAGATTAAGGACTGGCCCCTGCATGCCATTTTCTCTGGCGTCGATGAGTTGGCAAACTTCATCGAGGGAGGCGATGGCCAGATCGACAACCGCTCAAACACCGTTCGTCTTGAACTGTTGAAAGACCCAAGGGACCTGAGGGCGGCTGAACAGATTCTGTCCAATATCGTCGTTAAGCACGCAGGCCTTGAACCCGGCTGGGCTGAAAAGGACGAGCTTCCGGCACGCCTCATACTGGCAGGGCAAGGACGCTTCGGCACGATCTGTGACGACGTCAAAAAAGCCTGCTTTGCCGCGATTGACGCTAATCGCCGCAAGGTCACTCTGTCTGATTTTGAAGGTGTGTACCAAATCCGCAAGGCACCGTTGCCCCAGGACAACCCTTTCCGTGGAACCAAGTGGAGGGACATCCTTCCACAGAATGCGCTCGCTGACAGGCGCAAACCAGTATCCAAACGAAAGAAGTGATGATGTTCGGTTCAAAGCTTGCCCGCCAGGTCGCTCTCCATGATGACGAGTGCCAAGTAATGTTCGCTTCCAGGTTGGCGAAGGCCAACGGCTACCGTGACCTGGAAGAGTTTTGCTGGATGACCAGCCTGTCGCTGTCCGGCCTGCAGGCCATGAATGATGAGACCGCAGGCTTGTTGTCGGCTTGGTCTGGCGTCCCGGCAGCACGCCTCAGCAAGTTCGCATTGACCGGTAACAACGTGACGAGTTTCGGGGCGACATCCGTCCGGCGGTCACAGTTGGAAATGGCATCGCTCCGAGTTTGCCGCCATTGTCTCTGCCATGACATGCTTGCAGGGCACGGTCGCGCGGTAACACGTCCTTATGTTCGTGCTGTGTGGCGGTGGATGGCGATTGGCACATGTCCGATCCACGGGGGCGAACTTGAAGTGATCTCCGCAGACGATATCACCGCATGGATCGCACGGCGCGGTGACGCACTGGGTTTGAACCTTCCTGAAATTCGCGAGCCGGACCTGGCTGATGTCTACTTCTCTAACCGCGTGAACGGCGCAGGAAAGGCATCCGAGTTTCTGGACGAACTCCCGGCCTATGTGGCGGCAGAGTTCTGCACCGTCATCGGGCATTTTAAAAACCTTCCTGAGGACGGGCGTGCGCGAAACCGCATTCCGGATGGATTCATGAATGGCTCCAGCCGCCGGGAGGGCTTCCTGATTGCCAAGCAGGGCAAAGAAGCGGTCCTGTCTTTTCTCTCCCACCACGTTCATGCGGCTATCGAAACTGCCACCGAGTTCATGGATATCTATGGCGTAGCACGTCGTTGGCTGCGGAAGTTCGTGGATGACCCTGACTATCGACCGGTCGTTGAGCTGTTTCAGCGCCACGCCGAGCAGCACATTCCCATGGAGGCAGGCGATGTCTTCCTCACCGAAGTCAAGGAACGTCAAGTCCACACCGTTCGCTCTGCGGCCGTCGAGTACCAGCTTACAGCTGACCGGGTGACGAACGTAATCGAGAAATACGGCTTCACTACCGGCACCCCGGATGGTGGTGTTAAGGCCGCACGCGTGTTTCCTCGTGCAGCTCTGCATGAACAGCTGGTTCTGGAGACGCAGCTCCTCACGACACCTGAGGCAGCCAGCCTACTGGGCTGCACATGGCAATTCCTCGACATCCTGCTGCAGCAGGGACACCTGCCGTATCATGCGAACTCGAAGGACTATGCAAGGGTATTCCGACGCATCTCTCGTGAAAGCGTGGCGCGCCTCATGGCACGGCTCAAGGCGCAACGAAACTGTATGTCAAACGAGGGACTTGTCTCGATCCACATCGCAACCACAATCTGCCATTGCAAGGTGTCCGAGATTGTTGCTCTCATTTTCGGCGGAAAGCTGACGAAGGTGTCGTGGTCAGGCGATGAGCTGCTCCTTAAGAACTTGCTCGTCGATCCCCAGGAGGTTCTTCCGCATGTGGCTCTTGATGAAGCGGATAACTATCTCGATGTTGCTGCCTTGGAGAAAGCACTGCGCACCACGACAGCCACAATCGATGAACTCCTCAAGCGTGAGTTCCTCCCAGTGCAGATGCGGCGTCACCCCCGGACTCGGGTCAACCAGCGTTTTGTCCATCCGGTTGCCGTCGAGCAATTTCTGGAGAAGCACATTTCATTGAGCACGATGGCCCGCGAGAATGGCAAACAGATTGCCGGTTTGAAACAGACGTTGGACAAGGAAGGGATCAAACCGATCTTTGAACCGACCGGCAAGATTGCCAGATTTTATCGAAGGTCTGAAGTTCAACGGCTTGGACTGGCGTGACGACGCTTTCCATAATGAACGTTAAGCCCGCGAAAGCGGGTTTTTCTTTGCCTATGAGGCAATCCGGGCCACCGATGATCGCACTTTCTGCAACGGACAGATGAACGATTTTCTTTCGGAACCCCAGGAAACCAAGGCTTTCATATTCATGAGGGACAAACCTTAGGGGCCGCACCATCAGGCTGGTCCGCGAGGACGGCGGTGGCGTGACCGGCTTTGCCGGTGGTCCGCTCACGAAGCACGGCAACGTGCCGGCCTCGCATGGCGGCATGCATGACGGGCCGGCTTCCAGCCTACCGACGTGGCGAGGCTCCGAAAAACCGGTGGAACCTGTCGCGCGCTGCACCCCGCCCCATCAGAAAGCACGGGGCTCTCCATAAGGATTATTTAATAAACATCCGTTAGGATTAAGAGATCGTCAGCCATCTTTGCTGCGACATCGGTTCCGGCATTGCCGCAGATCCGCTGAGCAAGGATGATGGATGTCGAGGCGCCGCCAGGCACGGCAGAGCCATGGGGGGCTGGATCCAGTCCCGCACAAGGCTGTCGCCATCACAGTCGGGTACGGCGCCAGGCAAGGTCCGCAACCCCGCAACGGGAGGAAATTGGAATGAATGCGGTGCAGATGAGTGGTGACGAACTTCTGGAGATTATCGCGTTTCGCCTGCACTCCCAGGAATTCTGTGTCCGGACGACGTCGATCCGGGAAATTCGCGGCTGGGCACCGGTCACCCCGCTGCCGCACGCTCCTTACGATGTGATCGGTGTGATGAACCTGCGCGGCACGGTGATCCCGATCGTTGATCTTGCCGTGAAGCTCGGCATGCACAACACGGAAGTCAACGAGCGGTCCGCCATCGTGGTTGCCGATATCAACGGCATGACCGTCGGTCTGCTGGTCGATCGCGTGTCCGATATCATGACCATTCCGGCAAGCCGCCTGCAGCCGGTTCCGGCCGCGGCCGGTTCCAGCACGGCCTTCTCCGATGGCCTGATTGCGCATGACAGCGGCATGATCTGCTTCCTGAACCTGGAGCGCATGTTCGGCACTGGCGGCGCGGACGACTGGGGCATGGTCGCCTGATCCCTTCGCCATCGGCTTGATTTGAAAGGGCGCGGCTGCTCGGCAGCCGGCGCCCTTTTCGTTTGCTCTCTTGCCGTCAGAAATTGGCGGCAAGCCTGCGGTGGATCGCTCTCAGATCACCATACTGGCGCAGCGACAGCGAGCGTTCCCAGGCCAGCGCCGTCGAGACGATGTGATCGAGGTTGTCGTGCTTCGGCGCCCAGCCGAGAAGCCGGCGGGCCAGCGTCGAATCGGCAATGACCGCCGCCGCATCGCCTGGGCGGCGCGGGCCGTAATGGATGTCGAACTCGCCGCCCTCGATGCGCTTTACCGACTGAAGCACCTGCAGCACCGAATAACCCCGGCCATAGCCGCAATTGGCAATCAGCGGTTCGCCGCCACGGCGCAGGTAGGACAGCGCCATCAGATGCGCCTCCACCAGATCGCTCACATGGATATAGTCGCGGATGCCGGTACCGTCCGCCGTCGGATAATCGGTGCCGAACACATCGACCGACGGCCGTTTGCCCAGCGCCGCTTCGCAGGCGATCTTGATCAGATGCGTAGCGCCTTCGGTGGAAAGCCCGGTGCGTCCCTTCGGATCAGCGCCGGCGACGTTGAAGTAGCGGAGCGCGACGAAACGGAACTTGTGGGCGCGAGCCGCATCGCGCAGCATCATTTCCGACATCAGCTTGGAGCGACCATAGGGGTTCTTCGGCACCGTCGGCGCGTTTTCGCGCACCGGCGCATCGTTCGGCTGATCCCCATAGACGGCGGCCGTCGAGGAGAAGACGAAATGCTCAATTCCCGCCTTGATCGCCGCATCCGCCAGAAGGCCGGTCTTGGCCGTGTTGTTGTCGTAATATTCCAGCGGATTGGCAACCGACTGGGGAACGACGATCGACCCGGCAAAGTGCAGGATGGCGTCGATGCGGTTTTCGGAGAAGATCGTCTCCAGCAGGGCGAGATCGCCGACATCGCCCTGATAGAAGCGTGCGGCATCCGGCACCGCCCAGCGGAAGCCGGTGGACAGCCGGTCGAGCACGACGACGTCTTCGCCCGCATCCAGCAATGCCCACACCATATGACTGCCGATATAGCCCGCGCCTCCGGTCACCAGAACTGCCATCTCGATGCTCCCTGCCATTTTTGCTTGGCAGGATCGAAACACGCAGCCCCTTCACCAGTGATTACCGCGGGCCTTTTAGCTAAACTATTGTTGTTCCTTAGGAAAACAAAGCTTTTCGGATTTCCGTCAAATTGTATCGACTTTGACGCAGACCCGCACACTCAGAGCTTCAGAATGTAGTCGCACAGCCGATCGGCCGCTTCCTTCACCTGAACCGGATCGCGCAGGAAGCAGGCCCGAAGGAAGGCACCGCCGCCCGGACCGAAGGCACTTCCCGGCGCCAGACCGACCAGCGTCTTGTCGACGATATCGAAGGCCGCCTTGCGCGGGTCATCGATGCCGTCGATCTTCAGGAAGGCATAGATCGCGCCGTCCGGCTTCAGCGTCTGCACCCGGTTGGTGGCGATCAGCGCATCGCACAGAACGTCGCGCGAGGTGCGGGCCCGTTCGATGTTGGAGCGCAGGAAGTCGTCGCCCTGGTCAAGCGCGGCAATCGCACCGCGCTGCATGAAGGGCGTGAGGCCCGAGCTCGAATACTGGATGAGGTTTTCCAGCACCTGGCCGATTTCCGGCGGCGCCAAGAGCCAGCCGACACGCCAGCCGGTCATCGACCAGTTCTTGGAGAACGAGTTGGCATAGATGATCCGCTCGCCCTCGTCCTGGATGTCGAGGAAGGACGGCGCGCGCTGCCCGTTGAAATAATAGAGCGCGTAGATCTCGTCGGCGATGATCCAGATCCCGTGCTTGCGGGCAAGCGCCAGGATCGCCTTCAGGTCGTCCTGCGTGGCCGTCCAGCCGGTCGGGTTCGACGGCGTGTTGATGAACAGGGCCTTGGTCTTCGGCGTGATGGCGCTTTCGATCTTGGCGACATCGAGCGACCAGCCGCCCCCGACGAAATCGACCGGCACCGGCACAGCCTTTGCACCGGCAATGCCGATCGCGGCGACGATGTTCGGCCAGCTCGGCGTCAGATAGATGATCTCGTCGCCCGGCGCCGTCAGCGCCTGGACGGACAGCGTGATCGCGTGCATGCCGGAGCTGGTGGCGAAGAAATGCTCGCGCGGCAGGCTGACGCCGAAATGACGCTGGTAGTAGCGCGACAGCGCATCGCGCAGTTCCGGCAGGCCGCGCTGCCAGGTGTAGAAGGTCTCGCCGGCATCCAGCGAATCCTTGGTGGCCTGGTTGATGAAGGCGGGGCTTGGGAGATCCCCCTCGCCGGCCCACAGCGGAATGAGGCCGGGGCGGCCGCGCGCGTAGTTGACGAGTTCGACAATACCACTCTGGGGGGCGGCGAGTGCGCGGGGGCTCAGACTTTCCATCAGGGTCATGCAAGGGTTCTCCATCTGGAGCTCTCATAACGCAAGCGCTCACCGAAATCTCATGAGATTCGGTGAGCGACGGATCGGATTTGGTGATGGATGGGGAAGCGCGTCAGCGGCTCTTCAAGAGGTCGCGAATTTCCGTCAGCAGCTGCACATCGGCCGGCGGTGGTGCCGGGGCTGCTTCCGCCGGCTTCTTTTCTTCGGCAAGGCGAATGCGGTTCACCAGCTTCACCATCAGGAAGATGATCCAGGCGAGGATCATGAAATTGATGATGACGGTGATGAAGCTACCATAGGCGAACACCGCGCCCTGCTCCTTCGCCGCCGCTAGCGTGGTGGCCGTGACCTTGTCATTCAGCGCAATGAAATAGTTCGAGAAGTCGATGCCGCCGATGATCACACCCACGACCGGCATGACGATGTCGTTGACCAGCGAATTGACGATGCCGGTAAACGCCCCGCCGATGATGATACCGACCGCAAGATCGATCACATTGCCCTTTGCTATGAACGACCGAAACTCACCGACCATCGACATGGGATACCTTCCTTCATGATGAACAAGACATAGATGAAGCTAATATAGACAGATTGCTTGACTTGGAAAGGCACGCTTTTCCTGTCCGCCGTCCGGCATAGGGCCTGCCATTGGACTTATTGCCGAGACCGCGTTGATTTCCATCAAAACCGAATTCGCTTATGATATCAGGTGATGACGATGGCTGGCGCTGATCAGATGCGGAGGGGCGATGCTGCCTGGCTGGATCATATTGCTTTCGGCGTGCGCCTACATTCTCCTTCTGTTTGCGGTCGCAAGCTACGGAGACCGCAGGAGCAAGCGCTTCGGCGTGCCGAAAGCCGGACGACCGGTCGTCTACGCCCTGTCGCTGGCCGTCTATTGCACCTCGTGGACCTATTTCGGCGGGGTCGGGCTCGCCTCGCAACACGGGCTGGAATTTCTCGGCATCTATATCGGCCCGGTGCTGGCGTTTACGATCGGCATGCCGCTTCTGAGGCGCATCATCGAGCTCGCCAAGGCTGAGAAGCTCACCTCGCCGGCCGATTTCATCGCGGCCCGTTACGGCAAGAATTCGGCGGTCGCGCTGCTGGTCGCGATCATCTCGCTCGTCGGAGCCATTCCCTATATCGCGCTGCAGCTGAAGGCCGTCTCCGATTCCGTCGCCGCCATGGTCGATCCGACCGCCTACGGGATTGGCAGCGGCAACCTCTATTTCCTGGACCTGGCGCTGATCGTGACGCTGATGATGGCCTGTTTCGCCGTCATCTTCGGCACGCGGCATACGGATGCGACCGAGCATCAGGACGGCCTGATCCTCGCCGTCGCAATGGAATCCGTGGTCAAGCTGCTCGCGCTTCTGACCGTCGGCCTTGCCGTGGTGTTCCTGATCTTCGATGGCCCGGTCGATCTGTGGACCAAGGCTTCGGACAACCTTCTCGTGGCATCCGCCATGAACTACGAGACGCCGATCGCCCGCTGGCTGCTGCTGATCCTGCTCTCAGGCTTCGCCATCATCATGCTGCCGCGGCAGTTCCATGTGACGGTGGTGGAGAACCGGACCCAGAGCGAGCAGCGCAAGGCGACCTGGCTCTTCCCGCTCTATCTCGTCGCCATCAACCTCTTCGTCCTGCCGATTGCGGTTGCCGGCCTGATCCTGTTCGGCGGCAGCGGCAATGCGGACCTCTACGTGCTGCAACTGCCGCTCGGCAACGCGCTGCCGGTGATTTCGCTGATCACCTTCATCGGCGGATTTTCCGCGGCGACCGCCATGGTCATCGTCGAGTCCGTGGCGCTGTCGATCATGGTGTCGAACGACATCTTCATGCCGATCTTCCTGCGCCGGAAACTCGCGACCTCCGGCGGCCACCGGGCGGATTTCGCGCGCCACCTGCTGCGCATCCGCCGGGCGGCGATCGTCATCGTGCTGATGCTGGGGTATGGCTATTATCGTGCCGCCGACAGCGAAACGGGACTGGCCTCCATCGGTCTTCTGTCCTTTGCCGCCGTGGCACAGATTGCCCCGCCGCTTCTGGGGGGCCTGTTCTGGCGGCGCGCGAATGCCCGTGGCGCGATCGCCGGCATGGCGCTCGGCTTCATCGCCTGGGCCTATCTCCTGTTCCTGCCAAGCCTCGGGGGCACGAACAATTCGCAGCTGGCCGCCACCATTCTCGACTTTCTCATTCCCGGCACCGGCATCTTCTCGGGCGATCATGCTGATCCGCTCGTCAATGCGGTCCTTCTCAGCCTCATCATCAACAGCCTCGCCTTCGTGATCGGCTCGCTGTCGCGCAATCCGCGGCCGGTGGAGCGCATCCAGGCGGGCATCTTCGTCAAGCGGCACCTGCGCTCGCAATTTGCCACCCGCGGCTGGAAGACCCGCGTCAGCGTCGGCGACATGAAGACGGCAATTGCCCGCTACCTCGGCGAGGAGCGGATGCGCCGCTCCTTTGCCAATTACGAACGCAATGCCGGCCGCAAGCTGTCCGACGAGGAAGCCGCCGACATGGCGCTGATCCATTTCTCCGAACAGCTGCTCGGCAGTGCCATCGGCTCCTCCTCCGCGCGCCTCGTCCTGTCGCTGATCCTGCAGAAGGCCGAGGATGCCAGCTCCGATACCGCCTGGCTGCTCGACCAGGCAAGCGAAGCCCTGCAATACAATCAGGACATGCTGCAGACGGCGCTTTCCCAGATGGACCAGGGGGTAGCGGTGTTCGACAGCTCCGATCGGCTGGCCATCTGGAACCGCCGCTTCCGCAATCTCCTCGACCTGCCGGAGCAGGTTGGCCAGGTCGGTTATCCGTTGAGCGACATCGTTGGCATCCTGACCGATCGCGGCGATCTGGCCGAAGAGGACGGCGAGGCGATGATCGCGCGGATCAAGACGCTCGACGCCCCGTTCTCTCTGGCACTGCGGGGCGGAGAGCGGATCATCGAAGTGCGCTCCAACACCATGCCGGACGAGGGTATCGTCGCCACCTTCACCGACATGACAGACCGCGTCGCGGCGGCACGCGCCCTGGAGCAGGCCAATGAAACGCTCGAGCAGCGCGTCGAGGAACGCACCGGCGAACTGATGCGGGTCAACCGTCAACTTGCCGAAGCGCGGGCGGCGGCAGACGAGGCCAATCTCGGCAAGACGCGGTTTTTCGCCGCCGCCGGCCACGACATTCTGCAGCCGTTGAATGCCGCGCGCCTCTACTCGTCGTCGCTGGTCGAGCGGCTCGGCGATTCGGACAATCGGCAGCTGGTGCGCAACATCGATTCGGCGCTGGAATCGGTCGAAAGCATCCTGGGCGCCGTGCTCGACATCTCGCGGCTCGACACCGGCGCCATGAAGCCGCGCGTTACCTCCGTTCCCCTCGGCGACCTGCTGCAGCGGATCGAGACCGATTTTGCGCCGATCGCCCGGGAGAAGAACCTCAAATTCAAGGTCATGCCCACGACGCTTTCGGTGAAGACCGATCAGAACCTGTTGCGCCGCCTGGTGCAGAACCTCGTCTCCAACGCGATCAAATACACAATCAGCGGCAAGGTGCTGGTGGGTGCACGGCGGCGTGGTGGCGAGGTGGTGATCGACGTGGTGGATTCCGGCATCGGCATTCCATCGTCGAAGTTCAAGACGGTGTTCAAGGAGTTTGCGCGGCTGGACGAAGGCGCCCGCACCGCCTCCGGTCTCGGGCTGGGCCTTTCCATCGTCGATCGCATCTCGCGGGTGCTTTCCCATCCGGTCGAGCTTGCCTCCACGCCCGGCCGCGGCACGATCTTCCGGGTGCGCATGCCGCGGGATGCCGGCGCAGCCGGGACCAAGCCCGCAGAGCCGCTTGCCAAGGCGGTTCCGCAGCCTCTCTCCGGGCTTCGGGTGCTCTGCATCGACAACGAACCGCAGATCCTCGACGGCATGGCGCTGCTGCTGTCCGGCTGGGGCTGTTCCGTCGAACGGGCGGCTTCCGTCGCGGCGATTGATTCGCTGGCGGCTGGCAGCAAGCCCGCTCCCGATATTGTGATTGCCGATTATCATCTGGACGATGGCAATGGAATCGATGCCATACTGAGGCTGCGCGCCGCTCTCGGCGGCAGCATCCCCGGCCTGCTGATCACCGCCGACAGGAGCGCCGAAGTGCGTGCAGAGGCGGAAAAATATGGCCTTGGCGTGCAGCACAAGCCCGTGAAACCCGCCGCTTTGCGGGCTTACATCACGCAGACCGCCAATCTGAGACGGGCCGCGGCGGAATAACGCTTTTCCCCGTTCATCCGTCGTTCACGACAAGTTTCTGACAATGTCCGCGCTTTAACAGAGCCTGCGCTGCGGGAACCGCCCCGCTTAAGCCGCGTTGATGGCCAAGGAAAATCCTGCCCTGCGAGGCGAACGAACGGACCGGCATGATGCCCATCGGTCCGAACGATGGAGACGTGACCGATGAAACGCTATGATCTGATTGATGGGATGCGGGGCTATTTCCTCGTCTTCATGCTCATCAACCACCTGATCTTTGCAGGCGGTTATTGGCTGGTCCAGGTGAACCACAACCAGCTGGCTTTCGTGGAAGATGCGCAAGGTTTCGTGTTCCTGTCCGGTCTTCTGATCGGCATGGTCTATGTGCGCAAGATGGCGAAGGGCGGCTATGAGGCCGGCCGCAATGCCATCTATTCGCGCGCCTTCGAGCTCTATCGCTATGCGATGGGCATCGTGCTTTGCGTGCTCGCGGCGCAGATGGTGCTGCCGGGCGCCTATTACGTCTGGTACAACTGGCTGGGCTACACGACCTTCGACGACCCGCTGCGCCTTGCCGCGATCGCGAGCTTCGTCTTCCAGCCGACCTTCATGGATATCCTGCCGCAATACATCATCTACATGCTGTTTGCGCCGATGCTGGTGAAGCTCGTCATCGACGGCAAGTGGGCGCATGTGATGGCCGGTTCGCTGATCCTCTGGATGGCCGGCCAGCTTGGCCTGCAGAAGCTGGTGACGGAGCCGATCAACCAGTTCTTCATGCGGCCCGACGACCAGGGCATTCGCGTCTCCTTCAACCTGCTCGGCTGGCAGATCGTCTTCTATTCGGGCCTCGTGCTGGGTGCGATGACCTCGCTCAACCGCATCGAATGGGGCCGGATCTTTTCGCCGCAGAACACCTTCATCCCGACGATCAGCGCGCTGATCTGCGCCTTCTTCCTGCCGCTGCGCATCATGACCGCGCACGGCCTGATGCCGGCCGACCTGATCGGCAAGTTCGCAACCATGGAAATCCGCGCCGATTTCGGCCCGGTCTACCTGATCAACTTCGTCGCCGCCGCAACGCTCATCACCTGGATGATCATTGCCGGCCCGAAGCACAAGGCGCTGTGGGTTCAGCGGATCGCCAATGCCATCATCTGGGTTCTGTCCCTGAAGTTCCTCCAGCTGCTGGGTCGTCATTCGCTGTATGTCTATGTCTGGCACGTCGGCATCGTCTACGGCGTCTATTATCTCGACGGCCGCACGCCGGAACTGTCGGAACTCGCCAAGACGGCCATCGCCGTCTCCTGCATCGCCCTTCTTGCGATCCCGGCCCTGTGGCGCGAGCGGGACAAGTGGCTGACGGGTGGCACCGCCACACCGGTCAAGGTTGCGGCCTCCGGCAAACGGTGACCCTCGCCGATCCGCAACCATCCCTCATCTTTGGAACGGCGCCTGCGGGCGCCGTTCGCGTGAGGAGCGCTCCCCTTCAGGTGGCGAGCACGCTTTCGCTCAGCATTGAAAACCGGACGACAAGCCCGTCCGGCGCATAATCGAGCTGGCTCGGCCCGCCCCCAAAGCTCGAGGCCATGCGCGTTACCAGTTCCGTCCCGAACCCCTGGCGACTTGGCGGTTCAACCGGCGGGCCGCCGCTCTCCTTCCAGACGAGTTCGATAATCTCGTCGTTTGCGTCTTCCCCGCTCGATGCCGCAGCATCAAGCCTGCGCCAGGACACCTGGATGCGGCCCCCCTCCACCGACAGCGCGCCATATTTCAACGCATTGGTGCCAAGCTCATGGCAGATCAGGCTGAGCGAAATGATCGTCGATCCGTTGAGGTTGAGCTTCGGGCCATCGAAGGCAAGACGCTCCCCTTCGGCAAGCCCCAGCGGCTCGAGCGCGGCCAGGATCGCCTCCCGCATATCCGCCTTTCCCCCGTGCAGGGAGCCTCTCAGCAGATTGATCGAGTGACCCATGGCCTGGATCCGCTGGCGAAGCTGGCTGCCCAGCTGCTGCGGGGTTGCCGCATGACGCTGGGAGAGCGAAATCAGGCCGCTGGTGGTGGCCAGCAGGTTCTTCATCCGATGGTCCACCTCCTCGGACACCAGCTGCTGCAGCTGCAGGTTCTGCGCCAGCTCGTCGCGCACCTTCACCTGCGTGGAATAGGCCGCCAATAGCAGCTGCAGCAGGCCGAGATCGATGCCGATGACCAGGAAGAAGAAGGCAAGTGCGGTGATGGACTGCGGCGAGAGGTCGAAACTCCAGGCGGGCGCCAGGAACCAGTACCAGGCCACCGAAGCCGAAATCATCGAATTCATCAGCGCGGGCCGGATGCCGAAACAGAAGCCGGTCAGGATCACGGCCGGGAAGAAGGTGAGGTAGGGAAAGCCGGGGGGCAGATAATCATCGATGGCGAACCGCAGGGCAATCGCCACGGCCTCGATGACCAGCGAGAGCACATAGGCGGTGATCTGCTCGCTGCGTGTCGGCATTTCATTGGTCGAACGGAACGCCGGCAGGCGCGCCAGCCACTGCACGAGACGGTTATCCCGCTCCACACGGTGCGCAGCCCTCAAACGACGTTCCCCCGGTCGGCTCATGGAGCGCGCCGTCTCGCGGTGGTTCCGCATTGCAGACCTTTCCTTCCGCAGCTACAAACCATCTGCTTATCCGAAAATTGCAACCTTTGCAGCTTCTTATCCGCTGGACACGCCCTCTCTCCGTAACGAACAGGAGGCGCCGTGACCGGCGCGCCACCATGGGCTGGATGATCGACGACGCAGAGGAACGCGCCTTGGTCTCGTTGCCTGTTTTTGACAAGGCAGGCGTGCCGAAAACCGGATTCCCCTTTTTGACCGGACGCTCTAGGGTCGCGGCAGTCCACTCTTGGAGACTGTCTCATGTTGCGCGGTATCGCGGCCCTCCTGATGTTCCAGCTGATCGGCGAGAGCATCGTCTTTCTGACCAAGTTTCCTGTTCCGGGACCGGTGGTCGGGCTCGTTCTTCTGTTTGCCGTCCTGCAACTCGGCCGCCGCCTGGGGCGGGCGCCGTTCCCGCAGGTGGAAGGGGCTGCCAACACGCTGCTCTCCAATCTCGGCCTGTTCTTCGTCCCGGCCGGTGTCGGCGTGGTCTCGCTCTGGGGCGTCCTGCAAAGCGAGGCGGCACCGATCACCATCGTGCTCGTCGTCTCGGCCGCCGTCACGCTTGGCATCACGGTGTGGACCTTCATCGCCGCGCGGCGGTACTTCGACAAGAAATGGGGAGCGTGATGCGCAGTCCGGTCGATCTCTGGGTCTATCTCTCCACCTCGCCGCTGACCTGGCTGACGCTGACGGTCTGCACCTGGATCGGTGCGGTGGAACTGTCGGTTCGCCTCAAGCGCAACCCGCTCGTCAATCCGGTGATGACCTCGATCATCGTGCTGTCGGTGGTGATGACCGTCTTCCATATTCCGTACGAAAAATTCTTCGCCGGTGCGCAATTCGTACACTTCCTGCTGGGGCCGGCGACGGTGGCGATCGCCATTCCGCTCTACCAGCAGTGGGACGAGGTGAAAAAGGTTCTGGCGCCGATCGGGTTGGCGCTCGTGGTCGGTTCGGTGGTGGCGGTCCTGTCGGTGATCGCGCTCGGCTGGCTGGTTGGCCTGCCCCGCGACGTGCTGATCTCCTTCCTGCCGAAATCGGCGACCGCGGGCGTTGCCATGGCCATCTCCTCCTCGCTCGGCGGCAACCCGTCGCTGACCGCGGTGCTGGTGATCCTGACCGGGATCATCGGGGCGCTGATTGTGACGCCGATGATGAACCGGATGGGCATTCGCGATTATGCCGCGCGCGGCTTTGCCGTGGGGCTCACCTCGCACGGCATCGGCACGGCACGTGCCTATGATGTCGATCCGACCGCCGGCCTGTTTGCCGGCATCGCCATGGCGCTGAATGCGATTGCCACCTCGATCATCGTGCCGCTCGCCGCACGGCTGCTCCTCGGTTCGTAAGCGTTCACGCACGGGGTTTGCGGTTGCCGAGGAGCGGGCGCACCTCGGCATCGAAGAGATGGTTGCACTGTTCCAGCATCTCCAGCATCGCTGCCTGATTGCGGCCGCGCGGACCCACGCAGGGCGGATAAGGGATTTTGTATTTCCCCGTCTCTCGCTGCGCCTTCGTCAGAAAACCGCGGCATCGCCGCGCGCGGCGGCAGACAGACACATCGCAGGTCTTCCAGTAACCGAGGACAGTGGCCGGAACCTGCATGATGATCTGGACGTGCCGGTCCTTCTCGTCCTGCGGCAGGCGGTCGAACTGACCCTGGCTCAGCCCGTTGATGTAGGGTACGTTTTCGTAGACCCAGAGATCGGCGTCACGCTCTACCTTGCTCGATGCCATGTCATTGCCTCCGTCCCGGTTCGACCCTTTTCCGCATGCCGAAATTCCGCCAACGGCCACGCCGCCGCGGGTGCAAGGAGAAGCCACGCAAGGGCAGATGCCCGTGAGTGGAAACAGAAATGGCTCCGCCCTTGCGTGGCCTTCGGTGTCCTTTCGAGGCATCCCTGCCCCTACAGATGAACGCCTCGTCCCGCTGCACACCGGTTTCCCGATGCTTGCACGGCTTACCCGAACCGGACATGGCTGCCCGGGGAGGACTTGATAGGCCAGGCATTCGCGCCCCCACGGCTTCCACCTCCTCATGCGCCCGCCGCACGTTACGACGACCCATGAGGCACCGGCCCCGCCTGCCCGCGACCGTCTCGCGAAACACTCCGGCAGCGGAGGCAAGACGATTATGGGCACGGGTTTTGCGAGCGGGGATGAGAAAGGCGCTAAGGGGCTGAAATTGTGAGGGGGAGGTGGGGATTTATCCCCGCACCACCAGACGCAATCAAAGCACACTTTTCGCAAAAAATTCTATTGAAAGATGTATTCAGTCCCTTAGACTGTCGAGGTTGGGGAATAAAAGATGAGCGACAAGCATTTCTTTGGCAGTTCCGAGACCGAACGTAAGCTTAACTGCTTACGAGCCTATCTATCCGCATATTCCACAGCACTGAAGGGGCAGAATTTTTGCCGCGTGTACATCGATGCTTTTGCAGGCACGGGAAGCAGGACAGAGACCAAGGCGATGCTCCCGTTTTTTGATCAGGATATGCAGGACGTACAGGAGGTGACCACGCCGGGATCAGCTCGTATCGCATTGGAAACGGATCCTCCTTTTCATTCTGTCGTCCTGATCGAGCAAGATCCAAAGAAGGTTGCCGCCTTGAAAAGTGTAGTTGATGAGTATCCCGGAAACCGGGCGCATGTCAGAGAAGGCGACGCAAACGAGATCGTCAAACGGATCTGCTCACGGTACGATTGGCACCGCGAGAAAATGCGCGGCGTCATATTCCTTGATCCTTACGGTATGGAAGTGGCCTGGGAGACCGTCGAAGCGATCGCAAATACGCAGGCTCTGGACTGCTGGTATTTCTTCCCTCTATCTGGGTTATACCGCAACGCGCCCTTAGATCCGTTGAAGTTGGACCAGGTCAAGATAACATCTATAACTCGTGTCTTCGGAACGGATAGCTGGCGCCGCGATTGGTATGAAGAAAGAGGTCCCTCTGACGATCTATTTGGAAATCTGGCTGCCGGCGAGACAAGGGCTGCATCCGTAGACCGCATTGAGCAATGGGTTCACGACCGCCTGAAGACTGTCTTCAAGGGCACCGTTCTGAAACCCCTCAGACTTAGACACTCAAAGAGCAACGCGCCAATGGCTTCACTGTTTTTTGCGGTTGGCAACCCGAAGCCTGCCGCGGTGAAGGTTGCAAGTAAGATTGCGACTCATATACTCAATGTTGGCATTTCGTCCCAGGTGCGTTCCCGATAGATTCGACCAGCGGCTTTCTTGTTTTTCCCTCCCCATTGCTTGAAGAAGAAGGCAGCGCCCGCCTCGTCGCACATTTGGAAAATCTCATCGACCCAAAGGGGATTGAGAGAACGTGCATTCGGTCCGGACTCACCGCCGACAATCGCCCAATGGATGTTTGTCAAATGTCCGCGGGACACCGACCCGATCAACGGCTCGAATGAAACAAAGCGGACCGCAGCACGAACATTTCTCAAATCATCGAGCCGACCGATAACGCGATCATCTTCAACGCTGGTGCCGAGCCAAACATTGGGCAAAACCGGAAAATCGCGACCAAGAATGTCTGCCATGCGGTCGGGGCGCTTTGTCAAGATTTGAAACGTGTGGCGTGGGACGCGCGCCATAGAGGCCCATACCTTCTCAACAAACGAAGCCGGCACGTTCGGATGAAAGAGATCTGACATCGAATTCACGAAAACATTGCGCGGCTTAGACCAAGTTTCCGGGATCTTCAGCGCTGCTTCATCTAGGCGAATCTCACCGGTCCACTTGGGACGACCACCTGTTTTGCGCGTCAAACCACGATATTTTTCAAGTCCCATAGCTTCCAGCCGAGCTGCCATACGCATTGCGTAGCAGTTCGTACAGCCGGCACTCATGACGGAGCAGCCCGCAACCGGATTCCACGTAGCATCCGTCCATTCTATCGAGGTCTCTGCCATGCACGTCGTCTCCGGCCATAATCCAGGAGTAACTCACGTCTCTTTAAGGAGAAGTTGAGGCGTAGGGAACCCATTCATCCACTTTGCCATAAGGATCAAGACGCGTGTAGGAGGCACCGACCTTAGCGTCGATGTCGAGGGCTCGGCTACCCGGCACCTGAGAATGTCCGTCAACAAACGACAAGAGCCGCCGGGGCGGCCGGCGGCTCTCTCGTGCCATGCAATCGCGGTGACGATTACTTGGCCGGCTTCAGCGAGTTGATGATCTCGCCGAGCGTCTGGGCATGCTTTTCCTGCTCGCCCTTGGTGCCCCAATAGGTGATGAGCAGCAGCTTGTTCGGCTTCGGCGAGACGAGCGACAGGCCGATGCTGACCGGGCCGTCTTTGTCCTTGCCGGACCAGTCGAAGTTCGCCATCTTCATGCCGTTGATCGTGTCTTCCGACTGCTTCTGGGTGGCCGGATCGACCGAGACGCCGTTCTTTTCCAGGAAGGCGATCACTTCGTCGATGGCCTTGTCGGTGCCTTCGCCATCGGCGACATCGATCGAGATATAGATCGCACCGTCATCCGAGGTGGCCTGGATACCGGTATCGGTTTCTTCCGGACCCCAGCTTTCCGGAAATGCGATGCTTGCCACCGGTGCGTCGCTCGGGAAAGCGAGCGTCTTCATGGCGGCAAAGGAGGCGGCAGGAAACAGCATGGCGGCCAGAGCAGCCGCGGCAATAAACTTCTTCACGGGTGTGATCCTTCGTGGAATGAAATGGCAGGACATCCGTCGCTTCCCCCGAAGCGCCTGATGCTGCTCTCATTTCTACACATTTCTTGCTGTCGCCAAGATGAACGAAAGTGGAAACCGCGGTTTGCAATAAAAAATTTTCTGAAGCGCCTATTTGTGATTCCTTGTTACATCGCGTATCTGCAATTTAACTTATGAATCCGCGACAGACCACACCGGAGCGCGTTCCGGACCAGCAAAACAGGCCCCCGAAGGAGCCTGTTTCATACGTTGTTTGAGGACGGATCGAAAGCTTAGGCTGCCTTCTGTTCCGCACCGTAGGGGTTGAAGCGCGTGTAGAAGGTGTCGCCCTTGGCAGCCATGTCGAGGAGCAGCGGCGTCGGCTTGAAGTGATCGCCATACTGGGCAGCAAGCGTTTCGCAGAGCGCCACGAAGGTTTTGACCCCCATGCCATCGATATAGGACAGCGTGCCGCCGGTATAGGGTGCGAAACCGAAGCCAAGGATGGAGCCGACATCGGCCTCACGCGGATCGGTGACGATGCCCTCTTCCATGGTGCGGGCGGCTTCAAGCGCGATGGTGACGAGAAGGCGCTGCTTCAGCACGGTCACATCCACGTCGGAAGCCGGCTTCTGGGGGTAGAGGTCCTTGAGGCCCGGCCACAGCGACTTCTTGGCGGGCTTGGCCGGATAATCGTAGAAGCCGCGCGTGTTCTTGCGGCCGCGACGATCGAGATCGTTCACCAGTTTATCGACCAGCGCCATGTGCTCCGGCTTGACCGAGGCTTCACCCAGATCGGCAATCGAGGCCTTCATGATCTTCTGGGAGAGATCGACGGCCACTTCGTCGTTCAAGGACAGCGGGCCGACCGGCATGCCGGCCATCTTGGCGGCATTTTCGATCATGGTGGCCGGCACGCCTTCAATCAGCATGTCATAGGCTTCGTTGATGTAGCGGAAGACGCAGCGGTTGACATAGAAGCCGCGCGTATCGTTGACGACGATGGGCGTCTTCTTGATCTGGGCGACGTAATCGAGCGCCACGGCAAGCGCCTCGTCACCGGTTTCCTCGCCGAGGATGACTTCGGTCAGCATCATCTTTTCGACCGGCGAGAAGAAATGCACGCCGATGAACTGCTGCGGACGCTTGGAATTCTTCGCAAGGCCTGTGATCGGCAGGGTCGAGGTGTTGGAGGCGAAGATCGCGCCTTCCGGCAGCACGGCCTCGACCTTTTCGATGACGTCCTTCTTGACCTGGCGGTCTTCGAAGACGGCTTCGACGACAAGCGCGACATCGGACAGCGTCGAATAATCGGCGGTCGGCGTGATGAGGGAGAGCAGCTTTTCGCCGTCTTCCTTGGTCATCCGGCCCTTACCAACCTGATCGGCTACCAGCTTTTCCGAATGCGCCTTGCCCTTGGCCGCGGCTTCCTCGTCGCGGTCGATCAGCGAGACGGCGATGCCGGCGGCGGCGGTGACATAGGCGATCGAGGCGCCCATGAAGCCGGCACCGACAACGCCAATCTTCGTCAGTTTCTGCTTCTCCACGCCGACCGGGCGGCGGGCACCCTTGCCGAGTTCCTGCATGGAGATGAACAGCGAGCGGATCATCGAGAAGGCTTCGGTGGTGCGAAGCACCTGCGTGAAATAGCGCTGCTCGACCTTGAGCGCCGTATCAAACGGCAGCTGCAGGCCCTCATAGACGCATTTCAGGATGGCGAGCGCGCCCGGATAATTGCCGGCGGTTTCGCGGCGCAGGATGGCTGGTGCTGCCGGCCAGAGTTGGGCAGCAGCCGGCGTCCAGATGCCGCCGCCGGGCACCTTGAAGCCCTTTTCATCCCAGGGAGCGACAGGCTTCAGCCCGTCCTTGATCATCTGCTTGGCGGCAGTCACGAGCTGATCGGGCTCGACCACCTGATGCACGAGGTTCATCGCCTTGGCGCGCTGCGGCGTCAACGTCTGGCCAGTCGTCATCATCTGCAGGGCATCCTGCGTGTTGGCAAGCCGCGAGACACGCTGCGTGCCGCCGGCGCCGGGGAAGATGCCGACTTTCACTTCCGGCAGCGCGAGCTTGACGGACTTGGCGTTGGAGGCGACGCGGCCATGGCAGGCGAGCGACAGTTCCAGCGCGCCGCCCATGCACACGCCATTGATGGCGGCCACCCACGGCTTGCCGTTGGTTTCGATCTTGCGCCACAGCCAGGTCATGCGGCCGGCTTCGGTAAACAGCGTCTGCATCGCCGTGTCCGGGTTCTTCGCCTGTTCCTGCTGCAGCAGATCAAACATGCCGCGGATCATGGTGAGATCGGCGCCGCCGGAAAAGGCCGATTTGCCGGAGGTGAAGACGACGCCCTTGACGGCCTCGTCCTTGACGGTCGCATCGACGATGGCATCGATTTCCTGCATCACCTCGACGGTGAAGACGTTCATCGACTTGTCCGGCATGTCCCAAGTGACAAGGGCGATGCCGTCTGCATCGGTCTCGACAGTGAAATTCTTGTAGGTGCTCATGATGGGATTCCTCTTCCCTGAAAATCGCTTTGGCGTCGTTCGCCCCTCATCCGCCTGCCGGCACCTTCTCCCCGCAGGCGGGGAGAAGAGGTATGCCGCGACGCTTCTGGTCCCCCTCGCCCCGTTTACGGGGAGAGGGTGCGCCGAGCGAAGCGGAGGCGGGGTGAGGGGCTGTCATCGGAGAGCCATCAAACCCGTTCGATGACCGTGGCCGTGCCCATGCCGGCGCCGATGCAGAGGGTGACCAGCGCGGTATTGAGATCGCGGCGTTCCAGCTCGTCCAGCACCGTGCCGAGGATCATCGCGCCGGTGGCGCCCAGCGGATGGCCCATGGCGATCGCGCCGCCATTGACGTTCATCTTGTCGTGAGAGATGTCGAAGGCCTGCATATAGCGCAGCACGACGGCGGCGAAGGCTTCGTTGAGTTCGAAAAGGTCGATGTCCTTCAGCGACATGCCGGTCTTCTTCAGGAGCTTTTCCGTCACATCCACCGGGCCGGTCAGCATCAGGGCCGGATCGGAGCCGATATTGGTGAAGGCGCGGATGCGGGCGCGGGGCTTCAGGCCCATGGTCTCGCCACCGGCCTTCGAGCCGACGAGGACGGCGGCGGCGCCGTCGACGATGCCCGACGAGTTGCCGGCGTGGTGGACATAGGTGATGCGCTCGACTTCCGGGTGCGCCTGCAGGCCGACGGCTTCGAAACCGCCCATCTCGCCCGGCATCTGGAAGGACGGGTTGAGGGACGCGAGCGACTGCATGTTCGTCTCGGGCCGCATGTGTTCGTCGCGGTCGAGGATCGTCAGCCCGTTCTGGTCCTTCACCGGGATGACGGATTTGGAGAAGTAGCCGTTCGCCCAGGCATGCGCCGCACGCTTCTGGCTTTCCACGGCATAGGCATCCACGTCATCGCGGGAGAAGCCGTATTTCGTGGCAATGAGATCGGCCGAGACACCCTGCGGCATGAAATAGCCGGGGAAGTTGACGGAGGGGTCCATGTACCAGGAGCCGCCGGACATGCCCATGCCGACGCGCGACATGCTTTCGACACCACCGGCAATAACGATCTCGTCGGAGCCTGCCATGACCTTGCCCGCCGCGAAGTTGACGGCATCGAGACCCGAGGCGCAGAAGCGCGAGATCTGCATGCCGGGTGCCTTCACCGAATAACCGGCCTCGAAGGCGGCGGCCTTGGGAATCACGGCGCCGGCATCCATCACCGGATCGACGCAGCCCATGATGATGTCATCGACGGTTCCTGTATCGAGGCCGTTGCGGTCGCGGATGGCTTCGAGCGTTTTTGCGGCCAGACGGACGGAGGGAACCTCGTGCAGGGATCCGTCCTTCTTGCCACGCCCGCGCGGCGTGCGCACGTGGTCGTAGATATAGACTTCGGTCATTGTCTCTCTCCCTTGGGCACCCGGGGCGCCCTCTTTGTCTCGTTCGCTACTCGAAGAATGTGCTGATGCGCGCCAGAACTTCGTCGAGAATGAAATCAGGTACCTTCTCCACAAAGCGCGCGCCGCGCGCCTTGAGATCGAGGGACCGTAGCTGGTTGCACAGGATGACACCGGAGCTTCGTGTGCCAGCACCCGACAACGAAACGGCAAAACCCTGAAAACGGGCAAACTGCCCGCCAGTCGTGACCGGCACGATGATGGGCGTGCCGAGATCGTTGAAGGCCTTCTGCGTTACGATCAGTACGTAACGCGATCCGGCCTGTTCACGGCCCTTGATCGGTTCGAGATCGACATGCCAGATCTCGCCCCGCTCCATCAGATGATCTCCCGGCCAACGGGCGGATCATTGAACCATTCAAGCTCCTCGTCGGACAGAGGCGCATCAGGATCACACTGTGCCAAAAGCTCCTCAAGCGTGTATTTCGGCCGCGCACGCGGCACGGCAATCAGCCGCCCCGCTTCCGCAGACACATCAACCTTGGTATTTGCCGAAAGGCCCAGTTCTTCGAGAACGGCCTTGGGGATGGTCATCATCACGGACCCTCCGACATTGCGCAATGTTGACGTTGCCATTTCCACCTCCGAAAAAGTTATACATACGTATAACTTTTATCGATCCTTGCCGCAATCAAAACGCCTCGGCGGCCAGTTCCATCAGCGTGTCGCTGCCAGCTTCGATGCGCACCTTGCGCAGTGCGGTTTCCGGCATGATCTTGTCCATGTAGAAGCGGGCCGTGACAAGCTTGGTGTTCAGGAAATCGGCGCGTTCATCACCGGCGGCGATCAGGTCCTGCGCGGATTTTGCCATCTTGGCCCACATGTAGCCGAGCATCACGAGGCCGAAGAGGTGCATGTAGTCGGTCGAGCCGGCGCCGGCATTGTCGGGCTTGGCCATGGCATTCTGCATGAACCACATGGTGGAGGCCTGCAGGTCGTTCAAGCCCTTCTTCAACGACTTCGTGTAGGGCGCCATCTGTTCGTTCGAGCGGTTCTCCTCGCAGAAGTCACCGATTTCCTTGAAAGCGGCCATAACGGCGCGGCCGCCGTTCAGCGCCAGCTTGCGACCGACGAGATCGAGCGCCTGGATGCCGTTCGCGCCTTCGTAGATCATCGCGATGCGGGCATCGCGCACATACTGGCTCATGCCCCATTCTTCGATGTAGCCGTGACCGCCATAGACCTGCTGTGCCATCACCGCATGGTCAAAACCCTTGTCGGTTAGCACACCCTTCAGGATCGGCGTGGCGAGACCGAGAAGATCGTCCGCCGACTGGCGCTCAGTTGCATCGGACGAACGATGGGCGATGTCGGATTTCAGCGCCGTCCACAGCATGAAGGCGCGGCCGGCTTCGTTGAAGGCCTTGATGGTCATCAGCGTGCGGCGGATGTCCGGATGCACGATGATCGGGTCGGCGGCCTTTTCCGGTGCCTTGGGACCAGAGAGCGAGCGGCCCTGGATACGGTCCTTGGCATAGGCGACGGCGTTCTGATAGGCGATTTCGGAGATGGCGAGACCCTGGAGACCGACGCCGAGACGCGCCTCGTTCATCATGACGAACATGGCGTTCAGGCCCTTGTTCTCCGCGCCGATCAGGTAACCGGTCGCTTCGTCATAATTCATCACGCAGGTGGCATTGCCGTGAATGCCCATCTTGTGCTCGATCGCACCGCAGACAACCGCGTTGCGCTCGCCGACCGAGCCATCCGCGTTGACCATGAACTTCGGCACGATGAAGAGCGAAATGCCCTTGGTGCCGGCGGGTGCGCCTTCGATGCGGGCAAGCACCAGATGGACGATATTGTCCGTCATGTCGTGTTCGCCGGCCGAGATGAAGATCTTCTGGCCGGAGATCTTGTAGCTGCCGTCCCCGTTCGGCACGGCCTTGGTGCGCAGAAGACCAAGATCGGTGCCGCAATGCGGCTCGGTGAGGTTCATGGTGCCGGACCAGGTGCCTTCGACCATCTTCGGAAGATAGGTCTTCTTCTGCTCGTCGCTGCCGTGGACGAGGATGGCGGCAATCGCGCCTTGCGTCAGGCCGGGATACATCATCAGCGACATGTTGGCGGCAGAGGTATATTCGCCGACGGCGGCATGCAGCGTGTAGGGAAGCCCCTGCCCGCCGAACTCCTCCGGAACCGCAAGGCCGATCCAGCCGCCCTCGCAATAGGCGTCATAGGCCTCCTTGAACCCTTTCGGGGTCTTGACGGAGCCATCCTCGGCGCGGACGCAGCCTTCCTGGTCGCCTGAATAGTTGACGGGAAACAGCACTTCCTCGGACAGGCGCGCCGCTTCGGAGGCGATCGCCTCGATCATCTCCGGCGTCGCATCGGCAAAGCCGGGAAGATTGTTGTAACGTTCGATGCCGAGCACGTCCTTCAAGATGAACAGGGTATCGGTGACCGGGGCCTTGTAGACAGGCATTCGCGAACTCCTCCAAATCAGCGGCCGGATGGACCGGCATCCATAGTCCTACAAAATATTGACGTGCGCGTAAACGTCAATCCGTCAAAACGGCGCATCCGGTAGAATCTTTGCGAGCGCCCATTTCTCTCAAAACTTGCTCTCCCGGCGCTCCCGCACGCGAAACCTGACGCTACGTTAACACTGTATTAACTACGTTTCGCGAAAGGTGAATACCGAGCCGTGGTGCGTCGCGCTTCGGCACAAGGGGAGTTGAAGGAAAAACTTTCTCGACGGCCAGCCGAAACCGTCCGGCCTGCTTTCGGGCCGAGGAAGATCTCCGACAGTCATCCCGAAACCGACATGCCTTTTGGACCATCCTCCGGGATCGTGCAGCCGAAGCGAGCTAAAGACGATGAATGGATCACGCCTCAATTCCAGCCCTCGCGGTGAAGGTTCTTCGCTTGATGCGCTCAACCGCACGATCGAGGGACTGGAAGCCCGGATCGAGGGTCTGCTGAAAGCCTCGGGCCGCGAAAGGCAGACGGTTGCGGATCGCGTGTCATCGGCGAGCCACCGGGTCGAGGCACAGGCACCGGCGCCATCGCCGAGGCGTGGTAGTCCCGACCTTGATGCCCTCAACGAAATCCGGCAGCGGCAGCGCATGCTGGAGAGCGCGCGCGACCGCAGCAGCCGACTGCCGCCGGCCGAACCGGCCATGCCGGAGCGGCGTGTCCAGCAGTCTCCCGTTGCGGCAGCACAGGCCATTGAGCCGAGACGAATGGCCGCAGAGCCCGTTGCCAGCCGGGACGCCTATGCCGAGCCGCCGAGACGCGCGCCACGTCCAAGCGAACCCAATGTCATGCCCGATGTGCGGGACGTCGCCCAGGCGCTGCAGGATCTGCGCCGCGAACTGAAACAGGACATTTCCAGCAGCATCACCCAGGAAATGGACAGGCTGCGGAGCGAGCTTGCCTCCTTCGGCGAACTGTCGAGACACCACGACCTGACCCATGACCTGCGCGAGGAACTGGTCCGCCTTTCTGAGGGCGTCGACACGCTCAGCCGCCGCGCACCGTCCGGGGCCTCCGAAGTTCGCGCCGAACTGGACGATCTGCGCCGCCTGATCGACGGGCTTGCGACCGCCGATACCGTGCACCGCATGGAGGAGCGCTGGAACACTCTCGAAGACCGTTTCCAGGACCTCGACACTGCCGGCATCCAGAAGGAGCTGATCGCGCTCGCCTATCGGATCGATGGCGTGAAGGCCGAACTGGGCACGGTCGTCGACAGCCCTGCCATCCGGGCGCTCGAAGACAAGATCCTTTCCCTTGCCGGCCTGGTGGAGGAGCTGAATGCGCGGCCCGCGCAGCAGGATGACCATCTGGCCGACCAGTTTTCCCATCTCGACCAGCGCCTGGACGAAATTTCGCGCGCGGTTGCCATCGGCGCGCGCCCGCGCGGCATCGATACGGAAGAGCAGGCGGCTCTTCACCGGCTGGAAGACCGCCTTGCCACCCTGACCGATCACATTGCAAGCCTTGCCCACATGCAGGATGCCCAGCGGATCGAAGAGAGGCTGGACGAACTGGCCGCGCATATGGGCCACGTGCCCTCCGCGGAGCTGACCGGCTACATTGCCGATCTTTCCCGCAAGATCGATGCACTGGCGCATCAGCAGACGAGCGACGACCTGGCCGAACGGCTGGACGAGCTGAACCGGCGGATCGATGACCTGGGACGGCACTCGGCCGTCGCGGGCACTGCGGATGACCCGGGTTTCGAGCGCCTTGAGGTGCGGCTGGACGAGATTGCCGCTCGCCTGGACGAAGCCTCGCTTGGGCCGCACGGCGACAACCAGGCGATCCTCAACCTCGAGCGGCAGATCGCCCACCTGTCCGGCCTCTTGAGCGAGCCGCGTCCGGAGATGGCGGTCGGCCTGCCGGGTGGCCTCGACCAGCGGATCGCCTCGATCGAAAGCTACATGGCGACGAGTGACGAATACATCCTCGAAGCCGCCCGCCATGCTGCGGAAGCCGTGATCGAAAACTATGCACGTTCGCCGCGAGATGCGCAGGCTTCTGGCCCGGATGCCGCACATCTGGTGGGGCTTGCGGAAGACCTGCGGCATCTCGAGGAGCTGGCACGCTCCTCCGAAGAACGCACCCATACCGCCTTCGACAGCGTCCACCGCACACTGGTGAAGATCGCCGAGCGGCTGGACAAGATGGAAGACCACATGACCGTTCGTGGCAGCGGCTCGCTGCTGAACGGTTCTGCCGGTGCGCCGAAAGTACAGGACACGGCCGGCGATATCCGTCCCCCCATGGCCGCCCCGGTGGCGGCGGCCGCGCCGGCCGCCGAACGCCGCGCGGTCTCCCAGGCGACGGACGACATTCTTGCCACGTCGACCGCCAACATTGACCTGCTGGCACCAGAGTTTGCCGATCCGGCCGAGACCGGCAGTGGAAAGCCCGGTCTTCTGGCCGGGTTGAAGAACCGTCTGCGCAGCAAGACCGAGACGGAGACGCAAAAGCCCTCCCGTGCTCTCGTGGACCCGGCCCCCACCCTCGACCCGGTGGAGTCCCTTCCGGGCGGACATGAAAACGATCTTCTGGAGCCCGGTTCCGGCATGCCGGATGTGCGCAAGATCCTGGAACGGGTGCGCGCGACGCAGGCGGCCAATCCCGCAGATCACACGGCAGACGGCGAACGGGTCGATTATATTGCCGCTGCCCGGCGTGCGGCCAAGGCGGCCGCCCAGGAAACCGATCCGCTGCACGCGCCGGCGAAGGCCCCCTCTCCCGCCGGGAAGAGAAGCAAGGCACCGCCGCCGGCATCCGGCCTCAAGGGCAAGCTTGGCCGCCATCGTCGGCCCATCCTCATGGCCGTGGGCGCCATCCTTCTCGCCCTGATGGCGATGCCGCTCGTCAGCACGCTCACCCGCGGTGACAAGCCGGTTGCCGCAACCGTTTCCACATCGTCTCAGGCCTCCCCTGCCGTGGAGGCGCCCGTCGCCCAGATAAGCCCGGCTGTATCGCAGGCTGCATCTCCCAAGGCATCGGAGGCCGCGCCGCAAACCGCCGAAAGCGAACCTCAGGCGGCAGAACCGGTCCCGCAGGAACAGGCGAGTGCCACCGCAGCCCCGCAGGAGGAGCTGAGCGTTGCTCCTACGCCCGGCGAGAGCGCCGAACAGGCTGCGCCCGCAGCGGCGGCAACGGATGTCATCACGGTTCCCGCGACGATTACGCCCAAGTCTCTGGCCGATGCGGCCGCCAAGGGCGATCCGCAGGCGCTCTTCGAGATCGGCGCCCGGTTCACCGAAGGCCGTGGCGTGACCGCCGATCCGAAGGAAGCGGCCCGCTGGTACCAACTGTCTGCCGAACGGGGTTTTGCACCGGCCCAGTATCGCCTCGGCAGCCTGTACGAAAAAGGCACCGGCATCGACCGCGACCTGACCAAGGCGATGGCGCTGTATGAAGAGGCCGCCCGGGCCGGCAATGCCAGCTCGATGCACAACCTCGCGGTTCTTTATGCCTCGGGTGCCGCCGGTGCCGCCAACTACAAGGCCGCCGTGGAATGGTTCACAAAGGCTGCCGACCACGGCATTACTGATAGCCAGTTCAACCTCGCCATTCTGCATGCGCGCGGCAACGGCACGCCGCAGAACCTCGAGGAATCCTACAAGTGGTTCGCGATTGCCGCCAAGGCGGGCGACAAGGATGCCGCCCAGAAGCGCGACGAGGTGGCGAACGCCCTGAAGCCCGACCAGCTGCAGAGCGCCAAGGCCAAGGCCGACATGTGGAAGCCGCTGCCGCTCGATGAGCGCGCCAACAATGTGAACCTGCCGGACGAGTGGGTGAGCAAGGGCCAGACCACCGCCAGCATCGACATGGAGAAGGCGATCCGCAACATCCAGGCCATCCTCAACAAGCGCGGCTATGACGCCGGACAGCCGGATGGCATGATGGGCCAGAAGACCATCACCGCGATCAAGGCCTTCCAGAAGAAGAACGGCTTGCCACAGGACGGCAACATCACCGAGCCGCTGGTGCGCAAGCTGCTTGAGGAGAACCAGGCGAAAGGCGCCTGACCATCTTGACGCGGCGGCGAAAAAAGCCGCCGCAGCACCGTTTCCGAATTGACTAAGATCCCCTTGCATCGCATGACGTTAAGTCTCGGCGAAGGCCAACCCAGGTCATCGGCCGCGGACTGATTTCATGTGCCGCAACGGGCGGCCTGCTCGTGCCGCAGTCTCCCGAACCGGCGAAGCTTGTTGCTCATCGTGAGGCGCCCGTGACTGTCTATCTGCCGATTGCTGAGCTTTCGGTGAACATCTTCATCATCCTCGGCATGGGTGCAGCGGTCGGATTTCTGTCCGGCATGTTCGGCGTGGGCGGCGGCTTTCTGATCACGCCGCTTCTGATCTTCTACAACATCCCGCCCGTGGTGGCCGTGGCGACCGGCGCGAACCAGGTGGTGGCCTCGTCCATCTCCGGCGCGATCAGCCATTTCCGCCGCGGAACGCTCGACATGAAGCTCGGCAGCGTGCTGCTGGTGGGCGGTCTTGCGGGGGCGACCGTCGGTGTGTGGATCTTCTCCTGGCTGCGCCGCGTCGGCCAGCTGGACCTGATGATTTCGCTGCTCTACGTCGCCTTTCTCGGCACGATCGGCAGCCTGATGCTGGCGGAAAGCATCCGCGCCATGCGCCGGGCGGCCAAGAACCAGCCGCTGCCGCTGAAGCGGCCCGGTCAGCACAACTGGGTGCACCGGCTGCCGCTGAAGATGCGGTTCAAGAAATCGAAGATCTATCTGTCTGCCATTCCGGTGGTGGCGCTCGGTTTCGGCATCGGCATCCTCACCTCCGTCATGGGCGTCGGCGGCGGCTTCATCATGGTGCCGGCGATGATCTATCTCTTGCGCATCCCGACCAATGTCGTCGTCGGCACCTCGCTGTTCCAGATCATCTTCGTCACCGCCTACACGACCATGGTGCAGGCGGCGACCAACTATTCGGTCGATATCGTGCTGGCGACGATCCTGATGGTGGCCGGCGTGATCGGCGCACAATACGGCGTGCGCGTCGGCCAGAAGCTGCGCGGCGAACAGCTGCGCGCCCTTCTCGGCCTTCTGGTGCTGGCGGTCGGCCTGCGCCTAGCGATCGACCTGGTTCTCACGCCTGCCGACCTCTATTCGCTCTCCATCGGAGGGTTTGGCCCCTGATGATGACGTGGCTGCGCTCCCTCGGTCTTCTCGTCTGCCTTGCCTCCGGTGCCTCGCCGGCCGCCGCCCAGTTGCTGAGCGGCGATGTGCCGACCGTGCGGGAAGGGCTGGAAATCGGCACCTCGACCAGCGAAATCGCCATCACGTCGGATTTCCGCGGCGCCGACCTGACGATCTTCGGGGCGCTCACCAATGCCGACGAGCTGTTTCTCGCGATCGGCCAGTATGACGTGGTGGTGACGCTGGAGGGGCCGCGCAACGAAACGACGGTGCGGCGCAAGGACCGGGTGTTCGGCATCTGGATGAACACCCAATCGGTGACGTTCGAACAGGTGCCGGAATCCTATTCGGTCGCCAGTACCCGGCCGATCGAGGACATCCAGGGCACCCCCTCGCTGAACCGCATGGGGATCGGCATCGACCATCTGGCGCTGGCGCCGATCGGCTATGTGGGCAATGCGCTGGCGGTGGCGGATTTCCGCGAAGCCTACCGGCGGCTGAAGCTCTCCAACGGCCTTTACCAGCGCGATTCCGCCGGCGTGCGCTTCGTCAGCCCCAGCCTGTTTCGCGCGACGGTGAAGCTGCCGGCCAATGTGCCGGACGGGGTGCACATGGTGCATGCCTATCTGTTCAAGAGCGGCGAACTGATCCTGCAGAAGGATCTGCCGCTGCGGGTCGTCAAGACCGGCCTTGAGCAGGCGATCACCGATGCGGCGCATGAAAAGCCGATCGCCTACGGCCTGTTCTGCGTGCTGATTGCCGTCCTGACCGGCTGGGGTGCCAGCATCGTCTTCCGCAAGGAGTAAGATCCGCGAACGGAGCCGCCCGAAGGCGGCCCCGCATGCGGTGCTTACATCGCGGGCAGGACGGCGATGTCGCGGATCTCGCCCTTGGCGCCCGTCACCTCGGCCACCTTCATGGCCTTGCCGCTTTCGATATCGACGCTGTGCAGCACATTGTCGGCCACCAGCCAGGCGGTGTTCTTGCCATCGGCGGTGGTCTGGATATCGAAGGCGTAGGTCTTCGCCATCTTTTCTCCACCCAGCTTGCCGATCGCCTTCAGCGTGCCATCGTTCGGCTTGGTCTGCTGGATCAGGCCGCCGATGGTGGCATCGATGTTGTACATCGCGGTCTTTTCCGGCTTGCCGAAGGAATTGAGATAGGCGGCCGCCACGATATTGGGCTTCTCGCCCTTGTGCATGTCGCCCTCTTCAAAGGCGAGGCTGCCATCCACCGTCACGGCACCGGTATCCGGGTGAACGCGGTGGTTGGTGGTGCCGGTCATGTAGCGCAGACGATCGGCGGCGGGGTTGAAGTCCACCACGACCGGTGCGTCGGTGATCATCAGCGGCTTGTCCATCTTGGCGACTTCCGTCGCCTTGCCGGTTTCCGGGTCGATGGTGACGATGACATTGTCGGCGGTCACGCCGACCAGCATGTTGTTTGAAGGCCGCAGGTCGATGCCGACGAGGCGGGTGACGCCTTCGACTTCCATGGTCTCGGTGACGGCGGGTTTGTCCGTATCGAACATCACCAGCGTGCGGTCTCCGACGAGGCCAACGACCGGTGCGGCGGAGGCCGTTGCGACGGAAGCGGCCAAGGCGGTGGACGCGATGAGGGCGGATGCGATCAGTCTCATGTCATATCTCCCGTTTTCTGGTTCAAGGATGGCAATCGGCAGGGGTGCCGATGCCGCTCCTGATCAGAAGACACGCGCCGGAGCCGTTCTGGATGCAGCGGCGCAAAATATTTTTTGTCCTCGGGTCGGCCGGTGCATCCAAACAGGTCGCTCGCGCATAGTAGGATCAGGAACCGCCATCCGGAGGACAGGCTTGGCCGCGACGGACAGAACGACAGAAGAGCTTGCAGCCGATATCTTTGCCGCAGCGAACGGCGACCGGCAGGCGCTCAAACGGATATTTGACGCGGAAGCCGGGCGGCTGATCGCGATCGCGGAGCGCATCGTGCGCCGGCGCGACCTGGCAGAGGACGTGGTGCAGGACGCCTTCGTCGCCATCTGGCAGAAGGCGCACCAGTACAGTCCGGATCGCGGGTCGGCACGCGGCTGGATCCATGCCATCGTGCGCAACCGCGCGCTGAACCTGCTGCGCGACGGTAGGCGCGAAGACCTGATGGATGGCGATGCGCTGGAGACGCTGCAGGAGGCGGACCAAACCGAGACGATCATGCAGGCCTTCACCACGCTCGACAGCCACCAGAGGCTGAAAACCTGCCTCGACGCGCTGGAGGAAACCCGGCGCCGGGGCATTCTCATGGCCTATGTCGGCGGCTATAGCCACGGCGAGATCGCCGCCCGCCTTCGCCTGCCGCTCGGCACCGCCAAAAGCTGGATCCGCCGCGGGCTCGCTTCGCTTCGGGAGTGCATGGCATGATCTTTGACGATCTCGAAGCCATCGCAGACGACTACGTTCTGGGCCTTCTAGACCCGGCGGAGCAGGCCGCGGTGGAGGCGGAAGCCAATCGCAACGCGGCGCTGCGCCAGGCGATCGGCCGGGCTCAGGACCGTTTCCTGCCGCTCGACATGACGGCCCGGCCCGTTCCGGTGCCGGCGAACCTCTGGCCGCTGATCGAAGCCCGGCTGTCTGCCGCCAAGGTGGACCCGGCCGATGCGCCGCAGGCTGCCGCCAATGACAACCGCCTCAGCTTCTGGCGGCGGTCAACCTTCACCGGTCTCGCCGCAAGCCTGCTGCTGGCCGTGGGGCTTGGCTGGAGCCTGACGCGAACCGTCGAACCGCTCGTCGTCGCTGTTCTGGTGAACGGGGCGGGCGAGGTGCAGGCGGTGGTCGAGGACTTTGGTTCGGAACGCGCGGTGGTGCGGCTGCTGACCGATGTCAGTCTTCCGGCCGACCGCAGCCTGCAGGTCTGGACGCTGCCGAGCCGGGAGATGGGACCGGTCTCGCTCGGCCTCGTCGATGGGGCAAGCTCCACCCGCCTTGATCCGCCGAGCCTGCCGCGCCCCAGGGACGCGCAGCTTTACGAGATCACGCTGGAACCGGCCGGCGGCTCGCCGACGGGGCGTCCGACGGGACCGATCCTGGCGAAGGGTTTTGCGAAGCTGCCGCGATAAGGTTTTCAGCCGATCAGGCTGTTGAACCGGACCGAATAGATGCGGTCGCGGCCGAGCAGATGGGCGATCAATGCGGCGCGATCAAAAAGGCCGTGCATGGCCTTGTGCTTGAGATCGAGACCGCCGGTCAGCACACCGAAAGCCGGCATCACGAGGCGGGAACCATCGCTGGCGAAACAGGCGCGGCGGACATATTTGCCGCGTCGGCACACGGTGGCCGAGGGATGCAGGTGGCCCGCCACCTCGCCCTTGCCAAGCCGCAGGCTCGGTTCGTGGCGGAAGACGAGGCCGGCGAGCACGAGTTCATCCGCCGACTGGCCGGGCAGATCGAAAATGCCGTCCGGATCATGATTGCCGTTGATCCAGATCCAATCGCGCCCGCGCGCCAGGCCGGCAATCACGCTGCGAAAGGCCTCCGGCATCAGTTCCGACCCGCACCGGTCGTGAAAATTGTCGCCAAGCGAGATCACGGTCTTCGGATCGTAGCGGCTGATGACCGCCGACAGGAGGTTGAGGGTCGCCAGCGTATCATAGGGCGGCAGCATCATGCCGCGGCGGGCAAAGGCCGCGCCCTTTTCCAGGTGCAGATCCGAGACGACCAGACACTGGTGATCCGGCAGGTAGAGCGCGCCCAGCGGATCGCACAGCGCCGCCACGCCGTTGACGAGAATGTCTGCGCCGGCGAACGGGCTTGAGAAGTCTGTGGCGGCGAGCGCCAGTCTGTGATTCATCATTGCCGTCTTTTACCGTCTCGGTCTGCATGCCATGCGGCTCAACGCACGTTCCGCCCCTCACCCTAACCCTCTCCCCGTTCTGACGGGGAGAGGGAACGTGCCCCAGCCTCCTGCGTCCCGGTTGGGCAGAGCCATCCCCTCTCCCCGCTTGCGGGGAGAGGGCTAGGGTGAGGGGCAAACTGCTTACCCCATCGCCTCGGAGATGAGGTCGTCCGCCGCCTCTTCCAGCACGAATTCCTGGGCTTCGCCGGCCACCGGTTCGCGGCCGATTTCCAGCATGACCGGCACCGCGAGCGGCGAGACCCGATCGAGCGCCCGGTGTACCACGTGGCCCTTGATTCGCCTCAGCATACCGCCGAGGCGGCCAATGTCCAAAAGGCCGGATGCGGCATCGCGCCGCGTGGCTTCCAAGAGGATGTGATCCGGCTCGTGGCTGCGCAGCACGTCATAGATGAGATCGGTCGAGACCGTGACCTGACGGCCCGTCTTTTCCTTGCCGGGATGGCGGCGTTCGATGAGGCCGGAGATCACCGCGCATTGGCGGAAGGTGCGCTTCAGCATGAAACTTTCGGCAAGCCAGGCCTCCAGATCATCGCCCAGCATGTCCTCGTCGAACAGGTCGCCCAGCGAGAGATGGCCGCGGTCGATCATCTCCCCCATATCGTTCAGCGACCAGATGGCGAGCGCATAGTCATTGGCGACGAAGCCGAGCGGACGGGCGCCTGCCCGCTCCAGCCGGCGGGTGAGCAGCATGCCGAGCGTCTGATGCGCGAGGCGTCCTTCGAAGCAATAGGCGACCATGAAGAAGCGGTTGCCGCGCGGAAAGGTCTCGATCAGCAGTTCGTCACGCTTCGGCAGCATCGATTTTTCGTTCTGGATCGCCAGCCAGTCGCGCACCTGATCGGGCAGCACGTGCCAGCGCGAGGGATCGGCCAGCATCGCGCGCACCTGGTCCGCCAGATAGGTGGAGAGCGGAAATTTCCCCCCCGCATAGGCAGGGATTTTCGGATCGAGCGAGACGGCATTGGTGACCAGGCATTCGTTTTCGCGGATGCCTTCGAAGCGCAGCACCTTGCCGGAGAACAGGAAGGTGTCGCCCTGCACCAGTTGTTCAAGAAAATATTCCTCGACCTTGCCGAGCGACATCCCGCCGCGCCCGACAGAGCCCAACTGGTTGCGCTTCACCAGCCGGACATTGAGTTCGGTCGCCTCGACAATGGTGCCGAGATTCATGCGGTATTGCTGGGCCACCTGCGGATTGGAGACCCGCCAGCGGCCTTCCTTCGTCTTGCGGATCTTGGCGTAACGCTCGTAGGTGCGCAGGGCATAACCGCCGGTCGCGACGAAATCGACGATGCGTTCGAACATCTCCCAGGAGAGATCGGCATAGGGCGAGGCGCTGGTCACCTCGTCGTAGAGTTCGAGCGCATCGAAGGGCTCGGCGCAGGCCATGCCGAGCACGTGCTGGGCCAGCACATCGAGCGCACCCTCGCCGACCGGAGGCGTATCCTGGGCGCCGATGTAATTGGCGTCGAGGGCCGCCTGGCACTCCATCACCTCGAACCGGTTGGCCGGCACCAGGATTGCCTTGGACGGTTCGTCCATGCGGTGGTTGGAGCGGCCGATACGCTGGGCAAGCCGCGAGGCCCCTTTCGGCGCGCCGACATGCACCACGAGATCGACATCGCCCCAGTCGAGCCCCATGTCGAGGGTGGAGGTGGCGACGACGGCGCGCAGCTTGTTGGCGCTCATCGCCGCCTCCACCTTGCGCCGCTGGCCGGCATCGAGCGAGCCGTGGTGGAGCGCGATCGGCAGGCTGTCGTCGTTGATCGTCCAAAGTTCCTGGAAGAGCAGTTCGGCCTGGAAGCGCGTGTTGACGAAGATCAGCGTGGTCTTGTGGTTGCGGATTTCCTCGTAGACCGCGGGGATGGCATAGGCTGCGACATGGCCGGCCCAGGGCAGCCGCTGCTCCGTCGTCATGATCGAAATGTTCGGCGCAGCGCCGCCCGTGACATGCACGAGGCCCGCGGGGGGTGCGGGGTGTTCACCCTGCGGCACTTCTCTGACTATGCCGCTTTGCGGCACCAGCCAGCGCTGCAGATCCATGGGATCGGAGACGGTGGCGGACAGGCCGATGGTGCGCAGACCAGGCGCGTGTTTGCGCAACCGCGCGAGGCCCAGAGACAGGAGATGGCCACGCTTGGACGTAACGAGCGAATGCAGCTCGTCCAGCACCACATATTTCAGGTCCTTGAAGAAGCGTTCCGCGTCCGTGTTGGCGAGCAGCAGCGCCACCTGTTCCGGCGTCGTCAGCAGGATGTCCGGCGGGTTCAGCTTCTGGCGCTGGCGCTTGGCCTGCGGCGTGTCGCCGGTGCGGTTCTCGATCGAAACCGGCAGACCCATTTCCGCCACCGGTTTCATGAGGTTGCGCTCGATATCGACGGCAAGCGCCTTGAGCGGCGAGATGTAGAGCGTGTGGACCCCGACAAAGGCGGAACCGGGCGGAAGCTTGCCGCGTCGCGTTAGGTCGGTCAGCGAGGGCAGGAAACCGGCGAGCGTCTTGCCGGCGCCGGTCGGTGCAATCAGCAGCATGTTTTCGCCGGCGGTGGCCCGGGCGAGCAGCTCCATCTGGTGCGCACGCGGCGCCCAGCCCTTTTCCGCGAACCATTTTTGAAAGGAGCGCGGCAGGAGATCGAGGCTTAAGGTCGGGTGATCAGCGAGGCTTGTGTCCACGTCTGCCAAGGTAATGGCTCAGACGCGAATGAGAAGAGGCTATCGCACGATATACCGATCCGTGCGGTGGTTGATGGCGAGCGTGAGGTTCAACGTCACCGCCGCGAGGATCGAGCAGGCGATCACGAAGGGGGTGGCGACGAAGAAGGAGACCGTCAGCACCACGCCATCAAGCGCCAGCTGCACCAGGCCGGCGCGCCAGCCGAACTTGTCCTGCAGGTAGAGCGCCAGGATGCCGAAGCCGCCGAGGCTGGCGCGGTGGCGGAAGAGTGCCAGCATGCCGGTGCCGATCAAGAGCCCGCCGAACAGGGCCGCCACCAGCGGGTTGATGTCGCCGATCGAGATCAGGCCCGGCAGGACTTCGGTAAAGAAGGAGGTGAGCGCCACGGCGGCGAAGGTCTTCAGCGTGAAAGCGAGGCCGAGACGCTTGTAGGCCAGCCAGTAGAAAGGCAGGTTCAACAGGAAGAAGACGGTACCGAAACTGAGGCCGGTCGAATAGCGCAGCAGGAAACCGAGGCCGGCGGTGCCGCCGATCAAAAGATGGGCGGAGGCAAGCAGCGTGACGCCGAGCGCCGCCAGCATGGAGCCGGCCACCACGCCCTGGATATCCTCCAGGATCGAATGGCGCTCCGAACTCGAGGCCCAGAAGCCGACCGGCGTCTTTTGCTGCGTTGCGTTCGCCATCAGCGCACCACGATGTAACGGTCCGAGCGGTGGTTGATCGCCAGGAACAGGTTGAGGATCACGGCGCCGAGGATTGACCAGATGACGATCTGCCAATCCAGCACCAGGAAGGCTGATGCCATGACGCAGGTATCGAAGGCAAGCTGGATAAGGCCCGCCTGGATGCCGAAGCGTTCCTGGATATAGATGGCCAGAATGCCGACGCCGCCGAGGCTTGCCCGGTGGCGATAAAGGGCGAGCAGCCCGTAGCCGAGCAGCAGGCCGCCCATCAGCGCGCCCCAGAAGGGATGCAGGTAATCGATCAGCAGAAAGCGCGTTTCCACCTCCGTCATCAGCGAGACGAGGCCAATGGCGATGAAGGTTTTTGCCGAAAAGGCGAGCCCCAGGCGCTTGAAGGAAAGGTAGTAGAACGGCAGATTGACGAGGAAGAACAGCAGGCCGAACGAGATGTTGAAGGCGTAATGGACCAGGAAGGCGACGCCCGCCGTGCCGCCGGTCAAGAGGCCGACGCGGTTCAGCAGGTAAAAGCCAAGCGCCGAGACGAGCGCCCCCGTCAGCAGGCCCTGGCTGTCTTCGATCCATGTGTGCTGGGAGGGGTCGGCACTGTAAAGCCCAAGCGTTCTTCTCTGTGACACGCGTCTGTTCCCGGTGGTGTTGTGCGGCGATTGTGCACCGCAAAACGACCGCCTTCAAGATGGGACAGCATGGCTGACACAAATTGCAAGAAAACTGCCGGTCAGGCCGTGAGGCGGGCAAGAAACAGAATGCCGTAGACTACTTTTCCGCCATCCATGCGAATGTCGGTTTTCTGCATCTGCAGCAGGTCGAAGCCGAAGGCGGCGAGAAGGGTGCGGATATAGGTTTCCGTGTGGGCATAGCGCAGCGAGGGCAGCAGCGTGTAGCCTTCCTCCGCCCCGCCGGCATCCTCGACGGAAAAGGCGAACAGGCCGCCCGGTTTCAGCAGGTCGCGGGCGAGCGAAAAGGTCGTGTCCAGACTGCCGAGATACATCAGCACGTCCGCTGCCGAGACGAGATCGGCGCGGGCTTTGGCCAGTCCTTCCGCAAAAAGCACGTCGGCGGCCGCTTCGCTGCTGAGGTCTGCCTGGGCGAGATGCCGGTAGATCCCCTTCTCCTCGGCCTTGGCGAGCATGTTGGCGGAGAGATCGAAGCCTTCGAGGCGGTGCGTCGCGCCGGCCACCTCGACCCCGAACAGGCCGGTGCCGCAGCCGAGATCGACCGTCAGTGCGAAGGGCGCGTGGGGGCGGGCGAGCGCGAACAGCTTTTCCGGCACGCTGTAGTTCAGCTTGTCGAGAAGCGCCGTCTCGAAACGGTCGGCATAGTCATCGAAGAGGCCTTCGACGTAAGCCGATGGCGGCGTCTCCGGCGTCGGGGCGGCACCGAGCAGCGCCAGTTTCAGCGCGGCGCCAAAGATGCCGGTCGCATCCAGGTCTTCCACCCGGCGAAAAGCCTCGATCGCCTGCTCGACCTGCCCCGACTTCTGATGCGCCTCGCCGAGCAGCAGCCAGCCGGCCGTCCAGCGCGGGACGATCTCCAGCGCCTGTTCGAGCAATTCGGCGGCAGCCGCGTGATCGCCGGCTTCCGAGAGCATGCGGGCATAATCGGCGCGGCGGTCGGCGATCACGTCGCCTGACGAGAACTGGATGGCGGACATCGGGCTGACATGACTTCAATGTTGGAAAGAGTTGCGCGCTTCTGACCGAAGCCACAAAAAAACTCAAGTTCTATCGCAAGGGCGGCCACGCTGCTTGCGGCCATGGTTTGCCGAAACTATGTCTGGTGGCACACAGGAACCACGGAAGGACCCGCATGTCGGACCAGATGAACAGGCTGCTTGGTGATACGCCGGGACGCACGATCGTGAAACTGATCGTCGTTTCGCTGATCGTCGGCTTCGTGATGGCCGTGTTTGGCCTCAGACCCTTCGACATCGTCTACGGCCTGCGCGATTTCATCCTCGACCTGTGGCATCGCGGCTTCAATGCGCTCGGCGCCGTCGGCGATTACCTGATTGCCGGCGCCATGATCGTCATCCCCGCCTTCATCCTGCTTCGACTGTTCAGTTTCAGACGCTAATGACCCTGCCTTCCTCTCCGACCGCCCGGCGCGGCTTTCTCCTCGTGACCGGCGGCGCGCTCTTGAGCCTTGCCGGCTGCTCCACCTTTCGGGCGCCGGTCTCGGTCGATGGTGCCACCGACGATACGCGCGCGGCCCTGCCGCTCGTCAATGCGCTTCGGGCGAAACACGGTCTGTCCAGCCTTTCGGCCTCGCAGCCGACGGGACGGGCGGCCGCCGAACAGGCGGTGCGCATGGCAAAAGCAGACCAGATGACGCATCTGATCGGCCTTGGCGACGATTTCGGCGCCCGGATGAAACGCAACGGCGTGCCGCTGCCGGCAGCAGAAAATATCGCCAGCGGCCAGAAGTCGGTGGAAGAGGCGGTTCAGGCCTGGATCGATTCGCCCAAACATCTGGAAAACATGCTAGGCTCCTATCGCTCGGTCGGCGTTGCCATGGCACGCTCCCCCTCCACCGGGCGGCCCTATTGGGCCATGGTTCTGTCTGCCTGATGCGGATGTCGGCCTGACCTCTTGCAGGATCCGGTCTGACCTCCGAGCGGGCCCCGCCTGGACGTTCTGATGCCGGATCCTGCCCTTATCTCCAATCCGCTGGCCTTCCGGGTCACACACCGGCTGGTGCTCTCCATCGCCTTGCCGATGACGCTCGGTTACCTCACGACACCGCTGCTCGGCCTGACGGATACTGCCGTCGTCGGGCAACTGGGCGATCCCGCAGCGCTGGCGGGCCTTGCGATCGGCGCGATCCTCTTCGATCTCCTCTATGGCAGCCTGAGCTTTCTGCGCACCGCAACGACCGGGCTCGTGGCGCAGGCCTTCGGGCGGCAGGATTTTCGGGAAGAACAGGCGGTCTTCCTGCGCTCGCTGATCGGCGCCTTCGGGCTCGGCGTGATCATGCTCATGCTGGCGCCGCTGATCTGGCGCTATGCCCCCTCCCTGATGACCGACGATCCCGCCGTCATCACTGCAACGCAGAGCTATTTCGCCATCCGGGTGCTGACGAGCCCCGCCACCTTCGCCAATTTCACTGTGCTCGGTTACGTGCTGGGGCGCGGACAGGGTGTGCTCGGCCTGAAACTGCAGATCCTGCTCAACGGCGCCAATATCATCCTGACGCTGATCCTTGGCCTCTGGCTCGGGCTTGGCATTACCGGCGTGGCGCTCGGCACCGCCGGGGCGGAAGTGATCGGCATGATCGCCGGCCTTGCCGTCATCCTGCGGAGGATGCGCGGCGGCAATCGACCGAGCAGGACAGAACTGTTCGACCGCCGCAAGATCGGCGCGCTGTTCCGGCTGAACGGCGACATCCTGATCCGCTCGCTGGTGCTGAACGGTGCCTTTGCCCTGATGACGCGGATCGGATCGAGCGAAGGCGCGGTGACCTTGGCCGCCAATGCCGTGCTGATGAACCTTTTCATGATTGCGTCCTTCTTCCTGGACGGGCTGGCGGGGGCTGCCGAACAGCTGGCCGGCCGTGCGGTGGGCGCACGCGACAGGCCAAGCTTTGACCGGGCACTCAGGCTGACGGGCGGCTGGTCGCTGGGGATGGGGGCCGCACTCGTGGCGGTGTTCCTGCTGATCGGTCCCTTTGTCATCGAGACCCTCAGCACCTCGACCGTCGTGCGGGAAACGGCGGCTCAATATCTCCCGCTCGCGGCATTGACGGGCCTGACCGGCGCGCTCGCCTTTCACATGGACGGGATTTTCATTGGGGCGACCTGGTCCCGCGAGATGCGCAACATGATGCTGGCGTCACTGGCCGGCTACTGCTGCGCCCTTGCGCTTCTCGTGCCATCCTTCGGCAATACCGGCCTCTGGATCGGCCTCAACCTGTTCCTGCTGATGCGCGGCGGTTTCCTGGCGCTGCTTCTTCCGCGCAAGACTGTCGCGACCTTTGGCGCCTAGCCGCCCCGCACCGGTTCAGATCCCGGGGGCGAAGATCCAGATGGCAAATCGCAGCACGACGACACCGGCCAGCAGGCTGGCGATGGTCATGCCCGGGAGGCTGAACTGTGGAGACTGGAAATGTGCGTTCATCAGAGCACTTCCTCTTTCGTTACACCTCGTAACATATAGTGAGGAAAGATGGCTAAATGATCAACGCAATTCCGCACATTTGCGTGAACGCTGACGATCAGAGCGTTTTTGCTGCCCAATGATCGGTTGCCGTGTCCCTCAGCTCCGTGACGGAGGAAACGCCGAGGCGATCGAGCGAGGCCGAAAGTCCTTTGAGAATGTCGCCGGCAAGTCCCGGACCGCGATAGACCATGCAGGAATAGAGCTGCACGAGATCCGCACCGGCGCGGATCTTTTCAAGCGCCGTCTCTGCCGAGGAAACGCCGCCGACCCCGATGATCGGCATCTTGGGGCCGATGCGCTTGCGCATGCGGGCAAGGACAGCGGTGGAGCGGGCAAAGAGCGGCGCGCCGGAAAGACCGCCCGCCTCCTTCGCCTGCGCCTGATCCTTCAGACCGTCGCGCGACAGTGTGGTGTTGGAGACGATCAGGCCGTCGAGATCATGCGCCAGCACTTCGGCGGCAATGTCGTCCATGCCTTCTTCCGTCAAGTCGGGCGCGATCTTGAGGAAGACCGGAACCTTCCGGCCCGCCTGTTCGCCTTCCTGCCGGCGGGCCTCGAGCACGGCGGAGAGAAGCGCGCTCAGGCTTTCGCGCGCCTGTAGATCGCGCAGACCCGGTGTGTTGGGCGAAGAGATGTTCACCGTGAAGTAGCGCGCAAGCCGATAGAAGCGGCGGATGCCGATGACGTAATCGGCAATCCGGTCCTCGGCATCCTTGTTCGCGCCGATATTGACGCCGACAATGCCCGTTGTCTTCAGCGCCGAAAGCCGGCGGAAAGCCGCGTCATGGCCCTCATTGTTGAAGCCGAGCCGGTTGATGACGGCATTGTCCTCCACAAGGCGGAAGATGCGCGGCTTCGGATTTCCGGCCTGCGGTTTCGGTGTGAGCGTGCCGACTTCGGTGAACCCGAAACCCAGCCGCAACAGGGCTTCCGGCACTTCGGCATTCTTGTCATAACCCGCCGCGAGGCCGATCGGATTGGGAAAATCGAGCCCCGCGACCCTCACCGCCAAACGCTTGTCCGGACGCACCGGGCAGGCGGGAACGAGGCCGGATTTCAGCGCCGCGATGGAGGCGCCGTGCGCCGTTTCCGGGTCGAGCAGGAAAAGGGCCTGGCGGGCAAAATCGAAGATCGGCATGATCAAAGCTCCGGAAAGATATGAGAGCCCGTTTCGGACAGCGGCAGCGGCGCTTCCCACAGTACGGCAGAGAGCGGAAGGGGCGCGTAAAGATGCGGGAACAGCGCACCGCCGCGCGACACCTCGAAGCGAAGCGCCTCGCCCAGACTGTCGCCATCGACCGCGACGAGGAGAAGCCCCGTCTGCCCGGCGAAATGGCGGGCCGCCGTCTCGTGGACCTGGTCTGCGGTCGAAAAATGGATGAAGCCATCGGCCCGGTCGATCGGCGCGCCGTCAAATAGTCCCGTTTCCCGCGCGCGCTGCCACAAATCTTCCGGTACGATCTTATATAAGGTCTGAGACATGGGCCAAATCCGCGGTGAGGATATCGTCTGCGGGAGCCTTTGCCGCAAAGCGGCGGCCTTGTCCATGGCATCGCCGATGGTGACCGGATGACGGCGTGGCGCCGGGATCGACGCACAAGGAGGAAACGGACATGCGGATAGGAATTTATACAGCAATCTCTATGCTGATGCTGACGGCCGGCGCCGCACTGGCCCAGTCACAGATAGAGGCACCCGCCGACGACGGTCATCGGTTCCGGCTGGAGAAAACGGAAACCGGATACATCCGCCTCGACCAGAAGACCGGCGCCGTCAGCTTCTGCCGTGAGAACCAGGGCAACCTCACCTGCCGGCTTGCCGCCGACGAGCGGCAGGCCTTCGAACAGGATCTCGATCTTCTCGCCAAACGTGTGGCCGCGCTCGAACAGAAGCTTGGCGCAGGTGCCCCGCCAACGACGGTGCCGAGCGATGCGGAGATCGAAAAATCGCTGTCGATCATGGAGCAATTCATGCGCCGCTTCATGGGCATCATCAACGAGTTCCGCGCCGAGGATCAACAGGCGCCCAACCGACTCTGACGCGACGCGGCGTGCTGAAACTTATGCTTGTTTCAAGAGCGTTGCAGTATTAAGACTAAGGGAGGGTAAGAAAGCGTACTATGCTCTTGGGAGGGGGCGTGGCCATGCATTCCATCACAATCATCATTGCAGACGACCATCCGCTGTTTCGCGGTGCGCTTCGCCAGGCGCTGGGCGATATCGCGGGCCAGGCGGAGATCATCGAGGCCGGCAGTTTCGAGGCGGCCCGCAGTGCCGCGAGCGGTCATCCGGAAGCGGATCTGATGCTGCTCGATCTGGCCATGCCCGGTGTGAGCGGCTTTTCAGGCCTGATGTCGCTGCGCGCGGAATTTGCAAGCCTGCCGATCATGATCGTCTCCGCCACCGATGACGGCTCCACCATCCGCCGGGCCCTGCAACTCGGCGCCTCCGGTTTCATCTCCAAGTCCTCCGGGCTCGACGAAATCCGTCAGGCGATCGAGACGGTGCTGGAAGGCGGCGTCTGGGTGCCGGAGGGGGTGGAGCGCGATGCGGAAGAAGACCCGGCCGTCGCCGAACTGATGGAACGGCTGAAGACGCTGACGCCGCAGCAGAGCCGGGTGCTCTCCATGCTGGCGGAAGGGCTGCTGAACAAGCAGATCGCCTATGAACTCGGCGTCTCCGAGGCGACGATTAAGGCGCATGTCTCGGCGATCCTCTTGAAGCTGAACGTCGATAGCCGGACACAGGCGGTGATCAAGCTCGGCAAGGTCAACATGGCACTGGTGGCCTGAGGCGGGCCTGATCCGAGCAGAACCAAGGATTTTATTCCTTTTCCGCTTTACTCCGTCGCGACCTTTCATTAGACATACACATCAAGAGATGGCGCGGACGCTTCTGCACAATCTCCCGCAGCTTGGCCGTGGCCGGTCGATCCGGCCTTCAAGAGGCAGTGCACCGGTCGGATTGGTCGTGTTGGAGCCGAATTTTAGAAATCCGAAGCCGGCCGCTTGCCGGGGAACGAACCGTCATGTTGTCGCATGAGACGATCTGGAAAGCGATCGACACCCTTGCCGAACGTCACGAGTTGACGGCATCCGGTCTTGCGCGCAAGGCGGGGCTGGACCCGACCTCATTCAACAAATCGAAGCGGCTGGGGCCGGACGGACGGCTGCGCTGGCCCTCGACGGAATCGATCTCCAAGGTGCTGGATGCGACCGGGGCAACGGTCGAGCAGTTCCTCGGCTACCTGCCGAACATGCCGACGCAGACCAGCCTGCCGGAAGGGTCGTTTCCGCCGCAGGCCGGTTCCATTCCCCTCCTCGGCTTCGCCCAGGCAGGCGCCGGCGGCTTCTTCGACGATGGCGGCTTTCCCGCGGGCCAGGGCTGGGATGTGGTGGATTTCCCCGTGGCGGCGTCAAGGCGGCCGGGCGTCTACGCGCTCGAGGTGCAGGGCGATTCCATGCTGCCGCTCTACCGGGATGGCGACCGGCTGATCGTGGAACCCGGCGCCCAGGTGCGCCGCGGCGACCGCATCGTCGTGAAGACGCGCGAAGGCGAGGTCATGGCCAAAGTGCTGATGCGCCAGAGTGCGCGCACCATCGAGCTGATGTCGCTGAACCCCGACCACCCGAACCGCACATTCGACATGGCGGAGATCGAGTGGATGGCGCGGATCATCTGGGCGAGCCAGTAACTGAAGGCGTTTGGCCCGGCGCGGCTTCGTCAGAAGAGGCCGTTCGGGAAATAGCGCAGGTACAGTTCCTGCAGCCGCCCTTCCTTCGCCAGTCTTGCCAGCGCATAATCGATCGCCGTCACCAGCTGCGGCACGTCCGGACGGACCATCAGCGACAGGCCTTCGCCGAGGAAATGTTCGGAGACGTACGGGCCGTCAAACAGGCGGCAGCAGCCACCGGCGGCCGCGCTCGCCGTCCAGAAGGGCAGGCTCAGGCCATCGGAAAAGACGGCATCCACTTTCCCGTCCTTCAAGGCCGCCAGCATCTCGTCGCGCGACGGGAAGGTCGTCGGCTTCACGGCCGGGAAAAAGCTTTTCAGCATGGCCTCATGGGCTGTTCCGGCCACCACGCCGACGGGACGTCCGGCAAGCGCCACGGCAGCCTTGCCTTCAAGTTCGACGCTGTTTCGCTGCACAAACCAGGCCGGGATCATCATGTAGGGGCGCGAGAAGCCGAACTTTTCCCGCAGATCCGGCGTCACCGCGATGCCCGCCGCGGCTGCTTCCCCCTGCCCTTCGCTGAGCGCCGTCTGCAGGTCCGCAAACGGTGTCACCTGGATCTGGCATTTCGCCTCGATGGTAAGTTCGCTGCAGATTTCGCGGACGAGATCGATGTGAAAACCGGACAGCCGTCCCGTCTGGTCGACAAAGCTGAAGGGTGGAAAATCGACTGTTGTCAGCACACGAAACCGCGGCAGGCTGGTCAGATCCGGTTTTGCCAGGCGTTCGTTGGGATCGGAGACGAGCGGCATCTGGCGATCGGGCGTTTCGTCCGCAGCGGCGGGCAATCCGGCAATCAGGACGAGTAAAAACAGAAGAGCCGCACGGAACCTGAAATACATTCAATTTACCCGTTGTAAACCATTGCGTGCATCGCTACCATCGTGCACAGGGGACAGGGCTGGGGGCGGCCCGCCGGACATGGTGTACCAGCTTGACGGATGCAGGGGAATATCCGCCGGAACCGACAGCAACCAGTGAGACCGCGCACTGGAGCCATGTCAGCGCGCTGACAGGAAGGCAGACGGACGCTCATCGGCAGATCCAGCCGGACGAGCAGGGCGCCGTGGCGAGCGACGAGGAGGCGGCCCTGCTGGCGCTCGGTTTCTCAAAACCATTCGTCGCACAGATGAAGGACCGCAGCCTGCAACACGGGACGACGCTGGAACAGGAACTGCTCTATTCCGGCGTGGTCGATCACGATGCCTATTATGGCGCGATTGCGCGCGCCTTCAGGCTGCCCTTCATCGGGAGCATAGACCCCTCCAGCGTTCAGGACATCCCGAACCTCGATACGCAGCTGATCACGCCGAAACAGGTGCGCATCAACCACCGCAACCGCGCACCGCAGGTGGCCATCGTTCCGGAGATCGCAAAACTCGCGGAATTTTCGGCCCTGCTGCTCAGGCTTCCGGAGCTTTCCCGCGGATTGGCAATCACCACACCGGGTGCGATCCGGGCTGCCGTATGGTCGGCCGGCTCGGCGCGACGGGTGCGGCAGACGGTCAGCGATCTCTTCGACCGCGAGCCGAAATTCTCCGCGCGCATCGTCGCCACCGGACGCCAGGGCGTGCTGGCCGGCTGCCTTGTCACCGCCCTGGTGGCTGCCTGTCTCAGCGATCCCGGCCTGCTGCTGCCGCTCACCCATGGTCTCGTTTCGCTCGTCTACATGAGTGCGCTTGCGCTGAGGGGCTGGGCCACCTTCCATCAACGGCGGATCGGCAGCCTGCCGGAAGAACACCTGCAGGGGGCCCTGCCCGTCTACACCGTGATGGTGGCGCTCTACCGGGAAGCCGGGATGGTGGCGCAGCTGGTCGCCAATCTGGAGCGGCTGGAATGGCCGCGGGCGCGGCTCGACATCAAGCTGGTCTGCGAGGCCGACGATCGCGACACCGTGGAGGCGCTGAAGGCGCTCAGGCTTGCTTCCCATTTCGAGATCGTCGAGGTGCCGCCGTTCCATCCGCGCACCAAACCCAAGGCGCTCACCTATGCGCTGGCCGGTGCGCGCGGCGAGTTTCTGGCGGTCTATGACGCGGAAGACAGGCCGCATCCGCACCAGTTGCTGGAGGCCTGTGGCCGCTTCCAGGCCTGTGAGCCCGATGTGGCCTGCCTGCAGGCGCCGCTGATCATCGCCAATCTGTCCGATACGGCGCTGAGCGGGGTGTTTGCCATCGAATATGCCGCGCTGTTTCGCGGCCTTTTGCCGATGCTATCCCGTCACGCGATGCCGCTGCCGCTGGGCGGCACCTCCAATCACTTCCGCACCTCCATCCTGCGCGAGGTCGGCGGCTGGGACCCGTTCAACGTGACCGAGGATGCGGATCTCGGCCTTCGCCTCTACCGCCTCGGCTATCGCTCGCAGACTCTCCGCTGCCAGACGCTGGAGGATGCGCCGGTTTCGCTGGATGTTTGGACCGGTCAGCGGACACGCTGGTTCAAAGGCTGGCTGCAGACCTGGCTGGTGCTGACCCGCAACCCGGTTGACGCCGCACGCCAGATGGGATCTCGCGGAACCTTGGCCTTTCATCTGCTGATCGGCGGCATGCTGGCGTCCGCCCTGCTGCATCCGCTGATCCTCGTCTTCATCGCCATCGGGATCGCGCGGCTGGCGAGCGAGCCGCTATCGGCGATGCCGACGCAAGTTCTGGCGCTGTTTGCGATCGACTGCCTGAACGTGATCGGCAGCTACATGATCTTTCTGAAGCTCGGCATGGGTTCGATGATCGGCCAGGAACGACGACGGATCGGCTGGCGCTGGGTTGCGGTGCCGATGTACTGGTTTATGAGTTCCTACGCCGCCTGGAAGGCCTTGAACGAACTGAGGACCAACCCGTTCTTCTGGAAAAAGACGCCGCATCAGGCAAGCAAGAGGCCGGATTCAGTCCGTGCATGAAGCCGGAGGCAGGACGAACAGGGTAAAGCTGGAGCGGGTGAAGGGAATCGAACCCTCGTATTCAGCTTGGGAAGCTGCTGCTCTACCATTGAGCTACACCCGCTTGTCCGACGCCAGACCTAGCATCAGGTCTCCCGGCCTTCAAGTCCCAGGAGCGGAAAGAGTTCAGGCGCGAAAGTGCTTGGACAGTTTTAGGCCCTGCGCCTGATAGTTCGATCCGAGGCCCGAGCCGTAGAGCGACTGCGGCTTTTCCAGCATATGCTCGTAGACGAGGCGCCCGACGATCTGGCCGTGTTCCAGGATGAAGGGCACTTCGTGGCTGCGCACTTCCAGCACCGCACGGCTGCCGGAGCCGCCGACGGCGGCATGGCCGAAACCGGGATCGAAGAAGCCGGCATAATGCACGCGAAACTCGCCGACCAGCGGATCATAGGGCGTCATTTCGGCGGCATAGAGCGGCGGCACATGCACGGCTTCACGCGAGACGAGAATGTAGAACTCGTCCGGATCGAGGATCAGTTCGTCGCGCCCGCGGCTAAAGAGCGGCTCCCAGAAATCGAGCACATCATGGGCGGCCTTGCGGTCGACATCGATGACGGAGGTGTGGTGCTTGCCGCGATAACCGATCAGGCCATCCGGGCCGGTGCCCTTCAGATCGATCGACAGGGCGATGCCGGCGCCTGAGACATTCGGCGTCTCGCTGGCGACCAGCGTTTCCGCCGCGTGCAAAGCCAGCACTTCGGCTTCGCTCAAGAGCGCCTGGCCGGTACGGAAGCGGATCTGCGACAGCCGCGAGCCGCGCCGGACGATGACCGGGAAGGTGCGCGGCGAGATTTCGAGATAGAGCTGGCCCTTATAACCAGCGGGGATCTTGTCGAATTCCTGGGCGCGATCAACCATCACGCGGGTGAAGATATCGAGCCGTCCCGTCGAGCTTTTCGGATTGGTGGAGGCGGACAGCTCCGCCGGCAGGTCGAGGCTTTCCATCAGCGGCACGATGTAGACGCAGCCGGTTTCGAGCACCGCACCCTGTTCAAGATCGATCTCGTGCAGGGTCAGTCGCTCCAGCTTGTCGGCGACCGTGTGATTGGGGCCCGGCATGAAACTGGCGCGGACGCGAAGCGCCTTGGACCCCAGGCGCAGGTCGAGGCTCGCCGGCTGGATCTGATCGGCATCCAGCGCCGCCTCGCTTTTCAGCCGGCCTTCATGGAAAAGTTCGCCGATGGCCCGATCGGCCAGAATGCCCGCGTTGCGTTTCATGAACCCTATCCCTTAATCGCGCGACAAAAGCAAAAGCGAGGAATTGACGCAAGCGCTGCTTGGGCGTATGGCAGATTTATCCCGTGGTGATTTGGCCGGTCGGCTTGCAGCCACGTTAAACAAGTGGCTAAAAAGACCGGGTGCGAAACCGGTCTGCAGTTGCGACCGGTTTTTTTGTTACGAAGTGGTGACACGCATGAGCAAGACCTGGCGCCCCGCAACCCAACTCGTCCACGGTGGCACGCTGCGCTCGCAGTATGGCGAGACCTCCGAGGCGATCTACCTGACGCAGGGGTTCGTTTACGAGAATTCCGCCGCTGCCGAAGCCCGTTTCAAGGGCGAGACGGACGGCTTCATCTATGCCCGTTACGGCAGCCCGACCAACGACATGTTCGAAAAGCGGATGATCGCGCTGGAAGGCGCGGAAGACGCCCGCGCCACCGCGTCCGGCATGGCCGCCGTGTCGGCCGCCATCCTCTGCCAGGTCAAGGCCGGTGATCACATCGTCGCCGCCCGTGCGCTGTTCGGCTCCTGCCGCTATGTGGTGGAGACGCTGGCGCCGAAATATGGCGTCGAATGCACGCTGGTCGATGGCCGCGATCTCGCCAACTGGGAAGCCGCCATCCGCCCGAACACGAAGGTGTTCTTCCTGGAAAGCCCGACCAATCCGACGCTGGAAGTGGTGGACATTGCCGGCGTTGCCAAGCTTGCCAACCAGATCGGCGCAAAGGTGGTGGTGGACAACGTGTTTGCCACCCCGCTCTTCCAGAAGCCGCTGGAACTCGGTGCGCATGTGGTGGTCTACTCGGCCACCAAGCACATCGATGGCCAGGGCCGCTGCCTCGGCGGCGTGATCCTTTCCGACAAGGAATGGATCAACGAGAACCTGCACGACTATTTCCGCCACACCGGCCCGGCCATGTCGCCATTCAATGCCTGGACGCTGCTGAAGGGGATCGAGACGCTTCCGCTGCGCGTCAAGCAGCAGACGGAGAGTGCGGCCAAGATCGCCGATTTCCTTGCGGACCAGGGCAAGGTGGCGAAGGTGATCTATCCCGGCCGCAAGGACCATCCGCAGGCCGACATCATCGCCAAGCAGATGACGGGCGGCTCCACGCTCGTCTGCTTCGAGTTGAAGGGCGGCAAGGACGCGGCCTTTGCGCTGCAGGATGCGCTGGAGGTGATCAAGATCTCCAACAACCTTGGCGACGCCAAGAGCCTGATCACCCATCCGGCCACCACCACGCACAAGAACCTGACGGACGAGGCACGGGCGGAACTCGGCATCTCCGCCGGCACCTTGCGCCTGTCCTGCGGCATCGAGGACGGCGAGGACCTCATCGAGGATCTGGCCGCAGCGCTTTCCAAGGTGTCTGCGTAAAGCGCTTCTTTACCATGGCGGTTAGCCTTGAGCCTGAAAATTCAGGGCTTCCGCATTCTTGAGCCCCGGCGCGATTCTTGACCTCGCGCCCGGACTGTACGATATGCGTACACATGAGATGAAGGTGTCGACATGTATCGTGCACTCACCAAAGACATCGAAGTCGTCGTCGAGCCCTACTTCCTGCCGGAACAGTCGGATCCGGAGGAGAGTCGGTACGTATGGGGCTATCGGATCGTCATCTCCAACCATTCTCGTCTGACGGTGCGGCTGGTTCACCGCTACTGGAACATCACGGACCAGAATGGGCTGGTCGATGAGGTCGAAGGTCCCGGGGTGGTGGGAGAGCAGCCGCGCCTCAAACCCGGCGACACCTACGAATACTCCTCCGGCTGCCCGCTCGACACGCCCTCGGGGCTGATGTTCGGCCATTACCAGATGGAAACCGACGAAGGCGAAACCTTCATCGTCAACATTCCCGCCTTCTCGCTGGATTCGCCGGGCCTGATGCGCGTGCTCAACTGAGCCTGCGAGGCGCGAAACACGCCGCACCTCGCCTTCTTGACGTCACGCCGCTTCGAACTCGCTCGGATCGTAGCGGTAAGTGGTGGAGCAGAACTCGCAGGTGACCGAGATGGCGCCGTCTTCCTGGCTGGCCTCGATCTCCTCCGCCGTGAAGCCTTCGAGCACGCCCTTGATCTTCTCGCGCGAGCAGCTGCAACGGTCCGCGACTTCCTGCGGCTCGTAGATCCGCACACCGCGCTCATGGAAGAGGCGGAACAGCAGCCGCTCGATCGCCACCTGCGGATCCGTCAACTCGTCGGTATCCACGGTCTCGACCAGCATGCGGGCTTCCGACCAGGCATCGTCTTCCGTCAAGGCGAAATCGCCGTCCCGTTCATCGCCGTCGCCGCCATGCAGGTCCGGCTGGCGCATCCGCTCCGGTGCCTGGGGCAGGAACTGGGCGAGGACGCCGCCGGCCCGCCAGTTGTGACGCGGCTTTCCGTCCTCATCGCGGTCGAACAATTCGGCCACCCCAAGGCGCACCTTCGTCGGGATCTGTTCCGACTGGCGGAAATAGACGCCGGCGATTTCTTCCAGAGACGATCCGTCAAGCGGCACGATGCCCTGATAGGGCTGCATGCCGTGACCCTGGTCGATGGTGAAGGCGAGCACGCCCTCGCCCAGAAGGTCCGGCGGCGATATCTTGCCGGCCTTGACGGATGCGGCCAGCGCATCCTCGTCAAACCGGGCATAAGCACGCATGCTTTCCGGGCTGGTGAAATCCGCGACCAGAAGATCGACCGGGCCATCGCCCTTGGTCTGAACCGTGAAACGCCCCTCGAACTTCAGCGAGGTGCCGATCAATGCGGTTAGGACGACGGCTTCGGCGAGCAGCCGCGCGACCGGCGCCGGATAATCGTGGCGGCCGAGGATCGCGTTCAGCATGGGCCCGAGCTGCACCGCACGGCCGCGCACGTCGAGCCCTTCCACCTGGAAGGGAACCACGCGGTCATCGCCCGCCAGTGTCAGATCACTGAATTCTACTGCGGCTTCTGCCATGACTTGCTCCTTCGCGCCGAAGCCACCCATTTCGCACAAATGTCGGCCAAGCGGAACCGCTCAACCGAAGGGAAAGGCCGACGCTGTCTTGTTGAGGCGCCCGGACCATGGGTCGAGCGGACGCGACTGGGAAAGCCGTGAGATGGGGGTGGCGCCGCGACAAATCAAGACGCGGCCATTCCCCTCGACAAAGGGCGCCTCAGACGGCGCCGAAGCACCAGGCGAGCACCGACTTCTGGGCGTGCAGACGGTTTTCCGCCTCGTCGAACACGACCGACTGCGGGCCGTCGATCACCGCGTCGGTGACTTCCTCGCCGCGATGGGCCGGCAGGCAGTGCATGAAGAGGGCATCGGACTTAGCCTTCTGCATCAGGCGCTCGTTCACCTGGAACGGCTGGAAGATGTTGTGGCCGCGTGCCTTGTGTTCCTGGTTCATCGAGATCCAGGTGTCCGTCACCACCATATCGACGCCCTCGACCGCACGGTCGGCATCGTGGCACAGCATGATCTCGCCGCCATTGTTGCGCGACCAGTTCAAATACTTGTCGAGCGGCTCGGAGCCGAGCGGAACCGCCATGTTCATGCGGTAACCGAAGCGCGCCGAGCCTTCGATGAAGGAATGCAGCACATTGTTGCCGTCGCCCGTCCAGGCAAACGTCTTGCCGGTCACCGGGCCGCGATGTTCTTCGAAGGTCAGGAGGTCGGCCATGATCTGGCAGGGATGGGTCTCATCCGTCAGGCCGTTGATGACCGGAACCGTCGCGTGTTCGGCCATTTCCAGAAGGCGGCGATGATCGGTGGTGCGGATCATGATCGCATCGACGTAACGCGACAGGACCTTGGCCGTATCGCCGATCGTCTCGGCGCGGCCAAGCTGCATTTCCGTGCCGGACAGGAACAGCGTTTCGCCGCCGAGCTGGCGCATGCCGACATCGAAGGAGACGCGGGTGCGGGTGGACGGCTTCTCGAAGATCATCGCCAGCACCTTGCCGGCGAGCGGCTTGTCGGCCGTGCCAGCTTTGGTCGCGCGTTTGCGCGTCAGCGCATCATCGAGAATGGTACGCAGATCCCCTGACGAAAGTGCCGAGAGGTCGAGAAAATGCTTGGGTGATGCCATGATCCGTTCCATCCGGGGCGCCATCCGGCGGCCCGCTTTTTCCGAAAAGGCCGTCAGGCCGACTTCTTCAACTGTTCACTCTGAAGCTTTTCCGCAGCGCGTTCGATACGGGCAATGCCTTCGCGGGCCTCTTCCGCCGTCACGACCAGCGGCGGCAGCAGACGAATGACATTGTCACCGGCCGGAACGCCGAGGATATGTTCGTCGCGCATTGCGGTCACAAGCTCGCCGGCCGGAACGCGCGCCTTGATGCCGAGCATCAGGCCTTCGCCACGGATCTCCTCGATCACGCCGGGGAAGCGATCCTTGAGTGCCGCAAGGCCCTGACGGAAGACGAGTGCCACGTCGTTGACATTCTGCAGGAAGCCATCGGCCAGGATGACATCGAGCACGGCATTGCCGACGGCCATGGCGAGCGGATTGCCACCATAGGTGGTGCCGTGCACGCCGGGCTTCATGCCGGAGGCGGCTTCCGCCGTCGCAAGGCAGGCGCCGAACGGGAAACCACCGCCGATCCCCTTGGCCACCGCCATGATATCCGGGGTGACACCCGACCATTCATGCGCGAAGAACTTGCCGGTCCGACCGACGCCCGTCTGCACCTCATCGAACATCAGCAACAGGCCGTGTTCATCGCACAGGTTGCGCAGTTCGCGCAGGAATTCCTTGGTCACGACCCGGATGCCGCCCTCGCCCTGGATCGGCTCGATCAGCAGGGCTGCGGTGTGTTCCGTGATCGCCGCCTTCAGCGCATCCAGATCCCCAAAGGGCACCTGGTCAAAACCCGGCGCCTTGGGGCCGAAGCCTTCCAGGTACTTTTCCTGACCGCCGGCTGCGATCGTCGCGATGGTCCGGCCGTGGAAGGCGCCTTCAAAGGTGATGATGTGGAATTTTTCCGGATAGCCCTTGGAATAATGGTAGCGCCGCGCCGTCTTGATGGCGCATTCCAGCGCTTCGGCACCCGAATTGGTGAAGAACACCTTGTCGGCGAAGGTGGCATCCGCCAGCCGGCGGGCCAGCCGCTCCTGGTCCGGGATCTCGTAAAGGTTCGACAGGTGCCAGACCTTGTCCGCCTGATCCTTCAGGGCCGCGACAAGATGCGGGTTGGAATGACCACACGAGGTCACGGCCACGCCTGCGCCGAAATCGAGATATCGCTCGCCCGTTTCCGTCACGAGCCAGACACCCTCGCCGCGCACGAAACGCAGTGGTGCCCTTGCAAACGTGTCGAAAAGCGCAGCTTCAGCCATGGCGATGCACTCCTTCAGGCATACTGTCCAGAACAGGCAGCCGGGGCCGCCAGAAATCAAAAATGCCGCCTCAAAGGGCGGCAGGCGCACTATCCGCATTTCATCCCGCGCTGTCAACAAAAGCGTGGATTCCGCGTCGATTCACGCCGCGGAAGCCCGCTTGGCGCCCCTTGCGGCAGCTGTGACAAAAATGACTCTATGCGGCAGCAAGTTGGGGAAAACCCGGAAATCGATTCGCGACGATTCCGGCGACTCTTGTCAGCGAGTCCGCCGCCCATTAGGTTAAAGATCAATTACTAGACTGCATGCGGCGGAACTAGTCACCAAAAGTATAGATGTAGTATGCGCGGCGAATTACGTTCGCCGTAACGGTGAGAGATTCTGTCTTGCTGGGTGTGCTCAAGGCGGAGAGACAGCATGAATTGGGATGACGAACGCGTCGAACGACTGAAAAGGTTGTGGGCGGAAGGACTGAGCGCGAGCCAGATTGCCGCGCAACTGGGCGGCGTGAGCCGCAACGCGGTCATCGGCAAGGTGCACCGGCTGTGCCTTCCGGGACGTGTGAAGGCAGGCGGAAACGCCCAGCAGAACCGGACGCAGAAGCGCACCACCCCTGCACCGCGCCCCACCACCTACAATGCCCGCCCGACGGCGGCGACGGCCCCTGGCGCGGCCACGCGCACGGTGACCCGCTCTGTCGGCGCCACGATGGTGAAGGAAGAGATCGAACTCACCATTCTCGAAACGCAGGAACCGGTCACCACGACGAACGTCATCGTTCCGATGGCACGCCGCCTGGCGCTGACGGAACTGACGGAGCGCACCTGCAAGTGGCCGGTCGGCGACCCGCTGAAGGACGATTTCCACTTCTGCGGCGCAGAATCCGGCGAAAGCTCGCCCTACTGCAAATACCACGCCCGCCTGGCCTACCAGCCGGTGAACGAGCGCCGCCGCGCCGCCAATGCGGTCGCCCGCGGCTGATCATTCCAGCGCATCTCGAAGAAAGCGGGTACGAGGCCCGCTTTTTTTGTGCCCGGATTTTGGAGGGAGCCAACAAAAAACCCGGCACGAGGCCGGGTTCGATGGTGGAGATCAGGCGCGAGGGTTCACGCTTCCATGGAATAACCGGCACCGCGGACGGTGCGGATGACATCCTGCATGTTGGAAAAGTTCAGCGCCTTGCGCAGCCGTCCGACATGCACATCGACGGTGCGTTCGTCCACGTAGATGTCGTGGCCCCAGACACCATCGAGCAGTTGCGAGCGGGAAAAGACGCGACCGGGCGAGGCCATCAGGAATTCCAGCAGCCGGAATTCGGTCGGCCCCAGACGCACCTCGCGGCTCTTGCGGTGGACGCGATGCGTTTCGCGATCGAGTTCGATATCGCCGCAGCGCAGAACCGAGGAGAGCACCTCCGGCCGGGCCCTTCGCAACATCGCTTTCACCCGCGCCATCAGTTCCGGCGTCGAGAAGGGTTTGACGACATAATCGTCGGCACCGGTTGCCAGACCGCGCACGCGTTCGCTCTCCTCACCACGCGCCGTCAGCATGATGATCGGCAGGCGCTCGGTTTCCGGGCGCATCCGCAGGCGGCGGCAAAGCTCGATGCCGGATACGCCGGGCAACATCCAGTCGAGGATCAGGAGATCCGGCAGCCGCTCCTGCAGGCGGATTTCCGCCTCGTCACCGCGCAGGATGGTTTCCACCTCATACCCCTCGGCCTCGAGGTTATAGCGAAGAAGCACGCTCAGCGCTTCTTCATCCTCAACAACCGCAATTTTCGGCAGCATGGTTCATGCACTCCTGAAAGCAGGCGCCGGTAGCGCCCTTACTCTGCCACTGCGCCCAGCGTGTTCGACGTGTCGTCCTTCGGGCGTTCGCCTTCGGGGGCAGCGCCAGTTGCGATGTAATAGATCGTCTCGGCAATATTGGTGGCATGGTCGCCGATGCGCTCGATGTTCTTGGCGCAGAAGAGGAGATGGGTGCAGGTGGTGATGTTGCGCGGATCTTCCATCATGTAGGTGAGGAGTTCGCGGAACAGCGAGGTGTACATCGCGTCGATCTCTTCATCGCGCAGGCGGATGGCTTCCGCCTTCTGCACCGAGCGGTTGGAGAAGACGTCGAGCACTTCCTTGAGCTGGACGAGGGCCAGATCGGAGAGATGTTCCAAACCGCGTGCGAGCTTGCGCGGCACGCCGGTGCCCTGAACGGCGATCACGCGCTTGGCAGTGTTCTTGCCGAGGTCGCCGACGCGTTCCAGGTCGGAGGCGATGCGCAGCACGCCGATGATTTCGCGCAGGTCTCCGGCCACCGGCTGGCGGCGGGCGATCGTGATGATGGCCTTCTCCTGGATCTCGCGCTCGGCGGTATCGAGGATCACGTCGTCGGAGATGACCTTCTGGGCAAGTGCACCATCGGAATTGACGAGCGCGCGAACGGCATCGCCGCACATCTGTTCGGCAAGGCCGCCCATTTCGGAGATGCGGCGGTTCAGGTATTTCAGGTCTTCGTCATAGGCCGAGAGAATATGGCTGGGGGACATGGTTTGTCATCCTCGGATCAAGGGTTGTCAGCGGAAGGCGGATCGGCGCGGCATCAGCCGAAGCGACCCATGATGTAATCCTGCGTGCGCTGATCATCCGGGTTGGTGAACATCTTGTCGGTGTCGTTCTCTTCGACCAGCAGGCCGAGGTGGAACATAGCCGTGCGCTGGGACACACGCGCCGCCTGCTGCATGGAATGCGTGACGATGACGATGGTGAAGTTGGTGCGCAGTTCGTGGATCAGTTCCTCGACCTTGGCCGTCGCGATCGGATCGAGCGCCGAGCAGGGTTCGTCCATCAGGATGATTTCCGGCGACACGGCGACCGCCCGGGCGATGCACAGGCGCTGCTGCTGGCCGCCGGAGAGACCCGTGCCGGATTCATGCAGGCGATCCTTCACTTCGTTCCAGAGACCCGCCTTCTGCAGAGCAGACGAGACGATTTCGTCGAGATCCGACTTCTTGCGGGCGAGGCCGTGGATGCGCGGACCGTAGGCAACGTTCTCATAGATCGTCTTCGGGAACGGGTTCGGCTTCTGGAACACCATGCCGACCTTGGCGCGCAGCTGCACCGGATCGACCTTCGGATCGTAGATGTTCTCGTTGTCGATCAGGATGTTGCCTTCCACACGGCAGCTGTCGATCGTGTCGTTCATGCGGTTGATGCAGCGCAGGAAGGTGGACTTTCCACAGCCGGACGGCCCAATGAAGGCCGTGACGGAGCGCGGACGGATCTCGATGTTCACGTCCCGGATGGCATGTTTTTCGCCATAAAACACCTGGACGTTGCGCGCGGAAATCTTCGAGTCGATCATGGCAGCTGCTTTCGTGGTCGTCGTCGTATTCATCGTTGTCGAGATATTATTCATCATTACGAACTCTCCCTACTACCAACGACGCTCATAGCGGCGACGCAAGATGATGGCGGACAAATTCATCAGGATCAGGAACACCAACAGGACGATAATCGCACCCGAGGCCCGTTCGATGAAGGCCGGATCGCCGCGCTGGGTCCAGTTGTAGACCTGGACAGGAAGAGCGGAGGCCGGATCGAAGAAACCTTCCGGCGGACCGGCCGGATAGTCGCGCACGAAGGCCACCATGCCGATGAGCAGGAGCGGCGCGGTTTCGCCGAGCGCACGGGCCAGGCCGATGATCGTGCCGGTCAGGATGCCGGGCATCGCGAGCGGCAGGACGTGATGGAAGATCGCCTGCATCTTGGAGGCCCCGACGCCGAGCGCAGCATCACGGATGGAGGGCGGAACCGACTTGAAGGCGGCACGCGTCGCGATGATGATCGTCGGCAGGGTCATCAGCGTCAGAACGAGGCCACCCACCACCGGTGCCGACTGCGGAAGACCGGCAAAGTTGATGAAGGCGGCCAGACCGAGAATACCAAAGACGACGGAAGGTACAGCCGCCAGGTTGGCGATGTTGACCTCGATCAGATCGGTCCAGCGATTTTGCGGGGCAAATTCTTCAAGGTAGATCGAGGCGGCGACACCGAGCGGCAGGGACAGGACCAGCACGATGATCATCATGTAGGCCGAACCGAGGATCGCCACGCCGAGGCCGGCCGCTTCCGGACGTGTATCGGAGGCATCCGGCGCCGTGAAGAAGGCCCAGTTGAAATGCGTGGTCAGGATGCCGGCGGATTTCAGCCGGTCGGCCAGCATCAGCTGCTGCGGCGAGATGTTGCGGTCGAGCTGCGCGCTGTCCATCGTCACGCGGCCTTTGTAATAGCCGTCGATGCGGCCGCTCGCGAGCAGATCAAAGCTGACCGTCTTGCCGATCGCCGAAGGATCGGCCAGCACGTAGCGGCGAAGATCTGCGGCCGCTTCTTTCGAAATCAGCTCGGAAGCCGCCTTGACGGTGATGCCTTCGCCCTGCACGCCCTTGGCGGCCATGGCATCGGCAAGCGACTTTTCGATCAGCGGCGCGTAGCTGAACGTCGTCAGCTTGGCGATTTCAGCCGGATCACGCTTGCCTGCCTTGTCCAGGCGAGCCGGATCCAGGAACACGTCCAGCCGAATATAGGTTTGCTGGAAGGACGAAATCCCGTTCGTCAGGATGGAACCCAGCAGGAAGACGAGCGCCACGATGCCGATCGTCACACCCACCAGACCCAGGATCCGGAAGCGCCGTTCGGAGGCATTGCGACGACGGGTCCGCTCATCGAGGGTCAGCAGGGACTTGAATTGAGCAGGCGCCTGAGGCGCGCCGGATGAAACAGTCATGTCGGTCATTCGTACTGCTCCCGATATTTGCGTACGATGTAAAGGGCCAGCACGTTGAGGGCGAGGGTAAAGGTAAAGAGCGTCAGGCCAAGCGCGAAGGCGACGAGCGTTTCGGGGCTGGCAAACTCCGTATCACCCGTCAGCTGGCTGACGATCTTGACGGTCACGGTCGTCATGGCCTCGAAGGGGTTGAGGTCCAGCTTAGCTGCCGCACCGGCGCCCAGCACGACGATCATCGTCTCGCCGATGGCACGGCTTGCCGCCAGAAGGATGGCGCCGACGATGCCCGGCAGTGCCGCCGGCATCACGACCTTCTTGATGGTTTCCGACTGCGTGGCGCCCAGGCCGTAGGAACCATCGCGCAGGGCCTGCGGTACGGCATTGATGATGTCATCAGACAGGGACGAAACGAAGGGGATGATCATGATGCCCATGACCAGGCCCGCCGTCAGCACCGAGGAAGAGGACGAGCCGAGCCCGAGTGGCTGGGCGAAATAATCGCGCAGGAAAGGACCAATGGTGACCAGCGCAAAGAGACCGTAGACGATCGTCGGAATGCCCGCGAGCATCTCGATGGCCGGCTTGGCGAAGCTACGCAGCGACTTGCTGGCATATTCCGACAGGTAGATCGCAATCATCAGCCCGATCGGCACGGCGACCAGGAGCGCGATGAAGGAAACGTAGAAGGTGCCCCAGAGAAGCGGCAGGATACCGAGGTCGGAACCGCCGCGGAATTGCGGGTTCCAGACCGTCGAGAAGAAGAAATCCCGCGCCGGGTAGATCTTGAAGAAGGAGATCGTTTCGAAGACCAGGGACAGCACGATGCCCACGGTCGTCAGGATCGCAACCAGCGACGAGGCGATCAGCAGCCACTTGATGAAGGTTTCGCTGACATTGCGAGCGCGCATGCGCGGTTCGATGCTGCGATAGGCAAGGCCCGCCAGAACGACGGCAAGTGCGATGACGACACCGGCCTTCAGCAGATTGCCGGTCTCCGTCATGGAGCGGTAGGTACGGGCCGCCTCGAAAACGGCAACCGGCACATCACCGACAAGCGGAATACCGACCTCCGCCAGACGCACGCGGATTTCGGTGGGATTGGCGGCAAGACGGTCGATTTCGGCTTCACCGGCACCACCGCGTGCCAGAACGGCATCAAGACCGCCGGCGATACGGCGCACGTCGGACATGACGAGACTGCGCGCACCACCTTCCGGAATGGCACTGTCCGGGATCATGTCGCTGACGCTGCGCTCAATGATCACCGGCTGGATGAGGAGCCAGAGCACCAGAGCGGCAAAGGCCGGAACGGCGGCAAAGAGGCCGACCATCTGGCCGTAATAGCTGGGAAGAGAATGCAATTTGATGCCGCTCTCTTGAGAGACGGCCATAGCTCGCTGCCTGCCGAAGACATAACCCAGTGCCGCGAGCACCAGGACAACGAGAATAATGACGCCAACGCTCATGTTGCCCCTACCCCCTTCAAAAATTTTCAAAACATTGACGGCGCGGAACCCGCGCCGTCAGAGGAGAGACAGACTTAGTTGAGCGGGCCCATCGGCGTGCGGGCCTTGACGGCTTCCTGGGTCTTCTTCAGTTCCGGATCGGACACCAGACCATAGGCAGCGAGCGGACCGTTCGGGCCGGCCATTTCGTCCGACACGAAGAACTCAACATATTCCTGCATGCCCGGGATCACGTCGAGGTGCGCGTTCTTCACGTAGAAGTACAGCGGACGGGAAACCGGGTACTTGCCAGCGGCAATCGTTTCGACAGACGGTGTCACGCCAGCCATCGTTGCGACCTGCAGCTTGTCGGTGTTGTTCTGGTAGAAGGACAGACCGAAAACGCCGATGCCGTTCTTGTTGGCAGCGATGCGGGCCAGGGTTTCCGGATAGTCGCCGTCGATGTCAACGGAAACGCCGTCGGTGCGGATGGCGCCGCAAGCCTTGGTGGCAGCAGCCTTGTCGTTGTTGTTGGCAGCCAGCTGGGCTTCGTAGGTGCCGTTTTCCTTGCAGCCGTCGATGATGACCTTTTCATCGAACACTTCGCGGGTGCCGTGCTTGGTGCCCGGGATGAAGGCGAGGATCGGCTGATCCGGCAGGTCAGCGCGAACGTCCTTCCAGGTTTTGTTCGGGTTTTCCACGAGCTTGCCGTCCTTCAGGACCTTGGCAGCGATGGCATTGTGCCAATCGGCCTGGGTGAAGGCGAACTTCGGGCCGTTGATGTCAGACGCGAACACGATGCCATCGTAACCGATGCGCACTTCCTGGATGTCCTTCACGCCGTTCTTGGCGCAGGTCTCGATGTCAGACTTGCTGATGCGCGACGAGGAATTGGCAATATCGATCGTGTTTTCGCCCACGCCTTCGCAGAGCTTCTTGCGGCCGGCGCCCGAACCACCGCCTTCAACGACCGGGGTCGGATGCTGGAAGTTTTCGCCGAAGGCTTCAGCGACGATCGATGCGTAGGGCAGAACCGTGGAAGAGCCGGCAATCTGGATCTGGTCGCGTGCAACGGCAACGCCGGTGAAGGCGACGGACGCCACCAGGGCAGCCGCGGAAAGTTTCACGATATTCATTGTAGTCTCCCGATAGGGGTTGTGTGAATTCTGCTGCACCAGCTCTCGCTCTCGCCAGTGCTCGGCCCGTTTGTCTTAGCCGCCGTTGCCCCACGCTTTTATGTCAGTTTGATGAAACAATTGTGACAGGCCATGTGCCTGTAATTTCAGCGCAATTCAAGCCATGTACAAACTGGGACATGCCAGAATGTCAAAATCTGACGGTAAAGTCCGTGCCCTTGCCCAGTTCGGATTTGACGATCAGCCGGGCACGGTGACGTGTGAGGATATGCTTGACAATGGCAAGCCCGAGGCCGGTGCCCTTTTTCGAGCGGCTATCGGCCACACTGACACGATAGAAACGCTCGGTCAGGCGCGGCACGTGTTCTGCCGGGATGCCCGGGCCACGATCCACCACGCTGAGTTCCACCGGCCGCGACGCATCGTCCTGACGCAGATAGACATCGACGATCTTGCCGTCCTGGCCGTATTTGCAGGCATTCTCCACCAGGTTCTCTATGACCTGCACGAGTTCATCCCGGTCCCCTGTCACTTCCACCTTGCTTTCGGGCAGATGCATGCGGATCTCGACGCCGAGATCATGGGCGAGCGGCAGCAGGGAATCCCGGACATGGCCGACGAGCGGCACGAGATCGACCCGCTGTATGGGTGCGATATGCGCCTTCAGTTCCAGCCGCGAGAGCGACAGAAGATCATCCACCAGCCGGCTCATGCGGGTTGCCTGGTCGAGCATGATGCCGAGGAAACGTTCCTGCGCGCCAAGATCCCCCTTGGCGGGGCCTTGCAGGGTTTCGATGAACCCGCGCAGCGAGGCGAGCGGCGTGCGCAGTTCGTGGCTGGCATTGGCAACGAAGTCCGAGCGCATGCGGTCGATGCGGCGCAGTTCGGAAATGTCCTTGGCGGCCAAGGCGAAATAGGGCGTGCTGCGGGCACCCTCCTGCCCCGGCAGATCCACCGGGGCGATGCGCAGGATGAAGACCCGTTCGGACGGGTGGCGCTCGGAATGTTCGATCTGGTTGCTCTGGCCGGTGGCCATGGTTTCCCGCACCATGTCGAGAATGCCGGGAGAACGCAGGCGTGCCGACAGGTGCGTGCCGGGCTGCATCACGTCGAAGGCCTTTTCGGCGGCGGCATTCTGGAACAGCACGTGGCCATCCCCGCCCATCACGATGACCGGCAGGTCGAGCGCTGCATAGGCCGCCGCCAGATCGGCTAACGGATCGTGCGGCGGGGCAAGGGCCGGCGGCGGCGGCACGGATGTTTCGCCGCCCGGCAATGAGGGAGACAGCAGCAGCGACAAAAACATCAGCAGCCAGCCGGCGACAACGAAGAGCGGGTTGATCTCCGCCCCCAGCGCCAGGACCGCGAGAAGGGTTGCCGCGGCAACCACCAGCCAGCCCCGTCTCAGCTTTTCGCGCGCTGTTTCCCGCCGCTCTTCGCTCGCCATCAATCCTTACTCCCGCGCGCCTTCGCCCGCCGCTTTGCCCGCCCATGGCGGCCGCGGCTTCTCAACGACTTGACCGGTGGTGATAGCCGCATCGCATGACAGATATACATCGCTGCCGATCCAGGTGGGACGAAATTACAAGGCCGATGCTTTTTCTCGACAAAGCGGGATATTGTGTCGCAGTCTTCAGGGAAACCCCACGCCACCGAGATCATTGGCGAAGACGAGACGCCGGAGAGGTTTGACCATGGACATGACCGACGCAGCGAAGAACCGGGCCGTGGAGCTCGAGATCGGCGGCAAGAGCCGCGTCTTCGACATCGACGATCCGAAGCTGCCGGACTGGATCGCCGACAAGGCGCTGTCGTCCGGCGGTTACCCTTACGACAAGAAAATGGATGGCGACGCCTACGAGGCGGAGCTGAAGGCACTGCAGATCGAACTGGTGAAGGCGCAGACCCATCTGCATGCGAGCGGAAAACGGGTGATGGCGCTGTTCGAGGGACGCGATGCAGCCGGCAAGGGCGGTTCGATCTTTGCCATCCGCGCCTATCTCAATCCCCGTTCGGCGCGCGTGGTGGCCCTGACCAAGCCGACGGAGACGGAAGCCGGGCAGTGGTATTTCCAGCGGTACGTCACGCATTTTCCGACCGGCGGCGAGATCGTGCTCTTCGACCGCTCCTGGTACAACCGCGCCGGCGTGGAGCCGGTGATGGGCTTCTGCACGCCGGAACAGCACAAGCATTTTCTCGCTCAGGCGCCGGCCTTCGAGCAGCTGATCGTGGATGACGGCATTCATTTCTTCAAGTTCTGGCTGAACATCGGCCGCGAGATGCAGCTGAAGCGCTTTCACGACCGCCGCCACGACCCGCTCAAGGTCTGGAAGCTTTCGCCGATGGACATTGCCGCGCTGACAAAATGGGACGACTATAGCAAGAGGCGCGACCAGATGCTGGAAAAGACGCACACCAAGGAGGCTCCCTGGACTGTGGTGCGGGCGAACGACAAACGCCGTGCCCGCATCAACATCATGCGCCATATCCTCCAGTCGCTGGACTACGATGGCAAGGACAAGACGGCGATCGGCGAGATCGACGGAAAAATCCTCGGTTTCGGACCGAAGGCCTTCGACTGACTGGGCCTCACTGGCCGGGCATCACTGGCCAGGCATCACCGGCAGCGCCTCGCAGTCCTGCCGCATTGCCCAGCCTTACTGGCCGGGCAGCACGCGCACGGAATACAAGAGGATCGGCTGGCTGCCGCCCAGGATGTCGCTGTTGACGTAGATCCGTCCGGCTTGCGTCGGGGCCAGCGTCCGGTCGAAGGTGACGCGGAACAGGGTATCCGCCCGCTCCTGCATCGCCATCACCCGATGGCGGCTGCAGGTACCGAGGCTTGTGAAATCACAGCGCACGGCAAGCTGGACGGCGGCGTTGCCGACCGCCTGCAGGGTAAGCGCGATGGTGGATGTCTTGCCGGCCATTTCCCGCAGAACCTCGACCGGAACCGGGATCGCGACATCGCCCCCGGCACCGGGGCTACGCGAGGTGATGCGCAGCGCCGGGCCATCGGCCATGGCGACGACCTCAGCCGAGGCCTCCGCGCCGGGTGTGACCGGGGTCTTCGAGCTGGCCGCATAGACCTCCAGCCAGTCATCCGAAAAACCCTGCTGCGGATTGAAGGCCTGGCCGGCGGCGCCAGTAAAATCCTCTTCCTGCACGGCGGGCGGCGGGTTCGGAACGCTGGTGTCGCGCTGTTCCGGTGTCAGGAAAAGCCCGCCGGAATAGGCCCACCAGCCGCCCAGGGCGAGAAAGGCGAAAAAGGTTGTGTAGATGAAGAGGCGCGACAGCAGCCCGCGCCGCTGGCGCCGGCGCTTTTCGCCGGGCACTTTCGGCGCCGGCCCGACGGCGGACGGAGTGTCATCCGCGGGCATGCTCTTCGGTGCCTTGGTCTTGCGGCCAAAACGCGATGCTTTCTGAGGCGGCTCGGCGGGTGGCTGCGGGGCAAGGCGATCGCTTGCCGGTTCGGCGCGCATGGCGGCAAGCCCGTCGAAGGCGCCCTCGTCTTCGGATGTCGGACGCGACGCATCACGGGTCTGTCCGCCAAGGCTTGGCTCGTCCAACTGCTCGGCCGGACCGTCCATCACCGGGGCATCAAGCCGAACCTCTTCAGCAGCGCGCGTGGCACGGTCTGCCTCGGCCAGCTTGATTCGCTGGCGTTCCTCGATCTCGATTTCGCGGATCTTGTCTTCCAGGCCGCGGCGCTGCCTGTCGATCACGCCAGGATCGGTGATCTCCTGCTTCTTCAGGCCGGCGTCCAGCGCCTGGCGGGCGGACTGATAGATGCGCGCCCGCACATGGGCATCATCCCGCTCCGAACGCGCCAGCGCATTCCTGATTGCCGTTTCCAATCCGCTCACGAAGCTTCCTTTTTTTTAGCTTTCGCACCCGTGTGTCATTCTGGGTTATCCTTTGCGCGGGCGAACTGCAAGCCATGCGCCATCACGGGCCTATGCCGTTCTTTTTCAACCGACAAAGGCGGCAAGATGGCGTCTTTGCGCAACAAGAATGCAATGAGGCATCACAAGCCGCTTGAAATCCTCCGCCATTGTGTGTATCAGCCGCCTCACACCGCAAGCCCGGCACGGGTTTGGCGAGGGCCGCTTTAGCTCAGTCGGTAGAGCACGTCATTCGTAATGACGGGGTCACGTGTTCGAGTCACGTAAGCGGCACCACTTTTCTTTCCAAATCATTCGTAGCCTCCGTCTCTCAGCCTGGATGCTTGTGAGCGGCAGAGGTTGCTTGCCTTCTCCCTATGCCGTTTCGGACCAGTCCTGCTGAAACGAACGGGATTTTTTAGCAAAAGATTCAGGGATGGGCGTCACACTCCCCAAGATTGCAAGCCACAACCCGCCGCCCTTTGCGCGAGGCTGAGCTTGATGGAGGATGTTGCCGTGCCGATGACCTATTATTCTGCGATTCGTGAATTCATTGCCGAAAACTTCCTATTTCGCGCCGATGCAGCCATCGATGACAGTCAGTCGCTGCTGGAGAGTGGCGTGATGGATTCGACCGGCGTTCTGGAACTCATTGCCTTTCTGGAAACGACCTACGGCATCACGGTGGCCGATAGCGAGATCGTGCCGGCCAATCTCGACAGCGTCGAACGCGTCTCGGTCTATCTCGCCTCGAAACTCAAAGCCGCCTGACGGCGCCGGGACGCGGTCGGGGGATGCGTATCGAGCCTTATCTTTCCCGCCAGGCCGAGATCCGGCCGGAGGCGGTTGCCGTGGTATCCGGCAACCGGCGGATGACCTATGGCGACCTGGCGAACGATGTGGCGTTGTGTGCCGCCGGGCTTTCCGCGCTCGGCACCGGGCGGGGTGACCGGGTCATCCTCATCCTGGACAATACCGCAGAGGCAGTCATCGCCTTTTTCGCCGTCTGGCAGATCGGCGCGGTGGCCTGCCCGCTGCATCCTTCGATCAAGGCGGAGAAGCTCGCTGATATTCTGACGCGCACGATGCCGACGGCGGTGATCCTGCACGCCAAAGCGGGGCGGATGGTCGAGCTTGCCTGCGAACGATCGACCACCTCTCCCGTCCTCATCCTGTCGGATGTCGATGCGGCTGACGTTTGCAAGGGCATCCCGCTTTCCACGCTTCCCTCCCATCCCGTTGCGGACACGCCTACCCCGGCGCTCGAGGAGCAGGATCTCGCTCTGCTAATCCACACCTCCGGCTCCACCGGCAGCCCGAAGGGGGTGATGCTGACGCACCGGAACCTTGATTTTGCCTGCCGCACGGTCTGTGACTACCTCGGCAACGAGGCTGAGGACGTGGTGCTGAGCGTTCTTCCCCTCTCCTTCGGTTACGGCATCACGCAGATGGTGACGATGATGATGACGGGCGGCACCCTGGTGCTGGAGCGCAGCTTTGCCTTTCCGCGCGCCATCCTGGAGCGGCTTGCCGAAGAGCGGGTGACCGGCTTTCCGCTCGTGCCGGCCATGGCCGGCCTGATCACCGCCATGCAGGACCTGCAGCCGGGCTTCCTGCCGCATCTGCGCTATATCACCAGTGCGGCGGCGGCCATGCCGCCGGTAACGACAGCCGCGCTGCACCGGCTTTTGCCGGGCGCGGAGCTTTTCCTGATGTACGGGCAGACGGAGTGCATCCGCACCAGCTACCTGCCGCCGGACCGGGCCGCGCGCGAGCCGCTTTCGGTCGGCCTGGCCCTGCCGGGCACCGAGGTCGCGATCATCCGGGAAGACGGCCAGCCGGCGTGCAGGGGCGAAACCGGAGAGCTCCAGGTCAGCGGCCCGCATGTGATGGCCGGCTACTGGATGGATGCGGTGGCGACGGAACGCGCCATCGTGATGCGCGACGGCAAACGCTGGCTCAAGTCCGGCGATCTGTTCCGCCAGGACGCGGACGGTCTTTTGTATTACGTCGCACGCCAGGACGACATCATCAAGACCCGCGGCGAGAAGGTGAGCCCGCAGGAGGTGGAGCGTGTGCTCTACGCACTGCCGGGTGTGCTGGAGGCCGCGGTGGAAGGGGTGCCCGATCCGCTGTTCGGCCAGGTGGTGAAGGCGCATGTGGTGGCAGCGCCCGGTGTGGCGCTGACCGAGCGGATGGTGCGGCAGCACTGCGCAGAACATCTCGAGGATTTCATGGTGCCGAAACTCGTCGAGTTTCGCGACACCCTGCCGAAGACGAGCACGGGCAAGATCCGGCTCTCGCTGGCTCAACCGGTTTCCGAAGACACGGAAGGACACGTCGCATGATGCAGGCACAACAGACGGTTACGGGCGGCAAGGCCTTCGGACCGGACACGCTGAGGCTCGATGCGGAGGCGGAAATCGAGCGGATCTGCGGCTGGATCCGAAAGACCGTGGGCAAGGATCTGCGCAAGCGCGGCGCAGTTCTCGGGATTTCCGGCGGTATCGATTCCAGCGTGACGGCGGCGCTCTGTGCGCGGGCGCTCGGGCCGCAGAAAACCGTCGGCATCTTCATGCCCGAACATGATTCCGATCCGGAAAGCCTGCGCCTCGGCCAGGCGCTGGCGGCTGCCATCGGCATCGAGACGGTGCTGGAGGATATCGGGCCGAGCCTTGCCGCTGCCGGCTGCTATACGCGCCGCGACGGTTTCATCCGCCAGGTCGTGCCGGATTTCGGTGCGGGCTGGGGCTGCAAGGTGGTGCTGGAAGATGCCCTTGCCGGACGCGGCTACAACATCTCCTGGCTGGTGGTGGCCGATCCGCAAGGTGAACAGAGCCGCCACCGCATGCCGCTCGAGGTCTATCTCGGCATGATTGCCGCGGCCAACATGAAGCAGCGGACCCGCAAGCAGATCGAATATTACCATGCCGACCGGCTAAACCACGCGGTGGCCGGTACGCCCAACCGGCTGGAATACGACCAGGGGTTCTTCGTCAAGAACGGTGACGGTGCGGCCGATTTCAAGCCGATCGCGCATCTCTACAAGAGCCAGGTCTACCAGCTGGCCGAGGCACTCGGCGTGCCGGAAGAGATCCGCCGCCGACCACCGACGACCGATACCTGGTCGCTGCCGCAGGGACAGGACGAATATTACTTCTCGCTGCCTTACAACCTGATGGATCTCTGCCTCTACGGCCTCGACCACGGTGTGGCGCGGGATGCGGTCGCGGACGGGACAGGGCTGACGCCGGACCAGGTGGAGGCGGTGTGGAAGAACATTGCCGCCAAACGCAAGGTGGCGGAGTATCTGCACGCCGAGCCCGTGACCATGCTGGGCGGTGAGGCCTGATCAATCGTCGAAATGGTCGCCGATCAGGCGCATCCAGCTTTCGCCCGCAAGACCGCTCGCGAGTGCCATGCCATCGCGGAAGGGCGCCAGGAGAGACTTGTCCTTTGCATGCACCAGATAGAAGCTGCGGGTGAGAAACAGGGTGCGGCGGCAGATCAGGGCGTTATTCAGCCAGGGCTGGGCCGCGCCCCGGACGGCAGAGCAGCCGTGCCGATGCGCATCCAACAGCATGTCGTCGATCAGATCGCCGGCCTGTTCCGGCTTGACGAAGGACTGCAACAGCCAGGCGAAATCGTCGGGTCGCCGGAAGTAGGCATAGGCCGCGACCGGTTTTCCGTCGCGGCTGCTTGCCAGACGATAGCAGGGTTCGCCGAAATTGCGCTTGATGGCGGCGTGGGACGAAAACCAGGACAACGAGGTTTCATCCCAGGCGGGTCTCAAGGGGTAGAGTTCGGCAAGATCAAGAGCTGCCCTGTCGAAGGCGGAACGGTCGATGTCCGAGAAGGACAGGCGCCGCGGGCCGGCATCCAGATGCGGCCGGAATGGATCCGACATCAGGCGGGCGACGGCCCGATCCGCCAGATGCGCCAGCGGCAACAGGAGCTTTGCCGCACCATGGCGGTGTTTGAGTGCACTGACGGTTGCCGTTGCCGGGCGCAGCAGACGGATCCAGTTCAGGCTGTACTGGGTATCGAGCGGGATGCCGAGCTTCTGCCACATGCGAAGCGCCTTGGCATTCGCCGTCTCGGTAATCGAGAGGTCCTGCGGACCGCCGAGGAAACTGCGGATCAGCCGGGCGCCGGCCAGCGGATGCCGGTCGGGCTGATCAACCGTGAGAGAGCCCGCGAAGGCGGCCCGCACAGTGCGGTCGCCGAAGAGCATGGGCTGAACGGTGACCCCGATGAAGCCCCGGATTTCGCCATGCCCATCCACATAGACGCGGGACGGGATGTCCGGGTCATGCCATGGGTTGGCAAAATAGATCTGTTTCAGGTGTTCGAGCAGCGGGAGTGTGGGTTCCGTTGCGTGGGTGCGCTTGCGGAACGCCTTGACGAACAGGCGAGCCACCGCAGGAATGTCCTGCGGCTCCAGGGGACGGACACAGTCCGCCATGTCTCCCGAGCCATCCGTCATCGCGCGCCCTGTCTCTCTCGTCCGGCGCGCGACGATGTCACGATGGAATTAAGATACCATTAACCACGTCGGCGCCGCGGCCGACAGCGGCCTCGGGTAGGCAACGCCGCCTCACATCCAGTAGGGTGGCACGCCGTAATAATCGTAGATCGTGCGGTCCTTCTCGCGGTAGAAGCTGTCATCGTCGAGGTTTGCGTAACGCGGCGCGCCGGTGATCTGCTCCTTGGTCAGATCGACCCGGTAACCATCCATTTCTTCGTCATAGGTCAGCTTTTCCCAGGGCAGCGGATAGTAATCGTCGCCGATCCCCAGGAAGCCGCCAAAGCTCAAGACGGCATAGGCAACCTTGCCGCCGCGCTTTTCCAGAAGGATGCGCTGAATGCTGCCGATACGCTTGCCATCGGCACCGTAGACGCTGGTTCCTTCCACCTTGTCGCTGGCGATCAAAGCATAGTTGTCCTTGACGTAAGGATCCTGTCCGGCTTGCGGTTCATGATGCATGGTCGCACCTCCTCTTCGGATTGTTTCCTCAGGACAACCCTCCGCCCACCCTTGAGGTTCCGAATTTTCCCTTGACCCGGAGACACAGTCGATTGACGTTTACGTCAAAGTTATTTAGCGTGATGAAGAGAACGGTGTATGATACCGAGAGACAAAGATACTTTGCGCGACAGGAGTGGAGGCCTCTCGTGCAGAGATAAACTGGAGGAGCTGCCGCCATGAACGATGTTTCCCATGCCCATATGCATCCGGCGGCCAAGAAGATTTGGCTGAGCTCGTATCCGCCGGCCGTGCCGGCTGAGCTGCCGCCCTTGGCGCACCGGTCCATCGGCCATCTTTTCGAGGAAAGCTGCAGCCGCTACGGTGCCAAGACCGCCTTTTCCAGCATGGGCAAGACCCTGAGTTTCCAAGACCTGGAAGAAACCAGCCGCCAGATCGGCGTGTGGCTGCAGGCGCAGGGCCTGAACCGCGGCGACCGCGTGGCGGTGATGATGCCGAACATCCTGCAAAACCCGGTGGTCGTGTACGGCATCCTGAGAGCCGGTTTCGTGGTCGTCAATGTCAACCCACTCTACACGCCGCGCGAACTGGAACACCAGCTCAACGATTCCGGCGCCCGCGCCATCTTCGTGCTGGAGAACTTCGCCCATACGGTCGAGCAGGTCCTGGCGCGCACCGATGTCAAGCACGTGGTGGTCGCCACCATGGGCGACATGCTGGGACTGAAGGGCCACATCGTCAATTTTGTCGTCCGCCGGGTGAAGAAGCTGGTGCCGGCCTGGTCGATCCCGTCCGCGCTATCGTTCAAGAGCGTCCTTTCGGCCGGCAGCGGGAAGGCCCTGACGCCGGTTGAGATCGGGCTCGATGACATCGCCTTTCTGCAATATACAGGCGGCACGACCGGCGTTTCGAAGGGTGCGATGCTGACGCACCGCAACCTGTTGTCCAACAAGGAACAGATGGCCGTCTGGCTGGAAAGCGCCTTCCTGCAGCGCGATCGGCCGGACCAACTCGTGTTTCTCTGCGCGCTGCCGCTGTACCACATCTTTGCGCTCACGGTGAATTCGCTGATGGGGATCGCGATCGGTGCCCACAATGTGCTGATTGCCAATCCGCGCGACCTGCCTTCCCTCGTCAAGGACATGTCGCAGCACAAGATCCACATCTTCCCGGGCCTCAACACACTGTTCAACGCGCTGATGAACAATGCCGAGTTCCAGAAGCTCGATCACTCTTCGCTGCTGATGGTGTTTGGTGGCGGCATGGCCGTCCAGAGGCCGGTGGCCGAGCGCTGGTACAAGATGACCGGCTGCCCGATCACCGAGGGTTACGGGCTTTCGGAAACCTCGCCGGTGGCGACCGCCAATCGCATCGACGTGGCGGAATTCAGCGGCACCATCGGCCTTCCGGTCTCCTCGACCGAGGTGAGCATCCGCGACGAGGACGGCAATCCGCTGATCTTCGGCGAAGTCGGCGAGATCTGCATTCGCGGGCCGCAGGTGATGACCGGCTACTGGAAGCGACCCGATGAAACGGCCAAGGCGATGACGGCGGACGGCTATTTCCGCTCCGGCGACATGGGCTACATGGACGAGCGCGGCTTTATCAAGATCGTTGACCGCAAGAAGGACATGATCCTGGTCTCGGGCTTCAACGTCTACCCGAACGAGGTGGAAGAGGTGGCCGCCATGCATCCGGGCGTGCTGGAATGTGCGGCGATCGGTGTGCCGGACGAGCATTCCGGCGAAGCGGTGAAGCTGTTCGTGGTCAAGAAGGACCCGAACCTCACCGAGGCGGAGTTGAAGGCGCATTGCGCCGACAACTTGACCAACTACAAGCGCCCGCGCTTCATCGAATTCCGCAGCGAGTTGCCGAAGACGCCGGTGGGCAAGATCCTTCGCCGGGAACTGCGCCCGAAGTGACGATTTCATAGTATCGTCACGAAAAGTGACGCCTGCGGGATGGACGCCCGCAGGCTCTGTCTTTAAAGGTGGAAGCCCAAACAATGCCGGCCGCGATTGGCCGCCCAATCCGTCGGGATCCGTTGTGTTGAGAGCTTTTCCATCGTCCACCGCCCAACTGATCGGCCTTCTGACGGTGATGGCCCTGCTGGCGGGCTGCGCGAGCCGCGCCGAAGGGGTCCTCATTCCGACGTCCGTCGATGTTGCCGGCGCGTCCACGGTGGACATTCTGGTCGGTACGACACGAAAACCCTCTGACAAGCCGGGCTTCCTGTTTTCCGGCGAACGCGGCGAGGAACCGGAGGTCACCGAGATCAAGGTGTCCATTCCCCCCGCCAAGAACCGCGAGATCGGTCAGGTGCAGTGGCCGCGTCGTTTGCCGCCCGATCCGTCGAGGGAGTTTGCGACGGTCGCAGTCAAGCCGGTGCCTGTCGCTGCAGCGCCGGCGTGGGTCAAGGCGCATTTGCCAAAAAGCCGGCGGGTGCTGATCTTCGTGCATGGTTTCAACAACCAGTACGAAGACGCCGTCTACCGGTTTGCGCAGATCGTGCATGACAGCGGCGCGGATGTAGCGCCTGTTCTCTTCACCTGGCCATCGCGCGGCAGCATCTTCGCCTACAATTACGACAAGGAAAGCACCAACTATTCGCGTAATGCTCTGGAGACCATGTTGAGGCAGGCCAGCCAGGACCCGAGCGTGGCGGAAGTGACGATCATGGCCCACTCGATGGGATCGTGGCTGACGATGGAAGCGCTGCGGCAGATGGCGATCCGCGACGGACGCGTTGCGCCGAAGATCAAGAATGTGATCCTGGCATCGCCCGATCTCGATGTCGACGTCTTCGGGCAGCAGATGCAGGAGATCGGCAAGAACCGGCCCAACATGACGCTGTTCGTGTCACGCGACGACAGGGCCCTGCAGCTTTCCAAGCGGATTTCCGGCAATGTCGATCGCCTGGGGCAGATCGATCCGACGCAGGAGCCCTACCGCTCGGAACTGGAAAAGGCCGGCATCACGGTGCTGGATCTCACGGCGCTGCGCGGCGGCGATCCGCTGAACCATGGGAAGTTCGCCGAAAGCCCGGAAGTGGTCAAGCTGCTCGGTAACCGCCTGATTGCCGGACAGACCGTGACCGATTCCAAGGTTGGCCTTGGCGAGGGCCTGGGTGCCATTGCCATCGGCACGGCGCAAACCGTTGGCAGTGCGGCGAGCGTTGCGGTCAGCACGCCGATTGCGATCATCGATCCCAATACGCGGCGCAGCTACAATGACCAGGTGGGGCGTCTGGGCCAGACATTGGGCGGCACGATCCAGACCACCCTTGGACAATGAACGGGGTTCTCATCTCGTTGCGTGCTTGATTTGAGATGGAAAGCGAATAGGTTCCCTGTCATCCACAGATGACCCTTGAGGAGTGCCATGCAGGCGACCGTCGAACAGCTGAAGTCCACCGCCGCTGCAACCCGCGCCACCGATATCCGCGCCGCCTTTGCCGCCGATGCCAAACGTTTCGAGACGTTCAGCGCACGGTTCGACGACTTCTTGATGGACTATTCCAAGTGCGCCGTGAACAGCGAGATCATGGCGCTGCTGGAAAGGCTGTTCGCCGAAGGCGGCGTTGCGGAAAAGCGCGAAGCCATGTTCTCCGGCGAGGCGATCAACTTTACCGAAAACCGCGCCGTGCTGCACACCGCGCTGCGCAACCGCTCCAACACGCCGGTGCTGGTTGACGGCAAGGATGTGATGCCGGAGGTGAACGCCGTTCTTTCGGCCATGGGCGCCTTTGCAGAAAAGATCCGCTCCGGCGCACTGACGGGTGCGACCGGCCAGCCGATCACGGATGTCGTCAATATCGGCATCGGCGGCTCGGACCTTGGCCCGGTGATGGCAACGCTTGCGCTCGCCCCGTTCCATGACGGCCCGCGCGCGCATTTCGTCTCGAATGTCGACGGCGCGCATATTGCCGATACACTCAAGCTCCTGAAGGCCGAGACGACGCTCTTCATCATCGCGTCGAAGACCTTCACCACCATCGAGACGATGACGAATGCGGCGACCGCCCGCGCCTTCATTGCGGATGCACTGGGTGAAGATGCGGTGAAGCACCATTTCGCCGCCGTCTCCACCGCGCTCGACAAGGTCGCCGCCTTCGGCATCGACAGCGATCGGATCTTTGGCTTCTGGGATTGGGTCGGCGGCCGCTACTCGATCTGGTCGGCGATCGGCCTGCCGCTGATGCTGGCGATCGGGCCAGAGAATTTCGGCCAGTTCCTGGAGGGCGCCCATGCCATGGACCGCCACTTTCGCGAGGCCCCGGTCAGCGAAAACCTGCCGGCCCTGCTTGGCCTGATCGGCTATTACCATCGCAACGTGCTGGGTTACCCCTCGCGCGCGATCCTGCCCTATGACCAGCGCCTGTCGCGTTTCCCGGCCTATCTGCAGCAACTCGACATGGAATCGAACGGCAAGGGTGTGACGATCGACGGCACGCCGGTCGAGGGCAATTCGGGTCCTGTCGTCTGGGGCGAGCCCGGCACCAACGGCCAGCACGCCTTCTACCAGCTGATCCACCAGGGCACGAGCGTGATCCCGGCGGAGTTCATGATCGCCGCGAAGGGGTTCGAGCCCGAGTTGCGCCATCAGCACGAACTTCTGATCGCCAACTGCCTGGCCCAGTCTGCCGCCCTCATGAAGGGCCGCACGTTGCAGGAAGCCAAGGCCCAGTTGCTGAAGGCGGGCATGGACGAGGTGAAGGCGGATCACATCGCGCCGCACCGCGTGTTTACCGGCAACCGCCCCTCGATCACCTTCGTCTATGACCAGCTGACGCCGTTTGCGCTCGGCCGCCTGATCGCGCTCTACGAACACCGTGTCTTCGTCGAAGGTGTGCTCTTCCGCATCAACTCCTTCGACCAGTGGGGCGTGGAGCTTGGCAAGGAACTGGCGACCGGACTGCTGCCGGTCGTGCAGGGCAAGGCCGGCACCGACGGCCAGGACGCCTCGACGGCGGGTCTGGTCAAAGCGCTGATCGGGTAATCTCCGCCGCCGACAGATATCAAACACAAAGGCCGGCTGCGATCTGCAGCCGGCCTTTGTCGTTTCAGGCAAACCGGAAATCCGTCACTCTGCCGGTGCTGCCACCGGATCGAGCGCGTCGATGCCCTCCTGGCGGTCATACGCCGTCTGGTCGAGAATGCCCTGGCGCTTAGCGACCAGCGTCGGCACCAGTGCCTGACCGGCGACGTTGACCGCCGTGCGGCCCATGTCGAGGATCGGGTCGACGGCGAGCAGCAGGCCGACGCCCTGAAGCGGCAGGCCGAGGGTGGAGAGCGTGAGCGTCAGCATCACCGTCGCACCCGTCAGGCCGGCGGTCGCGGCCGACCCGATGACCGATACGAAGACGATCAGGAAATATTCCTGGATACCGAGTGGAACGCCGTAAAACTGCGCAACGAAGATCGCCGAGATGGCCGGATAGATCGCCGCGCAACCATCCATCTTGGTGGTAGCACCGAGCGGCACGGCAAAGGCTGCATATTCGCGCGGCACGCCGAGATTGCGCTCCGTCACCTGCTCGGTGACCGGCAGGGTACCAATCGAAGAGCGCGACACGAAGGCGAGCTGAATGGCCGGCCAGGCGGAGGAAAAGAACCGGGCCGGGTTCAGCCCATGCGCCAAAAGCAACAGCGGGTAGACGACGAAGAGCACGATCGCAAGGCCGATATAGATCGCGCCGGAGAACCAGCCGAGCGAGGCCAGCGCCTCCCAGCCATAGACGGCAACCGCATTGCCGAGCAGGCCGATCGTGCCGATCGGTGTCAGGCGGATCACCCACCAGAGGATCTTGCGGGTGATGGCGAGCAGCGAGCGGTTGAAATTGAGGAAGGGTTCCGCCTTTTCGCCCACCTGCAGAGCGGCAATGCCAACGGCGATGGAGACCACCAGGATCTGCAACACATTGAAGTTCAGCGCCGTGGTGGCGCCGGTTGCCGTCACCTTGGTCGAAGCCTGCAGGCCGAGCAGGTTTACGGGGATCAGCCCCTTGAGGAAATCGAGCCAGGAGCCGGTACTGGACGGGGCCGCGGCGGCCGTTTCGGCAAGGCCGGTATTGAGGCCCGGCTGGATGAGGAGGCTGAGCGTGATGCCGATCGACACGGCAATCAGCGCCGTGATCGCAAACCACAGCAGCGTCTGCCAGACAAGACGGGCGGCATTGTTGAGTTCGCGCAGATTGGCGATGCTGGCGACGATGGCGGTGAAGATCAAAAGCGGCACCAGCGCGCGCAGCAACTGGACGAAGATCGAACCGATGGTCGAGAGCGTCTGCACGAGCCAGTTCGGACCCGCTTCGGTCGGCCCGATCTGGCGGGCGACGTAACCGAGCACGAGGCCGATCACCATGGCGATCAGCACCTGAAAACCGAACGAAGCAAAAATGGGCTTTTCAGCCCGGGCGGGAGACGGAGACATGAGGATGGCGTCCTTAGGAGGGTCGAGAGGGCGGCGATAGTCCACGCTCTCTTAAGATTGATGAAATTATGGGCTTCGAGCCCGAATTTTCAACAACAGTCATTCCACCAAAGGAGCGGGAAGAGGAAATTTATTGCAGAGCCGGGTCGGCGAATACAAAAATGCCGGAGCGGACACCGCCCCGGCATGATGGCTGACTGGATGAGGATCTTCTTACAGCCCGATCTCATGCGCAAACGGCGGGTTGGCGCCGGCGCGCGACACGGTGACGGCGGCGGCCTTGGCTCCCAGCGCCAGCGCATCCTTGACCGCCTGCTCGGACAGGCTTGCGACCTTTGCCTTGGTGAGCAGGTTCTGGCGCTTCAGCGAAGCGAGGATGCCGGCATCGAAGGTATCACCGGCGCCGACGGTATCAACGACCTCGACGCGCTCGCTCGGCACGACGACCTTGAAGCCGTTGGTGTAACCGATTGCGCCCTCGGCGCCGCGGGTGATGACCACCAGCTTCGCCCCCTGCCCCAGCCAGTATTTGGCCAGCATATCGTGATCGCCTTCCATGCCGAACCAGTCGAGGTCCTCGTCGGAGAACTTGATGATGTCGGACATGGCGGCCATGCGGGCCACGCGACCATGATGCTTCTCGCGGTCCTTGATGAAGCCCGGTCGAATGTTCGGGTCAAACGAGATGACGCGGGTCTGGTATTCGCGCGCCATCAGCGTCTCGTAGGTTTCGCCGCAGGGTTCCGGGATCAGGCTGATCGCGCCGAAATGCATGGCTTCGATTTCCGGCCCGAGTTCCGGCAGATCATCGCGTGAAATCATGCGGCCGGCCGTGCCTTCGTCGTAGAAGGCGTAAGTTGCATGTCCGTTGACCAGCTTGACGAAGGCGATCGTGGTGGGACGCACGGAGGTGGCGCAGAAGCGGTAATCGACGTGGCTCTGCTTCAGGGTCTCACGCAGGATGTCGCCCATCATGTCGTCGGAGAGGCCGGTGAAGAAACCGGTCGGCTGGCCGAGGCGGCCGAGCGCGATCGCCGTATTGAAGATGGCACCGCCGGCATAGGGCGCAAAACCATTCTCGCCGCGGGTGGTCTCGCGCGGCAACATGTCAATCAGGGCTTCGCCGCAGCACAAGATCATCGTCATCCTCCTCAGGCAATCGCTGTTCTTCAATCGATTAGATCAGGCGCGCGCAAAACACCAGATGCCCACGCGCGCGGACGCATAATCTTGTTCTCAGGCCACACTTTAAGCGACTGGCAGTTCGCTGACGCCGCCATTGCGGGCCGACCAGGCAAGCGGCGCATCGAGGAAGCTTTCGACTTCGGCAAGCGTCGCGTCGTCGAACAGTTTTTGTGCGCGGGCAACCGCCAGCACCTCGCGCCAGGTGGCGATGTGGTGCAGCGTGACCTTGCCATTGGCAAAACGGGCTTCGGCTTCCTGGAAGAAGCCGTAATAGAAGAGCGCGATTGCATGATCGACCACGCCGCCGGCGGCACGGATGGCATCGATGAAGGTGAACATGCTGCCGCCGACCGTCGTCAGGTCCTCGATCACCAGAACGCGGGCGCCTTCCGGCATGTGGCCCTCGATCTGGGCGTTGCGGCCATGGCCCTTCGGCTTCTTGCGCACATAGATCATCGGCAGGCCCAGGCGATCGGCGAGCAGCGCCGCAAACGGAATGCCGGCCGTTTCGCCGCCGGCGATGCAGTCGAAGGCTTCGAAGCCGGCACCGCGGGTGACGGTCGAGGCGGCGAAATCCATGATGGCCGAGCGGATGCGCGGATAGGAGAGAAGCTTGCGGCAATCGATATAGACCGGGCTCGCCATGCCCGACGCGAGCTTATAGGGCTCCTCCGGCCTGAAATGCACGGCGCCGATTTCCCACAGCATCTTCGCCATGAGTTCGGCCATTAGCGCGCGGTCGGGATAAATCATCTGGATCATGCTGCTCTCCGTCTTCTGCCTTTCGCGGCAATAGCAGCATCGGAGCGTGGAAACCAGAGCCGTTGATCAGGCGCTCGTGCGTTCCGTACCCATGCGCTCATCGCCCGCGATCGGAGCAATATCGACGCGGTTTCGGCCATTGCGCTTGGCCGTGTAGAGAGCACCATCGGCAGCGCCCAGCATGGTCTCGAAATCACGCCCCTCCGGCAGACCGTAGGCAACGCCCGCACTGACCGTCGCCTTCACGACGACGCCTTCCACCTGGTGTTCGCGTTCGGCAAAGCTGCGGCGGATGCGCTCCGCCAGCCACTCCGCATAACCGGGTGCTGCCGTGCGCACGACCGCGGCAAACTCCTCGCCGCCCAGACGCGCCGTGGTATTAAGGCCGACGGCGGATTTCAGGTCGTGCGCGAGCGCGCGGATGACCGCATCTCCCGTGGCGTGCCCATGCTGATCGTTGATCGACTTGAAGCGATCGATGTCGAAGACGATGACCGCCATCTCGTGCGTGAACATCTGGCCACCGTGCAGTTCGAACAGTGCCCGCCGATTGTGGAGACCCGTCAGCGGATCGGTGAGCGATTCCCGGCGATGATGTTCGGTGATGCGCGCCTGCTGCACCATCAGCGACATGGCGCCGACACCGGTCATGCCGGCAATGCTCATGGCGATGTTCAGGTTTTCGGCCCAGTTGTCAGGCGCGTGCCCCAGAACCCAGCGCCCCTCGGCAAAGAGCATGTAAGCGCACAGGAGGAAGGAAATGCCGGTCAGCGCGTAGAGGGCGGCCATGCCCGACAGCGGGCCGACCGCCTCCCGCCGCCCCTTCCAGTATCGGAATGCGGTGGCGAAGAGAAATCCGGCAGACCAGAGGTTAAGGCTGATGAAGGCAATGGCATCATATCCGAGCGCCATCGGCGTGGCCGTCATCGCGATCGATGCCGCCGACCACTGGCTGGCGGGCCTCAGCGGCGTCTGGTTTTGGCAAAACTGGTTCGCCGCTGCATAGATGACCGCAAAACCCGTCAGCATCAGCGAGGTGCACAGCACGCCGAGCTGGACCTTGGGATATTCCGTATAGAAGGCGTAGGAAAAAATCCCCGGGACGATAAAGCCAAGCCCGCACACCCAGGTCAGCAGAAAGCCGTCGCGGCGGCGGGCCATCCAGGTGCCCAGAAGCGTCAGAAGCAGACAGAAGGCGGAGACGCCCAGCGATACGAGAAGTGTCCTGTAGTCCAGCATCATGCCACCCATTGCACGCTAACCGCGCGCCCGTGCAACTCACACTAGCCGCCACTCCTAACGGATTGGTTACCCAAACTCCGAAGAATGGAAACAATGGGTCTTTACCGCACCGCCCAGTGCAAGGGGAACTTCGGGTCGAACACCGTGATCAAGCCGGCTTCGGTATCGATCTTGGACGGGTAGACGACCGCCTCCTCGCGCTTTTCCAAGGTCATCATCTCGTCGTTGGCGGGCAGACCGTACCAGGCGGGACCATTGAGCGAGGTGAAGGCTTCCAGCCGTTCGAGGGCGTTTTCCTCCTCGAACACATGGGCGAGGCAGCTCATCGTGTTGATCGAGGTGTAGATTCCGGCGCAACCGCAGGCGCATTCCTTCAGCGGATCGACATGCGGCGCGGAATCCGTGCCGAGGAAGAAACGCGCATCGCCGGAGGTCGCCGCCTTGCGTAGCGCCTGGCGATGGTGCTCGCGCTTTGCGACCGGCAGGCAGTAATAATGCGGCCGAATGCCGCCGACCAGGATATCGTTGCGGTTGATGATCAGGTGATGCGTGGTGATGGAGCCTGCGAGATTGCGATCGGCGCCTAAGATGTAATCGACGCCTTCCTTGGTGGTGACATGCTCCATCGTCACCTTGAGATCCGGCAGACGCCGACGGATGACCTCGAGCTTTTCCTCGATGAAGACGGCCTCGCGGTCGAAGATATCGACCTCCGGCGTCGTCACTTCGCCATGCACGCAGAGCGTCAGGCCGATTTTTGCCATGCGCTCCAGCACCGGCATGACCTTGTCGAGATCGCGCACGCCGCCGTGCGAATTGGTGGTGGCGCCGGCCGGATACAGTTTGACGGCGGTGATGAGGCCGCTTTTCTTGCCCTCCTCCACATCGTCCGCCTGCGTGTGTTCCGTCAGATACAATGTCATCAAGGGCTCGAACCGGTCGCCGGCCGGCACGGCTGCCATGATCCGTTCACGGTAGGCCTTGGCGTCCTCGGTCGTCACCACCGGCGGCACCAGATTCGGCATGATGATCGCACGGCCGAAGTGGCGGCTGGTATCGCCGATCACGCCGGCCAGCACGCCGCCGTCGCGCAGGTGGAGGTGCCAGTCGTCCGGGCGGCGAATGCTCAGGGTCTTCATGGGCTGCTGTTCCGTGCAAAAAGAGAGAGACCCCGAATAGCACCCCGACCGGAACGGCGACAACCGATGTTTGCTGATTTTTGCCGTGATCCGTCAAACGCCGGACATGCGGCGGGCTTCAGCAAAACGTGATGGACGAGCCCCAAGAGGAACCGACTGCGGTTTGCCGCGTTCGTTAAACAAATCTAAAGATCAGATGCTGGAGATGAAGAATGAACACCCGTTCTTCGCGAGTGACGACTTTTGCCCTTTTGTGCACCGGCACCGTTTTTGCGCTCGGAGCCTGGACCGTTGCGCCGAAAGCGCGGGAACCTTCGACAGCCATCCTTGCGGCGCAGATGCAGGACCAGTGCGACCGGATGGCGGGTAGCCCGTTCGACCTCGGTCGCAATCCGGCCTATGCGCCGGTCGGCATTGGCGAGGTGGATGCAACCGCTGCCACGGCCTGCCGGATTGCTTACGAGGCGACGGGAAATCCCCGCTATGCATTCCAGCTTGGCCGCGCCCTCAACAAGGCGGAACAGGCCGACCAGGCGATGAACGCCTATGAAACCGCCGTGAAGGCCGACTACCCCGCCGCCAAGGTCAATCTCGGCATGTTGCTGGGCCGGATTGGCGACCGGGACGCCGAATTTAAGATGTACAAGGAAGCGGCCGAGGCCGGCAACATGCTCGCCGCTTACAACCTCGGTGTATCCTACCGCGATGGCATCGGCATCACGCCGGATGCCACCCAGGCGATCCACTGGTTCGAAGAGGCCGCGGCGCACGGCGACATGACGGCAGCCTTCAACATCGGCGTGATCTATGACGAAGGCAATCAGGTGACCGAAGACAACCAGATGGCAATCGCCTGGTACGATGTCGCCGCCAAGGGCGGCAACAAGGACGCCATGATCAATCTCGGCCTGATGTACGAGGCGGGCGAAGGCATCCGCGTCAACCGCGAGGCCGCCGCCGAACTCTATGCCCAGGCCGCAGCCTTGGGCGATGAATTCGGCGCGAACAAGCTGCAGCAGTTGCAGCAGGCGGGCGTTCACCTGCCGGAGCAGGCGCCGGAAGTGTCGTCGCTGCCGCAGGGCTTCGACATGCTGGTGCTCGCGCCGAACGAGGTGGAACTCCCCACCACGCTGAAGGACATCTGATCCGATCAGCCCTTGATGTCGCCCGCCGACGGCCCCCAGACATCCGTCATGGCAAAACCGCCGGCCAGCGGATCGAACGGATCAAGCGCCACCGTCTGCTGTCCGAAGGTGAAGCCGCGACCGCTGATCGTCGGAATGACGGCAGGTCGGTTGCCGACGCTGGTCACCTCCTTCAATCCCACCCGGAACTCCGAGCCGATGATGGACCGCGAGGTGAAGACATCACCTTTCGCCACCTTTCCGCGGGCATAGAGCGTCGCGAGATTGGCCGAATTGCCGGTGCCGCAGGGCGAGCGGTCGGCGCGTCCCGGCCACATGGTGGTGCAGGTGCGCACCGCCCCGTCCGGATCGACGCTCCGGAACATCACGTAAGCTACGCCTGACACTGCCGGGATTTCCGGATGCACGACCGGATAAGCCTGGTTGATGGCGGCCTTCAGCTCCATGCCCGCGGCCACCAGGGCTGCCGCATTGTGTTTCTCGATCGTCAATCCGATCTGATCCACATCGACCAGCGCATAGAAAACCCCGCCATAGGCGAGATCGAGCGAGATCGTACCCCAGCGGGTATCGAGCGATACATCCAGTTCATGCACGAAGGAGGGAACCATGGTGAGTTCCACCCGCTCGCAGCGCCCATCCCGGCAGGTAGCCTTGGCCCGCACCAGGCCCGCCGCCGTTTCGAGCGTCACGATCGTCTCCGGCTCCTGCATCTCGACGATGCCGGCCTCGAGAAGCGCGGTCGTCACGCAGATGGAATTCGAGCCGGAACTCGCATGCGCCTGATCCGGCTGCAGGATAACAAAGGCGGCGTCCGCTTCCGGATGGGTCGGCGGCAGGAGAAGGTTGACGGAGCCGATCGGGTTGCCCCGCGGTTCGAGGCAGAGGAAACGGCGAAGCTCCTGCCCCTTCGGATCGCTGTTCAGCCAGGCGAGCTTTTCCGCAGTCGTGGCGCCCGGGATTTTTGGCACGCCGCCGATCGCGACCTTGCCGATCTCCCCCTCCGCATGGACATCCAGCAACTGCATCGTGCGCTTCCACCGCATGGCGATCAACCTTCCTGATTTGATGTTGCCCGGACCATATTGCGGCTTTGCCCGAAAGAAAATCCGGTCTGCCGAGGGTTTTTACAGCTGCCCCGCCGCCGGGATTTGCATTTCGCCCGGCCTTGCCGCATCAGGGTGCGGGAGAACAGGGACACCATGATGCTTGCCATATTCGAAGAAGCGGCGCTCGCCGCCGGTCGCGTCATCCTCGATATCTATCATCGCGGTTTCGAGGTCGAGACCAAGGCCGACGAGAGCCCGGTGACGGAGGCGGATGTGCGGGCCGAAGAGGTGATCCTCTCCCATCTGAAGGCGCACATGCCGGGCATTCCGGTGATCGCGGAGGAGCAGATGGCCGCCGGCATCGAGCCGGACATTTCCGGCGGACGGTTCCTTTTGATCGACCCGCTGGACGGCACGCGCGAATTCATCAACCGCAATGGCGAGTTCACCGTCAATATTGCCCTGATCGAGGATGGGAGGCCGGTCGCCGGCATCGTCTATGCGCCAGTGGTGGGCGTTGCCTATACCGGCGGCCCCGATGGCGCCTGTAAATTGACGGTTGATGCGAGCCAAACCGTCCTGTCACGCCAGCCGATCCATGTGCGGACCGTCGCCACCCCGCCGATTGCGGTGGCCAGCCGGTCCTATCTCGATGCGGAGACCAAACGCTATCTCGACGAGCTCGATCCCTGCGAATGCTGCACCGTCGGCTCCTCACTGAAATTCGGACTGGTGGCCGAGGGCAAGGCGGATGTCTATCCACGCTTTGGGCGCACCATGGAATGGGATACGGCCGCGGGCGATGCCGTCTTGCGGGCGGCGGGCGGCAGCGTGCTGGCCGGTGATGGCCAGCCCCTCACCTATGGCAAGCGTGGGCGAAACGATGCGGCGGATTTTGCCAACGGCGCCTTCTTTGCCTGGGGCGGCAGACCCGCCTGAGCGAAAGGCTCAGACGGCCACCGAATGGCGGGCCGTGCCGCGGCCGAAATACTGATCGAAACGCGAGGCGATGGTGCGCACGAACATGCGCCCCTGCGGCCGCACCTCGAAGCGATCCCCATCGAACGTGGTGAACCCGTCCGGATCCTGCTGGTGGATGCGCGCGGCATCCGCCTGGACCACCTCGGCGGCAGCGCCATAACGCTCCTTCAGGCGACGGACGGAAAAGCCGTAGTGGCACATCAGCGCCTCGATCGCATCTCCCACGGCGCGGTCGATATCATCCAGCGCAAAACCTTTGGCGATGGGCAGGCGTCCCTCGCTGATGGCACGCATGTATTCGCCGGTGGCGACGATATTCTGGACATAACCGCGTTCGCTGCGGCCGATCGCCGATGCGCCAAGCCCGATCAGGGCCGGCGCGCTGTCGGTGGTATAACCCTGGAAATTGCGCTTCACCTCTCCCTGGTTGAGTGCTTCTGCAAGGCTGTCACCGGGCTTGGCAAAATGATCGATGCCGACGGCGAGGTAACCCGCCGCGCTTAAGGTGTCGGTGATTTGTTGCTGCATCTCGAACCGTTCTTCGATGCCGGCCAACGCCTGCTCGTCGATCAGCGTCTGGTGCTTCTTCATCCACGGCACATGGGCATAGCCGAAAATGGCGAACCGCTCCGGCTGCATGGAGACGGCGAGATCCAGGGTGCGGCCGAGGCTGGCGAGCGTCTGGTGGGGCAGACCATAGACCACGTCGAGGTTGATGCCGCCGACACCGAATTCGCGCAAGAGCGTGACGATGCGCTGGGTCTGGTCAAAACTCTGCGGGCGGTTGATCGCCTTCTGCACGGTAGGATCGAAATCCTGGACACCGACGCTCGCCCGCGTCATGCCGAAATCCCGCCAGGCGGCGAGCTTCACCGCATCGACGAAACCCGGATCGATCTCGACGCTGATTTCCGCGCAGGGTTCAGGGTCGAAATAACGGTCGATCGCGTTGCGGATGCGCACGAGATCCTGCGGCGAAACGATGGTGGGCGAACCACCGCCGAAATGGATCGCGCCCACCGAACGACGGCGCGGCAAGCGGCTCGCGACAAGCGCGATTTCGGCGATCAGCGCATCGACATATTCCGCGACCGGATCGTAACGGCGTGTATGTTTGGTGTGACAGCCACAGTACCAGCACAGCCGATCACAGAAGGGGACATGCAGATAGAGCGACAGCGGCGCGGGACCGTCCTCCTGCTCCAGCCAGCTCGAATAGACGCGTGCATCCACCGCATCATGAAAATGCGGCGCAGTGGGATAACTGGTGTAACGCGGCACGGGAGACGCATAGCGACGAATGAGATCTGGCAGCATGGTTTCTTCCTTTGTCAGCCGACGCTAGGACGCAAAAACCCGCCGTGCCTTGATCAAGATCAATTCTGGGCCCGTGGCACTTGCTAGTGGAAAACGGTATAGGAGAAGGGCCATGGACTTTAGCCGCCGCGATATCCATTCGACCGAGATTCCCGTGCTTTGCCGCAGTTGCGAAGTGCGCCACAAGGGCATGTGCGGCGCGCTGAACCCCGACGAACTGACCCTCCTTTCCCGCCACACGCGGCAGATCGAACACCCCTCGGGCGAAGAACTGGTGGGCGAAAGCACCGATGTGGAAGCCTATGACAATGTCATGCGCGGCGTCGTCAAACTGTCGAAGACGCTGGAGGACGGCCGCCAGCAGATCGTCGGGCTGCAGTTTGCGCCGGATCTGGTCGGTCGGCTTTATGCGACCGAAAGCCCGATGACGGCGGAAGCGGCCTCGGATGTCGAGGTCTGCCGTGTGCCGAAGGTGATGCTGGAGCGGCTGATCGAACGGAACCCTGCACTGCGCAAGCGGCTGATGGACCAGGCACTGCGCGAACTCGACGAAGCGCGCGAGTGGATGGTGACACTCGGCCGCAAGACGGCTTCGGAGAAGGTGGCAAGCCTTCTGATGCTGATTGCCGTTCACCTTGACCCGGACGCGCGAGGCGACCGGCGCATCTTCGACCTGCCGATGTCCAGGCTCGACATCGCCGACTATCTCGGCCTCACCATCGAAACGGTGTCGCGGCAGTTTTCGCGGCTGAAGAAGGATGGCGTGATTTCCATCACCGCCAATCGCCATATCGAAGTGACGAGCCTTGCAAAGCTGCAATCCCGCTGCGGCTGAGGATGTTGTGGCCGTGCCGACAGCACGAAGACACAATGCACATTTTTCATCCAGACCTGGCAAAGATCAAAAAAACATCACTTTGCTGCTTCCTGCTTTGGCGAAACGCCCATTTTTTATTGATCGTCCGGTAAATTTTTGACCGTTTGATAAATTTTTCCGCCCCTCAATTTTTAACCCATTGAAAAAATTCGATTTTCCGCAACTGGCACGGCCATTGCTTTCTCTAAGCCATCAACGGCCATCCTGGTCCGGCCACAGAGGGAGCATCAAACATGGAAATCGGCGTCTTCATTCCGATTGGCAACAATGGCTGGCTGCTGTCGGAAAATGCCCCGCAATACAAGCCGAGCTTCGAGCTTAACAAAGCGATCACCCTGAAGGCGGAGCAATATGGTTTCGACTTCGCGCTGTCGATGATCAAGCTGCGCGGCTTTGGCGGCAAGACGGAGTTCTGGGACTACAACCTGGAAAGTTTCACGCTGATGGCGGGCCTTGCTGCCGTGACCTCGAAGATCAAGCTGTTCGGCACGGCCGCCACGCTCGTCATGCCGCCGGCGATCGTCGCCCGCATGGCCACCACGATCGATTCCATCTCCGGCGGTCGCTTCGGCGTCAACCTCGTCACCGGCTGGCAGCGTCCGGAATACAGCCAGATGGGGCTCTGGCCGGGCGACGACTATTTCGCCGACCGTTACGAATATCTCACCGAATACACGACCGTCTTGAAGGAACTGCTGACGACCGGCCAGTCGGATCTGAAAGGCAAGTATTTCCAGATGGACGATTGCCGCATGAAGCCGGTGCCGGAAGGCGATGTGAAGCTGATCTGCGCCGGCTCGTCGAATTCCGGCATGGCGTTTTCCGCCCAGTTTGCCGATTACTCGTTCTGCTTCGGCGTCGGCGTCAACACGCCGAAGGCCTTTGCGCCCACCAATGAACGCCTGCTGGCGGCAACGGCAAAGAGCGGCCGCGACGTGCGCTCCTTCGTGCTGACCATGGTGATCGCGGAGGAAACCACCGAAGCCGCCTTCGCCAAGTGGGAGCACTACAAGGCCGGCGCCGACGAGGAAGCCATCAAGTGGCTCGGCCTGCAGAGTGCTGCCGATACCAAGTCCGGCTCCGATACCAATGTGCGCCACATGTCGAACCCGGTCTCCGCCGTCAACATCAACATGGGCACGCTGATCGGCTCCTATGCGGAAGTGGCGGCCATGCTGGACGAGATGAGCGAAGTGCCGGGCACCGGCGGCGTGATGCTGACCTTCGACGATTTCCTCGAAGGCATCGAGAAGTTCGGCCAGTTCGTGCAGCCGCTGATGAAGAGCCGCAGCCACATCACCCCCATGCTGGAGGCCGCCGAATGAGCGAGGCCGTGATTGCCGGTTACCAGCCGCGCCCCGAGCGGACAAAAAGCGTGACGCTTCCGGCCCGGCCGGAGCCGATCTCGCTGAAGCCGTCCGAAACGGCCGTCGTCGTCGTGGATATGCAGAACGCCTATTCGACCGAAGGCGGTTATGTGGATCTCGCCGGCTTCGACATTGCGGGCGCCAAGGGCACGATCGCCAATATCAAGAAGACGCTGGATGCGGCACGCGCCGCCGGCGTGCTGGTCGTCTATTTCCAGAACGGCTGGGACAAGGACTATGTCGAGGCCGGCGGCCCGGGTTCGCCCAACTGGCACAAGTCGAATGCGCTCAAAACCATGCGCAAGCGGCCGGAGCTGCAGGGCCAGCTGCTGGCCAAGGGCACCTGGGACTATGCGATCGTCGATGAATTGCAGCCGCAGCCGGGCGACATCCTGGTGCCGAAGACGCGTTATTCCGGCTTCTTCAACACGAACATGGACAGCGTGCTCAGAGCCCGCGGCATCCGCAATCTCGTCTTCGTCGGCATTGCCACCAATGTCTGCGTCGAAAGCTCGCTGCGCGATGCCTTCCACCTCGAATATTTCGGCGTGATGCTGGAGGATGCGACCCACCATCTGGGCCCGGACTTCATCCAGCAGGCGACCGTCTACAATGTCGAGAAATTCTTTGGCTGGGTGTCCACCGTCAACGATTTCTGCGGCGCGATCGGTCAGGCCGCACCCGCCGAAGCCGCCGAATAACCATCCTCACAAGCAACGGAGAGAATGAGAATGCCGAAGACCATCGTCGTTCCGGAAGGCACGCAGAAGCCCATCGCCCCCTATTCGCCCGGCACGCTCGCCGATGGCGTGGTCTATGTGTCGGGAACGCTTCCCTTCGACAAGAACAACGACGTCGTGCATGTGGGCGATGCGGCAGCGCAGACCCGCCATGTGCTGGAAACCATCAAGTCGGTGATCGAGACCGCCGGCGGCACGATGGAGGACGTCACCATGAACCACATCTTCGTCACCGACTGGGCCAACTATCAGGCGGTCAACACGGTCTATGCCGAATACTTCCCCGGCGACAAACCCGCCCGCTACTGCGTGCAGTGCGGCCTGGTGAAGCCGGACGCGCTGGTGGAGATCGCGACCGTGGCGCATATCGGGAAGAAGTGAGCGACTGAACGAGAACGCCCCCCTCTGGCCTGCCGGCCATCTCCCCCACAAGGGGGGAGATCGAAGGAGGATAGCTCTCCGCCCCTCATTTGACCTCGCAATGGAGACGAGCGGCGGCTGCCAGCCAATCTCCCCCCGTGTGGGGGAGATGCCCGGCAGGGCAGAGGGGGGTAGCCTCGATCTCAACATCGATTAGAGCACGACCCATGCATTACGATATCCACGGACTGACCGCCCCCGAGGCGCCGACCATCCTGCTGTCTTCCGGGCTTGGCGGGTCGGGCGCCTATTGGACGCCGCAGATCGCAGCATTGGCCGGGCATTTCCGCGTCATCACCTATGATCATCGCGGCTGCGGCAAGACGGGCGGCGTGGTTCCGGAGACCGGCGGCATTGCCGCCATGGCCGACGACGTGCTGGAGATCGTTGCGGAACTAGGGCTCACCCGGTTCCATTTCATGGGCCATGCGCTGGGCGGCCTGATCGGGCTCGATCTGGCACTGCGCCGACCGAATCTGATTGACAAGCTCATCCTCGTCAATGCCTGGAGCAAAGCGGATCCGCATTCCGGCCGTTGCTTTGACGTGCGCCTCGAACTCTTGAACGCGTCAGGCGTGGAGGCCTTTGTGAAGGCACAGCCGCTCTTCCTTTATCCCGCTTGGTGGATGAGCGAAAATGCTGTGCGGCTGGCTCAGGACGACGCGCATGGCGTTGCGCATTTCCAGGGCAAGGAGAATGTCACCCGCCGCATTGCGGCCCTCAGAGCCTTTGACGTGGATGCTCGCCTGAGCGAGATTGCGGCACAGACGCTGGTGATCGCCACCCGGGATGATCTTCTGGTGCCCTACACACGCTCGCTCCGGCTTTCAGAAGGCCTGCCAAATGCCCGCCTGTCGCTCTCCGACAGCGGCGCGCATGCCGTCAACATCGTCTTTCCCGACGTGTTCAACCGCGAGCTTCTGTCCTTCCTGACGGGCTGAGAACGCCCGTCCCCCTGATGCCGTTTAACCACGAACGCAATCTCTCTTTGTTGACCCCCTGAACCGCCGGCCAAAACGCGCGTAAAACATCAGGATCAAATACCGGAGACCCCCGCATGCCTGCTGCCACAGCATCGATCGCGCATCCGCAAGACGACCACCGCCTCGCCTATCGCAATGCGATGGCACGGCTTGGCGCTGCCGTAACCATCGTCACCACCGACGGACCGGGTGGCAAGGCAGGCTTTGCCGCCACCGCCGTCTGCAGCGTCTCCGACAGCCCGCCGACGCTGCTCGTCTGCCTCAATCGCGGTTCCTCCGCCTATCAGCCGGTCAGCCTCAACCAGGTCGTCTGCGTTAACGTGCTGTCTGCCGAACACGAGCCGCTGAGCCGGCTTTTCGGCGGCAAGACGCCCGTCGAGGAACGGTTCGCCGGCGCCACCTGGCACCCGACCGAAACCGGCAGCCACCGGCTGGAAGGGGCGCTGACCTCGTTTGATTGCCGCATCACCTCAATCGCCGATGGCGGAACGCATGACGTGCTGTTCTGCGCGGTGGAGGCGATCCACACTCGCGAGGACGGACAGGCGCTCATCTATTTCGACCGTGGCTACAAATCCGTCTGAGCGGCTAAACGACAGGTGAACGGTGCCTTCAGGCGCCGTTCCAACTGGGTTTTATAGAAAGAATGCGTTCAACGGCGGCACGGCCCGCAAACGGAGACGCTTCCATGACCCGCACCTCTTTTATCGCCACCGCACTCGTCGCCCTCCTCGGCATCGGCAGCGCCGTTCCGGCAGCCGCCAACGACGTCCGCTTCGAACAGTATGGCTGGTCCAATTCCGCCGGCGGTTCGCAGAACGGTTACCGTAACCGGGTGCGCGTCTATCAGAACGGCTATTACAACCATTCGTCCAGTCAGCAGCGCGGCTATGACAACCTGTCCGCCATCGGCCAGGAGGGCAGCCGCAACCGTGCCGACACCTACCAGACGGGCAACCGCAACGTCGCCGGCGTCGGCCAGTTTGGTTCCGACCACACGACGATCCTCACCCAGGACGGCAATGGCAATATCGCCGCCGGCGTGCAGGTGGGCCGCGGCTGCAGCGCCAATGTCTCGCAGGGCGGCAGCGGCAATGTCGCGGCCTTCGTCCAGGCCTGCGATTGATCCCAGCCCTTTAACCGGCGTCGGCTGACACCGACGCCCTTCCTCCCCAGGAGCGTGCCATGTCGCCTTTCGGACTGTCAGCAAAAACTACCTTCTCCGCTTTTGCCGTCCTTCTGACGGCGGCAGGTGGCACCGCCGTACTTGCAGCCGGAACAGGTACCGGCGCCAAGGCACCGCTTCGGTGCGAAATCCAGGTCACGCCGCAAAAAGGCATGGTGACGCTGGAAGGGATCGTCTTCTCGGACCGTGCGGTCGATGGCACCTATTCGCTGCAGGTGGAGGGGTCTGGCCGCGGCGGCAGCAATTCCGTGCAGCAGGGCGGCGCCTTCAGCGCCAAGGCCGGCCGCAGCAATTCGCTGGGGCAGGTGTCGCTCGGATCAGCCGGCGCCAATTACGACGTGACGCTGAAGGTCAGCGCCGGCGGCAAGACGGTCTCCTGCACCGAATGGGTCGGCGGCCGCATCTGACCCTTTCTCATTCCTGCAATATCATAGCGCCCGGCGTCCTTGCGACCCGGGCGGTTTGTCGTGGTGCGGCGCGCTGACGCATCGCGCTGAACGCTATGTGAATGGAGGGTTCCGCAGCCATTCAGCCGCGCCATGCGAAGATCTCCTCAACGGTCAAGGGATGGACCGAAACGGAGAGAGACATGCACCGCACGCTGACGAAAACCCTGTCGATTGCCCTCGTGACCGGCCTGCTGATGCCGGCGCTTTTGCCCGCTCCGGCTGCGGCCGGCAGCGTGTCCTTCACGCTTGCCCCGCCCTCGGAAGACGGCGGCGACATCCTCTCCACCGGCATCCGGCTCTATTCGATGTATCGGGGCTTGAAGAACGGCGAAATCAACCAGCGCGGCCACGACAACGAAGCCGGCGTCTCGCAGAACGGTCGCGGCAATGTCGGCTTCGTGCGCCAGCGCGGCAACGGCCACTCCGCGACACTGCAGCAGACCGGCGACGACAATGCCTACGGCATTTTCCAGTTCGGCCGCAATGCACGGACCGACGTGGAGCAATACGGCAACCGCCAGGGCGGCCTGACCTTCAGCTACGGCTGGTAGCTGTCGTCAGTCATTTTCAGAAAAAGGAAAGTAGTGGCGCACCCGAAGAGATTCGAACTCCTGACCCCCAGATTCGTAGTCTGGTGCTCTATCCAGCTGAGCTACGGGTGCTTGCCGTTGGCAACGTTTAGTGCGTCTCGGCGTGTGGCGATCCTCTAAAGCGTCTGGCTTTCGATTGCAAGCGATTTTGCCGCATCATTTGTCATTTTGCTGCAATATCTCCACAAGATCCTGAAATTGCTCGATATTTTTCAGGCTCGGGCGCGGTAGTCCTCCAGCGAGACCGGGCGGTCGGGAATTTCAATGCGGAATTGCGTGCCCGGACCCGGCTTTTCGACAAGCGCGATGGTGCCGCCATGGGCGAGGATCAGTTCGCGGGCAATCGCAAGGCCAAGGCCGGTGCCGCCGGAGCGTGCGGAGCCCCGGAAGGCGGTGAACAGGTTCTCGCGCGCCTTGCGCGGCATGCCCGGCCCATTGTCGTCGATCGTGATGCTGACGACGCTCCCGACACGCTGCGCGGCGACGCTGAGGCGCTTTGCTACGCCCTCCTCCGGGGCCTGGGCCTGCACCAGAGCCTGTACGGCGTTGCGGCAGAGATTGTGGATGACACGGAACAGCTGCTCGCCGTCGGCGTCGATCTCGATGTCCTCGCCGACCTGCTCGACAAATTCGATGCCGGCCTCCGGATCGAGCGCCAGGATGTCGCGCACGTCCTGGCAGAGGTCGGAGAGGCGCAGCCGCCGGCGTTTCGGCGCCGCCTCCTCCGCCTGCCCATAGGCCAGGACCTCATTGGTGTATCCGACGGCCCGGTCGATCGTGCGCAGGAGCTTCGGCGCGAAGCTGCGCACCATCGGATCCTCGACATCCACAAGCCGGTCCGACATCAGCTGGGCAGAGGCGAGGATGTTGCGCATGTCGTGGTTGATCTTCGAGACCGCGAGGCCGAGATCGGCGAGGTTCTTCTTCTGCTTCAGCGTCCGCTGCAGTTCCGTCTGCATCGAGGCCAGGTGCTGGCCCGCAACTTCCAGCTCGCCCCTGGCCGTGCCGGGGCGGAAAATGCGCTCGGGGTCCTCGGGACGCTCGGAAAAGGATTGCATGCCGTGCGTCAGGCGGCGGATCGGGCCGATCATCATCTTGTTGATCGCCACATAGATCATGAAGGCGGTCACCAGCGAGATCAGCAGCGAAATGCCGAACATCAGCTTGGAGAACGAGAGCATCGCCTTGCGCAGCGCGTCATCGGTCATGACCAGTTCGATCACCATGTCGGTTTCGCCGATCGGTCCGAACACGCGCATCACCCGCCCGCCGCCGAAGACGAGCGTATCGAGCGCGTTGCGCATCGAGCCGAGCGCCGTTTCGTGGGCAAGATCGAAGGTCTGGTCCACCTGCGGCGGCACATCGATGGCAGCCAGCAGACGGGAGGTTCCATCCTTGCGCAACGCCAGCACCTTGGTCCCGGTGGCGAGCAGCGTATCATCCTGCACCGCACGCGGCAGTTCGGCCGGCTGCAGACCGTCGATCACGATGCCGGCGGCGGCGGCCGTATCGAGCCGGTCGCGCAGCCAGGTCATCCGCATCACGGACATGGAGGGAACAAAAATCAGGACCTCGGCGAACATCACGAAGATGACGGTCAGCCACAAGAGCCGCCCGGACAAACCGCGAAACCGGCGCGGCATCCGCGGAAGAGGCTCGCCCGACGCGCTCTGCGGGTCGGTTCCGAGGCCTGCGGACATGTCCGCCTCAGTTTTCATGCCGCTCTCCGTTTACTCTCAGCGGAGGCATCCTCAGCGAAGCCGCCACATCGACTAGCATATCCACCCACTAAGCCGTTGACCAGCCTCACAACATTACGGCTGGTTAATGTTCGCGCCCATCACATCCTCAATGACAAGCAGCGCAAGCCGCCGTTAGTCGAGACCTGCACTTATCATTACTGGAATTTCGCTAATCTGGATCAGGGAAGAACTTCCGGCGGACTGACGAGGCCTTTGGTCTTGAGCAGAAAAAGCCCCTTTTGCGCCTGAGGACGGCGAGTTGCGGCAGCGTGAATTGACTTTTACGCGTGAGTCCTCTTATAAGCCGCCCCACGTCCGGCTTGCCGGGAGTGCGTTCGCACGCGCCCCTTTTGCCGTTACGTTTTCAAGCAACGCTCTTGCTCCTCAAAACGAGGGCAAATTCAAGAAGGGCCGCACACCGCGGTGTTAAAAAAATGAAGCGTACCTATCAACCGTCCAAGCTTGTCCGCAAGCGCCGTCACGGTTTCCGCGCCCGCATGGCAACGAAGGGTGGCCGCAAGGTTCTGTCCGCCCGTCGCGCACGTGGCCGCGCTCGTCTGTCGGCGTAAGGCCGGCACTGCCCCAGGACGCTGCGGGCGATGACGTCTGAAGACGAAAACGAAAAAACTGTCGGGCGGCTGAAAAGCCGGCCGCAGTTTCTTGCTGTCCGGGACGGAGAAAAACGCCGCGGGCCGTACTTCCTGGTCGAAGTGCTCGATCGCAAGGAACCCGACACTGCACCCCGCGTCGGTTTTACCGTCACGAAAAAGCAGGGTAACGCTGTCGAACGGAACCGGATGAAGCGGCGGCTGCGCGAGCTGGTCAGACACTCCGCCCGGTTTGCAATGAAAGACGGTCATGACTATGTCATTGTCGCCCGGCGGGAGATGCTGAATAAACCCTTTGCCGAACTCGCGGCAGCGCTTTCCGAACGCGTGGAGAGCAGACCGAAACAGAAGCGGTCCGAGGAGACCCGTTCCAGGAAAGCATGATGGAAAAGAACCGTAACTATTACATCGCGATCGCGCTTTCGGTGCTGATCGTTCTTGCCTGGCAATTCCTCTACATGAATCCGAGGATGGAGGCGCAACGCCTCGCCGACGAGGCCCGCCGCGCCCAGCAGGAACAGATGCAGGCGGCCAATCCGCAGGCTGGCACCGCCGCCGGCCCGACGGCCTCCGGCGAAGTGTCCGGCACCCTGCCCGGCGCCACCCAGGCCCAGGCGGCCGCCACCCGCGAACAGGCGATTGCAAAATCGCCGCGCGTTGCGATCGAAACCCCGGCGCTCTCCGGCACCATCAACCTCACGGGCGCACGTCTCGATGACCTGCACCTGCGCGAATATCGCGAGACGGTCGATCCGCACAGCCCGACCATTACGCTGCTTTCGCCAGCCGATACGCGCGACGGCTATTTCACCGAGCTCGGCTTCATTCCCGGCGAAAATGCCGGTTCCGTTCCCGGCCCCTCCACGGTGTGGACGGTGGCGAGCGGCGAGAAACTGACGCCGCAGACGCCGGTGACGCTGAGCTTCACCAACGACAAGGGTGTCGTGTTCTCCCGCACCTTCGCAGTTGACGATCACTACATGCTGACCGTCACCGACAAGATCGAGAACCCGACGGCAACGCCGGTCTCGCTTGCGACCTATGGCCGCGTGACCCGCTACAACAAGCCGGAACATGCCTCCGTCTACGTCATCCACGAAGGTTTCCTCGGCGTTCTCGGCAAGGAAGGCGGCCTGACGGAAGAAAGCTACAGCGCGGTCGAGAAGGAACCCTACACCTTCCCGAAGGCTACCGGCGGCTGGCTCGGCATCACCGACAAGTACTGGGCAACCACGCTCATTCCGCCGCAGACGCTGCCCTATGAGACCCGTTTCACTCACTTCACCGACGGCCAGGCCCGCTTCCAAGCGGATTACAAGACGGATGCGGTGACGATCCAGCCGGGTCAGTCGACGGAGCTGAAGAACCTCGTCTTTGCCGGCGCCAAGGAAGTGCCGCTGGTCGATGGCTACGAGCAGTCGCTCGGCATTCCGCGCTTCGACCTGCTGATCGACTGGGGCTGGTTCTATTTCATCACCAAGCCGATGTTCAAGCTGATGGACTTCTTCTTCCATTACTTCGGCAATTTCGGCGTCGCCATCCTGTGCACCACCATCGTCGTCAAGGCGCTGTTCTTCCCGCTCGCCAGCAAGCAGTACGCCTCGATGGCCGGCATGAAGCGCGTGCAGCCGAAGATGGAAGAGCTGAAGGCCAAGCACGGCGACGACCGCATGGCGCTGCAGCAGGCGATGATGCAGCTCTACAAGGAAGAAAAGATCAATCCGATCGCCGGCTGCTGGCCCGTGGTCCTGCAGATCCCGATCTTCTTCTCGCTCTACAAAGTCATCTACGTGACGATCGAGATGCGACACGCGCCGTTCTTCGGCTGGATCCAGGATCTCTCCGCGCCGGACCCAACGTCGCTGTTCAACCTGTTCGGCCTGTTGCCCTACGATGTGCCGCATGCGCTGATGATCGGCGTCTGGCCGATCATCATGGGCATCACGATGTTCCTGCAGATGCGCATGAACCCGACGCCGCCGGACCCGACGCAGGCGATGATCTTCACCTGGATGCCGCTGGTCTTCACCTTCATGCTGGCCTCCTTCCCGGCAGGCCTCGTCATCTACTGGGCCTGGAACAACACCCTGTCGATCACGCAGCAGGCGCTGATCATGAAGCGGCACGGTGTGAAGATCGAGCTCTTCGACAATCTGAAGGGCTTGTTCCGGCGAAAACCCGCACAATCCAAATAACCGATCTTCGAAGCCCCGCTTGCCGGGGCTTCTTTTTTGCCGAGCTGGAGGAGCACGCATGGCATCGGTCACACGGGAAGGCGCACCTGCTCGTACAACATCCCTGGCGGGCATCCTGCTCGTCGTCGGGTCTGCCGTGGCCTGGAGCTATGGCGGCGCCATCCAGCGGTTCATCGGTGTTGATGACGGCTGGACGCTGGTCTTCTGGCGCTGCCTGTTCGCCGGCGTGTTTCTTCTCTGTTTCATGCTGCTGCGGGACGGCCCGGCCGGAACGCGCCGGCTGTTTCAAGAGATGGGCCGGCCCGGACTTGCGATCGCCCTGGGCTTTGCCTGCATCTCCACTTGTTTCGTCATGGCCGTCAGCATGACGCCGGTCGCCAATGTCGTGCTGTTCATGGCGGCCATCCCGCTGTTTGCCGCGCTGTTCGCCCGCATCTTCATCGGGGAACCGATCACCGGGATCACCTGGGGCGCGATCGTTGCAGTGCTTGCCGGCATTACCATCATGGTGTCCGGCTCGCTCGGGCCTGGCTCCTCACGGCTCGGCCTCCTGCTGGCGGGTTCGATCGCCCTCATCTTTGCCGGGATGACCGTCATCACCCGCAGCCATCCGGGCATCCGCATGACGCCGGCGGCCTGTGCGGGCTCGTTGATTGCGGCGCTCGTCGCAGCCACCCAGGCCGGGTACCTCTCGGTTTCGCCCCGAGACCTGGCGCTTCTGTTTACCTTCGGCGCGCTGAATCTCGGGCTCGGCATGGCGCTCTACGTCACCGGCGCGCGAATGATCCCGTCGGCGCTTGCCGCTCTTCTCGGAACGCTGGAAATGATTCTGGCGCCGCTCTGGATGGTGCTGCTGCACGGCGAGATCCCCTCCATGCGCACGATCGGTGGCGGCGTGCTCGTCCTTGCCGCGCTCTTCACCTACCTGCTTCATCAGGCGTTCAAGGCTTCGAAAGCGGCAAAGACGGTCGTCCCGTCTTGACTCGCGGGCCGAAACCCTCAATTCACGGGCCTTGAGAAAGGCCCTCTTCATGACCACCGATACCGTAAAGCCCGACCTGCCGCTCTTCGGCCGCCCCTGGATCTTCATCCGCGGCGTTCCGGCCATGAAGTTCCTGCCGCCGGAGGGACCGCCCGAAGTGGCCTTTGCCGGTCGCTCGAACGTCGGCAAGTCGTCACTCATCAATGCGCTGGTCGGCCACAAGGGGCTTGCCCGCACATCGAACACGCCGGGCCGCACGCAGGAACTGAATTTCTTCGTGCCCGACGGTTTTTCCGGGGAAGGCGACGATCTGCCGCCGATGGCGCTCGTCGACATGCCGGGCTACGGCTATGCCCAGGCGCCGAAGGATCAGGTGGATGCCTGGACCAAGCTTGTCTTCGATTATCTGCGCGGCCGCGCCACGCTGAAGCGCGTCTACGTTCTGATCGACAGCCGGCACGGGATCAAGAAGAACGATGAAGAGGCACTGGCGCTGCTCGACAAGGCAGCCGTTTCCTACCAGATCGTGCTGACTAAGATCGACAAGATCAAGACGTCCGCCGTGCCGCAACTGATGGCGGCGACTGCGGAAAAGATCCGCAAGCGGCCTGCCGCCTATCCGGTCATCCTGTCGACCTCCTCGGAAAAGGGTGACGGGCTGGACGAATTGCGACAAGCCATCGGCGAGACGGTTGGCCGTCCGGCTTGAGCGGAAAGCGCTGACGATCGATCCTTCGCCCGCTTGAGCGGGTTTACGGCGTCAGCGTATGGCCGATCGCCAGGACCGGACCGGATGGCTTGCCGCTGATCGATCCTCCCGGCGGCTCCAGGCTGACCGACAGCGTTCCGCCCGCGGCCAGTTGCGTGCGCAGCGCCTTCGGCACGATCACCTCGCCCGACTCCGGAAGAATCCCAATCGACCGTGCCGGATCGCTGCCCTGGCTCAGCCAGAGTTCGAGCGAATGCGGACCGCCGGCTTCGGTCGCGGCAGGCAGGACTTGCAGTCGCCCCGCAACCGCATCGTAACGGGCAAGCATGCCGATGGTCTCCGGCGCTTGTGGCTGAAGGCTGGCGAGAACCGGGGGTGTGCCTTGCGGCGACACCGTGGGCCGCTCGGCAAACAAGATCGTTCCGACCAGCAGGAACAGCAAAGCGAAGGTGAGGCCGCGCCAGAGGCTTGCGGACAGCCAGACATGCAACAGCAGACGATCCTGCGCCATCGGCCTCTGCCGCAGATGTCCCGCCATCACCGGCAGCACGAGGGGAGACGATAGAAGACCCTGCTCCTCGTCCTCGAGCGTAGCGAGGTTTTCCTGCCAGCGCGCGACGATCGCTGCAAAAGCACGATCGCTGCGCAGCCGGGCTTCCACCCGTTCGCGCGCGTCCACCGAGAGCATGCCGAGCACGTATTCGCCGGCCAGCACCTCGTCGCGGGCGCGATCCCCTTCGCTCTGGTCCGGTTTCGTCATCGGGGTGGCCATCTCTCTGTTACAGGCGTGGTCACGCCGGCGGGAGCGTGCCTGAGGCAACGGCCTGCCGCCCGAGATCAGATCGAGCGCGACAGCCTGGCCAGCATCCTCCCGTGCGGCGTGTCCTTGCAGAATCCAACGCTTATCCCCGGCTGTCAATGCGGCAGGTGGCGGCAGTGCGGTGGCAGGGCGCTGTCTCGTGTGGTGCAGGAATGTTGGACACCATTATTTCCTCCGTCAAAAACATAGGCTAAAAGGCCGCACCTGATGATCCAGAGGTGTGTCGATGTCCCCTTCCGAAAGCGAAATGCAGGCCCGGCTTCTAGCGCAGGCCCTGCCCTTCATGCAGCGTTATGAAAACAAGACGATCGTCGTGAAGTATGGCGGCCACGCCATGGGCGACAGCGCGCTCGGCCGCGCCTTTGCCGAGGATATCGCGCTCCTGAAGCAGTCCGGCGTCAACCCGATCGTCGTGCACGGCGGCGGGCCGCAGATCGGCGCCATGCTGACGAAGATGGGCATCGAATCGAAATTCGAGGGCGGGCTTCGCGTCACCGACGCCAAGACGGTCGAGATCGTCGAGATGGTGCTGGCCGGTTCGATCAACAAGGAAATCGTCGCGCTGATCAACCAGACCGGCGAATGGGCGATCGGGCTTTGCGGCAAGGACGGCAACATGGTGTTTGCCGAAAAGGCCAAGAAGACCGTGATCGACCCCGACAGCAATATCGAGCGCGTGCTGGATCTCGGTTTCGTCGGCGAAGTGGTGGAAGTCGACCGCACCCTGCTCGACCTGCTCGCCAAGTCCGAGATGATCCCGGTCATCGCGCCGGTGGCACCGGGCCGCGACGGCGCGACCTACAACATCAACGCCGATACCTTTGCCGGCGCGATCGCAGGGGCCCTGCGTGCCGACCGCCTGCTCTTCCTCACCGATGTTCCGGGCGTGCTCGACAAGGACAAGAACCTGATCAAGGAACTCTCCGTGTCGCAGGCCCAGGCGCTGATCAAGGACGGCACGATTTCCGGCGGCATGATCCCGAAGGTCGAGACCTGCATCGACGCGATCAAGGCAGGCGTGCAGGGCGTCGTCATCCTGAACGGCAAGACCTCGCACTCGGTGCTGCTTGAAATCTTCACCGAAGGCGGTGCGGGAACGCTGATCGTTCCCTGACGAGCCATTGGCGGCGGCTCAGCCCGCCGCCTTCTCACCCTCTGTCTCGACGGAGGGCTTGGCGGGCCGCTTGAGGTTGAGTGCCGGCGCGCTCGCCTCGAAAGCCTCGACGCGGGCGTCATAGACGGGCGAAATCGTGCCCATCACCCGATCCCAGAACGAGAAATAATTGGCGTAGTTGAAGCGAAACTCAGCGTGGTGCTGGTCGTGATAGGTCGTGCACAGCATGGGCGACGGGTAACGTGACGTCTTCGACGCGAAATATTCAAAGCCCGCGTGACCGAAGGTGCCGTTGATCTGGTCGAACAGCCGGTGCGCCAGAAGGATGTAGGGCGAGATCGGCACGACGAAGACGACCACCGCATAAAAGCCCTGGGACAGGGCCGTATCGACCAGCCCGATCGAATCATTGCTCCAGGCGGTCGGCGCGACACTTTTGTGATGCAGCGCGTGATATTTGTAGAGCGCCTTGGTGTGCAGGGCGCGGTGGGCGAAATAGAACCAGGCGTCGAACAGAACCATGGTCAACAGGAACAGGGGCACCGCCGTCCACCAGGAAAAGGCCCAGGGGGTCAGCGCCCAGCCCTGATACTGGGCAAACAGCCCGATGGTGACGGACAGGCAGGTGATGAGGATGGACGGGAGGCTGTGCCGGATTTCCTCGCGCATGCGCTTTTCGCCACGCCGGTTCTTCTGGATACGCCGGTCGGGGTTGCGGTTGTTCAGCCAGGTGATGCCAAAGCCGAGCACGAAGTAGATCGCAACCGTGACCGCGTAGATCACGGCCAGCATCATCAGGAAAACGCTCAACCCGTCGAAGAAGGCATTCATGGCTGGACCCAAGGCAAGTGGCGGCGCTGCATGCGCCGGACAGTGGCGGTCACCCTAGCACAGATTGTGGTGAAGTCGATCTTGCAGCCCGTCTGCACGGATCACGTCCAGCCCAGCAAGGCCAGGATGCCGGCGACGATCAGCAGGCATCCCGTCACCTCCAGGCGGTTGATCTTTTCCTTGAACAGGACGACCGACGACACGAAGGTGAAGACCAGTTCGATCTGCCCGAGCGCCCTGACATAGGCCACTTGCTGCAGGGTCATGGCCGTGAACCAGCCGGCCGATCCGACGACGCCGGCAAGCCCGACGAGCGACGAGGTTTTCCAGGAGCGCACCACGCGGCCGATCTCGCTGCGGTCGGTCGCCAGCATCCAGCCCAGCATGTACAGCGTCTGGAAGCCGGTGACGCAGGCGAGCGTCACGGCGGCCTGCATCACCGCATTGGGTCCACCCAGCGACAGGGACGCGCTGCGATAGGCAACAGCCGAAATGCCGAACACGGCACCGGAGGCGATACCGATCAGCGCCGTGCGGCTCATCATGGAGGTAACGAGGCTGCCGAGCGAGAGCGGCGAGCGGGCCACCGAGATGCACATCACGCCGACCACGCCGACGATGATGGCGATCGTCGCACCAAAGGTCAGGTGCTCGCCGAGAATCAGCAAGCCGAAGATCGCCGCCTGCACCGGTTCGGTCTTGGAATAGGCCGTGCCGACGGCGAAATTGCGAAGGGTGAAGAGGTGCACGAGCATGATCGTGGCATAGATCTGCGCCAGGCCGCCGATCACCGCCCAGAGCGCAAAAGAAAGGTTCAGCGCCGGCAGGCGGTAGCCGCCGAACTGGTGCAGGGCAAAGACGTAAAGCAGTGCCACCGGAAAACCGTAGCCGAAGCGCACGAAGCTTGCGCCCCGCGTGCCGAGTTGTCCCTGCAGATGCTTCTGCAGGGTCGAGCGCAGGTTCTGCAGAAAGGCAGCGGCAATGGTGATCGGGATCCAGGCTTCCATGGATCAGCGGCTAGCACGGCCTCCGCGCGTCGCCAAGCCGGAGGGAGGCCCGATCGGTTCGCCGCTTTTCTTTGCCGTTACAAACGTGCATAAAGCGGCCATGCCCCATCTGACAGCCTCTCCCGATCCCGCCGCCTTTGCCCATGTCCGCGACTGGGTTTTCGATCTCGACAACACGCTTTATCCGCATCACGTCAATCTGTTCTCGCAGATCGACCGCAACATGACGGATTTCGTCATGGACCTGCTGCAGATGGAGCGGGAGGAGGCACGCGCGCTGCAGAAGCGCTATTACCACGAGCACGGAACGACGCTGAAAGGCCTGATGATGCATCACGGCATCAGCCCGGATGCCTTCCTCGAAAAGGCGCACGCCATCGATTATTCGGCACTTCTGCCGCATCCGGAGCTCGGGGATGCGATCAAGGCGCTGCCCGGCCGCAAGTTCATCTTCACCAACGGTACGGTGGCGCATGCGCAGGCTGCGGCCCGCGCGCTCGGCATCCTCGACCATTTCGATGACATCTTCGACATCGTTGCCGCGGAGTATGTGCCGAAACCGGCGGGAGAGACCTACAACAAGTTTGCCCATCTCAACCGCATCGATGCCAAGCATGCCGCCATGTTCGAGGATCTGCCGCGCAATCTCGCCGTGCCCCGGTCCCTCGGCATGACGACGGTTCTCCTGGTGCCGCGCAACCTTGGCGATTTTGTCATCGAACGCTGGGAGCAGGCGGACGACGCCGATCCGAACGTCGATTACATGACGGATGACCTGACGGGCTTCCTTCAGAGCCTGATGGCAGGTTGACATCCACCTTACCAAAGTTTCATCCAGCCTTACTAATGTTTAAGTGGTAGGCACCGTAGGGCGGGGTTAGGCTTCCAGTCATAGAGACAGCAAAGGAAGCAGCCTCATGACACTCAACCGCTACGTACTCGCCGCACTTGGCGCCACCTTTCTCGTTGGCGCGGCAGCACCGGCAAGCTTCGCCGCTCCCGGTCGTCCCGACCACGGCCCGGGCCGGGGACCGGAACGCGCGATGATGCAGGACATGATGTTCGTGCGGCTGCTGAAGACGGCGGACGCCAACAAGGACGGCAAGATTTCCAAGGACGAGGTTGCCGCCTGGGAAGAAACCACCTTCGCCGCGATCGATGCCAACAAGGACGGCATTTTGACGCCGGGCGAGATGCGCAACTACCGCGAAGCCCGCATGGACGAATGGCGCGAGAAGCGTCAGGCCGAACGTGCGGAAAACGGCAAGGGTCCGAAGGGCCCGGACATGGCTGCTGGCGACAATCCGCCGCCGCCCGGTCCTGATGCCCGCCCCGGCCCCCGCGAGATGGCCGATGGCGAACGGGGTCCCGGCCGCCATCATGGTGATCGTCACTGGGGCGAGCGCCACGGCATGGGCCCACGCGCCATGATGCCCGGCGTTGGTCTGGTGCGGATGATCGATACGGACGAAAACGGCCAGGTCAGCAAGGCGGAAGCCACCGCTGCGGTCGACAAGATGTTCACCCGCATGGACCGCAACAAGGACGGTTTCATCACCGTGGATGACCTGCCGGACGCTCCGTTCTGATCAACCGCCGATCGACTGACGCCCGAGATAGCCCGTTCCTGACGCCTCAGGAACGGGCTTTTTTGATGTCGTAGAAGTCTGCCAGAACCTGCCAGGCCTCGTCCGCCGTTTCGACGAAATTGATCAGATCCATGTCTTCCGGCGCAATCGTGCCGAAGTCCGCCAGCGCTTCGAAGTTGACGATCTTGCGCCAGAATTTTTCGGCAAACAGGATCAGCGGAATGCGCTCCATGCGCCGGGTCTGGATCAGCGTCAGCGCCTCGAAAAGCTCGTCCAACGTGCCGAAGCCACCGGGGAACACCACCACCGCCCGCGCCCGCATGAGGAAGTGCATCTTGCGGATGGCGAAGTAGTGGAAATTGAAGCTGAGCGCCGGCGTGACATACTGGTTCGGCGCCTGTTCATGCGGCAGCAGGATGTTGAGGCCAATAGTCGGAGCACCGGCTTCTGCCGCGCCCCGATTGCCGGCCTCCATCACGCCCGGTCCACCGCCGGTGACGACGACGAATTCCTGATGGTCAAGCGTTGCCGAATGGTCGGCACAGAGGGCGGCAAACTTGCGGGCCTCCTCGTAATAGACGGACGCTTCCTTCAAATTGCGGCTCTGCACCTCGTTACGGGCCGCCCAGGGTTCGGTGCCGGGTTCGGGAATGCGCGCGCCACCGAACAGGACGACCGTCGATTTGATGCCCATCTCGGTCAGCATCATTTCCGGCTTCAGCAGTTCCAGTTGCAGGCGCACGGGGCGCAACTCGTCCCGGCAGAGGAAATCCTCGTCCGTATAGGCGAGCCGATAGGAGGGCGATTCCGACTGCGGCGTCTTGGGGATTGCGCGTGCCCGCAGCTTATCGACGGAGCTGTCCTTCAGCGGATCGAAGACACCGCCCTTGCGCCGCATCTTCTCCTCTTTGCCTGCTGCCATGGGGATTTCCTTCAAGGCTCGAATCGCTTGCGCGCCAAAGCACATTGACGCCTGATTGGCGGTCGCTTAGAGCAATTGGCACGATTTTGCCAGCCGGCAGAGAGCTTCCCCTCATCACGTTCCCATGTGACAGCCAAGGAATTCCCATGACCAGCCCCGTGAGCAAGGATTTCTCCTCCCTCGAAGCGACGATCGAACAGGCGTTCGACAATCGCGACAGCGTCAACATCGGCACCAAGGGCGAGATCCGCGATGCCGTCGAGGAAGCGCTGAACCTTCTCGATGCCGGCACGTTGCGCGTTGCCTCGCGGGGGGCAGACGGTCAGTGGACCGTCCACCAGTGGCTGAAGAAGGCGGTTCTCCTGTCCTTCCGCCTGAACGACATGGACGTGGTCAAGGGCGGTCCGGGCGCCTCCACCTGGTGGGACAAAGTGCCCTCCAAGTTCGAAGGTTGGGGCGAGAACCAGTTCCGCGCCGCCGGCTTCCGCGCCGTACCGAATGCTGTCGTGCGCCGCTCGGCCTATGTCTCCAAGGGCGTGGTGCTGATGCCGTCCTTCGTCAACCTCGGCGCCTATGTCGGTGAAAACACGATGGTCGACACCTGGGCGACCGTCGGCTCCTGCGCCCAGATCGGCGCCAATGTGCATCTCTCCGGCGGCGTCGGCATCGGCGGCGTGCTGGAGCCGCTGCAGGCGGGTCCGACGATCATCGAGGACAACTGCTTCATCGGCGCCCGTTCGGAAGTGGTCGAAGGCTGCATCATCCGCGAAGGTTCGGTGCTCGGCATGGGCGTCTATATCGGCAAGTCGACCAAGATCGTCGATCGCGCCACCGGCGACGTGATGTATGGCGAAGTGCCGCCCTATTCCGTCGTGGTTGCCGGATCGATGCCGTCGGCCAACGCCACCATGGGCAATGGCCTGCCGGCCCCGCATCTTTACTGCGCCGTTATCGTCAAGCGCGTCGATGAAAAGACCCGTTCGAAGACCGGCATCAACGAGCTGCTGCGCGACTGATCCGAGAACCCCGCATGTCCGTCACCGATCCGGTCGAGAATCTTCGCGCCCTCATCCGCTGCCCATCCGTGACACCGGCTGAAGGTGGCGCGCTTTCGGTTCTTCAAGCCACGCTCACGCCGCTCGGCTTTGCCGTCGAGCGGGTGACGGCGCAGGACGAGGGCACGCCGGACATCGAGAACCTCTATGCTCGGCTCGGCCTAAGCGGGCCGCACCTGATGTTTGCCGGGCACACGGACGTCGTTCCCGTCGGGGATGAAACGGCCTGGACCCATGCGCCTTTCGCTGCCGAGATTGACGGCGGGGAGATGTTCGGCCGCGGCGCCGTCGATATGAAGGGCGGCATTGCCTGCTTTGTCGCGGCGGTTGCCCGCCATGTCGAAAAGCACGGCGCGCCAAAAGGCTGCATCTCCTTCCTGATCACCGGCGACGAGGAAGGTCCGGCGATCAACGGTACCGTGAAGCTGCTGGAATGGGCCGCCGAGAAGGGCGAGCGCTGGGATGCCGCGCTGGTCGGCGAGCCGACCAATCCCGAGCAGCTGGGCGACATGATCAAGATCGGCCGCCGCGGCTCGATCTCCGGTTTCGTTACCATCCACGGTGTGCAGGGGCATGTCGCCTATCCGCATCTCGCCGACAATCCGCTGCGGGCGGCGACGGCCATGGCGCAGGCGCTGATGGTGCCGCCGCTCGATGCGGGCACCGAAAACTTCCCGCCGACCAATCTTGAAGTTACGAACATCGATACGGGCAACACGGCGACGAATGTCATTCCCGCCAAGGCGCGGCTCGCGTTCAACGTCCGCTTCAACGACCTTTGGAGCGTCGAAAGCCTGCAGGCCGAGCTTCTGCGCCGGCTGGACGCCGCGGCCGCTGATTCGGACCTCAGGCCCGGCCGCGATCCGATCCGCTACGACATCACCTGGTCCGAACGGCCGAGCCATGTGTTTTTGACCCGCAACAATGCGCTGATCTCGTCGCTGTCCGGCGCCGTGGAAGCCGTGACCGGGCGGGTGCCGTCTCTATCCGCCACCGGCGGCACATCGGATGCGCGCTTCATCAAGGATTACTGCCCTGTCGTTGAGTTTGGCCTTGTCGGCCAGACCATGCACATGGTGGACGAGCGGGTGGCGCTTGCCGATCTCGAGACCCTGACGCGGATCTACGAGACCTTCCTGGAACGCTGGTTCGCCCATGCAGCTGCCTAGCGAGCTTGTTCATCCTCTGGCGGGTCTCAGGCTTCTCGCCAGGGGTGATGCACGCGGGCTTTCCCATTTCGACATTTCCGATGACGGCGTGATCCGCTCCTTCCGGGCGGCGCTGTTCTGCCTGCCGGCGTTGATCGTCTATGCGGTGCTGCGGCGGATCGAATTCCTGCAGGTGCTTCCCGATCTCGGGCGCCCGCACCTGGTCTATATCTTCCAGGTTCTGGTGATCGAGGCGAGCAACTGGTGTTTTGCCGTTGTCTTCCTGATGCTGGCCGGATTTATGCTGGGCCTGCGGCCCCTGGTCCGCCCGCTGATCGTGATGCTGAACTGGGCGGCAGTACCCTTCGTCTATGCGGTCGGCATCCTGCTCTACCCCGTCCTGCTGCTGCTCGACGACCGTTCCACGCTGCAATGGATGGCTGCGACACTGCTGATGCTTGCAACCCTCATCGGCAGCTTGATCCTCCTCTGGCGCATATTGCATACCGTGATCGGCGGCCCCAAATGGAGACGAACGGCATTCCTACTCCTGACGATCCTGCCGCCGCTCTGGATGACCCACTCTCTTGAAAAGGCCATGGGACTGATCGTTGCCCATGGCTGACATCGCTACCCCGCCCGGAGGCCTTCTGCTTGCCTGCCCTTTCTGAAGTGAAACATTATCTCTTCGGCCTCTGGTTGCTGGTGAAGGGCAACCGCGCCGGTTTCCAATATCTCGACGTGAGCGACCGTGGCATGATGCGCTCGTTCTGGGCCATCGTCTGGTGCCTGCCGGCGATCGGGCTCTCCTGGATCTGGTGGCGGCTCGCGTTCATCGATGATCTGGCGCCGGGCGAGACACTGGGCGCCCTCTTCTTCTTCCGCATGGCGATGCTGGAGGCGGCAAACTGGCTGATCCCGATCGTGCTGGCGGGCGTTCTGGCGGGTCTGCTTGGCATCGGCAAACACTATCCGGCCGTCGTGCTCACCACGAACTGGCTGTCGGTGCCGTTCGCCTATGTCTACAGCGTACTCAGCCTGCTGCTGATCCTCGTTCCGGGGCTGACCGGGCTGATTGCGCTTGTCTGGCTCGCCGCCATCATCGCGCTCGTGGTTTCGCTCAGCCGGATCCTCAGAATGTTCTTCGGCGATCAGAAGCTGATGATCGCGACGATGACGATGGTGCTGATCGTCCCGTCACTCATCCTCTCCGACGTGCTGGAGCAGTTTCTCGGCGTCTATCCCGGCTGATCCGGCGCCTTCCGGATAATCGACCTGCATGAAGTAGAGGCCCTCCGGCGGCGCCACGGGGCCGCAGGCGGCGCGATCCCTTGCCTCAAGAGCGGCTCGCACATCTTCCGGCGTCATGCGGCCTTCGCCGGCGAGCTTCAGCGTGCCGGCAAAGGAGCGGATCTGGTTGTGCAGAAAACTCTGCGCCGAGGCGCGGATCTCGATCAGGTCACCGTCTCTTGTCACATCCAGCCGGTCGAGCGTGCGCATGGGGCTGTTCGCCTGGCAATGCGCCGAGCGGAAGGTGGTAAAGTCATGATGGCCGATCAGCGTCTGGGCGGCCGCATGCATGGCCTCGTGATCGAGCGGCTTTGACACCCACCAGGCCCGTTTCGCTTCGATCGCCAGCGGCGAGGCGCGCGAGATGATACGGTAGAGATAATGGCGGCGCAGCGCGGAAAAGCGTGCGTCAAAGCCGTCGCCGACCGCCTCGACGGAGAGAATCGACACGCCTTCTCCTGCCATAGCGAGATGCGCATTCAGCGCATTGCGCAGCTTGTAGGGTACCCAGGCGCGGGAGAGATCCGCGTGGATCACCTGGCCGCGCGCATGCACGCCGGAATCCGTGCGGCCTGCCGCCCGGATGGACACGGTTTCGGTCGTCAGAGACAGGATGGCTTTTTCGATGGCCGACTGGACGGAATGGCCATTCTCCTGCCGCTGCCAGCCGACATAGGGCGTACCGTCATATTCGACGGTCATCTTGAAACGCGGCATCAGGCGAGCCTCGTGCCGGGGGCAAGTGGCGTGCCGCGCAGAAAATCCTCGGCGTTCAGCGGCTTCCCGCCCGCCTTCTGCAGCCGCGTCAACCGCACGGCGCCCTCACCGCAGGCAACCGTCAGCCGGTCGTCGAGCACCGTGCCCGCCGCCCCCTGCCCTTGCCCCAGCGTGCTCGCCAGAACCTTGATGCGTTCCGGCTTGCCGTTGATCTCGGCTTCGAACCAGGCGCCCGGAAACGGCGACAGGCCGCGGATATGGTTGTGAACAGTCTTCGCCGGGCGCGAAAAATCGATCCGCGTTTCGCCCTTGTCGATCTTGGCGGCGTAGAGCACCCCCTCCTCCGACTGAACCGTGAGCCGAAGGTCGTCCGCCTCCAGTTTCGCCATGGCCTCGACCATGGCCCGGGCACCGACCTGCATCAGCGTATCATGCAATTCGCCGGCCGTGGTCTCAGGGTCGATCGGCACTTCCGCTGTCAGCGCCACGGGGCCGGTATCCAGCCCCTTTTCCATTTTCATCACCATCATGCCGGTCTTGTCATCGCCGGTCATGATCGCCCTCTGGATGGGAGCCGCACCCCGCCAGCGCGGCAGAAGCGAGGCATGGCCGTTGTAACAGCCGAGCCGCGTTCCTTCGAGAACCTCGACCGGCAGCAGAAGGCCATAGGCCACCACCACCGCCACATCCGCCGCATGGGCACGGAAACGGGCGCGCTCCTCCGGGTCCTTGAAATTCAGCGGCGTCAGCACCGGAATGTCGAGAAGCTCTGCGGCCTGATGCACCGGCGACTTCTGGAGATCCAGGCCGCGACGGCCACCGGGACGCGGCGGCTGGGTGTAGACCGCGACGATCTCATGACCCGCCTCCTTCAGCGCCTTGAGCGTCGGCACGGAAAAATCGGGTGTGCCCATGAAGATGATGCGCAGAGCCATACGTCGGATCTCCTCGTTTCGATCAGGCGCCTTCAAACGGGTTTACAAGCCGAAGATCAAGCCCTTCGAAGTCTTTTGTGTTGCGGGTGGCAAGGGTTGCGCCATGAGCAAGGCAGATGGCGGCGATCATGGCGTCCTTCGTCTCGATGTCATGACCCGCGGAATGTCGGCGCGCGGAAATCACTCCGTACACATGAGCGGCCCCCGTCGAAAATGGCAGGATCCGGTCTGCAAACTCGGCTTCCAGCCGCAAATAGGTTTCCGTCAGTTTTGCCTTGCGCGCTCCCTCGGGCAGAAGGGCAAGACCAAAATGGATCTCGGCAACCGTGATCGTCGTCAGGAAAACCTCTGATGCCGAGAAGCCATCCAACCATCCCAACAGATGATCGCTATGTTTTCGACCTTTCAGTTCGGAAAAGACGTTGGTGTCGAGAACGATCATTCGTCGAAACGCGGTGACGGGCGATCTTTCGCGTGACGCAACGCGTCGATTTCAGCAAGTTCCTGTTCCGTCCAGGTCGCTTCATTCGCAAGAATAGATCGCAGACGATGCCCCGCCTTTTCCGGCGCTGCAGACTTTGCCAACTGCAGCTCGCGCCCGAGGATTTCCGTCACTTCATCGGAAACACTGCGCCCCGAGCGCTCGGCCCGTGCGTCGAGGCTCTGGCGCATGGCATCGGGAATGTTGCGGATCAAAAGGTCACCCACGGGCAGTCCTCCTGGATATCATCCGATATCATAGGAGCGCGTGCCCGCTGCTTCAAGCGGTCAGATGGCCTTTGTCTTGGCCGCCTTGGTGAACTTCTTGATCACCATCTCGCGCTTCAGCCGCGAGATGTGATCGATGAACAGCACGCCGTTCAGGTGATCGATCTCGTGCTGCAGACAGGTGGCGAGAAGGCCATCGGCCTCCATCCGGTGCTGCTTGCCGTCGCGACCGACATATTCCATCGTCACGGCAGCCGGGCGCTCCACCTCGGCGTAATAGTCCGGGATCGACAGGCAGCCTTCCTCATAGACCGAGCGCTCATCCGAGGAGGTGAGGATCTGCGGATTGATCACCACCAGCGGCTGTTTCTCTTCGCCTTCGCGGGAGACATCGACCACAAGGATACGGCGCGCCACGCCGATCTGGATGCCGGCGAGCCCGATGCCGGGTGCGTCATACATGGTTTCCAGCATGTCGTCGGCAAGCTTCAGCACGTCGGCATCGATCTGCTCGATCGGCTTCGACACCTGACGCAGCAGGGGATCGGGAAGAATGATAAGCGGCTTGATCGTCATGCGCTTCCCATAACGCATCTTTTTTTCGGATGAAACTGGTCAAAAAGCTGCAACAGAAGGAATTCCGCGCTTTGTTCCCGTTTTGATCTTTTCGCAAACCGACTTCTCGGCTAGGGTTCCGCCATGCAACCCTCATCCGACACCCTCGCCGATCGTCTTGCCACCCTGCTGGAAGGAACGAACAGCCTTATCCTGCTGGCAGCTTTCGTCATCATCGTGATGGTGGCGCTGGTCCTCCGCCGATCCGCCACCCTGCGCCGGGAGGAGATGGAGAACCGCCTCGATACGCTTCTGCGCGCACAGGCGGAAATGCAGGGGCGTGTCTCAGCGATGACGGAAGCGCTCAGCAGCCGGCAGGCGGAACTCAACCGCGCCGTGAATCAGCGGCTCGACGGCATGACCCATAGGCTCGGCTCCAGCATTGCCGAACAGACCAAATCCACGCACGACAACCTGCGCAAGCTGCAGGAACGGCTGGCGGTGATCGATGCGGCGCAAAACAACATCCAGACGCTCGCCAAGGATGTGGTCGGGCTTCAGGCGATCCTCTCCAACAAGCAGACCCGCGGCGCCTTCGGCCAGGGACGGATGGAGGCAATCGTTGCCGATGGCCTGCCGCAAGGCACCTACAGTTTTCAGACCACGCTATCGAACGGGCTCAGGCCGGACTGCACCATCACCATGCCGAACGGCGCGCCGCCTCTGGTGATCGACGCGAAATTTCCGCTGGAGGCTTGGCACGCCTTCCGCGACGCGGCCCATCCAGACCAGCGCAAGCTGGCCGGCCAGCAGTTCCGCCGCGATCTCGAGACCCATATCAAGGACATCGCCGAGAAGTATCTGATTACAGGAGAGACACAGGAGACCGCCTTCCTGTTCGTGCCCTCGGAATCGATCTTCGCCGAGATCCACGAGCATTTCGAGGGCGTCATCCAGAAGGCACAGCGGTTGCGCATCGTCATCGTCTCGCCGTCGCTGCTGATGCTGTCGATCCAGGTGCTGCAGGCACTGCTGAAGGACCAGCGCATGCGCGAGCAGGCGCATCTCATTCAGAGCGAGGTGGCATTGCTGATGGATGATCTCTCGCGGTTGGATGACCGCACCCGCAAGCTGCAGGGGCACTTCCTGATGGCGCAGAAGGATATCGAGCAGATCCTCACCTCCTCCGACAAACTGTCGCGCCGCGGCGCCCGTATCGGCGCGCTGGAACTGGAACAGATGGCAGCGGAGCCACCGGTTGCCGAACGCAGCGTCGAGAGCCGCACGGGCCTTCTCAAGCTGAGGGTGGTTGACGAGGATTGATGCTCTCAGGCAGTGTCCGCGCCACATTCGACATCAACCGGGTTGCTTCCTCATGATTACCGTCTTCGGCTCCGTCAACATGGATCTCATCGCTACGACTGTTCGCCTCCCGCAACCGGGCGAGACGGTGGCCGGCACCGGTTTTGCCACCGCCGCCGGCGGCAAGGGCGCCAACCAGGCGCTCGCCGCACAAAGGGCCGGCTCATCCGTGCGGATGGTGTCCGCCGTCGGCAGGGATGGGTTTGCCGAGCCGGCGCTTGCGCTCCTAAAGGAAGCAGGTACCGACCTTTCCGGCGTCAAGCGGGTGGATGAACCGACGGGCACCGCGCTGATTCTCGTCGGCGGCGACGGGGAGAACATGATTGCGGTCGTGCCGGGCGCCAATGGCACTGTCACGGCAGCCGATGCCGATGCGGCGGTCGCGGCCATGGATGCCGGCGACATGCTGATGATGCAGATGGAAGTGCCGGCCGACGCCGTCGAGCAGGCGTTCACGGCGGCAAAGGCCCGAGGCGTCCGCACACTGTTCAACACTGCGCCGCTGACGCAGGACGCGGTCCGTCTGGCCCGCTTGGCCTCGATCCTCGTCTCGAACGAAACCGAGTTCGAACTGCTGATCGGCCGCAAGGATCTGTCTGCCGAGGCGCGGATCGAGGCCATGCGCGGCCTGCATGCGGAGACGGGCCAGACCCTGGTCGTCACTCTCGGCGGAGACGGTGTCGTGGCCCTGCACGAAGGCACCCTTCTCACGAGCGCCGGCCTGACGATCGAACCGATGGACACGGTCGGCGCCGGCGACACGTTTTGCGGATATCTGGCCGCAAGCCTCGACCAGGGCCTGCCGTTCGACGTGGCCCTGCGGCGCGCCGCCGTTGCCGGATCGTTGGCCTGCCTGAAGCCGGGTGCCCAGCCCGCCATTCCGCTGGCCGCAGACGTTGATGCGAAAGTCTGAGACAGGCCGCCGCCGATTGCCGTGATCTCGGCTGACCGGCGCTTGCGAAGGTTCCATGGCTCTCCCATATAGGGCCCAGCAGGCGCAGGCCATACCTGGATGCGCGCGCGGTCGCTTGTGTTCAAGGACTGAGAGATGAGCCGGATGACACCGTTTACCAGCCCGCTCCTTCTGGGCTTCGACAGCATGGAAAAGACGCTGGAGCGTCTTGCAAAAGCCAATGATGGCTACCCGCCGTATAACATCGAGCGGATGCGGGCAGAGGTTTCCGGGGAACCGGAGCGGCTGCGAATCACCCTTGCCGTTGCGGGCTTCTCCGAGGAGGAACTGGATGTCAGCCTGGAGGAGAACCAGCTGATCATTCGAGGCCGACAGGTGGAGACCGCAGAACGCGATTTTCTCTATCGCGGCATCGCTGCCCGGCAATTCCAGCGCGTCTTCGTGCTGGCCGACGGAATGCAGGTGTCCGGCGCGCGTTTGCGCAATGGCCTTCTGTCCGTCGATCTCATTCGGCCGGAACCGGAGCGCATGGTGCGAAAAATTAATATTTCCGTCTCAGACTGATCTCGTGGCAGCAATGCCGGATGTAGAGAAGTCGGAGGCTTTCATGCTCCTCAAGAACGCGACGTCGCGTCTCACCCAGTCGGAACTCGCCCATCTGGGTTCTGGTGAAGTCGGTTATATTCGCAAGATGCGATCGGAAGAAGTGTCGCGCTGCTTCCCGGAAGCGCCGGATATCGATCCTGCGCTTGATCTCTGGGCCCTGTTCGGCGCTGACGGCACGCCGATCCTGCTGACGGACAACCGGTCCAGCACCTTCTTCAAGGCTGCCGAGGACGACCTGAAGACCGTCAGCCTTCACTGACGGTCGAAGCGGCCAGTCGCTTCAGATCTCAACTTTCACGAATGTCAGATAGGCAGACGAGCGGCCCTCGCGCCGCGCCTTTGCCTCATAACGGGTTCCCGGCCATGTAGGGAACGGCGTGAGCCAGTCGGCGGGTTCATTGGCGGTCCAGGCAAATCCCTGGTGATCGCGGCAATGCTGCAGCGTCCAGTTGACGTAGGTGTCGATATCGGAGGCGAAGCAGAACAGCCCGCCCGGTTTCAGCACGCGATGGAAGCGCGTGAGGTTCACCTTCGAGACGAAGCGCCGTTTCCAGTGCTTTTTCTTCGGCCACGGATCGGGATACAGCAGATCGATACGGTCGATCGAGCCCTCCGGCAGCCAGTCGAGCAACTTCGTCGCATCATCATCATGCACCCGGATATTGCGAAGCTCGAGTTCCTCGACCTTGGCCAGCAGCTTCGCCATCGAGTTGACGAAGGGCTCGACCCCGATGAAGCCCGTCGTCGGCTTCTCGACGGCACGGTGGACGAGATGCTCGCCACCGCCAAAGCCGATTTCCAGCCTCAGCGTGTCGACCGGAACCGGAAACAGGCTCTTCAGATCCTGTGGCGCTGCCGCGTCAAGATCAAGCTTCAGTTCGGGCAGGAGCGCCGTCATCAGATCGACCTGACGCTCCCGCAATGCCTTACCCTTGCGCCGGCCAAAAAAGGCCTCGGTGGACCGCGACCGGCGCTCGGTATCGTCTGACGACATGTTCAGCCTTTCAGTGCTTCCTTCAGCGGCTTCACGAGATCGAGCTTCTCCCAGGAGAAGGAACCGTCGCGGCCAGCCTTGCGGCCGAAATGGCCGTAGGATGCCGTCTTTGCATAGATAGGCTTGTTCAGGTCAAGATGCTTTCGAATACCGGTGGGCGAAAGATCGATCACCTTGCGGATCGCAGCCTCGATCTGATCCTCGGTCACGTTCTTGCCTGTGCCGTGCAGATCGACATAGATCGAGAGCGGCTGGGCAATGCCGATGGCGTAGGAAATCTGGATCGTGCACTTGTCCGCAACGCCGGCGGCGACGACGTTCTTGGCGAGGTAACGGGCCGCGTAGGCCGCGGAACGGTCAACCTTGGTCGTGTCCTTGCCGGAGAAGGCGCCGCCGCCATGCGGGGCCGCACCACCATAGGTGTCCACGATGATCTTGCGGCCGGTCAGGCCCGCGTCACCATCCGGGCCGCCGATGACGAACTTGCCGGTCGGGTTGATGTACCAGGCGCAATCGTCGGCAATCTTCAGATCACCCAGAGCTTCACGGATATAGGGCTCGACGACCTCGCGAACCTTCTTCGAATCCCAGCTTTCGTCGAGATGCTGCGTGGAGAGGACAATGGACACCGCTTCAAAGGGCTTGCCATCGACGTAGCGGACGGTCACCTGGCTCTTGGCGTCCGGACCGAGCTTGCCGACATCGCCTTCGCCCTTCTTGCGGGCAGTCGCCAGAAGCTGAAGGATGCGGTGCGAATAATAGATCGGCGCCGGCATCAGGTCGGGCGTCTCGTTGCAGGCGTAACCGAACATGATGCCCTGGTCGCCAGCCCCTTCATTGCCCTGTTGGTCGGCGGCGTTATCGACGCCCTGGGCAATGTCTGCAGACTGCGAATGCAGGAGGACGTCGATCTTGGCGTTCTTCCAATGGAAACCGTCCTGCTCGTAGCCGATATCCTTGATGGCGCGGCGCGCGGCGGCCTTGAACTTGGCCGGATTGATCACTTCCTGCCCGTTCTTGTCCGTCTTCATCAGGCTCGGCGGGAGGCGAACCTCGCCGGCGATCACGACCCGATTGGTCGTCGCCAGCGTTTCGCAGGCGATGCGCACCTTCCAGGGATCGACGCCGGTCTTGGTGGCTTCACGATAGACGAGATCGACGATCTCATCGGAAATGCGATCGCAAACCTTGTCCGGATGGCCTTCGGCGACGGATTCGCTGGTAAACAGATAATTGGCGCGCATGCTGGGATTCCCCTCAAGAACAAACCGCTGAACGTGGTAGTCAGTTTGGCCCTCGCTGACAAGGACACAACGACATAAATATATCTTTATACGACAACAGTTGCCAACGACAGCGCACAGATCAGAAAAATGTAGCCAAAAACGAAAAAAGCGGCCAACGCGGGCCGCTTTTTTCGTGCGTGCATCCACTCAGCCCGGAAGGAGGGAGATGAGTGGAGCAAGGCGGAGGACACAGGGAGCAGTTGCCGTTCAGCGTTCTCTTGGACGATCTCGACCACAGACTGATCGAAGCGCCCTTTACACCTGCGTGTGGCCATTATCCGATAAAGGGATCACTCGACGTCGGCTTCGGCCGCGAGCGCCTTCACGAGATCAACCAGTTTGCGGCGAACCTTCGGATCGGTGATCTTGACGAACGCACGATTGAGCTGAAGTCCCTCGGAGGACGACAGGAAATCGACCACATAGTTGGAGCTCGAAGCCTCGGCCATTCCAGCCTGGTTTGTTGCCTGCTCGCCCGGCGCATCTTCAAAGAAAAACGAAACCGGCACGTTCAGAATGCTGGAGATATTCTGAAGGCGGCTGGCGCCAACGCGATTGGTACCCTTTTCGTATTTCTGGATCTGCTGGAACGTGATGCCGAGGCTTTCCCCAAGCTTTTCCTGGCTCATACCAAGCATTGTGCGACGAAGCCGGATCCGGCTCCCGACATGAATATCTATCGGGTTTGGCTTCTTCTTGTTCTCAATCATTAGACGCGTCCTAAGTTGCTCTAAGGTCCCCATACACGCTACGCATGCAACTGCATGCCATCTGAGATGTTACCGCTGCCCACACGGCAACAGACAGCATACCCACACGCGAGCGACGAGATCACTATGCAATTTTGGGGGTTTCGGGTCAATTGAGCCTATATTTTAAACCCAGACGCGAAATCCCTGCAATCAGCGCCAGAGAGAGAATTATCAACCAGAAGTTATTCTGACGGCTATAGTTGTTCCATTTGGAGACGGAGAAACGACCCAAAGTGGAATCCATCACGCCTTTTTTATTAAACTCGATCTGCTTCAGTACACGCCCAAATGGGTCAATCTGTGCAGAGATGCCGCTATTGGCTCCGCGAATCAGAGAAATACCAGTCTCTACTGCGCGCAATCTTGACTGCTGAAAATGTTGGTATGGGCCGGGAGTATCTCCGAACCAGGCATCATTGGTAATATTGAGAAGTGCTGAGGCGCTGGATACGGAAGCGGTCACCTCGTCGGGGAAAATCGCCTCGTAACAGATCAGCGGATAAAAGCTTTGGCCGCTCGGCAAGGTGAGCAGCGAGTGGGTCGTTCCGGCGGAGAAGCCGCCCGGCATATCAACGATATTGCTGATCCCGAGACTGTTCCAGAAGGTCTCGAACGGCAGGTATTCGCCGAAGGGGGTGAGATGCACCTTGTCGGAGGCAGACAGGATCTGCCCCTGGCTGTCGATGGCATAGATGGAATTGTAGTAGCGCGGCGGCTGCCCGGGCGCTGCGTCCTCGATCCGCACGACACCGGCAATCAGGATCTGCCCGTCCTGCAGCACGTCAGCGATGCGCACCAGCGCGTCCCGGTACTGGGTCAGGATGAACGGAACGGACGTTTCCGGCCAGATGATGATATCGGGGCGCCGCGCTCCCGGCTTCGGCGGCAATGTCGACAAGGCCAGATGTTCTTCAAAGACGGCAACCCTATCATTGATATCCATCTTGCGTGCCTGATCGATGACCGGCTGAACGACGCGGATGGAAACCTCCTGCTCCGCGTGTTGCCCCGGCGGCGGCGCTTGGGAGAGGCTATAGGCACCGTAGCCGAGATGGGCACAGGCGAGGAGAACAGCGAGCGTCACCCCGCCCAGCATGCCGCGCCGCGTGCCGATCAGTGCCGGCGCGGATACCACGAAGACGGCAAGCGCACTCATGCCAAACAGCCCGATCACCCGGTCGGACTGCATCATCAGCGGGATGGGCATGACGCCGTAGCCAATGGCGTTCCATGGAAAGCCGGTCAGAAGAAAGCTGCGCAGCCACTCCGCGAGGCCAAAACCGAGCGCCAGCGCGGCAAGCCGGCCGAAACCATCGGACCAGACCAGGCCGGCAATCCAGGTGGCAAGGCCATAATAAAGAGCGAGAACGGCAGGCAGGCCAAGGATTGCAAGCGGCAGCGCCCAGGCAAATTCATCCGCCTCCACCAGAAGCGCGTTGCCCAGCCACCAGAGGCCGGCGACGAAGTATCCGAACCCGAACAGCCAGCCGAGTCCGAAGGTCGAACGGGATCGGGCGAAGAAGCCGGCGCCCGGCTCCGTTGCCGAGCCATCCATCAGCCAGACCAGCAGCGTGAAGGAGACAAACAGCGCCGCCACAAAGGAAAACGGCGGAAGCGCCAGGGCGGCGAAGGCTCCGGCCAGGATCGCGAGAACTGCCCGGCGAACACCCCACAGCAGCATGACCCGGTTTGCCAGTCGTTCCATTGGCGGTCGTCCCCCGTGCCCGAACCAAGAATCATGCAGCCGGCAAAACCGGCACCGTCTTGTTAGCCCAGACAGTGGCAAGAGGCCAACCGGCTATCTTGCCGCGACGGTTCGAGGAGATCGTTGCAGCAAACGTCCGAGCCATTTCAGCAAGGAATGGGCAGCGCGGGGATGGCGACCTAACGTTCCGCAGCAGGCGACGGCGCGCCAGATCAGCTGCGGTCGCCTCCATCATCGGCCGTCGCGAGCGTGGTCTGCCCTTGATCATCCGCGGTGGGGTTATCGCCCTCGCCCTTCGAGACGCGCCTTCGGGCGGCCAGGTGACGCTTGCGCACGATGCGCACCCGTTTGATGCGCCGGGGATCGGCATCGAGGATCTGGAATTCGAAGCCCGGAACGGCCTGCACCAGTTCTCCGCGCACGGGGATCCGTCCCAACGCCGAGAAGATCAGGCCACCCAGCGTATCGACATCTTCCAACTGGTCACGCACGTCGAAGTCCGGCCCGAGCGCCTTGGCAATGTCCTCCAGTTCGACGCGCGCATCGGCGATGAACACGTCGTCGCTGGTGCGGGAGAACATGACCTCGTCGTCGTCGTGCTCGTCCTCGACATCGCCGATCACCATCTCGACAATGTCCTCGTGGCTGACGAGGCCGTCGGTGCCGCCATATTCGTCGATCACCAGCGCCATCTGCGTGCGGGCGGCCTGCATGCTCTTCAACAGATCCGAGGCGAGCATCGACGGCGGCACGAAGAGGATCTTGCGGATGAGACCCGCATCCGCAACCGTCTTGCTGAGATCCACCCGTCCGAGATCGAACGCCGGACGCGGTGTGCGCACCGGCTTCTCCTTCAGAACGGCTTCGGGAGCGGCGGCGACCTGCACGGTCTTGGCCGAGGTCGCGCGGCGCTTGTTGCGCGCCTGCTTTGCCAGATAACTCAAAAGATCGCGGATGTGCACAAAACCGCGCGGATCATCCAGCGTCTCGAAATAGACGGGCATGCGCGAGCGGCCGGTTTCTTCGAAATAGATCAGCAGTTCGCCCAGCGTCATGCCCATCTCGACCGCCTCGATATCGGCACGCGGCACCATGACATCCTCGACGCGCACCTCGCGGAAGCGGAGGATATTGTGCAGCATCGCCCGCTCATCCGGCGAAAAGGCACTGCTGACGGCGGTGTCTGTCAAAAGGGCGTCGGCCAGATCCTCGCGAAGTCTCTCGCCTTGCGATGGCCTGAGCAGGCGGATGGCCCGGGCCCAGAAGGAGGTCTGCGATCGGTTGACGGTCTCGCGTTTGTGCGAACTGCCACCCTCATCCGAGGACGGCTGTTCCGAACCGTTGCCGTCCTGGACGGCGCTTGTCGAAATGTCGTTCATGGTTCCAGTTTACACTATCGGGTCTTGTCCCGCATAGGGATCAGATAGGCCAAGGCCGGCCAAAATACGAGTCTCGAGCGCTTCCATTTTTTCCGCCTCGTCCTTTTCGATGTGGTCGTAGCCGAAAAGGTGGAGGAAACCGTGCACCATCAGGTGCGTCAGATGGTCGTCAAAGGGCTTTTCGAGCTCCTCAGCCTCCCGCTCGAGCGTCTCGCGCGCAATGACGATATCGCCCAGCATCGGACCTGGCATCTTGCCGGGCGTTACCGGGAAGGCCGGGAAGGACAGGACATTGGTCGCCTTGTCCTTGCCGCGCCATTCGGCATTGATCTCGCGGATGGCCGCATCGTCGGTGAAAACCAGCGAGACTTCGCAAGGTTGCTTCGGGAAAGGCTGTTTTTCCTCGGTCGCGAGCATCTGCGCGGCGGCATCCAGAACGCGCTTGCACAGCGTGTTCAACTGCTCTTCGTCCGGCCAGCGGTCATCTTCGACGCTGATCTGTAAATCCAGGTCTGGCATGGGGGTCCAGGCTCACTCGTGGCCTGCGTCCTCACTTTCCTCGTGAACGGTGTACTGCGCGTCATAAGCCTTGACGATGCGGCCGACCAGCGGATGGCGCACGACGTCGCTGTCCTTGAAGCGGACGACGGAGATTTCCTCGACGCCCTTCAGTACCTGCAGCGCCTCGACCAGGCCGGACTTGACGCCGCGCGGCAGATCCACCTGGCTCGGGTCGCCGGTGATGATCATCCGCGAGTTCTCGCCAAGGCGCGTCAGGAACATCTTCATCTGCATGGAGGTAGTGTTCTGCGCCTCGTCGAGAATGACGGCGGCATTGGCGAGCGTGCGGCCGCGCATGAAGGCGAGCGGCGCAATCTCGATGACGCCGGCCGTGATCGCCCGCTCCACCTTGTCGCCGGCAATCATGTCGTAGAGCGCGTCGTAAAGAGGCCGCAGATAGGGATCGACCTTTTCCTTCATGTCGCCGGGCAGGAAGCCCAGGCGTTCGCCCGCTTCGACCGCCGGGCGCGAGAGAATGATCTTGTCCACCGCCCCACGCTCCAGAAGCTGGGCCGCATGGGCAACGGCGAGATAGGTCTTGCCGGTCCCGGCCGGCCCGACGCCGAAGACGAGTTCGGAGCGCTCCAGCGCCCGCATATAGGCGTCCTGCGTCGGCGTGCGCGCCTGGATTGTCTTCTTGCGGGTGGAGATCTGCGCCATGGAGAGCTTGGCCTTTCGCTCCAGGGTCGGAAGCGACAACTGGTCATCTGCCGCAACGGCCATCCGGATTGCGCCTTCCACATCGGAGGTTTCGACCGAGCCACCCTTCTGCAGGCGCTCGTAGAGAAAATCCAGCGCGCGGCGCGCCTGGTTGGTGGCGACCAGTTCGCCGGTAATGCTCACCGAATTGCCGCGAGCGCGCGCATCGATATGCAGCCGCTCTTCCAGGAGCTTCAGATTCTGGTCAAATTGTCCGAAAAGTTCACTCGCCAGCCTGTTGTTCTCGAACGTCAAGACGAAGTGATTGGCGTCAATCGCGGGGGATCTGGGGTGGCGCGAGGATGAAGAAACCAATTCACGTCCGTTCAAGTAGGCTGTCTCCTATCAGGTTGGTCGGACCATTTAACGCTCGATTCGCTCGGCAAACAAGCTGTTCGGTCCGGTGCCTATGATTCGTACAGAGATAATGTCACCGATTTGCGATGATTTTGCATCAACATTCACAGACTGCAGCCAGGGAGAGCGTCCGATCAGCTGGCCGGGGTTGCGGCCGGGCTTTTCCAGCAGGATATCGATGACCTTGCCGACGCACTCTTCGGCGAATTCGTGCTGTTGTTTCAGAAGCAGGGCCTGCAGCCGTTCCAGGCGCTCGGCCTTCACCTCTTCATCGACCTGCGAACCAAGTTCGGCACCCGGAGTTCCGGGACGGGTGGAATATTTGAACGAATAGGCCTGCGCGTAACGCACGGTCTCGACCAGCTTGAGCGTATCCTCGAATTCCGCGTCCGTTTCGCCCGGGAAACCGACAATGAAATCGCCGGAGAGCGCGATGTCCGGGCGGGCGGTGCGGATACGGTCGATCAGGCGGATATAATCCTCCGCCGTATGCCGGCGGTTCATCGCCTTCAGCACCCGGTCGGAGCCGGCCTGCACCGGAAGATGCAGATACGGCATCAGCGCCCTGAGGTCCCGATGCGCCTCGATCAGGCGATCGTCCATGTCGCGCGGGTGGCTCGTGGTATAGCGCAGCCGCGCCAGACCGGGAATTTCGGCCAGACGGTAGAGCAGATCGCCAAGGCCCCAGGCCTCGCCCTTCGGTCCCTCGCCGTGCCAGGCGTTGACGTTCTGGCCCAGCAGCGTGATCTCGCGCACGCCGCCTTCGACCAGCCGCTCAGCCTCGTCCAAAATCTGCGACAGGGACCGGGAGACTTCGGAACCGCGGGTATAGGGCACCACGCAGAAGGTGCAGAACTTGTCGCAGCCTTCCTGGACGGTCAGGAAGGAGGTGACGCCGCGCGAGCGGATGACCGCCTTTTCGGTCTTCGGCAGGTGCTCGAACTTGTCCTCGACGGCATAGTCCGTCTCGATCACACGCTCGCCCCGGCGTGCGCGCTTCAGCGCCTGCGGCAGGCGGTGATAGGTCTGCGGACCGATGACCACGTCCACCGCCGGCGCACGGCGCAGGATTTCCTCGCCTTCCGCCTGGGCGACGCAACCGGCCACGCCGATCATCATCTCGCGACCGTTGGCGGCCCGTTCCTTCTTCATCTCGCGGAGGCGCCCAAGCGCGGAGTAGACCTTTTCCGCTGCCTTTTCGCGGATATGACAGGTGTTGAGGAGGACGAGGTCCGCCTCCTCCATCGTCTCCGTCGTGACATAACCTTCGCTCGCCAGGGCATCGCCCATGCGCACGGAATCATAGACGTTCATCTGACACCCGTAGGTCTTGATGAACACTTTTCGCGTGTTGGAGGCTGTGTTGGCCACGGGCGCTGCCGCGTCTGCGGTCGCCGAAAGGGAGATGGTCTGGTCGCTCATGGCGGCTTCTTTACTGCAAGATGCCCGGAAATAGAAGGGATCTTTCAGCCGGCGCGCGGGTAGAGCCGCTCTTGCAGCTGGGTGCGCAGCCGCTGGATCACGGTCGCGCCGGCGACCTTTCGGTTGGTGTCAGCACGAAACTCCACCGCCTCGCCGAAATCGACATCCACCTCGAGCGCTTCGGCCTTCAGGATGCCCATCAGATGCGGCACCAGTTCCACGTCTCCCGGCCAGGCGGCGATCGGCCGGTGATAGCGCCCCATCGGCATGCCGTAGATGCCGGTATAGGCGATCGAGACCGGCTGGACATAGACGACACCCTCCGGCGAGGAGGGAACGGCGGCGGCGGCGGCACCGAACAGCGAGGTCTTGACGTCCAGCAGCCGGTTGCCGTCGGACGTCGTGCCTTCGGGGAAGAGAACGATGATCTCGCGCGCGGCCAGCCGTTCGGCCACCTCGTTCACCTGCTCACCCGCCTTGCGTTTCTGCTCGCGCACCACGAAGACCGATTTCTGCCATTTGGCGAGCAGGCCGAAGATCGGCCAGCCGGCCACCTCTGCTTTCGCGATGAAGGCGACGTCGGCAATCGCGCCCAGAACAAGGATATCCTTCCAGGAGGCATGGTTGGCGGCCAGCATCAGCGGCCTTCGGCTTTCCAGTTTTCCATGAACGCGGATGCGGATGCCGAGCAGGTAGCAGGCGGTGCGGTGCCACCAGCGGGGCAGACGGCGCCGCAGCGGCCAGTCAAAGCGCAGCGCCAGCAGCTGGAACGGCAAAAGCACAAGCGTCACCACCGTCAGGATGGCAAGGATGAGGCCGATCCTGAACCAGGTGATCACGTGTCGTCCTTGTCCAGCGGGATACCGTAGAGCTCCAGACGATGGCCGACGAGGCGGAAACCGTGCTCGCGGGCAATCCGCTCCTGCAGGGCCTCGATTTCGGCGGAATGAAACTCGATCACCTCGCCGGTCTTCACGTCGATCATGTGATCGTGATGTTCTTCCGGCACCGTCTCGTAACGGGACCGGCCATCGCGGAAATCGTGCTTCTCGATGATGCCGGCATCTTCGAACAGTTTCACCGTCCGGTAGACGGTGGAAATGGAGATGCGCGAATCGATCTTGGTCGAGCGCCGGTAGAGTTCCTCGACATCCGGATGGTCGTCCGAATCCTGCAAGATCCGGGCAATGACGCGGCGCTGCTCGGTCATTCGCATGCCCCGCTCGGCGCACAGCTCCTCCAGGGATTTGGAAAGGTCTGTCATATCGTCCCGGCCTTGCATTGCAGTCTATGAAGAGAACGGACTAACGAAGATCGCGGCGCATGACAAGCGCGGCGGTTTTCGTTCCGTCAGCGGCGGCATAATAGGCCTTTCGCCGCGCCACCTGCTGGAAGCCGAGGCGGCGATAGAGGCCGACAGCCGGCGCATTCATCTCATCCACTTCCAGGAACATCGATTCGGCACCGCGTTCCAGCGCCTCGCGCAGAGCCGCCTGCATCAGCCGCCAGCCAAGCCCGGAGCGGGCCAGCTTTTCGGAAACGGCGATGGTCAAAATCTCCGCCTCGCCCGCCGCCTCGCGCGACAAGACGAAACCACCCAGCGGCCGGCTGAAGAAGGCGTTCGTCTGCAGAGCGGAAAAACCGAAGACACCGGACTGTTGCAGGAGGCTCGACACCTCCTCGGCACTCCACTGACGGGAAAAGCGCTGGCCGTGCAGGTCCGACGCTGCCGGGCAATCCGTCTCCTGCATCGGCACGACGTCGAAAAAGGGCTTCCAGGTCAGATAGTCTTCGAACATTCCAGAATCGTCAGGCACGAGCGAGAGCAAAACCGTCTTGCGGTTTAGCATCCGGATCGCGCAGGTAAAGCGGTTTTGGCCGCGATCGATCCGGATTTGCTTTTGCACCGATCCGCGCCACCGTCTCGATGTCGAAACGGTCCGGTTCGCCGGTGGAGGCCCCGCCGGGAAGCAGGGCTGCGGCGGTGCCGGTCACCTCTGCGGCATGGGTCGCGGCCAGGCGCTGTAGGTCTTCCAGTGACACAATCGACGGCGCCGTCAGCGCTGTGCCATCGGGCGCAAAAACCTGAGCATAAATCTCGTCCCGCTTGGCGTCCATGGCCGCAATCACGGTCTGTCCGGGGTGATCCCGCAGAAAAGCCGCGGCCATCACTTCCAGCGTCGAAACGCCCACCGAGGGGATTTTAAGCGCCAGGGCCAGGCCACGCGCGGCGGCCACGCCGACGCGAATGCCGGTGAACGAGCCGGGGCCAATCGTCACGGCGACACGATCGAGATCGGTGAGCGCGAGACCGGCAGAGGTCAGCACCTCCTCGATCATCGCCATCAGGCGTTCCGCATGGCCCTTGCCGATCCGCTCGGTCACATGGGCCAGCACCAGGTTGGTGGACGCGTCAAAGGCCGCGGCGGAACAATCCACCCCGGCCGTATCGATGGCGAGCAGCTTCATCGTGAACTCAGAGCGCCTCGACCGCCTGCACTTCCGGCACGAAATGGCGCAGAAGGTTCTGCACGCCATGCTTCAGCGTCGCCGTGGAGGACGGGCAGCCGGAGCAGGCGCCCTTCATGTTGAGATAGACCGTGCCATCGCGGAAACCCTTAAAGGTGATATCGCCGCCATCCTGCGCAACCGCCGGGCGGACACGGGTTTCGAGCAGTTCCTTGATGGTGGCCACGATCGTCTCGTCACCATCCTCGAAGAACTCGCCCTCTTCGTCGGTCATTTCGGCCAGGTTCGCAGCGCCGCCCATGACCGGCTGGCCGGACATGAAATGCTCCATGATCGAGCCCAGAATGGCGGGCTTCAGGTGCTGCCACTCCTGGTCTTCCTTGGTGACGGTGACGAAATCATAGCCGAAATAGACGGCCGTGACGCCCGGAATGGCAAACAGGCGCGCGGCGAGCGGCGAGGTCTGCGCCTCCTCGAGCGAACGGAAATCCGCCGTACCCTTTTCCATCACCACCTTGCCGGGCAGGAATTTCAGGGTTGCCGGGTTCGGCGTGGCTTCTGTCTGGATGAACATTTTCAAGCTCCCGGGCGGCCGAGCAGGCGCCAGTTTAGAATTCTTCCAAAGAAGATAGTCCGGATCAGGTTTGCATTCAAGTGCGCTCTTGCGAAAGCGAGGTCAAGGGGCCTCAGCAGAGCGCATCGATTTCGTCATTGCTCAGCGTATCCGGCAAGACGGTCACGGGGATCGGGAAAGCGCTTGCCCGTCCGGCGAGCGAGGCCACCAAAGGGCCCGGGCCATCCTTGGTATTGCCGGCCGCCAGCACCAGAATGGCAATATCGCGATCCTCCTCGATCGCCGCATTGATCTCATCGGTGGCGCCCCCTTCGCGGATGACGACCTCCGGATCGATACCGATCGTTTCGCGCACCTTCTGGGCGGCCTTCGCCATCACGGCTTCTGCCTCCTCGCGGGCTTCGGCGCGCATGATCTGCTCCACGCCCAGCCATTGCTGGAAATCACCCTCGGGGATCACGTAGAGCAGCACCAGGCCGCCGTTCGAATTCTGGGCGCGGCGACCGGCATAATGCACGGCCTTTTCGCATTCCGGCGTGCCGTCGATGACGGCCATGAACTTGCGCCGGTGTCCCTCCAACCGTGAAAGCCGTTTTGAAACCATGATCGCTCCCCTGTCTCAAACGCCTTCGCGCGAACTTATACGAAAGCCGGAAAATGAAAACCCGCCGATCCTCTGGGGACCGGCGGGCAGAACGGGCGTGGATGGTCTGATCAGCGCAGGAAACCGACGATATCGAAAACGTCGTCCATCACCGCTTCGGCGCGGGCGCGGGCGCGTTCGCCGCCATCCTTCAGGATCGCGTCGATGTGGGTGGTATCGCCGAGCAGGCGCTGCATCTCGGTGCTGATCGGCGCGAGGATTTCGACGGCGAGATCGGCGAGCGCCGGCTTGAAGACGGAGAACTGCTGGCCGCCGAATTCGGCAAGCACCTGTTCCTTCGTCTTGTCGGCAAGGGCTGCATAGATGCCGACGAGGTTGTCGGCCTCTGGGCGCCCTTTCAGTCCCTCGACTTCGGACGGCAGGCCATCCGGATCGGTCTTTGCCTTGCGGATCTTCTTCAGGATCTCGTCGGCATCGTCCATCAGGTTGATGCGCGACAGATCGGAGGGATCCGACTTCGACATCTTCTTCGTGCCGTCGCGCAAGGACATCACACGCGGCGCCGGGCCATCGATCAGAGGTTCGACCAGCGGGAAATAGCCATGGATCGGCTCTTCGCCGACGACCATGTCGACACCCTGGCCGGTCGCGCGGATCTTGTCCTGGAAGTCGATGTTGAACTTCTGGGCAATGTCGCGCGCCAGTTCCAGATGCTGCTTCTGGTCGTCGCCGACCGGTACATGGGTGGCGCGGTAGACCAGGATGTCGGCCGCCATCAGGCTCGGATAGGCGAGCAGGCCGAGCGAGGCATTTTCGCGATCCTTGCCGGCCTTGTCCTTGAACTGCGTCATGCGGTTCATCCAGCCGATGCGTGCGACGCAGTTGAAGATCCAGGCGAGTTCCGCATGCTGCGGCACGGCCGACTGGTTGAAGACGATATGTTTGACCGGATCGATGCCGGACGCGATGAAGGCCGCCGCGATCGAACGGATTTGACCCTTCAGGTCGTCATGCACGAGCTGAGCGGTGATGGCATGCAGATCGACCACGCAGTAGATGCAGTCGTTGTTCTCCTGCAGCGCCACGAATTTGCGGATCGCGCCGAGATAATTGCCGAGATGGAGATTGCCGGTCGGCTGGACGCCGGAAAAGACAAGCGGCTTGAAGCTGTTCATATCGTCCTCGATAAGGCTGGTGGAGGGCCACAGGCTTTCGGGAAACGGGGCATCGGAGAGGGTGACGATCTCTCCGCGTCCCGCCCTTGAGGGCCAGGGTGTTTACGCCGCGCATCAAGCATAGCAGCGGGCATTCGATCAAGGGGCTGGGTGACAACAGGACGAGTTTAATCTTGTGCCCCATCTTGGGTGTGCCGACACAGCCCCTCACCCTAGCCCTCTCCCCGCAAGCGGGGAGAGGGGACTTTCGTGCCTGTGGCGCCGGCGTCAAACACCGCGCGTCGTGCACCCCCTGCGGCAACGTGGATTGTATGGCCTCTAGGCGAAGATGGCCTTTCCAGAGACTGGAATCGCAGCAGTTTCTTCCTCCCCTGGGTTCACCAGGCGAGCAGGGGGAATGGCAAGGTCGCCGCAATCTCGTCCCCTCTCCCCGTCAAAACGGGGAGAGGGTTAGGGTGAGGGGCAGACCTCGATCAACCCTCAGCATGCTCGATGAGATCCCAGAGATTGCCGTAGAGATCGGCAAACACCGCGACCGTGCCATAGGCCTCATGACGCGGTTCCTCGAGAAAACGCACGCCCTTAGCCAGGAAAGCCGCGTGGTCGCGGGCAAAATCGTCGGTTTTCAGGAAGAAACTCACGCGCCCGGCGGTCTGGTTGCCGATCGCTGCCTGCTCCACCTCGCCGTCGGCCCGGGCGAGCAGCAGCCCCGCCCCCTCGCCGCCCTTCGGCTTTACCACCAGCCAGCGCTTGCCCTCTTCCGGGAGGGGCATGTCGAAGACGCAGTCGAAACCGAGTGTGTCGCAATAGAAGGTCTTGGCGCGATCGTAATCATCCACGATCAGCGTCACGAGGAAGAGCGAATTGTGCGGCATACTGGCCTCCGGTTTGGGCTTTACCACATGAGCATGCCGCAATAACGATGCGCAACCGCCCACCCAAAGCAACAAAAGCGCCCGGCCAAAGCCGGACGCCGGGTGATGCCTATCCGCCGTCATCCTCGGCCTTGTGCCGAGGATCTACCGACGTCGAGCAAATCCAAAGGGTTGTGGATGCTCGGAACGAGCCCGAGCATGACGGAAGACGGCAGATCAGTGCGTAAAGGCCGCGGCGATCAGGGCCTTGGTATAATCCTGCGCCGGGCTCTCGAAGATGTCTTCCGTCGGCCCCTCCTCGACGATCCTGCCGTTCTTCATGACGACCACGTGGTCCGAGATCGCCCGGACGACCGACAGGTCGTGGCTGATGAAGACATAGGAGAGATCGTGCTTCTGCTGCAGGTCGCGCAGGAGCTCGATGACCTGCCGCTGCACCGAACGGTCGAGCGCCGAGGTGGGCTCATCGAGGATCACCACCTTGGGCTTCAGGATCATCGAGCGGGCGATGGCGATACGCTGCCGCTGGCCGCCCGAAAACTCGTGCGGATAGCGGTTGCGAGCCGCCGGGTCGAGCCCGACCTCCTTCAGCGCCTCGATCGCCCGCTTGTCGCGGTCGGCCTTGGAGAGCGCCGGCTCGTGCACGTAAAGCCCTTCGGTGATGATCTCGCCCACCGTCTGGCGGGGCGAGAGCGAACCGTAGGGGTCCTGGAAGACCAGCTGCATCTGGCGGCGGAAGGGCCGCATGGCCTTGCGGTCAAGCAGCGAAATGTCGTTCGTCTCAAAACGGTAGCGGCCATCCGATTCCAGCAGACGCAGCAGCGCCCGGCCGAGCGTCGATTTGCCCGATCCGGATTCGCCGACGATGCCGATCGTCTGGCCCTGGCGGAGCGTCACGTTGACCGCATCCACCGCCCGGAACTTGCGGCTGCTCCTGAACAGGAAGCCGGAACCGATCTCGAAATCGACCGTGACGTTGCGACCTTCCAGAATGACCGGTGCCTTCTCCGCCGGTGGCGCCTTGGCGCCGGAGGGTTCGGCGGCGAGCAGCATCTTGGTATAGTCATGCTGCGCATTGCCAAAGATCTCGTCGCGCGTGCCCTGTTCGACGATATCGCCGCGCCGCATGACGATCACCCGATCGGCCATGTGTTTGACGACGCCGAGATCATGGGTGATCAGCACGATCGCCATGCCGAACCGCTTCTGCAGGTCGGCGAGAAGATCGAGGATCTGCGCCTGGATCGTCACGTCGAGCGCAGTCGTCGGCTCGTCAGCGATCAGGAGGTCCGGTTCGTTGGCAAGCGCCATGGCGATCATCACGCGCTGGCGCTGGCCGCCCGACATTTCGTGCGGATAGCTGTCGATGCGCCGTTCCGGTTCCGGGATGCCGACGAGCTTCAGGAGTTCCAGCACGCGAGCGCGCGCTTCGCCTTTGCCCATGCCGCGGTGATGGATCAGTGGCTCAGCGATCTGCTTGCCGATCGTATAAAGCGGATCGAGCGAGGTCATCGGCTCCTGGAAGATCATGGTGATCTTGGAGCCGCGCACCCGGTTGAGGTCGGAGAGGCCGGCGCCGACCAGTTCCTTGTCGCCATAGCGGGCAGACCCCGAGACCCGGCCGTTGGCGGCCAGCAGCCCCATGATGCCCATCATGGTCTGGCTCTTGCCGGAGCCGCTTTCGCCGACGATGGCGAGCGTTTCGCCCTTGGCGACGGAGAAGCTGGTGCCCTTGACCGCCTCGACCTCGCCATCCGGCGTGGTGAAGGTGACCTTCAGGTTCTCGACCGTCAGCACCGGCTTGTTGGTGTTCTCAGTTGCCATGATCAGCGGTCCTTCGGATCGAGGGCATCACGCAGGCCGTCGCCGACGAAATTGAGCGAAAACAGCGTGAGCACGAAGAAGATCGACGGGAAGATCAGCAGCCAGGGGGCGTTCTGCATGTTCTTCGCCCCTTCCGAGATCAGCGTTCCCCAGCTGGCGAGCGGCGCCTGCACGCCGAGACCGAGGAAGGAGAGAAAGCTTTCCGTCAGGATCACCTGCGGCACGACAACGGTGACGAAGACGATGACCGGACCGATCGTGTTCGGGATAATGTGGCGGCGGATGATCTGCCAGTCGGTCAGTCCCAGCGCCTGGGCCGCGCCGACGAATTCGCGGCGTTTCAAGGACAGGGTCTGGCCGCGCACGATGCGGGCCATTTCCAGCCATTGCACCGCGCCGATCACAATGAAGATCAGCATGACCGAGCGGCCGAAGAAGACGACGAGCACCACCACGAGGAAGACGAAGGGCAGCGAATAGAGGATCTCCACCAGACGCATCATGATGTTGTCGACCCGTCCGCCGAGATAGCCGGAGGTCGCGCCATAGACGACGCCGATGCCGAGCGAGACGAGCGAGGCGGCGAGACCGACCGCGATCGAGATCTGCCCGCCCAGCATGACGCGCACCATCAGGTCGCGGCCATTGCTGTCGGTGCCGAAGAAGAAATACTTCTGGTCCACCGTGCCGGTCAGTACCAGGCTTTTCTGGTCGGCGGCGGTTTCCTTGACCTGCGTATTCTTGAACTCGTTCACCCGGTCGAAATAGCGCACGGCGCGGGGATCGATCGGGCTTGTCGAGGTCACGGTCGCAGTAAAGACGCCGTTTTCCAGCTCGAACTTTTCGAGCGTCAGGCGGGCACGCTTGGCAGCGGTTGCCGCCACGTCCTCCAGGCTCTTCGGGTCTGGCCTCGGATCGAGGCTCGGCGGAATGGTGACGTAGGACGGGAAGACCTCGTCATAGGCATGCGGCACGAAGAGCGGGCCTGCAAACGAGAAGAGGCCGATCAGGAGCAGCATGAAGCAGCCGCCCATGGCCGCCCTGTTGCGACGGAAGCGCAGCCAGGCGAGCTGGCCGAGGCTGCGGCCTTCGACAGTCGGGGATGTTGCGGAAATATCAGTCATGGCGGACCCTCGGGTCGAGGAGCCCGTAGGCGATATCGACAGCCAAGTTGAAGACGATCACGAAGATCGCGACGAGAATGACGGTGCCCATCACCAGCGGATAATCGCGGTTCAGCGCGCCGAGCACGAAATAACGGCCGACGCCAGGAATGGTGAAGATGCTTTCCACCACCGCGGAGCCGGTGAGAAGGGCCGCGGCACAGGGCGCAAGATAGGAGACGACCGGCAGCATGGCGCCGCGCAGCGCGTGGGTGACGACGACGACCCGCGACGGAAGGCCGTAAGCCTTGGCGGTGCGGATATGATCGGTGTGCAGCGCCTCGATCATCGCGCCGCGGGTGAGGCGCGCAAAGACCGCCAGCTGCGGCAGGGCCAGCGCGATCATCGGCAGGATGAGGAACTGGAGGGAACCGTCGCCCCAGCCCCCCGCCGGCAGCCACGAGAGGATCACCGCAAAGATCAGCGTCAGCACCGGGCCGACGACAAAGTTCGGCACCGTGACGCCGACGGTGGCAAAGGCCATCAGGGAAAAATCGAGTACGCTGTTCTGGCGCAGCGCCGCAATGGTGCCGAGCAGGACGCCGCCGATGAGAGCGATGAGGATCGCCATCGAACCGAGCTGCATCGAATACGGCAGCGCCTTGCCGATCAGCTCGGCAACGGTGTTATCCTTGTAGATGAAGCTCGGGCCGAAATCGCCGGTCACGGCATTGCCGACATAATGGATGTACTGTTTCCACAGCGGCTGGTCGAGCTGGTAGGTGGCGAGAATGTTCGCCATGGTCTGGGGCGGCAAAGGGCGCTCCAGGTTGAACGGTCCACCTGGCGCAAAGCGCATCAGGAAGAACGAAATTGTCACGACGATGAAGACCGTGGGCACGGCGCTCATCAGTCGTCTGAGGACAAAACTGATCATGGGCTGAAAAGAACGGACGCGCGGCAGCCTTTAAAGGCTACCGCGCGTCATTCTCCCTCGTTCGGATTATTCGGAGACGCTCAGGAACTTCGACAGGTGCTCGTTGACGGAGTTGTCAACCCAGCCGGAGATGCGCGACGAAACGAGCCAGAGGTCGGCCGAGTTCATCAGAGGCGCGATCGGCTGGTCGCGGCTGATCAGCGCTTCCGCCTGCTTCATGAGGTCCATACGCTTGGCCGGATCCTTCTCCTCGTAGGACTGCTGCATCAGCTTGTCGAACTCGGGGCTGTTGTACTTCGCGTAGTTGAAGGTCTTGTTGGTGCTGATGTTCAGCGCCAGGAAGTTCTCCGGGTCGGCATAGTCGGCAGACCAGCCGGCACGGGCGACGTTGAACTTGCCGCCTTCCTGCAGGTAGGCGTAGTGCGAAGCCACGTCGAGGTTCACCAGCGACACGTTGGCGCCAAACGTGTTCTTCCACATGTCGGCGACGGCGGTGGCCACGCGCTCGTGGTTGGCGTTGGTGTTGTAGCGGATCTCGATCGACAGCGGCTTTGCGCCTTCGCCGTAACCGGCTTCCTTCATCAGCGCGATCGCCTTGTCTTCACGGTCGATCTGCGACAGCGAGGCCCAGTCCGGAACGGCACCTTCGCCATAACCTTCCATGCCCGGCGGCACCAGGTGGTAGGCCGGAAGCTGGGCGCCGGAATAGATTTCGCTCGCCAGGAAGTCGCGATCGACGGCCATAGAGAGCGCGGTGCGCACGCGCACATCGCTGTAGGGCGCTTCGCGGGTGTCGAAGGTGTAGTAATAGGTGGCGAGCGCCGGGCTCACATGCACCTGTTCGCCATAGCTTTCGCGCAGGCGTTTGATCTGGTCGGCGGAGAAATTGTAGACGAGGTCCATTTCCTTCGCTTCGAAGCGGCGGACGGAGGCGGCATCGTCATCGATCGGGTAGAAGATGACCTTGTCGATCTTCACATTGGCCGCATCCCAGTACTGGTCGTTCTTGACCACCGTCAGCGTGTCGTTCGGCACGTGGGCCTGCAGCTTGTAGGCGCCGTTGGAGACCATGTTGCCCGGCTTGATGTACTGATCGCCGAACTTCTCGAAGTTCGCCTTGCTGATCGGCAGAGCCGTGTAATGGGCGAGAAGCTGCAGGAAGAAGGGGGTCGGACGTTCCAGGGTAATCTGGAAGGTCTTGTCGTCCACAGCCTTCACGCCCAGCTGGTCGATCGGCAGTTCGCCCTTGTTGACCTTCTCGGCATTCTTGATCGGGTAGAGAATGTTGGCGTATTCGGCAGCCGTCTTCGGGTCCTCGACGCGGTGCATGGCGAATTCGAAATCAGCGGCCGTTACCGGGGTGCCGTCGGACCACTTGGCATTGTCGCGGATCTTGAAGGTGTAGACGGTGCCATCATCCGAGATGGTCCAGCTCTCGGCAGCGCCCGGCACGATCTTGCCCGCGGCATCATAGATCGTCAGGCCTTCGAGCAGGTCCTTGACGATGAAACCTTCGATGCTGATCGAAATATGGGCGTAGTCGAGCGTCTGCGGCTCGCCGGCATTGCCACGGTGAAGGACCGTCTCGGCAAAGGCGCCAGACGCGCCGAGCACGAGTGCACCGGCAAGTGCGGTTGTTGCCAAGGTCCGCTTGAGGAAGAGCATAGGTTTCTCCTTTTTCCCCGGTTTCTTATGGGTATTGCCGGCACAAAATGCGAAACTTGCTCGGAAAACAATAGCCGAGACGTCACATCAGGCCGGCCATACGCAGATTTGTTCGGGTCGGTACGGTAAGGAGCGGGCTTAAATCCGAGATTTAGGAATAGGTCAACAATCTATGAGGCTAGAAGGCAAGTTTATGCACACGCCTAACGAGAACATTAACAGCCGTTAGCATTAAAGGCGTATTAATCATCACTTTGAGCAAAATTCCTCTTATTCAGGCCACTTTCTGAAACGAAATGCTCCACCACACACAGCCCGCCGCACCCGGCCGGCTTTCTGAAAAGTGGAGCATCCATGCGTAGACTGTTTTGCGTCGCGCTTGCGAGCGTGATGTCTCTCTCTTCCGCGGTCGCGGCGGACACCACCGGCGCGAAAAAACGTCGCGGCAACCTGTTCACCCATGATTACAGCGCGGCCTATACGGTTCAGCGTGTCAGCGTGAAAACGGAGTGTTTTCCGGAAAAACTGGAAGCCATCCTGGCGCATATCGCGGTGAAGACCGGCCGCAAGCCGGTCGTCACATCGGGGCACCGCCCGCGCTCGGGCACCTCGCAGCACAGCCACTGCCTGGCGGCCGACATCCGGGTCCCGGGCGTTTCCGACCGGGCGATCGTCGCGGCCGCCTCGACTGCTCCTGGCATCGGCGGCATCGGCCGTTACTGCAACGGCATCATCCACGTGGATGTGGGGCCGAAACGCCGCTGGGTCTATTGCTGACGCCTCATCAGGCCTTTGGCCGGCGCTTCAGGTTGCGGCGGATCATGCCGAGATCGGCACCGCCAATCACGAAGGCCGTGGCGAAGTAGACGACCATCGCGACACCGATCAGCACAAACAGCGCCATCACCTGATGGAGGAGACCCGTCTCCGGGGTCAGCCAGGGGCTGGCGAATCCAAGCGCATAGGTGAGCGCCGCACACATCACGCCGGTCGAAACCAGCAGCAGGATGGTGCGCCGCGCCAGCGCCCATTCCCATTTGAGGTGGCCGCGCCACAACAGCGTCGAGATTAACAGCGCCGTATTGATCCAACCCGCCGTCGCCTCGGCCGTCGCAATGCCGCGCTCGGCGATCAGCGGGAAGAGCGAGATGGCGAGCGCCGAATTGACCACCACCGAGACGATGGTGAAGCGCATCGGCGTGCGGGTATCTTCGCGCGCATAAAAACCCGGCTGCAGCGCCTTGATCATCACGAAGCCGGGCAGTCCCAGGCCGTAGATGGCAAGGATCGAGGCAACCACCGCCGTATTGTCGGCCGAAAACGCGCCGCGCTCGTAAAGCACGCGGATGATGGCCTCGGAGAGCACCCAAAGCCCGCCGGCGGCAGGAAGCGTCAGGAACAGCACGAATTCCAGCGAACGGTTCTGGATGCCTTCCGCCTCCTTCATGTGCCCGGCCTTCAGCGCACGGGCAAGTTCCGGCAGAAGCACGACGCCGACGGCGACGCCCACCACGCCGAGCGGCAGCTGGTAGATTCGGTCCGCATATTGAAGGGCGGCAATCGCGCCTTCCTTGCCCGATGCAATCGCCTGGCCGATGATCTGGTTGATCTGCGTGATGCCGCCGGTGATTGCCGCCGGAATGGCGAGGATCAGCAAGCGCTTCACGTTCGGCGTCATTTTCGGCATGCGGAAGCGGATGCTGATGCCGGCGCGGATGACGCCGACATAGACGACGGCCAGCTGCAGCACGCCGGCAACCAGCACGCTCCAGGAAAGGTACCAGGCGGTCTGCAGCGGATCGGCGCCATTCCAGAGTGCGTAGAACAGCACGCTGATCATCACCAGGTTCAAAAAGACCGGCGCAATCGCGGCGGCAAAGAAGTGGTGCAGCGAATTCAGCATGCCGCTCATCATGGCCGTCAGCGACATGCACATGAGATAGGGGAACATGACGATCGCCATGCGGATCGTCAGCGCCGTCTTTTCCGCATCATTGGCAAAACCCGGCGCAATGATGTAACGCACCAGCAAGGGCATCGAGAGCTGCATGGCAATGGTGATGACCAGCAGCGCGGAAAACAGGACGCCGAAGACCTCTTCCGAGAAGCGCTTGGCGCCATCGACGCCGTTCGCCTCGATCTCCTTGGAGAAGAGCGGCACGAAGGCGGCATTGAAGGCGCCTTCGGCAAACAGGCGGCGGAAAAGGTTCGGAAAGCGGAAGGCGGCGTAAAACACGTCGGCCATCGGCCCGGTGCCGAGCGCTGCCGCCATCAGCGTTTCACGGGCAAAGCCGAACAGGCGGCTGCCGAGCGTGGCGCCGCCAACGGTCGCGAACTTCTTGACGAGGCTCATGCTTCAGCCCGGTTCTTGCGCGGCGCATTGTCGGCGGCGACAGCGGCCGGATCCGGCGCGATGATGCCGGACGGCATGCCCCGGCGCAACTCGTCCTCCTGCTCGGAAATCACCGTCTTCAGCCGCTGCACGATCGTGCCCTGGCGGTTCTCGTTGGTCACTTTCTGGCCGACGAGGTCCGTCACGTAGAAGGTGTCGATCACCTTTTCGCCGAAGGTGGTGATGCGCGCCGAATGAATGTCGAGCGACAGATCCGCCAACACCACCGTCATGTCGGCGAGCAAGCCCGGACGGTCGAGACCTTCGACCTCGATGACGGTGAACTTGTTCGACAGCGTGTTCGAGATCGTCGCAGACGGATGCACGGTGAAGGTCTTGTTGCGCTTCTTCGCCTTGGCGCGGGTAGCAATCACCTCCGGGAGGCGCTTCTTACCGGCCAGCACGTCTTCGATCATGCGGCAGACGGTGGCAGCGCGGCGCAACTCGTCCTCGGCGTTCTGGAACTCGCGATTGATGAGGATGGTGTCGAGCGCCCGGCCATCGGTCGTGGTGTAGATCTGCGCATCGGCGATGTTGGCACCGGCTGCCGCACAGGCGCCGGCAATGATGGAGAGAAGGCGCGGATGGTCCGGTGCGAGCACCGTGATTTCGGTGATCGCGCGGAAACTGTCGGTGCGCACCATGGTGGCGAGCGCCTTGCCGGCCTTGTCCGCCTCGCGGATGAAATGCACGTGCCGCACCTGGTCTTCAAGAGCGACCGAGAGCAGATACGGCTGATAATGCAGCCGCGAATAGGTCTTGCGGTCCTTCTGGCTCCAGGATTCCAGCGCGTTCGCCAGCGTCTCTTCCGCCGCCTTGGCGCGCTCCTTGCGCGACACCTCAGAAAAGCCGCCAGAGAGCAGCAGTTCCGTCTCGTAATAGAGCGTGCGCAGCAACTGCCCCTTCCAGCCGTTCCACACACCGGGGCCGACTGCCCGGATATCGCAGATGGTCAGAACCAGCAGCATCTTCAGCCGGTCGAGCGATTGCACCTTCTCGGCAAAATCGGTGATCGTCTTGCGGTCGTGCAGATCGCGGGTCTGGGCCACCATCGACATCAGGAGATGCTGGTCGATCAGCCAGGCGACGAGTTCCACCTGCTTCGGCTTGAGACCGAACCGGGGCCCGAGCTTGCGGGCCACGCGGGCGCCGGCCACCGAATGATCCTCCGGGCGACCCTTGGCGATATCGTGCAGCAGGACCGCGACGTAGAGCGCCTCGCGTTCCTCGATATGCGGCATCAGCTTGTTGGCGAGCGGATGTTCGTCGGCGAAACGGCCCTTGTCGATGTTGGACAACGCCTCGACGGCGCGGATCAGGTGTTCATCGACCGTGTAGTGATGATACATGCTGAACTGCATCATCGCGACGATCTTGCCGAATTCCGGGATGAAGCGACCGAGAACACCAGCCTCGTTCATGCGTCGGAGCGTCAGCGCCGGTTCGAGCCGCGATGTGAGGATCGACAGGAACAGCCGGTTGGCCTCGGCATCCTCGCGCAGGTCGTCATTGATGAGGGAAAGGCCGCGGGTGACGGCCTTCAGGGCATCCGGGTGGTATTCCAGACCATGCAGATCCGCCACATGGAAGAGGCGGATGATGCTGACCGGATCCCGCTTGAAGACATTCGGATCGGCCAGCGCGATGCGGCCCTGATCCTCGACGAAATCGGAGCTGCCGGGGATCTTGCGGACGCGGCGGCGGAAACGGGAGATGACGCCGGTCAGGCCCGGTGCCGGTTTTGCCTGCTCTTCCTCCAGCGCCGAGCAGAGAATGCGGGTCAGGTCGCCGACATCCTTCGTCACCAGGAAATAGTGTTTCATGAAGCGCTCGACGGCCGAAAGCGTCGCGCGGTTATGGTAGCCGAGGCTTTCGGCGATCTCGCGCTGGATATCGAAGGACAGGCGCTCCTCGGCCTTGCCGGTCAGGAAATGCATCTGGCAGCGTACCGCCCAGAGAAAATCTTCCGCCTTCTGGAACAGGCGCAGTTCCTGGCGGGAGAGAACGCCGAGCTTCACCAGTTGCGCGGTGTCCCGCACGCGGTAGTGATATTTGGCGATCCAGAACAGCGTCTGGATATCGCGCAGGCCACCCTTGCCTTCTTTCACGTTCGGCTCGACCAGATAGCGGGTATCGCCGGCCTTCTGGTGGCGCTGATCGCGCTCGGCCAGTTTGGCCAGGATGAAATCCTGTCCGCCATTGCTGACGATTTCCGCATCGAACCGCGTCTGCAATTCGTCGGCCAGCGCCACATTGCCGCAGATCGGACGCATTTCGAGAATGGCCGTGCGGATCGTCATGTCCTGCTTGGACAGCGCGATGCATTCATCCACCGTGCGCGTGGCGTGACCAACCTTGAAGCCAAGGTCCCAGAGAATATAGAGCAGGAACTCGACCGCCTTGCGCATGTCCTCGGTATTCTTCGGCGGCAGGACGAACAGCAGGTCGATATCGGACCCCGGCGCCAGCGTTCCGCGGCCGTAACCACCAACGGCGGTGACGGATACCTTTTCGGCAGCGGCCTTGTAGAGGTGTTTCGTCACCGTCTCGTAGATCGCGGCAATCAACTGATCCTGGACCCAGGAAATGCGTTCGGCGCAGTTCAGCCCGCTGCCATCCTTCGCCAGAAGTTCGCGCGCCTTGTCGCGTCCTTCGTTGCTGGCGCGGCGGAAGAGAGGCAGAAGGGCAGCGCGCATTTCCAAAAGCTTCATCGAACCGCGCTTCAGGATGGCCTCGCAATCCCGGCGCAGGCCGTCCACATCCAGCAGTTCCGTGTAGTCGATTTCCTGTCTTGCCATGTCTTCCTGCCGCTGCGCCCCGCACGCTCCAGCCATGACACCGCACGCTTGCACGGAGGTTTCAGCCTGGAACACAATTCCTTTGGATTGGATCACTGCGGCACAGTTCAGCCCAATCCCTTTCAAAGCGGTTCATGGTATGATCTGCTTACCGCCTGCAAGTCAACTTTTGCCCTTGGTGGTTTCCGAGCCGTTACCGTTCAGTGTTGTCTTTTGAGGGTCCGCCACTGCGACGGACTGGTGCCTGTGACGCGGCGGAATTCCCGATTGAAGTTGGATTTGGTGGAAAAGCCGCAGTCGAACATCACCGTGGTCAGCGGTTTGTCAGTTTCTTCCAGCAGACGGCAGGCCTCCCGGATGCGGCGATTGTTGACGAATTGCGAGACATTGAGGCCGGTTGCCCGGTTGATGACGGCGGAGAGATCCCTGGCCGGCATCTGCGCCTTTCGCGCCAGCCTGGCGAGGCTAAGGTTCTCCTGCGCATAAAGCGCCTCGGCATCCAGTGCCGTGCGGATGCGTTGGAGGGCCGCTTCATCCTCCGGCGAGATATGGAGGTTCGTCTTTTGTATCTCAGCCGGCGAGATGACTTCCCGCTCCGGCCAGAGGTAATAGATGCCGGTAATAAGGATGGCGCCGATGTTCATGCCCGTCACCGCCATCGGCACATAATCATTGCCGTAGAAGAAGGTGAAGGCCGACAGAAGCGCATCGGTGAACGCAAAGAAGATCAGCAGGATGGCGGTCACCCGCGCCGCCCTCACGACGGCCGAGGTTTTCTGCAGTGCCGGCTCCGTAATCTCGTCCTCAACCGTCAGACGCCAGATCACCACCGCATAGCCCAGAAAGATGACAAGCAGCAGCGGATCGACAAACCAGGGCGCGAAGGCGACGCCCAGCGCCAGTAGCAGCGGCGGAAGAACATGCGGCCACGGATTGGCCACTGGCGCCGAGGACAGCGCCCGGAAGGCAAGATAGGCGAGCGGCGGCATGATCGCCGCCGTCACCGGCTGCACCAGCATCAGAGGCTGGACACCATACCCAAAGCGCAGGCCGATGATCATCCCCTGCAGGGCGTAGAGGCAGAGGAAAGCCATGAGATAACGCCGCGACCCGGGCGCTTCCACGCCCTTGAGGTTGCGGTAGAGGATCAGTGCGACGACGAGGCCGGCGATGAAGGGAAGTGGAACGGAAAGCAAATGCGCCGCCTTGAGATCTCAACCATGATCGAGGACGCCCTTACCATGTTCCAGACCAATGCGCAGGGGTGAAAAGCATCTCGCTTGTGACCAGTCGGAGGGGGCGCATTGCCACCTCGGTTGAGCGAGCGGTCGTTCTTGGTTCAGGAGCAAAATCCCCCTCTGGCTGCCGCCATCTCCCCCACAAGGGGGGAGAACCGGATGCGAGCGCCTCCTGCAGTTGCTGCCCCCCACAGCGGGGATATGCGTCAGACGATAGAAGTGTCTCCTGATAACCCTCTCCGCGGAAGGCGACGGTGCTGTGTCCGGTCTCCCCCCTTGTGGGGGAGATGGCGGCAGCCAGAGGGGGTGTTATGCCGACACGAGTTGCTTCTTCAGGGCATAGAGCGCATCGAGCGCCTCGCGCGGGGTCATGTCATCAGGGTTGATCGCCTTCAGCGCCTCTTCCACCTTGGACGGGCCGCGCTTTTCCTGCTCCTTGCGCACCGCCACCTGGAAAAGCGGCAGGTCGTCGATCAGCTGGCTGGCCGGGTTCTTGCGGTCGGCATCTTCCAGCTTGTTCAACACATCGCGGGCGCGGGAGACAACGGCCTCCGGCAGGCCGGCAAGTTTCGCCACCTGGATGCCGTAGGAACGGTCCGCCGCGCCGGGACCGACCTCGTGCAGGAAGATGACGTCGCCATCCCATTCCTTCACCCGCATGGTGGCGTTCGACAGCCGGTTCAGCTTTTCAGACAGCGCCGTCAGCTCGTGGAAATGGGTGGCAAAGAGGCCGCGGCAGCGGTTTGCCTCATGCAGATGCTCCACCGCCGCCCAGGCGATCGACAGGCCGTCGAAGGTCGCGGTGCCGCGGCCGATCTCGTCCAGGATCACCAGCGAGCGGTCGGTCGCCTGATTGAGGATCGCCGCCGTCTCGACCATTTCCACCATGAAGGTGGAACGACCCCGCGCCAGATCGTCGGAGGCCCCGACGCGGGAAAACAGACGATCCACCACGCCGATCTGCGCACGGCTGGCCGGAACGAAGGAGCCCATCTGGGCGAGAATGGCGATCAGCGCGTTCTGGCGCAGGAAGGTCGATTTACCGCCCATGTTCGGGCCGGTCAGCAGCCAGAGTGCGCCGAAGCCGCCATCGACCTTCGGCGAGAGATCGCAGTCATTGGCAATGAAGGTGCCGGAGGACTGGCGGCGCAGCGCCTGCTCCACCACCGGATGCCGTCCGCCTTCGATTGAGAACTGGCGGGAGCCATCCACATCCGGCCGGCAGTAGTTCCACTCCTCGGCGAGAAGGGCGAGGCCTGCCGCGACATCGATCACCGCAAGCGCCCGCGCACCGGCTTTGATCGCATCGGCAGCCGCCAGCACGGCAGAGGTCATCTTGTCGAAGGCATCGAGCTCGATGGTGAGCGCCTGGTCTGCGGCATTGGCGATCCGGCTTTCGAGATCCGCCAGTTCGGTCGTGGTAAAGCGCATCGCGTTCGCCATGGTTTGGCGATGGATGAAGCGCGCCTTGGCCTCCGGCGTATCGGTCATCGGCCCGGCATTGCCGGCGGTCACTTCGATGAAATAGCCCAGCACATTGTTGTGCTTGATCTTCAGCGACTTGATACCCGTCTCGTCCGCATATTGCAGCTGCAGACCGGCAATCACCCGGCGCGACTGGTCGCGCAGCGCCCGCACTTCATCGAGCTCCGGAAAGGCACCGTCACGCACGAAGCCGCCGTCGCGCTTCAGAAGCGGCATCTCGTCGGACAGCGTTTCGGCGAGCAACTGCTCGACCGACAGCGGCAAGGCCTGGAGATCCGTGAGCGCCACCGACAATTCATCCGGCAGCAGTGCCGGTGCCAGCAGATCCGCGACACGGCGTGCGGCAGACAGCCCCTGGCGGATGCCATCGAGATCCCGCGGGCCGCCGCGGTCGAGCGCCAGCCGAGACAAGGCACGCGGCATGTCGGGTACGTGTTTCAGCGCGGTGCGCAACTCTCCGCACAGCGAGGGCTCGTCGATCAGGAAGGCAACACTGTCGAGGCGGCCGTTAATGCTGTCGGGATCGGTGAGCGGCGACATCAGCCGCTCGGCGAGCAGGCGCGCACCGCCGCCGGTGACGGTGCGGTCGATCGCCTTCAAAAGCGAGCCATCCCGGTCCCCCGACAGCGTTCGGGTGAGTTCCAGATTGGCGCGTGTCGCCGGATCGATGAAGAGGGTGGAGGCGCCGCTTTCGCGCTCGGGCGCACTCAAGGGCGGGCGTTCGGCAATCTGCGTCTTTTCCACATAGGCGACTGCGGCCGCCGCCGCCGCCAGTTCCGCACGCGAAAACGTTCCGAAACCATCCAGCGTGCCGACGCCGAAATAGCGGGTGATGCGGCTCTCGGCCGTCGCACTGTCGAACAGCACGCCCGGCTGCGGCACCGCGATGCGGCCGAGAATGTCGAAGGTCGCCTTGAGGTCGGGATCGTGGAAGACCGTGTCCGGCACGATCAATTCGCGCGGCTCGATGCGCAGGATATCCGCCAGCAGGCGCAGCGGCGTCGTTTCCGCCAGCCGGAAAACGCCGGTGGAAATATCGATCCAGGCAAGCGCCATCTGCGTCTCGGCGCCGCCGCGAATGCGCGCAAGCGCCATCAGGTAATTGGATTCCGACGGCGACAGCAGCTTCTCTTCCGTCAGCGTGCCGGGTGTGACCAGCCGCACGACATCGCGCTTGACGACGGATTTCGAGCCGCGCTTCCTGGCTTCTGCCGGATCTTCCACCTGTTCGCAGACGGCGACCCGGAAGCCGAGCGAAATCAGCTTCTGCAGATAGTCATCCGCCGCATGGATCGGCACGCCGCACATCGGGATATCGTGGCCCATGTGCTGGCCGCGTTTGGTGAGCGTGATGCCGAGCGCACGCGAGGCCTCCACGGCATCCTCGAAGAACAGCTCGTAGAAATCGCCCATGCGATAGAAGAGCAGCGAATCCGGATTGTTCGCCTTGATCTCGATATACTGCTCCATCATCGGGGTCGCCGTCGCGCGGCTCTCCGGCGAGATGAGTTCTGCTGCATTCAAGGCTTCTGATGTAAGGCGTTCCAAGAGCGTTCCGGCCATTTTTTGTTGCGCGGTCTGGCTGGCGACCTTATCGATTATTCCCCCGATAACACAACAGAGCGTGTCCGTGCCTGGCCGGATGCCCACAACATGCTGGAGGAGACATGGTGAAGGACAGCCGCACGGAGGGAACCCCACGCAAGCGTGCATCGGTGACGGAGCAGGAGGCACTTGATTTCCACAGCACCGGTCGCCCCGGCAAACTGGAAATCATGCCGACCAAGCCGATGGCGACGCAGCGCGACCTGTCGCTTGCCTATTCGCCGGGCGTCGCCGTGCCGGTGAAGGCCATCGCCGCCGACCCGGCCACGGCCTATGACTACACGACCCGCGGCAACATGGTGGCGGTTATTTCCAACGGCACCGCCATTCTCGGCCTTGGCAATTTGGGCGCGCTGGCCTCCAAGCCGGTGATGGAGGGCAAGTCGGTCCTCTTCAAGCGGTTCGCCGACGTCGATTCCATCGATCTCGAGGTCGATACGGAAAATGTCGACGAGTTCATCAACTGCGTACGTTACCTCGGCCCCTCCTTCGGCGGCATCAACCTGGAGGACATCAAGGCGCCGGAATGCTTCATCATCGAAAGCCGCCTGCGCGAGCTGATGGATATCCCGGTCTTCCACGATGACCAGCACGGCACCGCGATCATCGCCGCCGCCGGCCTTATCAACGCGCTGGAACTGACCGGCCGCGACCTGAAAACGACGAAGCTCGTCTGCAACGGCGCAGGTGCTGCTGCCATTGCCTGTATCGAACTCATCAAGGCGATGGGCTTCAATCCGGAGAACATCATTCTCTGCGACACCAAGGGCGTGATCTACCAGGGTCGCACCGAAGGCATGAACCAGTGGAAGAGCGCGCACGCGGTGAAGACCGACCGGCGCACCCTGGAAGAGGCGATGAAGGGCGCGGACGTGGTGTTCGGCCTGTCGCAGAAGGGTGCCTTCACCGAAGCGATGATCCGCTCCATGGCAGAGCGCCCGATCATCTTCGCCATGGCCAATCCGGACCCGGAAATCACGCCGGAGGAAGTGGCGCGCATTCGCGACGATGCGATCATGGCGACCGGCCGGTCCGACTATCCGAACCAGGTCAACAACGTGCTCGGTTTCCCTTACATCTTCCGCGGTGCGCTGGACGTTCGGGCGCGGCAGATCAATGATGCGATGAAGATTGCCGCCGCCGAAGCGCTGGCGAACCTTGCGCGCGAAGATGTGCCGGACGATGTCGCCGCGGCGTACCAGGGCGTGCGCCCCCGCTTCGGGCCACAATATATCATTCCGGTGCCCTTCGATCCGCGGCTGATCTCCGCCATTCCGGTGGCTGTCGCGAAGGCCGCGATCGAAAGCGGTGCCGCGCGCCGTGTGATCGAGGATCTCGACGCCTATGGTCGTGAACTGTCTGCCCGCCGCGATCCGATCGCCGCCACCACGCAAGGCATCTACGAGCAGGTGCGCCGCCGGCCGAAGCGCGTTGTGTTTGCCGAAGCGGAAGAAGAGCAGGTCATGCGCGCTGCCGTTTCCTTCATCACGCAAGGGCTCGGCACGGCCATCCTGCTCGGTCGTGACGATGTCATCCGCACCACTGCAGAGCGCGCCGGCATCGAACTGGACCGTCCGGGCATCGAGATCGTCAATGCGCGTCTGTCGAACCGCGTCGAAGCCTATATCGATTACCTCTATGCCCGCCTGCAGCGGGAAGGCTATCTGCAACGCGACGTGCAGCGCCTGATCCACAACGACCGCAACCATTTTGCCGCCTGCATGGTGGCGCTCGGCGATGCGGATGCCATGGTGACCGGCACGACCCGCAACTATGCGACGGCTCTTTCGGACGTGCGTCGCTGCATCGATGCCAAGCCGGGCCACAAGGTGATCGGGGTATCCATCGTCGTCTCGCGCGGACGGACGGTGTTCGTGACCGATACGGCCGTGCACGACATGCCGAGCGCGGAAGAGCTGGCGGACATTGCCTGCGAGGCCGCCCGCATGGCGCGGCGCATGGGCTACGAACCGCGCGTCGCGATGCTGGCCTATTCGACCTTTGGCCAGCCGCGCGGCGAACGCTCCGAACGGGTGCGCGAAGCCGTGAAGATCCTCGACCAGCGCCGCCTGGATTTCGAGTATGACGGCGAAATGGGTGCCGATATCGCCTTGAGTGCCGCCCGGATGGAGCAGTATCCGTTCTGCCGGCTCTCCAACACCGCCAATGTGCTGGTGATGCCGGCGATCCATTCGGCTGCGATCTCGACCCGCATGCTCGAAGAACTCGGCGGCTCGACGCTGATCGGGCCGCTCCTCGTCGGCCTCGACAAGTCGGTGCAGATCACCTCTATGGGGGCAAAAGACAGCGACATCCTGAACATGGCGGCCATTGCCGCCTACAACGCCTCCATGTGATCGTTCTTGCCGGAGGGTCTCGCGTAGATTAGACTTCAAGTCGAATTCCACGCGAGGCCTCCATGAAGACGGTCAGCCTACAGGAAGCCCAGTCGCATCTCGCGCGTCTCGTTGATGAGGCGTCCAAGGGCGATGCCTTCGTCATTGCAAAGGACGGCAGACCGGCGGTGAAGGTGGTGCCTTTGCCGGTGGAGGAGAAGCCGGTTGCGAAGAGGAAGCGTCGTGCCGGGTTCCTGAAGGGTGAGGCATCCCTTCATTCAGACTTCGACAGTCTCTACGCCAAGGACATCGAAGAGATGTTCTACGGGAAATGAAGGTCCTTGCCGACACACATATTCTCGCATGGTTCGCTGAGGACGCTGCCGAACTGACGGCGGACATGCGGGCTATCATCGAAGATGACGAAAACATCCTGTTTTTCAGCTCTGCCAGCATCTGGGAACTGGCCATCAAGAAGGCGCTGAAAAAGGTGAATTTCCGTCTTGAGCCCAGAACCTTGCATCGAGCCCTGCTGATCAACGGCTTCGAAGAGCTGTCGGTAACGTCATTTCACGCGCTCTTGGTCGAGACTCTGCCGCCCATTCACAAGGATCCGTTCGATCGGCTCCTGATCGCACAGGCGACCCACGAAGACATGCTTCTTCTCACCTCGGATGCGACCGTCGCCCAATACGAGGGACCGATCCGGCTCGTGTGAACCGGATCAGCTGGAAAAACGACCGGCGTCGGCGCCGTAATAATTGAGATAGCGGCCGGAAATCGATTCGATCGGCAGCACGATCAGCACGTCCGTCGTGTTGAAGGCCTGATCGACCACGGCACCGTTGCCGACCATGGCCCCGAGGCGCAGATAGCCCTTGATGAGCGGCGGCAGCGCCATCAGAGCGCGTTTCGGATTGATGGCCTCTTCCGGCATCAGGTCCATGTCGCGGAAGAGTTCCGGCTTCGCCGAAACCGACCAGTCGCCCTTGGCAAGCACCGTCTTGTGCAGGAAGGACAGGGCGAGCGCATGCTCTTCGGCATGAATGCCGGGGAAGGAGGCACAGCCGAACATGGCATGCATGTTGTGCTTCAACGCATAGGCCCAGTTGCCCTGCCAGAGCAGTTCGACCGTGCGCTTGGTGCGGTAATGCGGGAGGACGCAGGAGCGACCAAGCTCCATGAAACGTTTGTCCGGATGCCGTTCCAGAAGCGGGGCGATGTCGAATTCGCAGGCCGAATAGAAGCCGCCATGCGCCATTGCCACGTCCTGGCGCAACAGGCGATAGGTGCCGACGATCTGGTCTTCCGCATCACCCTCGATTGCCGTGTCGACGACGAGAAGGTGGTCACAGATATCGTCGAACATGTCCATGTCCCGCTCACGGCGCATGGCTTCCGGCGGCAGTTGCGCGTGCATTTCCTCAACGAAGACGCGGTAGCGCAGTGCCTGGGCGGCATCCACTTCCCGTTCATTGCGGGCAAGGCGCGTCTCGAGGCTGCCGATCCGGCCGAAGACATCCGTCTGCGGCTGCCTCAGGGCCTGCTGCGCCTTGTCGACATCAAGAGTGGGATCGCGGTCCAGAAAATCGATTGTCATGGCAGATCGCCCGTCTCCAGTAGTCAATCCCATAGAACATCAATCTGCGACAGGAAAGTGACAAACCGGAGACCAGTATAGTCCTCTCGGACCATTTATGACAAGAATTATGACACCCGCCGATCGCGTGTAGAGGCGATCAGGGAGCGGACCTCATCCAGCAACTGCTGCGGATCGACAGGCTTCTGCAGCACCCGCCGCGCGCCGCCGGCCAGCATGCGTTCCTGCACGTCGACATCCGTCTCGCCGCTCAGCACAAGCAGCGGCGCACCGGAGGCTTCGCTGCCGCCATCCATCTTCGAAATCAGCGGCAGCACATCGGCAAGATCGCCGTCCGGCATGTGGATGTCGGAAATGATCAGGTCCGGATGACCATCCGCGGTCGCGGCACGCTGCAGGGCGGCCAGGTCCGAGACGTGGTGAACCGTACATCCCGCCTTGCGCAGGATGGCGCCCACCATCATGGCGCTGACCGGATCGTCCTCCGCCAGAAGGATGGACAGCCCGCCATCCCGCCGTTCCAGCGGCTCCTGTGGAGCGGTGCCGGTAATGCGGGCCATGGCCTGGCTGGCAGAACCGCCAAGCCGTCCGCGCAGGACATCGACCAGCGACTGCTCGCGCAGCGGGCGGATCAGCCAGGCGTCATAGGCATCCCAGGGCTGCGTGCTGCGATCTTCCGGGCTGACCAGCAGGATCCGGCGGAGCGGAGTGACGTCTGCCGTCAAGCGATCCAGGTCATCCACCCGGTGATCGACCACCATGTCTGTAAAGGTGATCCCCTGCCGCTGCAGCTGTTCGATCGCCCGGTTCGCCTCTTCCACCGTACGGGCATGGCGGCAGCGCCCGCCCAAGGTCTCGATGGTCGAAATCGTTGCGGTGGCGACGGGCCCCGCCGGCGCCAGAAGCAGCACGCGGGAGGAGCGCAGCAGCAGCATGCGGTCCGTGCCTTCGTTGCCCGCTTCCGCCGACAGCGCAGGGAAGCGGATCGCAAAGGTTGTGCCCTTGCCCTTTTCGCTCGCGACCGACAGGGAACCGCCGAACTCCTGCAGGATGCGCACGGAGATGGAAAGGCCAAGCCCTGTGCCGCCGCTGCGCTCCATGGCGCCTCCGACCTGCTCGAACTCGCCGAAGATACGCTGCTGCTCCTGCACCGTCATGCCGGGGCCGGTATCCGTCACGGTGATGACGATATCGGACTGTTCCAGGCTCGCGCGGATCAGCACGCCGCCGACTTGCGTGAATTTCACGGCATTGCCGATGACGTTGAAGAGGACCTGACGCAGGCGCGCCGGGTCGAAATCCATCAGTGCCGGCACGTCATAGGCGACGGTCGCGCCGATTTCGATGCGCTTTTCATGCGCGCGGGGCGCCAGCATCTCCACCACGCTTTCCAGAAGCTGGCGCAGGTTTTCCGCACGGCTGTTCAGCCGGAAGCGACCGGCCTCCAGCGTTGAATAATCGAGCAGATCATCGACCAGCTGCGCCAGCGCCGAGCCGGCCTGACGGATGCCGCCGATATAGTTTCTCTGCTCCAGGGTCAGGCTGGTCTGGTTCAGCAACTGGCTCATGCCCAGAATGCCGTTCAAGGGCGTGCGCAATTCGTGCACCACCGTTGCAAGCTGCCGTGTCTTGGCAGCACTGGCCGCCTCGGCCTGCAGGCGCGCCTCTTCCCGCTCATGGGCCAGCCGGCGCTCCTCGGTCACATCCCGGGCGCTGCTCAGAATAAGGAGATCGCGGCTGATCGCATCCCGGACCAGCACATCCTGCCAGGCCAGCACGCGCACGCCATCGCCAGCCGAAAATTCGATGTCGCGCGGTTGAGGAAGCGGGGCCGGCGGCACGGAAAAGCCCAGGTCTTCCAATGTCTGGCCGTCGAGGATCGCGGAGCCGGTCAGATTGCGGAAGGCACGGTTGACCGCCATCACCTGCCCGTGGGCCGCGCGAACGACGGCGGGCGTCGCGAGCAGATCATTGCTTTCGAGAAAGGCGCGCGGCGCAGCAGAGAGGCTGGCAGAGGCGATCACCTGCGGATCCGGCGAACTCCGTGTTTCGTCCTCTTCCGGAACGGCAAACCGGCTCATGGCGCCGACGCGGCTGAGAAACGCAGACAGGACGCTCTGCGTGGAACGGCTGACAAGATCGACCGGATCGGCGGATTGAGACGCATGCTCTTCCGCTTCTGCCCGGGTGAACTGGCCGAAGGCCTTGCGTAGCTGGTCATGAAGATCTGCAAGATCGCGCATAGCATCGTCCAATAGCACGCGAATCCTTACGATGTATTACATAACCTCAAATCACATCGAGTGCGATCCCATCATTCAGCAACCGACCGGAATTGCAAGATACCACTCATTGTATCTTTCGGCGCGAACTCAGCAACTCATCGACGATCACACAGCCAGCCCCGATCGTGATGAAACTGTCGGCCAGGTTGAAAACGGCAAATGACCAGGTTTCGGTGTAGAAGAGAATATAATCGATCACGTGACCGTACAGGAATCGGTCCAGAAGGTTGCCGATCGCGCCGGCAATGATCAAGGCAAAACCGGTATGCGCAAAGCCGCGGTCCTTCGGTGTCCGGCGCCACATCCACAGCACGAAGGCGACGATTACCAGGCGCATGCCAACGATGAACCAGCCATCCATGTGATCCAGCAGGGAAAAGGCGACGCCGAGATTATAGGTCCGGTACAGTGCCAGGAACGGCATGACATGGACGGCCTCCTGCAGCGGCAGGTAGGTTTCAACGGCGATCTTGATCAGCTGATCCGCCAGGACCGCCAGCACCACGAAGGTGAAGATCGGCCAAGGTCTGGAAAACAGCGTCGGCTTCACGTCCAGCGTCGTCATTTCGCCTCCAGCGACAGAAGGTGACGGCGGGCTTCGAACAGCATCACGGCGCTCGCTATGGCAAGGTTGAGCGAATCCGCCCTTCCCTGCTGCGGGATACGGGCAAGTCGGTCGGCCGCCTTCGCCAGTTCATCCGGCAGGCCGGATTGTTCGTTGCCCATCAGCAGAATGCTGGGCTTGGCCTTGTAGGTGATGGTCCGGTAATCCACCGCACCGGCCAGATGGGTGGCAACGACCTGGCCGCCGCTTGCCCGGCTCCAGGCGAGGAATTCCGCCACCGAGGCGCGGTAAAGCGGCACGGCAAACACCGAGCCCATCGTGGCCCGTACGGTTTCGATCGAGAACGGATCGGTACACTCGCCGACCAGAACGACGCCGGAGGCGCCGGCGGCATCGGCGGTGCGGATGATCGTTCCGAGGTTGCCGGGGTCGCGCACACGGTCGAGCGCGACGAAGGTCTGGTCCGCCTGAAGAGCAAGCCCGTCCAGCGTCTGCCAGCGCTGTTCAAAGATGCCGACGACCATCTGCGGATTGTCGCGCCGTGTTACCGAGGACAGCACCTTTTCGCTGACTTCCAGCACGAGCCCGCCGCGGGCAACCGTCTTTGCGGCGACCTGTTCGACCAGCGGCTTGCCCTTGGCCGCCTTGGCATAGACCAGCGTGCGGATGTCCCAGCCGAGTTCGATCGCATCAATGACCAGCTTCAGGCCTTCCGCCATGAAGGTGCCGCTTTCCTCACGGTCCTTCTTGTTCATCAGGCCCTTGATGTCCTTGATGATCGGATTGGACAGGCTGGTGACCTCCTTGACCTGGCCTACCTTGCGGGCTCCCGGCCTGCGCTCATAATCGGTCATCGGTTCACCCAGCGGCTGAAGAGGGATGTGGAGAGCGCGCGGCCCTTGGACTGACCGTCAAGGCCGGCCTCACGGATGACGAGTTCGCCGGATTCGACGGCGCCGCCTGCCCCGCGCATGGTCTCGCGCATCAGCTCATGAATGGAATAGAAGCTCGCCCGGATGGAATAGGCCGTCAGAACGAGACCGGTTGCCTTCGGTGCCAGGATTTCGCGGCAGACGTCCAGCATCAGCGGCAGTTGTTCGAAGAGATGAAACACCTCGCCATTCGGGCCGCGGCCGAATTTCGGCGGATCGGCGAGAATGATGTCGTAGCGGCTGCCACGGCGCTCTTCCCGCAGGATGAACTTCATGGCGTCCTCGCAGATCCAGCGGATCGGCGCCCGGTCGAGCCGGGCAAGGGCCTGGTTCTCGCGTGCCCAGCCGATCGCCTTCTTCGAGGCGTCCACATGCGTGACTTCCGCGCCGGCCGCGGCGGCCACCAGCGAGGCGACGCCGGTATAACCGAAGAGGTTCAGCACCTTCAGCGGACGGCCCGCTTGCTCGGATTTTTCCTTCAGCCAGGACCAGTGGACGATCTGTTCCGGGAACACGCCGACATGGCGGAAGGCGGTGAAACGCCCGAGGAAATCGACGCCGAGCAGCGACAGTGGCCAGGTTTCGCCGAGCGCCTCCGTCGGGAAACGCCAGCGCCCCATGCCATCCTCATCCGTATCGCCGGTGAAGACGGCATCGGCCTTGTCCCACACATGCGCCGGCAGCGATGGCTGCCAGAGCGCCTGGGCCTCGGGCCGCACGATCCGATACGGGCCGTATTGTTCGAGTTTGAGGCCCGCGCCGCTATCGATCAGGTGAAAATCACCGGCACCGGCGGATTCCAGGATCACCGGCACACGCTCCAGCGGCAGGTCGCCGCTTCGCTTGATCAGTGGCCGCGTCTCGGCAGGCGGCGCCTTGGCGGCAGCCGGTTCGGGTTTTGGCGCGGCGGCGGCAAATTTCTTCGCGCCTGCGCCCGCAGCGGCGGTCGGCCTGTTCTGCCGCGGCGCCGGCCGACCGGATTTCGGATTGCGCGACTCCTGCCGCTCGGGTCTCTTCTTCAACGTGTCTTCCGCTGGCTCATTCAGATTTTCCGCAGGAGATAGCATCGGTGAGGCCCTTGGCAAAGCGGTTTCCCTTCTGCGATACAGGAAGGTGAAAGGCTGGCGAGGAGGCCGGCTTGGGAGGAGAGCCATGGAAATCAGCGGTGAAGAGCGTATAGCGGCGCCACGGCAGGTCGTTTGGGAGGCCCTGAACGATCCGGATATCCTGCGACAGTGCATACCCGGCTGTCAGGAGTTGGAGCAACGGTCACCGACCGAGCTTGCCGCTACCGTCAAACTGAAGATCGGCCCCGTTTCGGCCAGCTTCAAGGGCGAGGTGACGCTGAGCGACATCAACGCTCCGGAAAGCTACCGGATTTCCGGCGAAGGCAAGGGTGGCATTGCAGGCTTTGCCAAGGGATTTGCCGATGTCGTCCTCACGGAGGACGGCGGCGAGACGATCCTGAAATATCAGGCGGATGCGCAGGTGGGCGGCAAACTGGCCCAGCTCGGCTCGCGGCTGATCGGCTCCACCTCGCAGAAGCTTGCGCAACAGTTCTTCGCTGACTTCAATACGGCGGTCGGCCAAAAAATGGCCGAGGCGTAACGGCGCTCAGCCCTTCGCCGCGGGAACGAGTGCGGCCCTTGCGGGCTCGCTCGCCGATTTGACCGGCTGGCGCCCACCGTCCCGGTCCCGCGCAAGCGCGGCGCGGGCTTCGGTGCGGGCCTGCCTGCGGTGCCGTCCCTGGTTCAGCCAGGTGACGAGCGAGCCGATGAACATGCCAAGAATGAGGGTGAGGAACAGAAACAGGAAGAAGGGCGCGCTCACCGACAGCACAGCATCGTCCGGGCGGAACGGATTAAGCGCGAGGGTGACCATCTGCCGGTTGGCGACGCAGAGCACGATCAGCACGACCGCAAGGGGAACGAAGATCACAAGCCCAAGGATTTTCTTGACCCGGTTCATGACAAAACTCCGGCGTGGTGGGGCTTGCCGCAGGATGCGCAAGCCCGATCGTCTTCATTAGGATAGTCTGCCGATCAACGCTTTCAAGGCGCGGGCGTTGCAGCGCTCAGTCCTGATCTTCGTCTTCTTCATCCGCAAGATCGGGGTTGAGACGCTCGCGCAGTTCCTTGCCGGTCTTGAAGAACGGCACCCATTTCTCCTCGACGAAGACCGTATCGCCGGTCCGCGGATTGCGGCCGGAGCGCGCCGGACGGTTTTTCACCGAAAAGGCTCCGAAGCCACGCAGTTCCACACGGTTTCCGGCCGCGAGCGCGTCCGTGATCTCGTCCAGAACCGCGTTGACGATGTTTTCGACGTCACGGTGATAGAGGTGCGGATTGCGGGCCGCGACGATCTGCACCAGTTCTGACTTGATCACGACTTCCCCCTGAAAGGATTGGAGTTTTTAATCCCGGCCAACCTGCCAAACCGAGACCAGACCGTCAAGGAACAACTTTCGCCCGACGAGGTCCTGGAAATTTCCGGGCAGGGTCGTAGCATCCACGCCGGCAAGGCGCAGGAGGCCCGACACGGCTGACGCGATGGTGAAGAAGCCCGAATCGTCCTTGGCTTTCCATTCGACGATGGGCAGGTCATCCGCAACCCCGCGCGACGCAAGATAGCTGCGGATTTCCGGGGTGCCCCCGAGAGCGTCGATGAGCTTGACCTTCAGCGCCTGCCGCCCGGTGAAGATCGCACCGTTCGCCAGCTTCAGCACCTCCTCGCGCGGCAGCTTGCGCCGGTCGGCGATGAGATCGACGAACCAATCGTAGCTATCCATGATCATCGAGCGGATCATGGCTTCCGCTTCCGGGCTTGCCGGATGGAAGGGCGACGGTTCGGCTTTCAGCGGCGACGACTTGATCTCGTTCATCGACACACCGAGCTTCTGCAGCAGTTCGCCCACCTGCGGATACTGGAAGATGACGCCGATCGAGCCGGTGATCGAACTTTCGCCCGCAATGATGGTGTCGCCGGCCGAGGCAATCATGTAGCCGGCCGAGGCTGCCAGCGTGCGGACATCCGAGACGACCGGCTTTTCCGCGGCAACCGCCCGGATCGCCTTGAAAATCTTTTCCCCGCCATAGGTGGTGCCACCCGGCGACGAGATCGACACGATCAGCGCCTTCGCCTGGCGGTTCTTGCGGATCGCCTCAAGACGCTCGAGCAGTTCATCGTCATCCGTGATCATGCCGGAAATATCGATCCGCGCCACATGGGCGCGCGCTGCCCCGGCATCCTGCTTCAGGAAAACGTTGTACAGCGAGAAGCCGATCGCCACCAGCAGCAGGGCCGCCGCCACGCGCCAGAAGGTGAGCTTGCGGCGCAACTGCCGTCTGTCCGCCAAAGCAGATTGATCCATCGGTCGCTCTCCGTTTGATTCCCTAGAATTTTGCGACCATACCGAGACCGCCGGGTCGAAGGCTACACGAATTTGTGTCATTCGTTATTGTTTCTTGATGAATAAAAGCCATATTGGGATCTGATGGAAGAGACAACGCACCGGCGGATGCCGTGCAGCCTCCCCAACAACGATCAAGGTTCAATGCTTCAGACAACGACCGACATCACGCAGGCCGCGACAACCGGACGCGGGCAGAACGACGCCTACAAGGCGGCGCTGGCGCATTCGCGTCGCGTCCGCAGGCTGCGGGTCGCCCTTCCTCTCGCGGCGGCGCTTGTCTCGGCGGTGTTTATCGGCGTGTCGTTCGTGCGCGCCTATCTGCCGGAAAATCTGAGCGTGCAGAGCGCGAAGATCGAGGATGGCAAGATTGTCATGGAGAGCCCCGCAATCGCCGGACGCAATGAACAGGGCATTAGTTATTCGCTGACGGCGAAGCGCGCGCTGCAGGATCTGACCGATCCCAACATGATCACGCTGGAAGACGTCAAGGCGGCCATGCCGCTGAACAAGGACGTGATTGCCCGCGTGACGGCAGCCGGCGGAATATTTGACAGATCCGCCGATAAACTCGCCATGACCCAGCCGTTCCAGGTCAATCTCAGCAATGGAATCACCGCGAATTTCCAGTCTGCGCAGCTCGACGTGCCGCGCAGCACGATGGAAAGCTCGGACCCGGTCCAGATCACCACCAACGACGCAGCGATAGTTGCGAACTCGATGAAGATATCCGATAACGGAAAAACACTCCTTTTCGCGGGTCAGGTTCAGGTCACGCTTGAACGTTCCGCACTGTCCAAAGAAGGCAATCAGAGCGCATCGCCATGACCCATCGCCGCACCCTTGCCCAATCCTCCCTGTCCTGTCTTCTGGCAGCTGCGGCCTTGACGGGACTGATGTCCGTCGCCGCCGCCCAGACGATGACCAAATCCATGGACGGCATGAAGCTGTCGAACGACAAGCCGATCCAGATCCAGAGCGATCAGCTTGAAATCAAGGATGCCGAAAAGAAGGCTTACTTCACCGGCAATGTCGAGGTCGTGCAAGGCACCACCACGATGAAGGCCATGAAGATGACCGTCCTCTACAAGGGCGATCCCGCCGGCACGCAGAGCAGCAGCGTCACGTCCGGCCAGCAGGACATCGACAAGATCTTCGTGTCGGGCAAGGTGCTGCTGAACTCCGGCACGCAGACCGCCACCGGCGACGAGGGCGAATACGACATGGCCACCCAGATCTTTACCCTGACGGGCAAGCAGGTGGTGCTGACGGATGGCCCGAACGTGCTGACCGGCTGCAAGATGGTCGTTCGCGTCGATAGCGGAGAGGCAAAGCTCGACAATTGCGGCAAGCGCATCGAGATCATGCTTGATCCGAAATCGAAGCCGAAGCAGTAGGCGACCCCCGTTTCGATGGCTCTTTTTTCACGGCGTCCTCCACAAGGCGTAAGCGAAGGTTTCGATCCGCGTGACAAGGCGCGGTATGAAGGAACCCTGATCGCTCACAGCCTCTCGAAAACCTATGACACCCGGCGTGTCGTCAACGGCGTATCGCTGATCGTTCGCCGCGGCGAGGCTGTCGGCCTGCTGGGGCCGAACGGTGCCGGCAAGACGACCTGTTTCTACATGATCACCGGCTTGGTGGCGGTGGATCAGGGCGTGATTGCGATCAACGGCAATGACGTGACCCGCATGCCGATGTATCGTCGTTCGCGCCTTGGGGTCGGCTACCTGCCGCAGGAAGCCTCGATCTTCCGTGGCCTGACGGTGGAGGAAAACATCCGTGCCGTCCTCGAAGTGCACGAGAGGGACCGCACGAAGCGGGAGCGCAAGCTCGACGAACTGCTCGAAGAGTTCAACATCGGCCGACTGCGCAAGGCGCCGGCGGTGGCTCTGTCGGGCGGTGAGCGGCGGCGTCTGGAAATCGCCCGCGCGCTGGCCACCGACCCGGCCTTCATGCTGCTCGACGAACCCTTCGCCGGCGTCGATCCGATCTCGGTCTCCGACATCCAGAATCTCGTTCGTCACTTGACGGCACGCGGCATTGGCGTTCTGATTACTGACCACAATGTCCGTGAAACCTTGGGCCTGATCGATCGCGCCTACATTATTCATGCCGGCGAAGTACTCACCCATGGTCGTGCCGACGAGATCGTCAACAATGCGGATGTGCGTCGCCTGTATCTTGGCGACAAATTCCATCTCTGACGTCAAGCTGACAGGAAATTTACTGTCCCACGACGTCAGAGCTTGACCAAACCTCTTAAACAAGCAATTTTTGGGCCAACAGCTTGCTCTGATGGTATATCCATCGACAAACTGGCCCAAAAAGGGGGTTTGTAGGGAGTTCCGCGTCCACCATGGCTTTATCCGCCAGCCTTTTCCTGCGCCAGAGCCAATCGCTCGTTATGACGCCCCAGCTGATGCAGTCCATCCAGCTGCTGCAGATGACGCATTTCGAGCTGAACCAGTTCATTGCGCAGGAAGTGGAAAAGAACCCGCTGCTCGAATTTTCCGCAGGCAATGGTGAAACAAGCGGCGATATGCCCGATGCGGGCGACAGTGCGCCCGTGGAGGAGTTTTCCGCCGCCACCGATGCCGAAGGAGACTGGTTCGACAATGGTTCCGCCCAGCCGGAACAGCTGAGTGAACGCCTCGATGGCGACTTTGAGAATGTCTTCCAGGATGATTCACCGCAAAAGCGGCCGGACGCCCCGGAACTGCTCAGCCAATGGAAGTCCATGCCGGGCGGAGAGGCTGGCGAAGCCTATGACCTTGATGATTTCGTCGCCGGAATCGTCACCTTGCGGGAGCACCTCGGCCAGCAGATCCCGTTTCTGCTGGCACGCCCGGCCGATCTCCTGATTGCCCAGCACCTGACCGATCAGTTGGACGACAACGGCTATCTGCAGGGCGAGATCGGTGACGTGGCAGAGCGGCTCGGGGCAAGTTCCACCGAGGTGGAGCGGATCCTGGCGGTGCTCCAGACGCTCGATCCGCCCGGCGTCTATGCACGCTCGCTCAGCGAATGCCTGTCCATCCAGCTCCAGCAGAAGGATCGCCTCGATCCGGCCATGCAGGCGCTGCTGCAGCATCTGGAGCTGCTGGCCAAGCGGGATTTTGCCACCCTTCGCAAACTCTGCGGCGTGGATGACGAGGATCTCGTCGACATGCTGGCGGAAATCCGCGGCCTCAACCCGCGCCCGGGCACGGCCTTCCAGAGCGGCTCGATCGAGACGGTGGTGCCGGACATCGTTGTCCGCGCCAGCAATGATGGCGGCTGGGCCGTCGAGCTCAACCCGGACACCCTTCCCCGCGTGCTCGTCAACCAGACCTATTTCCAGACCGTCTCGAAGAAGCCGGTACGCCAGGGTGAGGATCAGAACTTTCTCTCCGAGTGCCTGCAGACGGCCAACTGGCTGACCCGCAGCCTCGACCAGCGTGCGAAGACCATCATGAAGGTGGCGACCGAAATCGTCCGCCAGCAGGATGCCTTCCTGGTGCACGGGGTCGCTCACTTGAGGCCGCTCAACCTGAAGACCGTCGCGGACGCGATCAAGATGCACGAATCGACGGTGAGCCGCGTCACCTCGAACAAGTACATGCTGACACCGCGCGGCCTGTTCGAGCTCAAATATTTCTTCACCGTCTCGATCAATTCTGCCGAAGGCGGCGACAGCCATTCCGCCGAAGCGGTGCGGCATCGCATCCGCATGCTGATCGAGAAGGAAAGTCCCGATGCCGTTCTCTCCGATGACGATATTGTGCTCAGCCTGAAGAATGGCGGCGTCGAGCTCGCCCGCCGCACGGTCGCCAAGTACCGGGAAGCCATGAACATTCCCTCCTCGGTGCAGCGGCGGCGCGAAAAGAAGGCGAGGGCAAAGCTTGCAGCCTGCTGAAGGGCGGCAAAACGGCCTTCTTTTGCCCGGCAGACGCGAAATCTTTCAGAATCGGCTGCAAGTTTAGCAACCGTTGACTTTTGCCCCCCTGACCGATAGAAGCGCGCCGCACCGGCAAAATGAGACATTGGCTCACCAACGATAACGCCTGATAAAGGGCATTCGACATTGAATACGGCCTCGTCTTTCGAGAGACGCTTGGATGAGTGAGCCGCTTGACGTAGACTGACAATCGCAAGTCACGACAAGAAGGAAAGAATTCCATGAGTGTGCGTGTATCCGGAAAGCATATGGAAATCGGCGATTCGTTCAGAACGCGAATCGAGGGCCATATCGGGGAGGCGGTTACAAAATACTTCGACGGTGGTTATTCGGGACAGGTGATCGTTGAGAAATCCGGGTCCCGGTTCGCGACCGATTGCAAGGTGCATCTTGATACCGGCATCGTCCTGCATGCGGCAGGCGAAGCCAACGACCCGCAGGTCAGCTTCGATGCCGCCGCAGAGCGGATCGAGAAGCGTTTGCGGCGTTACAAGCGCAAGCTGAAGGATCACCATGCTGGCGCAACCTCCAACGGTTATGCCGAAATCGCCTACACGGTGATGGATCGCGTGCCGGACGAGGCAGAAGAAGTGCCGGAGGATTTCGCGCCGACAATCGTGGCCGAGAGTTCGAAGCCGCTGAAAACCATGACGGTGGCTTCCGCCGTCATGGCACTCGACATGACCGATGAACCGGTTCTGTTTTTCCGCAACCCGGAACAGCAGCTGAACATCGTCTACCGCCGCAACGACGGCAATATTGGCTGGATCGACGCCGCCAGTATCAAAGGATAAGCCTGACGGGGGCGCCCAAGGGCGCTCCCATACCTCCGAAAAGGAGGCAGAAGGATGGAAAGAATGGCGTTGGCAGACCTGCTGCAGCAAGATGCGATAATCCCCGCCCTGAAGGTGAATTCCAAGAAGCAGTTATTGCAGGAACTCGCAGCAAAGGCCGCCAAGCTGACAGGCGTACCCGAGCGGGAAATCTTCGACGTCATTTTGCAGCGTGAGCGACTTGGCTCGACAGGCGTGGGTCATGGCATTGCCATTCCCCACGGAAAGCTCGGCAGCATCGGCGAAATCAAGGGCCTGTTCGCACGCCTCGAAACGCCGGTCGATTTCGAGGCTCTCGATGACGAACCTGTCGATCTCGTTTTCTTGCTTCTGGCACCGGAAGGCGCCGGAGCAGATCATCTGAAGGCGCTGTCGCGCATTGCCCGCGTGCTGCGCGACCAGGAACTGGTGGCAAAGCTGCGCGCCACCGATTCCGCGTCGGCCATCTATGCCTTCCTCAACGAGGAACAGGCATCGAACGCCGCCTGACCGGATCATCCCGTTTAAACACAGAGGCCCGCCTTCAGCGCGAAGGCGGGCCTCTTGGTTTCATCGGATCGAGATGATCAGCCCTTGTCGGCGTCTGCCGTTGCTTCAGCCGAAACCTCGGCTTTCGGGCCGCCCTTGGCAACACCGACCATGGCCGGGCGCAGCACGCGTTCGCCGATCACGTAGCCGGCCTGCACCACCTGGACCACGGTATTGTTCGGCACGTTGGGGTTCGGCACCTCGAACATGGCCTGGTGGAAGTTCGGGTCAAACTTCTGGCCTTCCGCCTCCATCTTGCGCACGCCGTGGCGTTCCAGCGCCGACAGCATGGCGCGCTCGGTCATATCGACACCCTCGACCAGCGCCTTCAGGCCCGCGTCCCCGCTTTCCATGGCGTCGGCCGGCACGCTGTCCAGCGCACGGCGCAGATTGTCCGATACGGCCAGCATGTCACGCGCAAAGGCGGTCACCGCATAGGACTTGGCGTCCTTGACGTCGCGCTCCGTGCGGCGGCGCAGATTGTCCATTTCGGCGGCCAGGCGCAGGAAGCGGTCACGCAGCTGTTCGTTTTCAGCGCGCACGGCCTCCAGCGGATCCGGCGTCTGCTGGTCTGCGCCTTCGGTGGCTGCCTCTTCAAGTCTCGATGCGACGGCTTCCGCGACGTTTTCGTTTTCAGACGCGTCAGGTCCGTTTTTCTTCGTCTCGTCGGTCATGACGTTCTCCGGTACGGGGTTGGAATTTGAGCCCGATATCGAGGTTTGCGGCCAAAAAATCAAGGCTTGGCGGCAGGATAAGCAATCCCGCTACAGCGGGTTGCGCGTCAGCCGGCTGAGCAGCTGCGCCGTATAATCCACCATCGGCACGATCCGGGAATAGTTGAGGCGGGTCGGGCCGATGACACCCACGGCCCCGATGATGCGCTCCTCGTCGTCCCGGTAAGGTGCGACGATGAGCGACGACCCGGACAAAGAAAAGAGCTTGTTTTCCGAGCCGATGAAGATGCGCACGCCAGGCCCGGTTTCGGCGAGTTCGAGGATCTCGATCAGGCTGTCCTTCTTTTCGAGGTCATCGAAGAGAAGCCGCAGCCGGTCGATATCCTCGGCGCCGGCAAGACCTTCGAGAAGGTTGGCGCGGCCGCGCACGATGAGACGCGCCGGCTTGCCGTCCTCGCTATCGCCCGCCCAAACCGCGAGCCCGCGTTCGACCAGATCTTGCGACAAAAGATCGAGTTCGCTCTGCACCTGCTGTTTCAGCGTGTTCAGCTGGCCGCGCAGCTCTGGCAGGGTCTGGCCGGTCAGGTGCGCGTTGAGAAAGTTGGCGGCTTCCGTCAGCTGCGAGGAGGTGACGCCGGCCGGCAGTTCGATGATGCGGTTTTCCACCTGGTTATGCTCACCCACCAGGATGGCCAGCGCCTTCGTCGGCTCCAGGCGGATGAATTCGACGTGCTTGAGAACGGGATCGTTCTTCGCCGTGATGACGATGCCGGCGCCGCGCGACACGCCCGACAGCATGCGGCTTGCCTCGGTCATCAGGCTTTCCATCGGTTGGTCGCGGTCAGCGGCGCGGATCTGCCGTTCGATCGTCGTGCGCTCGTCCGGAGAGAGGTCTCCCACCTGCATGAAGGCATCAACGAAAAAGCGCAGGCCGGACTGGGTCGGCAATCGCCCGGCGCTGATATGCGGCGCATAGATCAGCCCCAGTTCCTCGAGATCGCTCATCACATTGCGCACTGAGGCCGGTGAGAGCGACATGGGCAAAAGGCGCGAGAGATTGCGCGATCCCAGCGGTTCGCCGGTCTCCAGATAGCTCTCGACGATGCGGCGGAAGATCTCGCGCGAGCGATCATCGAGCCCGGAAGCGCCTTCCCTTCCCCCCGATGCATGAAGATCCATCTGTCGCATTTCTTCCATTCGTTGACCATTGTCTCCTGAATATAATGCCTGCAGTGCCGTTGGCAAAAGAGAATTCGAACAGCACCTGCGAGCATGCGGCCGCAAACCGGCTTTTCCTTTGCAAAAGCGCGGCCGGCACCTTAAGACGCGGTGCACGAACCGTCAGGAGAACCAGATGCGACCCTCAGGCAGAAAAACCGACCAGATGCGCAAAGTCAGCTTCGAGCGCAATGTCTCCAAGCACGCCGAAGGGTCCTGTCTCGTCAAGTTCGGCGATACGCATGTTCTGGTCACCGCAAGCCTGGAAGACAAGACGCCGCCGTGGCTGCGCAATTCCGGCAAGGGTTGGGTGACGGCCGAATACGGCATGCTGCCGCGCGCCACCGGCGACCGGATGAAGCGCGAGGCCGCCGCCGGCAAGCAGGGTGGCCGCACGCAGGAGATCCAGCGCCTGATCGGCCGCTCGCTGCGCGCCGTCGTCGATCTCGAAGCGATGGGCGAGCGCCAGATCACCGTGGATTGCGACGTCATCCAGGCGGATGGCGGCACGCGCACGGCCTCCATCACCGGTGCCTGGATCGCGCTTTACGACTGCCTGAAGTGGATGGAAGCGCGCAACATGGTCAAGGTGGAGCGCGTGCTGAAGGATCATGTGGCGGCGATTTCCTGCGGCATCTTTGCCGGCCAGCCGGTGATTGACCTCGATTACCTCGAAGATTCGGCCGCCGAAACGGACGCGAATTTCGTCATGACCGGCTCGGGCGGCATCGTTGAAGTGCAGGGAACGGCGGAAGGCAAGCCGTTTTCGCGCGAGGAACTGCTGACGCTGCTCGATCTCGCCGCTGCCGGCACGGCTGAACTGGTCGAGATGCAGAAGCAGGCGGTGGCCTGAAAGGAAGAACCGTGATCGAAGCTGTGCTGGAAACGGCGCTTTACGCCGATGATCTCGACAAGGCGGAGGCGTTTTACGACAACGTTCTCGGCCTTGAGAAAATCCGGCGCGGCGGCAACCGGCACATCTTCTATCGCTGCGGTGCTGGCGTGCTTCTGATCTTCAATCCGAACGAGACCGAAGCGCCGATCGACAACGACCCGTTTCCCGTGCCGCTGCACGGCGCGCGCGGACCGGGCCATGTCTGCTTCACGGTGACGGACGATGATCTGGATGCCATGACGCGGCGGATCGAGGCGGCCGGTGTTGCGATCGAATCGAAGGTGACGTGGCGGAGCGGCGTACGCTCGCTCTACTTCCGCGACCCAGCCGGCAACAGCCTGGAAATCGCCCCGCGCACCCTTTGGAACTCTTGAAACGGAACAACCGATGCGCAAGCTCGAGACCCGCACCATCGTCGTGGCCAGCCACAATGCCGGCAAGATCCGCGAGATCGCCGATCTCATCGGCCCCTTCGGTTTTTCAGCCAAATCCGCCGCCGAACTGAAGTTCGAGGAGCCGGAGGAAACCGGCACGACATTCGAGGAAAACGCTGCGATCAAGGCGCTCGCCTCGGCAAAAGCTTCCGGCCTGCCCTCGCTTTCCGATGATTCCGGCATCGTCATCGATGCGCTCGACGGTGCACCCGGCGTCTATACAGCCAACTGGGCGGAAACGGCCGATGGCACGCGCGATTTCGTGATGGCCATGGAAAAGGTCGAACAGGCGCTCGCCGAACGCGGCGCGACCACGCCGCAACAGCGCACCGCCCGCTTCGTCAGCGTGCTTTGCCTTGCCTGGCCGGACGGACATACGGAAATGTTCCGCGGCGAAGTCGAAGGCGTGATTACGCCCGCACCGCGCGGCACCCAAGGCTTCGGCTACGACCCGATCTTCCAGCCGGAAGGCTATGAGACGACCTTCGGCGAAATGAGCGCCGAGGAAAAACATGGTTGGAAGCCCGGCGACGCGCAAGCGCTCTCGCACCGTGCCCGCGCCTTCAAGATCTTCGTCGAAACCTGCCTGGAAACCTGAGCCTTGCTGACCGATGCCCCCCTCCTGCCCGACACCGGCGAACCGGGCTTCGGTCTTTACGTGCACTGGCCCTTCTGTGCGGCCAAGTGCCCCTATTGCGACTTCAACAGCCATGTGCGTCACCAGCCGGTGGACCAGGCCCGTTTCACCACCGCCTTCCTGAAGGAAATGGACGCCATGCGGGCGCTCTCCGGCCCGAAGACGGTGACCAGTATTTTCATGGGCGGCGGCACGCCGTCTCTGATGGAACCGGCGACCGTGGAGGCGATCCTCGACGGTATCGCGGCGCGCTGGCATGTGCCGGCCGGCATCGAGGTGACGATGGAGGCGAACCCGTCGAGCGTCGAGGCGGAGCGTTTCCGTGGCTACCGGGCGGCGGGCGTCAACCGGGTGTCGCTCGGCGTGCAGGCGCTGAATGACCGCGACCTGAAATTCCTCGGCCGGCTGCATGACGTGGCGGATGCGCTGAAAGCCATCCGGCTGGCGCGCGAGATCTTTCCGCGCATGAGCTTCGACCTCATCTATGCAAGGCCCAACCAGACGGTGGAGGACTGGGAGAGGGAACTGAACGAAGCCGTCTCCTACGCCGTCGATCACCTCTCGCTCTACCAGCTGACCATCGAGGAGGGCACGCCCTTCTTCGGCCTACACAAGGCGGGAAAGCTGGTGGTTCCGGATGGCGACCAGTCCGCAGCACTCTACGAGGCGACGCAGGAGATCACCAGTGGCTTCGGCATGCCGGCCTATGAGGTGTCCAACCATGCCCGCCCCGGTGCGGAAAGCCGGCACAACCTCACCTACTGGCGCTACGGTGATTATGCCGGCATCGGTCCCGGCGCACACGGGCGCCTCAGCCAGCGCAGCCTGAAGATTGCCACCGCCACCGAACGCAAGCCGGAAGCCTGGCTCGATCTCGTCGAACGGCAGGGTCACGGCATGCTGGATCAGGAGGTGCTCGACCGCGAAGAACAGGCGGACGAACTGCTTTTGATGGGCCTGAGGCTGCGCGAAGGCGTGGATCTTGCACGCTGGCAGCAGCTGTCCGGCCGCGACCCGAACCCGGAGCGCGAGCAGATTTTACTGGAACACGGTTTTATCGAACGGCTCGGCAATTCCAGGCTCCGCTGCACGCCGAAGGGCATGCTGATCCTTGATGCGGTGGTGGCGGATCTCGCCTGCTAGTGTCTCCGACACAGTCCTGTCATTGCTAAGCTTCAAGATGTCAGCAGGCTTTGCAGCAAAGGAGGCCGCCATGATCGTCGATGACCAATTCGCGCGCGAAGACATGGCCATCTTTTACGACAGCTTCAACCAGCATGGTGAGGATGGTGCCTTCTATCTCTCCTTGCCCAAAGCGCCTGCTCGGATTCTGGATGTGGGCTGCGGCACCGGTCTTCTAACTATTCCCCTGGCCGAAAGGGGACACCGGGTCACCGGCATCGATCCCGCCGAGGGAATGTTGTCGGTGGCGAGGCGCAAGCCTTCGGCGGACCGGGTGCAATGGGTCAAGGCCTTTGCCGAGGATTTCAAACTTGCCGAGCGCTTCGATCTCGCGATCATGACGGCGCATGTCTTTCAGGTGTTTCCAGACAATGCGGCAACGCTTGCCGCACTCGGCAATATCCGAAAGCATCTTGCACCCGGTGGCCGGCTCGTGTTCGAAAGCCGCAATCCGGCCGTCCTGGACTGGAAAAGCTGGACCCGCGCGCTGACGACCGAAACAAGAGACATCCCGGGCATCGGGCCGGTCGAAGTTTTCTACCAATGGCGCGAGGCCGAAGGCGATCAGGTAACCTTCGATGCGGTCTACACGCTTCTGAACACCGGTGAACAGCGGATCAGTCCGAGCACGCTGCGCTTTGCCGACAGGGAGACGATCATCGACCTTCTGATGGAGGCGGGCTTTCGCCTTCAATCGGTCTTTGGCTGGTGGGACGGTGCACCCTTCGACCGCCACACCAGCCGTGAAATGATCTTTTCCGCCGAGGCATGACCACCCCTCTCAGTGCACCGGGGCGCTTCGCGCAAAAATCTTCCGCCACAACCGGCCATCGATGGCGGCAAGCCCGATTGCGATCAAAACCAGGCCGGCGAGGTGGCGCAACGCCAGCTGCTCGCCGAGCACGATCGCACCGAGCAGGATGGCGCTGGGCGGGATCAGGATCGTCACCAGCATCAGGTTGGTGGCGCCGGCGGTCGCCAGGATGCGGAAGAAGATGATGTAGGCCAGCGCGGTGGAGAACAGAGCGAGGCCGATCAGGGCGCTCCAGGTCTCAAGACCGCCCACGGCCAGAGTCCAGGGGCGATCGACGAGCAGGGCAACCGGCAGAAGCAGGACGGCGGACGCGGTGACCTGACCTGCCGCCGGCATGATGGGGGCCAATCCCATGCGGCGGAACCGCCGGCCGAAGATGCCGGCGAAGGCGTAAGACACCGCGGCGGCAAGCGCGGCGAGTTCGCCCCACAGCGCCCCACCCGCATGGCCGGACAGCGAGGGAGCGAAGACGGACGGGCCGATCATCCAGGCAACGCCGGCAATGCCGATCAGGACCCCGGCCAGGCGGTTGACCGTCAACTTTTCGTCCGTCGTCAACACATGGGCAACGAGGACACCGAAAAGCGGCGTCGTGGCATTCAGGATGGCGGCAAGCCCGCTCGCAATCTGCGTCTGGCCCCAGACGATCAACGTGAAGGGGATGACATTGTTGAGCAGGCCCATGCCGAAGAAGGCGAGCCAGACGTCGCGCCCGCGCGGAATGGCAAGGCCGGAGAGGCGCACGAAGGTCCAGAGCGAAAGCGCCGCCAGGATCACACGGGCCGTGACGATGGTCAGCGGCGGCCAGGTTTGCACCAGGATACCGTTGAACAGGAAGGACCCGCCCCAGAGTAATGACAGGCCGCCCAGCATGCTCCACTCGGTGAGTCCCATTTCCTTGGTCACCATCATCGTCTCCTCTTGTGCCTGCCAGCCATGATGCGGGAACACCCGCCATCACGCCACCCGTTTCCTGCGGCTCGCCCCCGACAGCAATGGCGCGATCGGGATGGCGCGGGCGGGTCTCGGTTTCGCGCTCGTCCGGGAAAGCTTTGCGGCACGTGATCTCGCGGAAAAGCGGCTTGTCGCACCCTTCCGGCGCCCCGCCGCAAGCCGGTTTGCCTATTACCTCGTCTATCCGCCGGACGCTCTGGACCGGGCCTCCGTCAAGACCGTCCGCGACTGGCTGCGCGCAGAGGCTGATCGCCCTTAAGCCTGCGCAAACACATGCAGCCAGGGTGTCGGCACGCGGTCGTAACCGGAGCCTTCCGCCGCCTCGACCAGAAGCTCCGTCCAGTCCGGCCCATAGGCCGTGCGTAGAAAACCTTCGTCCGGATAATTGAAGTAGCGGCCGAAGCGATCGGTGCCCTCGCCGCCACCGGCCTTGTAGCTGGCATAAAACACGGCACCCGGCGTCATCGCCCGCCGGATGCGCTGGAGAATGTCGGGAAGATCCACCCGCGGCACATGCAGCAGGCAGGCATTGGCCCAGACACCGTCATAGGCTGCCACCGCTTCGATCTGGTCGAAGGGCAGGACAGAAACGGGAATGCCGAGGCGGACTGATGCTTCCGTCGCCATTTCGGCAATGCCATCCGTTGGATGAACATCAAGTCCCTGCGCCAGCATCCAGGCGCTTTCGCGCCCGCTGCCGCAGCCCAGTTCGAGGATCCGCGCGCCTGCAGGCAGGCGGGCGGCAAAACGTTGCAGATTGGGAGAGGCGGGATAGGCACCGGTATCTGCGGCATAGCTTGCCGCCTTGCGGGCATAAAAAGAGGCGGTCTCTCCGGTCTTTTCCGTCATGCCGCCTCTCTCCGCCCGAGCCCGTTCAGGCGTTGTTTTCGTTGATCAACCGCTTCAGCAGCTCGATCTCGTGGCTGAGCTTGGTGTCACCCGAGATCAGTTCCTCGATCTTGCGCACGGCGTGCAGCACGGTCGTGTGGTCACGGCCACCGAAACGACGGCCGATTTCCGGGAAGGAGCGCGGCGTGAGCGTCTTCGACAGATACATGGCGATCTGGCGCGGCTTGACGATGACGCGGGTTCGGCGGTTCGACACCAGTTCCTGGCGCGACACGTTGTAGTGACGGGCGACGATGCGCTGGATGTCTTCGATGCGCACGCGCTTGGCTTCGCCGGCGCCGACCAGATGCGCCAGGAGTTCATCGACACGCTCGATCGACAGTTCCGGTTCGAACGAGCGGCGGAAGATCAGCTGGTTGAAGGCGCCTTCCAGCTCGCGGCCGGAATTGGCAACATTGCGAGCCACGTGGTCGAGGATCTGGTCGGGAATATCGAGCGCCGGATCGTCCTGGCGCGCGATGTCCAGGCGGCGCTTCAGCATCTCGAAACGCATCTCGTAATCCGGTGTCTCCACCTCGATCGCCACACCGCCCTGCAGACGCGAACGGACGCGCGGATCGAGCGATTCCAGCTCCCAGGGGGCGCGGTCGGCGGCAACCACCACCTGCTTGGCGCTGTCGAGCAGCATGTTCAAAAGATGGCAGAACTCGTTCTGGATCATCTTGCCCTGCAGGAACTGCATATCGTCGATGATCAGGAGATCGATGTTGCGCAGCGATTCCTTCAGCGTCAGCGCGTCATTGTCGCGGATCGCGGTGGCGAACCGCCACATGAAGTATTCGGCGGTCAGGTAAACGACGCGCGGATTGCGGTCGCTGTTGACGGCGGCATTGGCGATCGCCTGCAGGAGATGCGTCTTGCCGAGACCGACGCCAGCATGGACGAAGAGCGGGTTGAAGCGCACGGCGCTGGCGCCGGCTTCGGCAATCGTCTTGGCGGCAGCGAGTGCCACGCGGTTCGACGGACCTTCGACGAAGGTCTCGAATGTGTAGCGGCTGTCGAGCGGCGAGCCGAAGAGCGGGCCGGCCGAGGACGACGGACGGGCCGACGGGTTGGACTGCCCGGTCGACGGGGCCGCGGTCGGGAAGGTGGCGATCTGGCCGATCTCCCGCATGCCGGTGCGGCGCGGCGTCTGCACCGGTGCAATGTCGGCTGCGGGCGCTGCGCGCTCTTCAACGGCCGGACGGGCAGCAGCAGCGCGGCTTGCCGTGCGCACCAGAATCTCGACCTTCAGGATTTCGGAATCTTCCGCCTGGAAGATGGTGGTGATGAGGTCCAGGTAACGGTTGTTGATCCAGGACTTCAGAAACGTCGTCGGCACCGTCAGACGCACAACACTCTTGGAAACCGAATGCAGCTTCAGGCGTGCGAACCAGCTTGCATACACTTCCGGACCTACCTGAGCCTTCAAGCGTGCGCTGAAGCGCTCAAACAGGGCGTTATGCTTCATTTCGGAATTTTCTCCTGCCAACGTGGAGCATACTGAACCGCGTGCCTCGGGCGCCTGGTTCCCACTCTCCAGCGTCCGGGCCGAAACCGTATTCATCTGCATTCTGTGCCGCCTTCTCAATCGTTGCCCGCCGGTGCGTGTCATCCGCCCGCCGGGTAGTCTTGCTCTTTAAGGCAGGTCAGCCTGTTCGCCTCGCCCGAACATACCACCCTCGCCTTTGTTTCTTTGATCCCGCATGACCTGCAGGATTGATCACGGCCTTTCGGCCGTCTTGGATGCTCCCCATGCATCCGGTCCGATGACACCCCCTCGCGTTGGCGCCACCAGCCTCGATCTTCGTCTCCCTTCCTTCGGCACAACGCCCTGTGCCCGACACAAAAAGCCAGCCCCCGGAATCCTCGACAGGAACCGGCGAACAACCCAAAGTTACAAGAAGAAAACGGGAAGTTACCTTGGCCCGTTGCAAAAACGACAAGACGGATGCTGCTGGAATTCCAGTCTGCACACCTGCCTTCCGGGAAAGTCCCCGCGCCCTTGCTGAGGCTCATTAAGGCAGGATCGGCAGGCGAGATCAACGATGAATTTTCGGCAAAAGGAGTGGGCCGGCGTTGACTCTGAGGGCCTAATTTGACTCGGGAGCACCCCCCCCTCAGAGAATCTCAGTCGAATCAAAGAGATTCAATTTTCGGCCTGTGTGGCGACCGTTGTGAAGGGTCAAAAAATAAAATTCGCTTGACTCACATGAGGGGCATCAAGGCCCGCTGCAAACCTGTTCAATTGCGAGCATCCTCCCGCAAGTGATTGAATTTTATTTCTTTTTATTGTCATCCCCTTGTCATCGCAGCGACAAAGAGATGCGACCGCGATTTCTCACGGGTGAGAATCACGAAAAGCCCGGTCGATGACCGGGCTTGAATTCATGACAGTCGTTTATGACGAAATTAAGCCGTCAGGGCCTTCACGCGGGCCGCCAGACGGGACACCTTCCGGGAGGCCGTGTTGCCGTGCATCACACCCTTGGTGGCAGCACGCTGGATTTCCGGCTGAGCCGCGCGGAGCGCTTCGGCTGCCTGGGCCACGTCGCCCGATGCGATGGCTTCTTCAACCTTGCGGATGAACGTACGAACGCGCGAGCGGCGCGCCTTGTTGATGTCGGTGCGGCGTGCGATCTTGCGGGTCGCCTTTTTCGCCGAAGTTGTATTGGCCATGTATGCCTCTCTACGAATTCGAACCAAAACTCCGCCGTCGCCGCGCCGGGTCCATGCGACCTGTCTTCCAGCAATTCGGGAGCAATAGAGGAAGCCGTCGAAGGCTTTCCCAACTGTGGGCGGCGATATAGCCCCATAACGGCCTTCAGTCAACGCGCATTTTCACGCTTGCAGCAAAGTAACCGCCCCAAGCCGCTGATTTGCGATTCATTTCTGGCAGGTTTCGCAGAAGAAGGTGGAGCGGCCGGATTGGACGAGCCGGCTGACGATGCCGCCGCAGCCTTCCCGCCGGCAGGGTTCCGTCTCCCGGTCATAGACGGAAAAGCTGTGCTGGAAGTAGCCAAGCGAGCCGTCCGTCTGGATATGGTCGCGCAGCGAGGAGCCGCCGGCGGCGATCGCATCGGCAATCACCTCGCGAATGGCGACCGTCAGCGCCATGAGTTCCGGCTTCGGCTTTCCTGCCTTCGTCACCAGCGTGCCCGCCTTGCGTTTGGGCGAGAGGCCCGAACGCCACAGCGCCTCGCATACATAGATATTGCCAAGGCCGGCAATCACCGTCTGGTCGAGCAGCATGCCCTTCAGCGGCTGGATACGATCGCGGAACCGGGCAGCGAGATACTCCGCGTCGAGCAGATTGCCGGTCGGTTCCGGCCCCAGCCCGGCAAAGGCGGGATAGAGATCGAGCTCACTGCGGGCCCACAGATGCATGAAACCGAAACGCCGCGGATCATTGTAGATGACGCGAAGCGACCGGTCGCCCTTCGTCAGGTGAAACAGCACATGATCGTGCTTCTCATCCTTCGAGCGCGGATGGTGAAAATCGCCGGGAATTTCCGCCGGCCCCGCCTCCTCGATCCGGAAGGAGCCGGACATGCCAAGATGGGCAATGATGGTCATGCCGTCATCGAGATCGATCAGGAGGTATTTCGCCCGCCGTCCAAGCCCGATGATCGTGCGGCCACTGACCCGTTCTGAAAACTGGTCCGGCAGGGGAAACCGCAAATCCGGGCGGCGTGTCTCCAGACGCTCCAGACGCGCCTGTTCCATGGTCGGGGCCAGACCGCGACGAACGGTCTCCACCTCTGGCAATTCGGGCATGAGTTCCTAAGTTCCTGTTTCCAACATGGCGGTCTGCCTCTATAGACCAGCGCCATAGTGCCGCAAGCACGACAAGAGATAGTATCGCCCGGCCGGCTTCGCTATGGTCGCCGGCAGTGACGACACGGATGAGGATCAGATCGCATGGCTGACAGCCGGACCTCTGCTGACGGTGGAATGGAAACCTCCTATGGCTTCCGCGAAGTGGGCCAGGGCGAAAAGCAGGGTCTCGTCAACGAGGTCTTCCACAAGGTCGCCAAGCGCTACGACATCATGAACGACGTGATGTCGGCGGGCATGCACCGCGTCTGGAAGGATGCGATGGTGGCAAGCCTCAACCCGCGCAAGGACCCGTCCTACAAGGTGCTGGACGTGGCAGGCGGCACCGGTGACATCGCGTTCCGGATCGTCGAAGCCTCCGGCCGGCAGGCGCAGGCAACCGTGCTCGATATCAACGGGTCCATGCTGGACGTCGGTGCCGAGCGCGCCGCCAAGCGCAAGCTCTCCCAAAACCTCACCTTCGTCGAAGCCAATGCCGAGGAACTGCCCTTCGAGAACGGCACCTTCGATGCCTATACGATCGCGTTTGGCATCCGCAACGTGCCGCGCATCGATGTGGCGCTGTCGGAAGCGTTTCGCGTGCTGAAGCGCGGCGGGCGCATTCTCGTGCTCGAGTTTTCCGAAGTCGAAATGCCGCTGCTCGACCGTTTCTACGACGAGTGGTCGTTCCGGGCCATTCCGCAGTTCGGCAAGATGATCACCGGTGACGCCGAACCCTACCAGTATCTGGTGGAATCGATTCGCAAGTTTCCGAACCAGGAGGATTTTGCCCGGATGATCCGCGCCGCCGGTTTTTCGCGCGTCACCTATACGAATTTCACCGGCGGCATTGCCGCGCTGCATTCCGGCTGGAAACTCTGACGCATGGATAGAAGCGCTGGCGGAATGAAGGTTTTGGCATGAGCACGATCGGCGCCTATTTTCGGCTTGCCCGCGTCGGCTGGGTGCTGGTGCGCGAAGGCGTCGTGGCGGCCCTGCCGACACAGGGCCTGCCGCCGATCGTTGGCCTTGCCAAATCGGTCGCGCAGATCTTCACCCGCCCAGCCTCCATCCAGGAAAGCCGCAGCGTGCGGCTCACCAACGCGGTCGATCGCCTCGGCCCCTCCTATGTGAAGATCGGCCAGTTCCTCGCCACCCGCCCGGATGTGGTCGGCGTCGATTGGGCGCTCGATCTCTCCATGCTCCAGGACCGCATGGCCTTCTTCCCGACGGACACGTCGAAGTCGGCGATCGAGTTGTCGCTCGGCCGTTCCATCAGCGACCTCTATGCCCGTTTCGACGAGCCGATCGCGGCCGCCTCGATCGCACAGGTGCATCCCGCCGCCGTCTCCCATCCCGATGGCGAGCGCAAGGTGGCGGTCAAGGTGGTGCGCCCGGGCGTGCGCCAGCGCTTTGCCCATGACATCGAGAGCATGTACCTGATGGCCCGCATGCAGGAGCGGCTTTTGCCGTCCACGCGGCGCCTCAGGCCTGTCGAAGTCACGCGCACGCTGGAACAGACGACCAAGCTGGAAATGGACCTGCGCCTTGAGGCCGCGGCCCTTTCCGAAATCGGCGAAAACACCAAGAACGATCCGGGCTTTCGTGTGCCCCAGGTGGATTGGGAGCGCACCGGGCGCGACGTCATCACCATGGAATGGATCGACGGCATCAAGATGTCGAACATCGAGGGCCTGCGCGCCGCCGGTTTCGATCTCGAGAAGCTTGCCGAAACGCTGATCCAGTCCTTCCTGCGCCACACGCTGCGCGACGGCTTTTTCCACGCGGACATGCATCCCGGCAATCTGTTCGTTGATCCGGACGGCATCATCGTCGCGGTGGACATGGGCATTGTCGGCCGGCTCGGCAAAAAGGAACGGCGTTTCCTCGCCGAAATCCTCTACGGTTTCATCACCCGCGATTACCTGCGTGTGGCAGAGGTGCATTTCGAAGCAGGCTACGTGCCCTCGCACCACGATGTGGCCAGTTTTGCCCAGGCGATCCGCGCAATTGGCGAGCCGATCCACGGCCAGCCGGCGGAAACCATTTCCATGGCCCGCCTGTTGGCGCTGCTCTTCGAGGTGACCGACCTCTTCGAGATGCAGACGCGGCCGGAACTCATCATGCTGCAGAAGACCATGGTGGTGGTGGAGGGTGTGTCGCGCATGCTCGATCCGCGCTTCAACATGTGGCGCGCGGCAGAACCGGTCGTCGGCGGCTGGATCCGCGACAATCTGGGCCCCAAACGCATTGCAACGGATCTGCGCGACGGCCTGAAGGCTGCCGTGAAGCTCGCGGAAGCCGCCCCGGAAATCGCCGCCAAGACGGAAAAGTTCCACCAGCAGCTGCTGCACATGACCGAACACGGCGTGCGCTTCGACGGCGAGACAGCGGAAGCGATCGGCAAGGCGGAAGCCAAACACAGCCGCTGGGGCCGCGCGGCCCTCTGGGTAATCGCTGCAACGCTGATCTATATCGCCGTTCAGGTGAGCTGATCGGCAGGCACGAGCTCTGCGCCTTTCAGGCTGCGGCGAAGATGGACGCAGATCTCTTCATCATCATCCGTCTCGCAGCCTACGCGTTTACCGTGTTCAGAGATAGATCCGCCAGGTGGCGGGTGGGGCCTTCATTTCGCCCCCTTCTTCATGGTTTGTTAAGCATCATTTCATGAGGAGAGCGTGAATGGCGCTGGGCGCATCGCATCGGCTGCACGACGGGGTGGCCGCCGTTGAAACCATGACGCGCTTTGCGCTGGCCGTTCTGGCACTTGCCTCCGGCGTCTACACCTATCTCGGGGTGCGCAGCATTCTCGACGGCTCGCCGACCGCGGTCTTCTTCGCCGCCATCATCTATTCCGGCTCCGTCTCGGTCGCGATCTACGCCTTCTGGTCCTACATGGCGCGGTTCTTTCCGCATGTGACCGGCCCTTCCGCCCGCGGTGCGATGATCGGCGTCATGGCGCTCGGCTGCGCGATGATCATTGCCATGTCGAGCTGGCTGAATGCGGCAGCCCTTGCCGGTTCGGCAGCGCTCGAACAGCATCTCGCCGAAACCGTGGAAGGGTATACCGCCGATCTCGACCGGGCGCACCAGAATGCGCTTGCCGCGCAAAGCCTGCTGCCCGACATCCAGCGCGCCTCCGAGCGGTTCGCGCAGCTGGCAGACGACGAGCGGCAGTCCGGCGCGCTGACAGGCACCACGGGTGCGGGCAGTGTCGTGCAGCTGCTCAGCCAGATGTCGGCCCAGCTGAAGGAACTGGAAACGGGCATCGTTGCCTCGCGCGAGCAGGTGGCGACCCTGTTTGGCCAGGGCCAGAAGCGGCTGGAAACCATGCGCACGCTCGTTTCGGCACCGGGCGCGATATCTCCCCGCGCCGATCAGTTTTCCTCCGAAGTCGTGGCGCTGACGGGCGTCATCACCTCGCTCAACCAGACCTCGATTGCGCCTTCGATCCGCCGCGCCGCGGATGATCTGTCGCTCGGCTTCATCGCCCCGGTCGCCGATGGCCGGCAGGCGGATCTTGCCAATCGCCAGGACCAGGTGATGCAAACGATCCGGGCGTCCGTGGCCGCCCAGTCGAAGGTGCTGGCGGAGGCCGCGGACGATATCCTCAACCGCCCGCCGGTCGCCGAGCGCCGTTTCGTGCCGCTCTCCTCGGCCGAAGCCGTGCTGCGTTACGCCAGCGACTTCATTCCGGCCTGGGCCGGCGCGATCTCCATCGACCTGTTGCCCGCCGTGCTCGTCTTCATTCTGGCGACCGTGCATGGCGTGATCCGCCGGCAGGAAAGCCGCATGCCCTTTGCCGAGCGCATCACGGCCGCCGAACTGCTGGAGGCGCTGGAGGTTCAGCGGGCGCTGAATGCCCGCGGCGTCGATCTGCACGAGGTCGTTCGCCAGGCAGAGGAACGGCAGGCCGCGCCCTCCGCGCCTCCGGAACCGAACTCCACCGAGAGCGAGGACGAAGGCAAGGTGACCAGCCTCGAGATCAGCAAGCTGCCGCGCAAGGGCCCGGGGGCATGAAACCAGCGGCAGCCGCCTCCAAAGCCTGGCAAGCCTTTGCCCGCGCCGATGACAGCGTGCTGATGCGCGGTGCCTTCTATGGGCTTCTCGCCACGGCAGCCCTCTTCGTGGTGATCGACCTGCGTGAACTGGCCGGTGAGGCCGAAACGGCGATGCCCGGTCATGACCCCCTACAGACGGACCAGCCGGTGCTGCCGCCGGCACTCACCGACGGCAAACCGCACGCCCCACCCGTCGAGCCGACGACGCCTTCCGAGCGCCTGCGCCAGCCGATCCGCTTCGAGCTGCAGCCGGGCGGGATCCTTCTCGCCGAGGGCGCGATCGATCCGGGTGCCGCGGCCCGGTTCCAGACGGAAATCGAAGCGCGCGGCGAATATGTGAAAACGGTTCTGCTGAATTCTCCGGGCGGCGCCGTGGACGATGCGGTCGCGATCTCCTCCCTCATCCGCGAGAAGAAGCTGACGACCCGCGTGACGACGGGCGCACTGTGTGCCTCCTCCTGCCCGATCGTCATGGCGGGCGGGGTGACGCGCGAGGCGGAGAAGGACGCGGTGATCGGCGTCCACCAGGTCTTCAACGGCAGCCGGGAGCGGCCTTCGCCGGAAGAGGCGATGTCGAGCGCCCAGGCGACGACGGCGCGCGTTGCCCGCCACCTGCAGGAGATGGGGATCGGCCCTGGCCTCTGGTTCCACGCGCTGGAAACCCCACCGGACCGGCTCTATTACCTGACGGAGGCGGAGCTGAAGGCGTTCAAGCTCGTCACTTCCGCCCCCCCGCCACAGCCGGTGGCACGGAAGAAATAACGGCACCTCCCTCCTCGACGTACAGCCCGCCTTTTCTGCTCCTCCAGGCGTGAAAGACCGCTTGCAGTTTCTGCCCTTTTCGGTTCAACTGCGCAGCATCAGATAAAAATTTGAGGCTTCAACAAAGAGGCCCGGGAACAGCTGAACCGAACAACGGAGCCAGTGAGCCAATGCGTCTATCCCGTACCATCGCCGCCCTTGCCCTGACCGCGTCCTGCGCCCTCTTTGGCGCCACCGCCGCGCTTGCAGACACCACCCTCAACATGGCCAACTGGCTGCCGCCCACCCATCCGCTCGTCACCGACGTGATGAAGCCCTATGCGGAGGCGGTGAAGAAGGCGACCGAAGGTCGCGTGACGATCAACATCATGCAGGCGCCGCTCGGGCCGCCGGCCGCGCATTTCGATTTCGCCGTCAACGGCGTCGCCGACATCACCTATGGCGTGCAGGGCTACAATCCGGGCCGCTTCAAGACCACCAATATTGCCGAGATCCCGTTCCTCGGCGATACGGCGGAATCGGTGTCCGTCGGTTACTGGCGCGTCTTCGACAAGGACCTGCGCAAAGCCGGCGAATATGACAAGGTGCATGTGCTGGGCGTCTTCACGCACGGCCCCGGACAGATCTTCATGAAGGGCCGCGATGTCACCGGCGCCGAGCCGGTGAAGGGCGCCAAGCTGCGCGTCGGCGGCGGCATCGTCGCCGATCTCGTGAAAGCCATGGGCGGCGTGCCGGTGGAAGGCCCCTCCTCCAAGACCTATGAAATCCTGTCCAGCGGCGTTGCCGACGGCATCACCTTCCCGTTCGAATCCGTCGCCTTCTTCAAGCTGATCCCGATGCTGGACACGGCACTCGTCGTGCCGGGTGGCCTCTACAACACCTCCTTCTACGTGGTGATGAACGAGGCGAAGTGGAAAGCGCTGTCCGACGCCGACAAGAAGGCGATCGACAGCGTCTCCGGCGAGGCGCTGGCACGGTTGGCCGGCAAGGCCTGGGACAAGGCCGACAATGCCGGCAAGGCGGCCATGGACGGCAAGATCAAGCTCGTCTCCGCCACGCCGGAGCAGGTGAAGGCCATCGAGACCGCCCTGAAGCCGATCGTCGATGCCAAGCTTGCCGAAACCGCCGCGACCGGCGTTGACGTGCAGGCCGCGCTCTCCTTCATGAAGGGCGAGATCGCCAAGGCGGCCAAAGGCCAATGAGCGGATCAGCGAAGCCCTCCGGGCAACCGGCGGGACACGCTTCATCGGTGGGTACGCGGTTGACCCACCGTCTGCTCTCGGTGATCTGCGGGATCATGCTGTTTGCCATGATGTTCGTGACGCTCATCGACGTGGTGGGGCGTTACCTGCTGAACAGTCCGCTGCAGGGGGCGACGGAACTGACGGCGCTGCTGCTGGTCTCGACCATCTTCATCGGGCTGCCCGCCGTCTGCCTGGATGAGGATCACGTCACCGTCGATCTCGTGACGGACCATCTGCCGGCCTTCATCCAGCCCATCCGCCGCGGCATCATCCGCCTGTTGTCGGCGATCGTGCTTTTCGTCGTCGCCTGGCGGCTCTTCGCCTATGGCCACGACCTGTCGAGCTACGGGGAAACGACGGTCAGCCTCCGGCTTCCCGTCGCGCCCTTTGCCTATCTCTGCTCCGCCACCACGCTGGTTGCGGGTCTGATCACGCTGCGGCACGTCTTTTCCCGTTCCTGATCCGAAAGTTGACGCATGAGCTGGCCGATCGGTTGCCTCCTCTTCCTGGCCCTGATGTTTTCCGGCATGCCCATCGCCTTTGCCATGGCACTGGTCGGCGTGGTGGGCACCCTGTCGATCATCGGCATGGCGCCGGCCTTTGCGCTGCTGGGTCAGACCTTCTTCGACAATGGCCGCGAATATTCGCTGTCGGTGCTGCCGCTGTTCCTGATGATGGGCAATTTCGTCGTGCAGTCCGGCGTGGCGGATGATCTCTACAAGGCGGCGCATGCCTGGCTGCGGCACCGCAAGGGCGGGTTGGCGATTGCCACCATCCTCGCCTGCGGCGGCTTTTCCTCCGTCTGCGGCTCGTCGCTGGCAACAGCCGCAACCATGGCGAAGATCGCGCTGCCCTCCATGCGCCGCTATCGCTATCCGGACAGTCTCTCGACCGCCTCGATTGCCGCCGGCGGCACGCTCGGCATCCTCATTCCGCCCTCCGTCATCCTGGTCTTCTACGGCATCATTGCGCAGCAGGACATCGGCAAGCTGTTCCTCGCCGGCATCATCCCGGGTCTCATCGGCATGGCCGGTTATGCGGCCGCCGTCGTCATCTCGGTCAGGCTGCGCGGGCTTGACCTGCCGACCGAGGAGAAACTGCCGCTGAAGGAGCGGCTGAAGGCGACCCGCGGGGTGAGCGGCGCGCTTATCCTCTTCACCTTCGTGATGGGCGGCATCTATCTCGGCGTCTTCACCGCCACCGAATCCGCCGGCATGGGCGCGGCGGGTGCGATGGCTCTCACCATCCTCAAGGGCCGCTTCAAGCTGGAAGAGACCTTCCGCACGCTCTATGAAACGGCGAAGAACACGGCGATGATGTTCTTCATCCTGTTCGGCGCGCTGACCTTCACCAACTACGTCAACCTGTCCGGCATGGCCACCGACCTGCAGGGAGCGCTGTCCGGCTTTCAGAGCCCGCTTGCGATCATCTTCATCATCCTCGCCATCTATCTGGTGCTCGGCTGCCTGTTCGAGAGCCTGTCGATGATCACGCTGACCGTGCCGATCTTCTATCCCGTGGTGGCGGGCGCCGGCTTTGACCTCATCTGGTTCGGCATCTTCGTGGTGGTGGTGACCGAGATCAGCTACATCACCCCACCGGTCGGCATGAATGCCTTCGTGCTGCGCTCGGTGGTCAAGGACGTGCGGCTCGGCACGATCTTCTCCGGCCTCGTGCCCTTTGTGGTGATGGATTTCCTGCGCATCCTGCTGCTCATCTTCGTGCCGGTGCTCGCGCTCTTCATTCCCTCGCAGATGTAAGTCCCCATCCGGCGATTGCATGTTGTGCGTCAGGCGCTTAGGGTCCGGGGCACGATAGGGGGCAAGGTTCCAGGCGACCGTTGATGTCCCCTCATCCGCCCTTCGGGCACCTTCTCCCCGTGGGGAGAAGGGGAGGCTGCGGCGTCGCGTTCCCCTCTCCCCTTGGGGAGAGGTCCGCCGAGCGAAGCGGAGGCGGGGTGAGGGGATCGACGGTCACCGTCTTGCCCGACACCACAGGGAGAGGCCCATGGAGCTTCAGGGCAAGCGCATTCTGCTGATCATCTCAGGGGGCATTGCCGCCTACAAGAGCCTCGATCTCATCCGCCGCCTGCGCGAGCGGGGCGCAACGGTGAGGTCGGTGATGAGCCGCGCGGCGCAGGAGTTCGTGACACCGCTGGCCGTCGGTGCGCTGTCGGCCTCCCATGTCTATACCGATCTCTTCTCCCGCGAGGACGAGCAGGATGTCGGCCACATCCGCCTCGCCCGCGAGTGCGATCTCGTGGTCGTCGCGCCCGCCACGGCGGATCTCATGGCCAAGATGGCGCATGGGCTGGCCGATGACCTGCCGAGCGCGGTGCTTCTGGCCACCGACCGACCGGTGCTGCTGGCGCCCGCCATGAACCCGGTGATGTGGAACGCCGCGCCCACCCGACGTAATATCGACACCCTGAAGGCCGACGGCGTCTCGATGATCGGGCCGATGAAGGGCGAAATGGCCGAAAGCGGCGAGGCCGGCACCGGCCGCATGGCCGAACCGCTGGAGATCGTCGCTGCGGCCATCGCGCTTCTCTCACCACAGGACAAGCCGCTCGCCGGCAAGCGCGCGATCGTCACCTCCGGTCCGACACATGAGCCGATCGATCCGGTGCGCTACATCGCCAACCGCTCTTCCGGTAAACAGGGCCATGCGATTGCCGCCGCCCTTGCGCGTCTGGGAGCGGATGTGACGCTGGTTTCCGGGCCGGTCACCATTCCTGATCCGGCGGGTGTTGCGGTCACCCATGTCGAGACGGCGGAAGAGATGCTGTCTGCCGTGCTCTCCGGCCTGCCCGCCGATATCGCGGTGATGGTGGCGGCCGTTGCCGACTGGCGGGTCGTCTCCTCGGCCGGGCAGAAGATCAAGAAACAGCCGGGCGAACCGCCGGCGCCGCTTTCTCTGGCGGAAAACCCCGACATTCTGAAAACCTTGGGCCACCATACGCAAAGGCCCGGCCTCGTGATCGGTTTTGCCGCGGAAACCCAGGATGTCGAAAACAATGGCCGCCGGAAGCTGGAGGCGAAGGGCGCCGACATCATCGTTGCCAACGACGTGTCGCCGGCCACCGGCATCATGGGCGGCGACCGCAACCGGGTGAAGCTGATCTCCAACAGCGGGATCGAGGAATGGCCGGATCTGAGCAAGGATGAGGTGGCGACCCGTCTGGCCGCGCTGATTGCCGACCGTCTGTCCCCGACCGCCTAAGTCAGACGAAACTGACGGCGAGCCCGACGACGGCGCCGAGTGCCAGCACCGCGACCGGATGGGCGCGGGTGAGGATCGAGATCGCCGCAGTCACGCCCGTCAGGACGGCCAGCCAGACGCCGGTCACCGAGGCGAGCGTAATGACGACCGCGCTCGAGGCCACCAGACCCGTCGTGACCGGCAGCAACCCCGCCTGCACCGCCGCCCGCCAGGGCCGATCGCGAAAACGTTCCCAGACGGAGACGGCAAGGCAGGTGATCAGCGAGGACGGCAGGAATTTGGCAAGCGAACTGACGAGCAGGCCGGGCAGGCCCGCCACATGCCAGCCGATCAGCGGCACGATCATCATGTTCGGGCCGGGAGCCGCCTGGGCGAGCGCAAACAGCGCGCTGAATTCCGCCGGGGTGACCCACTGCTGCACCTCCACCACGCGCCGCTGGATTTCCGGCAGCACGGCATAACCGCCGCCAAAGGCCATCAGCGACAGTTCGGTGAAGATCAGCGCCAGCGCGATCAGGGTCGCCATCATCGGGGACTCCTCCAGGAGAGGAGCACGGAAAAGGGCGCCAGCACCAGCATGACCAGGATCAGCGGCAGGCGGAAGATGGCGACCGCCGCAAACAGGAGACCGACCACCAGGAGTGCCTGGGGCTTTCCCAGCAACGGCTTCAGCATCTTCCAGGCCATGCCGATCAGCAGGCCGGCAGCCGCCGCGGCCAGCCCCGCAAACACGTGCTGCACATGCGGGTCGCCACTATAACGATCATAGAGGACACCAAGCAGGATGACGAAAGCGGTCGGAACCGCAGTGAGTCCGAGGATGCCGGCAAGCGCGCCGCGCCAGCCGCGGAACTTCATGCCGACCGCCACGCTGATATTGATGACATTGCCGCCGGGCAGGAACTGACAGAGACCGAGCAGATCGGAAAACTCCTGCGGGTTCAGCCAACGCTTGTCCTCCACCAGCATGCGCCGCGCGAGCGGCAGCACGCCGCCGAAGCCCACGAGACCAATGCCGAGAAAGCCGGTGAAGATCTGGCGGGCGGTTGGGGGTGAGAGATCCCGCTCTCCCGTATCGGCAATGGAGGTCATGGCCAAAATCCTTCAATCACTGGATTGACCCAGTACCGGGCTGCACCGCATAAGTCCAATATATGGTTCTTCTGCTTTCCATATTCTGGAGATATGACAATGATCGAGATGCGGCATCTGCGTTACGCCGTCGCCATCGCCGACGAAGGGCATGTCACCCGCGCCGCGGAAAAGCTCGGCATTCAGCAGCCACCGCTCAGCCAGCAGATCCGATCGCTTGAAGCCATGGTGGGGACACCGCTGTTTCACCGGCTGCCCCGCGGCGTGGTGCTGACCGATGCCGGAGAGGTGTTCATGGCAAGAGCGCGACAGATCCTATCCGACCTCAGCGATGCGGTGGAGGAGACGCAGCGTGCGGCCCGTGGGGAAACCGGAGCACTCTCCATCGGCTTTACCAGCTCAGCGGCCTTTCATCCGCTGGTGTCGTCCGCGGTCCGTGGGTTGCGGTTCTCGCTGCCGGAGCTTTCATTGCGACTGGAGGAAGGGGCGACCGACGAACTGACGGCCGATCTTCTGGCCGGACGGGTGGATGTCGCCTTTCTGCGCGGCGTGACCCTTGAGGCGGCTAAGCTCTCCGTCGAGCACGTGCACCAGGAAGACATGCTTCTCGCCATGCCGGATGATCACGCGCTGGCGGATCCGCAGCAGGACGGTGCGCTTCTCGAGTTGAAGGATCTTGCCGGCGAAACCTTCATCTTCTACCGCCGCCAAAGCGGACAAGGCCTTTATGACCGCATCATCGCTGCCTGCCAGACAGCGGGTTTCAGCCCGAAAGTCGGCCAGGATGCGCCGAAACTCGCCTCCACGCTCAGCCTCGTGGCGGCCGGGCTTGGCGTCTCGATCATTCCGGAATCCATGGCGCGGCTGGAAACCTCCGGTATCGCCTACCGGCGCTTTTCGGAAACGTCCGGGCTCTCAGCACCGCTCTACCTCGCTTGGCGGCCGGAACCGGCCCGCGCGGCCGTCACCAACCTCATTCAGGAGGTGACGATCCGGGCAAAACAGCTGGAAACCGCAGCCGGCCGCTGAGCGGCTTCAAGCGGCTTCCGCGAGCTTTGCCGGTGAAAAGGAGGTCATGGTCAAGCCGGTCTCGTTGACGATCACGGCACTGCCGTCCGGCACTTCGGTCCAGGCGTCCACGTCGTCGTTCAGCGGTTCGGACACGAGGCAGTAGCCGCCATAGCCGCCCATGGGCGCGGCATAGAGCGTCGGCGGCCGATGGTCCGTCGCATAGCGGATGGCATAGAGCGAGCGCCCATCGGAGAAAGCGGCGGTGAAGCGCACCAGCGTGCTCACCTCGTGCTCCGCCGCCAGTTGTTCGATCACGCCGATGGCGCGCGAGACCGCACCGAGCGGGTCGTTCGCCATGCCGAATTCCTGGGCCAGCAGGAACAGCATTTCGGAATCCGTGGTGCCGCTGCGGGCATGGAACAGATCGTCCGAAAGATAGGCCTCCATCTTGCGGCGGATCTTTTCAAACCCGGCGATCTGGCCGTTGTGCATGAAGGACCAGCGCCCATGCACGAAGGGATGACAGTTGTCGCGCCGCGTGCTGCCGTTGGTGGCGGCGCGCACATGGGCGAGAAACAGCGGCGAGCGGATCTGACGGGCGAGGCTGCGCAGGTTGCAATCCGACCAGGCAGGCAGGATGTCACGGTATCGGCCGGGCTCCGGGTGATCGCCGTACCAGGCAATCCCGAAGCCATCACCATTGGTGGCGGTCTTGGCACGGCTGGCGCAATGGCTCTGTTCGATGAGCGAGTGGGCGGGAGAGGATACAAGCTCCTCCAGATAAAGCGGATTCCCGCGATAGGCGGCCCAGCGGCACATGCGTTCCAGCTCCACACCGCGCCGCGCAGGGCGGCGAATACGTCTCAAAGATCGGCCTAAAAACTTAAGCGATCGTTATCGGTCCCATATCTGCGTTGACGGCGTTCCGGCAGCAAGATGTCGGAATCATGACCGCGCCTGCAGGTAGATGCGCCCTTGCCATACGGCACGCCTCCCCTACATCACAAAACATGTTACCGACCGATGCATCACGTGAAGCCGAAGCCGAGGCTTCGCAACCGGACAGCCAGGCGCTTGACATTCTGAAGGGCAGGCCGCGGGACTACGCTCTTTTTCTCGACATCGATGGCACCCTGATCGATCTGGCCGAGAGGCCGGAAGCGATTGTCGTGCCGCCGGACCTTGGCGACCACCTGCAGGCCCTCTCCCGCCGGATGGACGGGGCACTGGCGCTTGTCACCGGCCGGGCGCTTGTGTTTGCAGACGGGTTGTTCAACCCTCTCAGCTTCCCGATCGCCGGCCTGCATGGCGCCGAGCGCCGGCGGGCCGACGGCTCGATCGATGGCCTGACCACCGATCCGCGTTTTACCACCCTGAAGCGGTCGCTGGAGCGGGTCACCTCCGACTGGAAGGGGATCCTGATCGAGGACAAGGGTGCCGCGGTTGCTGCCCATTATCGCCAGGCGCCGGAATGGCAGGCTTCGCTGGAAGCCGTGATGCGTTCGGCTCTTGAGGAGGCCGGACCGGATTACGCGCTCCAGCGCGGCAAGATGGTCATTGAGATCCGGCCGGCGCGTGCCAGCAAGGGGGCGGCCGTACACGCCTTCCTGTCTGAAAGCCCGTTTGAGGGGCGCATCCCCATCACGATCGGCGACGACCTGACGGACGAAGCCATGTTCAAGGTCGCGAACGAACGGGGCGGCCTGTCGATCCGCATTGGTGAGCCGGGCGATGAGACCGCTGCCCAGACCACCATCGCCTCTGCCGCGGCGCTTCGCGCGATCCTGAAGGATCTTGCCGAACCAGGCGACCGCTAAACCCTTGAAAAGGAGCATTGTCCTTGAGCCGACTTGTCGTCATTTCTAACCGCGTTCCGATGCCGGACAAAAACGGCACGGCGCCTGCTGGCGGCCTTGCCGTGGCGCTGCAGGCGGCCCTTGAGGAGCGCGGTGGCGTCTGGATGGGCTGGTCAGGCAAATCCAGCGGCACGAAGGACCCTGCTCCGCTTGCGCTGACGGAGCGCGGCAACATCACCTACGCGCTCACGGATCTGACGAAGACGGACGTCGAGGAATATTACCACGGCTTTGCCAATCGCGTTCTCTGGCCGATCTGCCACTACCGTCTTGATCTGGCGGAATATGCCCGCAAGGAGATGACCGGCTATTTTCGCGTCAACCGTTTCTTTGCCCATCGTGTCGCGCCGCTGATCCGGGAGGACGACGTCCTGTGGGTCCACGATTACCATCTCATTCCGCTCGCAGCGGAGCTTCGGCAGATGGGGTTCAAGAACAAGATCGGCTTCTTCCTGCATATTCCTTGGCCGCCGGCGGATGTTCTGTTTGCCATGCCTGTTCATGAGGAAATCATGCGCGGGCTGACCCATTATGATCTGGTGGGTTTCCAGACCGATCACGATCTTGAAAACTTCCGCGGCTGCCTGGTGCGCGAAGGCTTTGGCAATGCAATCGGCGACGGCCTCTTCCAGTCGCACGGCCGCACCTACAAGGGCGGCCATTATCCCATCGGCATCGAAACGGCCGCCTTCGCAGAATTCGCCCAGAAGGCCGCCAACAGCGTGATGGTCCGCAAGGCGCGGCAGAGCATGGAAGACCGCGATCTCATCATCGGGGTGGACCGGCTGGATTATTCGAAGGGGATTACCCAGCGCATCGATGCCTATGAAAGCTTCATCAATCGCAATCCCGCCCATCAGGGCAAGGTGACCTATCTGCAGATCACCCCCAAATCGCGCTCCGAAGTGCCGGAATACGAGCAGATGCAGCGCATGGTGGCCGAACAGGCGGGCCGGGTGAACGGCGCGCTGGGCGCGGTGGACTGGGTGCCGATCCGCTACATCAACCGGTCCATCGGGCGCCCGGTACTGGCCGGACTCTACCGGCTGGCGAAAGTCGGCCTCGTGACGCCCTTGCGCGACGGCATGAACCTCGTTGCCAAGGAATTCGTCGCCGCCCAGGATCCGGACGATCCGGGCGTGCTCGTTCTCTCCCGCTTTGCCGGCGCCGCCCGTGAACTGCGTGGTGCGCTTTTGGTGAACCCCTACGATATCGAAGGAGCCGGCAATGCCATTGCCCGCGGCCTGACCATGGGCCGCGAGGAACGCATCCAGCGCTGGCAGGGCATGATGGACCACCTGCTGACCTACGACGTCAAACGCTGGTGCGACGATTTCCTGCACGACCTCACATCGGACATGGCCGATTACGCGGCGGAAAACGCCGACCTCAACCAGGCGCACAGCTGATCGGTTCCTTCGCTGCCCTGTTCGGGCGGTAACAGCCAGTAGCCGCGGTCGGTCGCGGCCAGCTCTGGCCCGGTAGAGACCAGCATGCCGCTGTCGATCAACTGGTCCAGAAGTCCCAGCCAGCCGATCGCCAGTCCCTGATCGGCAAGCGCGGCCTGAATGACCAGCGCATAGGTGTTGAAGCACAGCTCGCCCTGTCCCGGCGGCAGGTCATGGCTGGTGCCGAGCGCCTTCAGGTAGCTTCCCCAGTCGAACCAGGGGGCCGAGCCCATCGTGTCGAGATGCAGAAGCGTGGCGGCGGCGATCTCCGCCGGGCGCTGAAGCGGCCCGTGGCGCTCCAGGAAGCGCGGCGTGCAGACCGGCGCCACCCTCTCCGGAATGAGCAGTGTGCCCATGGCGGCAAATTCCTCCCGCGTGCCGAACACGACGGCCACCTCGCCTTCATCGACCGTCAGACCGACATCCCGATGCGTCGCGACGATCTGGATATCGGCACCGGGATGGCGGCTGCGGAAGGCGTGCACACGGGGCATCAGCCAGAGGGTGGAAAAGGCATAATCGGTTCGCAGGCGCAGGGCCGGACGATGGGGCCGCTGCCGGAGGCCCTTCACCAGCGTGTCCACGTCATCGACGCTTTTCGACAGGATGTCGAACAGCCGGCGGCCATCCGCCGTCAGCGCCACACCACGATGCTGCCGCTCGAACAGCGGGATGTGCAACTGTTCCTCGATCCGCCGGATCTGATAACTCACCGCCGGCTGGCTGAGACCCAGTCTTTCCGCGGCCACCGTCAGGTTTCCGGTTCGCCCGACCTCGCAGAACATCCGGATCCAACCGAGATCAAGCGGTCGGTTTGCCATAAAGCCTCCTTTTGGCTGCGATTGAAAAACAGCGCCTTCACAGGCCAGTTGAGCCCGAGTTCAATAAACTGCTCGAATAAATGGGGAACTGCAATGAAAACCACTTCGCGCATTGTCCGGCTTCTCGCCGGGATCAGCCTTTCCTTTGCCGCAGCCGCCAGTGCCTTTGCCGCAGACGATACATCCTGCAAGACCATCCGGCTCTCCGATCCCGGCTGGACGGATATCACCGCCACCAATGCCACGGCCTCCGTCATCCTCTCCGCGCTCGGTTATCAGCCCGATGTGAAGACGCTGTCGGTTCCGATCGGCTACCAGTCGATGAAGAACGGCGAAATCGACGTTTTCCTCGGCAACTGGATGCCGGCCCAGAAGGCCTTCATCGACGATCTGACCAGCGCCAAGGCCATCGAAATCCTGACGAAGAACCTCGAAGGCGCCAAGTTCACGCTCGCCGTGCCGACCTATGTGGCGGACAAGGGCGTGAAGGACTTTGCCGATCTCGCCAAACAGGCGGACGGGTTCGGCAAGAAGATTTATGGCATCGAACCCGGCGCGCCGGCCAATGCCAATATCCAGAAGATGATCGACGCCAATGATTTTGGCCTCAAGGGCTGGGACCTGGTGGAATCCGGCGAGCAGGCCATGCTGGCGCAGGTGGAGCGCGCCGGACGCGACAAGAGCGACATCGTCTTCCTCGCCTGGGCGCCGCACCCGATGAACACCAAGTTCAAGCTCACCTACCTGTCCGGCGGCGATGCCTATTTCGGCGCGAACTACGGTGGCGCAGAGGTCTATACGCTGGCGCGCACCGGCTGGCCGGCCAAATGCCCCAATGCCGCGGCGCTGTTCAAGGCCATGCATTTCGAGATCGGCATGGAAAACGAGTTGATGGGCGCGATCCTAGGCGGAGAAGACCCGAAGGCCGCAGCCACCGCCTGGCTGAAGGCAAACCCGAAGGCGGTGGACCCCTGGCTCGCGGGCGTTACCACGCTCGACGGCAAGCCCGCCCTGCCGGCGGTCAAGACAGCGCTCGGCCTCTGATCCCGCCATGGCTCAGCCCAATATCCTGATCCTGATGGTGGACCAGCTCAACGGTACGCTGTTTCCCGATGGCCCCGCCGAGTTCCTGCAGGCACCCCACCTGAAAGGGTTGGCGAAGCGCTCCGTGCGCTTCGCCAATACTTACACCGCAAGCCCGCTCTGCGCCCCTGCCCGCGCAAGCTTCATGTCCGGCCAGCTGCCGAGCCGCACCCGCGTCTACGACAACGCCGCCGAATTCGCCTCCGACATCCCGACCTATGCGCATCACCTGCGCGCGGCCGGTTATTCCACCGCCCTCTCCGGCAAGATGCATTTCGTCGGGCCGGATCAGTTGCACGGTTTCGAAGAACGGCTGACCACCGATATCTATCCCGCCGATTTCGGCTGGACGCCCGACTATACCAAGCCCGGCGAACGGATCGACTGGTGGTATCACAATCTCGGTTCCGTCACCGGCGCCGGCGTCGCCGAGATCACCAACCAGATGGAATATGACGACGAGGTGGCCCATCACGCCACCGCCAAGCTTTATGATCTGTCACGGCGCAAGGACGAACGCCCTTGGTGCCTCACCGTCAGCTTCACCCATCCGCACGACCCCTACGTGGCGCGCCGCAGATACTGGGACCTCTACGAGGACTGTCCGGAGCTCGACCCGCCCGGCCCGATCCCTGCGTTCGCGGACCTCGACCCGCATTCCAAGCGCCTACTGGAAGCCTGCGATGTTCGTGCCTTCGACATCACGCCGGAGCAGGTGCGGCGCGCACGGCGCGGCTATTTCGCCAATATCTCCTATGTCGATGACAAGATCGGTGAGATCCTCGACGTGCTGGAGCGCACGCGCATGGCGGGCGATACCATCATCCTCTTCGTCTCCGACCATGGCGACATGCTGGGCGAGAAGGGTCTGTGGTTCAAGATGTGCTTCTTCGAGGGCTCGGCCCGCGTGCCGCTGATGATCGCAGCCCCCGGCTGGACGCCCGCGCTCGTGACGCAGCCGGTTTCGACCCTCGATGTGACGCCGACCCTCGCAAGCCTTGCCGGGCTGGATCTCTCCCGCATCCGCCGCTGGACGGATGGCGAGGATCTGACCCCCCTGGCAACAGGCACCGGCAGCCGTTCGCCCGTGCCGATGGAATATGCCGCCGAGGGCTCCATCGCGCCCCTCATCGGTCTGCGCGACGGCCGCTACAAGCTGACGCTCTGCGAGGCCGATCCGCCGCTGCTGTTTGACCTGGAAAACGATCCGCACGAGCGCGACAACCTGGCGGACAGATCCGAACATGCCGAGACGCTGCAGCGTCTGACCGACGTCATGCGGGCGCGCTGGGATCTGAAGCGTTTCGATGAGGCGGTGCGCGAAAGCCAGGCGCGGCGCTGGGTCGTCTATCCGGCGCTTCGCAACGGCGCCTATTTCCCCTGGGATTACCAGCCGCTGCAAAAGGCCTCCGAGCGCTATATGCGCAATCACATGGATCTCAACGTGCTGGAAGAGAACCAGCGGTTTCCGCGCGGGGAGTGACGTTGAACATCGACCAGTCTACCGCGGAAAAGTCGCCAGCATATGAGGCAGACGTTGGGGCTCGCCTCACCCTCTTCGTCATCCTCGGGCTTGACCCGAGGATCCATGAAGCAATCCGATTCTACACGACTTTTTGCACCGAGTTAGCTGTCGGCATGGATCCTCGGGTCAAGCCCGAGGATGACGATAAAATAAGTGGCCGCGGTGGATGCAGACACTGACCCGGACAACGAGGACCCGGACAACGAGATTTGGGAAGGCCGTCACGCCGCCTTGGCGACGTGATATTCCTTGATCGCGACCATCTTGATCGCCGGATAGCGTTCCGCCTCGTAGCGCAGCGAGAACGCGTCCTGCGCCAGAAACACCGGATCGCCATCGAGGTCGCGGGCGATGTCGCCGCGCTTGACCGTCAGGAACTTCTCCATCTCCGCCTTGTCCTCCGACGAGATCCAGCGGCAGACGGAGAAGCGCGACATTTCGAAGGAGACCGGCAGGCTGTATTCCGCCGAGAGCCGCTCCTTCAGAACGTCGAGCTGGAGGGCGCCGACGACGCCGACGATGGCGGGGGAACCGTCTTCCGGCGAAAACAGCTGCACGACGCCTTCTTCCGCCATCTGCTGCAGGGCTTCCTTCAGCTTCTTCGCCTTCATGGCATCCTCCAGCCGCACGCGGCGCAGGATTTCCGGCGAGAAGTTCGGCACGCCCTGGAAGACCAGGTTTTCGCCCTCGGTCAGCGTATCGCCGATGCGCAGCGTGCCGTGGTTCGGAATGCCCACCACATCACCGGCATAGGCAGTATCCGCCAGCTGGCGCTGCGAGGCGAAGAAGAATTGCGGCGCGGTCAACCCCATCTGCTTGCCGGTGCGGGCAAGCCTTGCCTTCATGCCGCGCTCCAGCTTGCCGGAGCAGATGCGGGCAAAGGCGATGCGGTCGCGATGGTTCGGGTCCATGTTCGCCTGGATCTTGAAGACGAAGGCCGTCATCTTGTCTTCGGCGGCATGCACGGTGCGGATATCCGCCACCTGATCGCGCGGCGGCGGCGCAAAATCACCCAACGCGTTGATGAGATCACGCACGCCAAAATTCCGGAGCGCCGAGCCGAAGAAGACCGGTGTCAGATGGCCTTCGAGAAACGCCTGCTTATCGAAGGGGCGGCAGGCTTCGATCGCCAGTTCCAGCTCGTCGATGAACGCCTGGCGTTCGTTTTCCGGCAGATGATCGGCAACACTTTGCGCGCCGTTGACCTTGGTCGGTTCGGTCTGCGTGTCATTGCCGCGGTAGGTGCTGTCGACCAGATTGTAGGAGCCGCAGAAATTCTTCGAGCGGCCGACCGGCCAAGTGATCGGCGCGGTATCGAGCGCCAGCTTCTCCTCCACCTCGTCGAGGATCTCGAAGGTATCGCGGGCTTCGCGGTCCATCTTGTTGACGAAGGTGATGATCGGGATATCACGCATGCGGCAGACTTCGAAGAGTTTGAGCGTGCGCGGCTCGATGCCCTTGGCGCCGTCGATGACCATGACGGCGGCATCCACCGCCGTCAGCGTGCGGTAGGTATCGTCGGCAAAGTCTTCGTGGCCGGGCGTATCGAGGATGTTGAAGATATTGCCTTCGTATTCGAAGGTCATCACCGAGGTGACGACAGAAATGCCGCGCTCGCGCTCGATCTTCATCCAGTCGGACCGCGTCTGGATGCGATCCTTCTTCGCCTTGACTTCACCGGCCAGCTGAATGGCGCCGCCGAACAGCAGCAGCTTTTCGGTGAGCGTGGTCTTACCGGCGTCCGGGTGCGCGATGATCGCGAAGGTGCGGCGGCGGGAAACCGCCTCGGCAATGCTTTCTGCCATGATGTGCAAATCCTTTGAGTTGCCGCGTATCTAGCGATTTCGGGCCGCATATGCAATTGACCGGGGACAACTGAAGGAGACCGCTTCATGCGCGACGTCATCGGCCCCGCCCTCAAACTCATCCGCCTGCCGCATGGCGAAGGGCTCGACCTGCCCTCCTACGAGACGGGCGGCGCCGCCGGCATGGATATCCGCGCCGCCGTGGACGCCCCGATGACGCTGTCGCCGGGGCAAAGGGCGCTGGTGCCGACAGGCTTCATCTTCGAGATCCCGCAAGGCTTCGAGGTGCAGGTCCGCCCGCGCTCTGGCCTCGCCTTCAAGAACGGCGTGACCTGCCTCAACACGCCCGGCACCATCGACAGCGACTACCGGGGCGAGGTGAAGGTGCTGCTCGTCAATCTCGGCGACCAGGACTTCGTCATCGAGCGCGGCATGCGCGTGGCGCAGTTGGTCGTTTCCCCCGTGGTGCAGGCACGCGTTGAGGAAGCCGGCGGCTTCAGCGAGACCGTGCGTGGCGCGGGCGGGTTTGGCTCCACCGGCGTCTGATCACCGTTGCGTCTTGCCCATGACGGGATTACCAATGCCGTCGGAGGACGAACACCATGACCCTGACATCGCTGATCACCTATGCCGGCGCGCTCTTCATTGCGGCCGCCATTCCCGGACCCGGAATGACGGCGATTGTCGCCCGCGCGCTCGGTTCCGGCTTCCGGCCGACCTTCTTCATGGGGCTCGGCCTGATCCTGGGCGATCTGGTCTACCTCACTGCGGTGATCCTGGGTCTCGCCATTCTGGCCCAGAACTTCACGACCCCCTTCCTGATCATCAAATATCTGGGTGCCGCCTATCTCTGCTATATCGCCTGGAAGCTCTGGACGGCCGGCCTTCTGCGACAGGATATCGAGGCCACGCGCGGTGGCGCGACCGGCGGCATGGCGTTTCTTTCCGGCCTCTTGGTGACGCTCGGCAACCCGAAGACGATGCTCTTCTACGTGGCGCTGGTGCCGACCCTCATTCCGCTCAGGGAGGTTGGTCTCTCCGATTATGCCGTGCTGGTGGCAACCACCTTCGTGGTGCTGATTGCGGTTCTCCTGCCCTATATCCTGCTGGCCTCGAAAGCGCGGGAACTGTTGAAAAAGCCGCGCACGCTGCAGGCGCTCAACCGATCCGCCGCCGGCATTCTGGCCGGCACCGCCGCCTATATCGCCGCGCGCTGACACCGCGTGTTGCCGGATCCGTTCCGCTGACCTGTTTCGCCGTCTGCTCGGTTGTCCGTACCGCTGCCCGCGCCAAAGGGCGCGAAACGAACAAGATTTTTCCACACCGGCCTCTATTCCGGCACAAGCACCCTCGCCGGATGGCACCTTCGGCCCTAATCTCGGTGCAACACGACGTTTGGGAGAAACAGCATGTCCGACACGAGCAGGCCCGGCCGCGGCAAGATCTATTCCTCAATCCTCGAGACGATCGGCAATACGCCGCTCGTGCGGCTCGACAAGCTGGCCAAGGAGAAGGGCGTGAAGGCCCATCTGCTGGCCAAGCTCGAATTCTTCAACCCGATCGCCTCCGTCAAGGACCGCATCGGGGTCGCCATGATCGAAAGCCTGGAAGCGCAAGGCAAGATCGCGCCCGGCCGCACGACGCTGATCGAACCGACCTCCGGCAATACCGGCATTGCGCTTGCCTTTGCCGCCGCCGCCAAGGGCTACCGGCTGATCCTTACCATGCCGGAGACAATGTCTATCGAGCGGCGCAAGATGCTGGCACTCTTCGGGGCCGAACTGGTGCTGACCGAAGGCCCGAAGGGCATGAAGGGCGCGATCGCCAAGGCCGAGGAACTCGCCGCCAGCCTGCCCGACGCGGTCATTCCGCAGCAGTTCGAAAACCCGGCCAATCCGGAAATCCACCGCCAGACGACGGCGGAGGAAATCTGGACCGATACCGACGGCCAGGTTGATCTCTTCGTCGCCGGCATCGGCACCGGCGGCACGATCACCGGCGTTGGCCAGGTGCTGAAGGCACGCAAGCCCGACCTCAAGGTGTTCGCCGTGGAACCCACCGAGTCTCCCGTCCTCTCCGGCGGCGAGCCCGGCCCGCACAAGATCCAGGGCATCGGCGCCGGTTTCGCCCCAAAAATCCTCGACACCGCTATCTATGACGAGGTGGTGACCGTCGCGAGCACCGAGGCGATTGAGATGGCCCGCCACGTCGCACGCCTCGAAGGCCTGCCCGTCGGCATCTCCTCCGGCGCGGCACTCACCGCCGCCATCCGCATCGGTTCACGTCCGGAAAACGAGGGCAAAAACCTCGTCGTCATCATACCCTCCTTTGCCGAACGCTACCTGTCGACGGCGCTGTTTGAGGGGTTGGGGTGAGCGAATAGCGAATAGCGAATAGCGAATAGCGAATAGCGAATAGCGAATAGCGAATAGCGAATAGCGAATAGCGAATGATTCCCGAGGCTGGCGTCGTCGACGCAAGTACCTTTGACGCCTTTTCAACAAGCAACCTGCTGCACGCAGGGCAGTTTCAACTATTCGCTATTCGCTACTCCCTATTCGCTCAAAACCTCACGCCGCCGCCGTCAAGCGTTCTCCGGCGATCCGGTAGGAAATCGCTTCCGCGAGGTGAATGCGCCCGACCTTGTCCTCGCCGTCGAGATCGGCGAGCGTGCGGGCGACTTTCAGGATACGGTGATAGCCGCGGGCGGAGAATTTCAGTTTCTCCGCCGCGTCGCGCAGCAGCTGCATGCCGGCGGCATCGGGGGCGGCGAAATCCTCGATGAGGGCCGTCGAGCAGCGGGCATTGGTGGAAATCTCCGGCAGGCCGGCGTCTGCAAACCGTCGCATCTGCCGCTCGCGCGCCTGCGCTACACGTGCCGCCACCGTGGCGCTGGTTTCGGCCGGACGCGGGCGGATGAGATCGGCGGCAGAGACCGCCGGCACGTCGATGCGAATATCGATGCGGTCCATCAGCGGCCCGGAAATCCGGCCCTGATATTCGCTCATGCAGCGCGGGCCGCGGGCGCAGGTGTGGCCCGGCTCGCCCGCCATGCCGCAGCGGCAGGGGTTCATGGCCGCCACCAGCTGAATGGTCGCCGGATAGGAGACGCGGTGATTGGCCCGCGCAATCACGCATTCTCCGGTTTCCAGCGGCTGGCGCAATGCATCCAGCACCTGTGGCGTAAATTCGGGAAACTCGTCAAGGAACAGCACGCCGTGATGGGCAAGCGAGGCCTCACCCGGCTTCGCCCGCAATCCACCGCCGACGAGGGCGGCCATGGTGGCCGAATGATGCGGCGTGCGGAACGGCCTTCGGTCGGAGAGCTTGCCGCCGGAGAGCTGTCCGGCGATCGAATGGATCATCGACACTTCCAGCAGTTCGGCGGCCGACAGCGGCGGCAGGATGGAGGGAAGGCGTGCGGCCAGCATGGATTTTCCCGATCCGGGCGGCCCCACCATCAGGAGATTGTGGCCGCCAGCGGCCGCCACTTCCAGCGCCCGCTTGGCGCTTTCCTGGCCCTTGATATCGGCAAGATCCGGCAGGTTGGCGGCGGGGGCCCGGATCGCCGGCTGCGGGCGGGAGAGAACCTGCGTGCCACGGAAATGATTGGCAAGCGCGATCAGGCTGCGCGGCGCAAGGATATCGATGCCGGCACCCGCCCAGGCAGCTTCCGCCCCACTGTCAGCCGGGCAGATCAGGCCCTTCTCCAGCGCATTCGCACCGATCGCAGCGGGCAGCGCGCCGGCCACGGCTGCCAAGGTCCCGTCGAGATTTAGCTCGCCGATCACCACGTAATTCGACAGAGCATCACCCGGAATGGCGCCAAGCGCCGCCATCAGGCCGAGCGCGATCGGCAGATCGAAATGCGAGCCTTCCTTGGGTAGGTCCGCGGGTGCCAAGTTGACAGTCACCCGTTTCGGCGGCAGCGCCAGGCCGGAGGCATGCAGGGCCGCCTGCACCCGTTCGCGGCTTTCCGCCACCGCCTTGTCCGGCAGGCCGACGATCTGCATGCCGAGCTTGCCTGGCCCGACCATGACCTGAACATCGACCGGAACACCTTCGATGCCCTGAAATGCGACTGTGCTGACCCGTGCAACCATGCGTCACCTGCCCCACGCGCTCAAGCGTCTGCCAAACTCTTCAACCCATGGGTTTGAAAAGCCATTCAGCACACTCAACCACGAATACTGGCGGGAAACAAGAACATTATGCGAACAAATACACGAAAAACGCGACGATGCTTCGCCTTGGTTGTTCTTCTGGAACGAAAGGCGATCAGGTGTGAACGGGCGCTGCGTGCAACGCCCGGTCGACGAGGTCAACCACGCTTCTTCTCGATCGCGTCCCAGAGAAGAGCAGCAACATCGGCGCCGCCGAACTTTTTGACTTCGCGAATACCTGTCGGCGAGGTGACGTTGATCTCGGTCATGAAGTCGCCGATCACGTCGATGCCGACGAAGAGGAAGCCACGTTCGCGCAAGGCCGGGCTGATGCGGGCGCAGATTTCCTGTTCCCGTGCCGTCAGTTCGGTGGCTTCCGCCCGCCCGCCCACATGCATATTGGAGCGCGCATCATGCTCGGCCGGCACGCGGTTGATCGCGCCCACAGGCTCGCCGTCCACCAGCAGGATGCGCTTATCGCCCTTGCGCACGGCCCGCAGGTAACCCTGCGCGATGAAGGGCTCGCGGTACATCTGGCCGAACATTTCGAGCAACGAGGAGAAGTTGCGGTCGTCGCGCGCCGAGTGGAAGACGCCGGCGCCGCCATTGCCGTAGAGCGGCTTCAGGATGATATCGCCCAGTTCATCGCGGAAGCGCGCAATCTCGCCGATGTCGCGGGTGATCAGCGTCGGCGGCATCAGGTCGGCAAATTCGGTGACGAAGATCTTTTCCGGCGAGTTGCGCACCCAGGCCGGGTCGTTCACCACCAGCGTTTGCGGCTGCAGACGCTCGAGCAGATGCGTCGAGGTGATGTAGGCCATATCAAAGGGCGGGTCCTGGCGCAGCATCACCACGTCCATGGAGGCCAAGTCCACCCGTTCGCGTTCGCCGAGCGTGAAGTGGCTGCCCTTCTCGTCGCGGACCGTCATCTCCTCGACAGCCGCGAAGATCCGGCCATCGCGCATGGTCAGCCGGTCGGGTGTATAATGATAAAGCGCATACCCGCGCGCCTGCGCTTCCAGCGCCATGGCGAAGGTGGAATCGCCGGCAATGTTGATGCCGGACACGTGGTCCATCTGGAACGCGACTTTGCGGATCTTGGCCATACCCTGCCCCTTGTCAGATTGCCCGCCAGATGTAGGACGGCGGGCCATCGATGGCAACGGCAGATTCCAACTCTCTCAAAGACCGAGGCCGGAGCCCTTGATGCGGCGACGCAAGCGGTTGCGAATCCTGTAGAAAAGCGCCAGCGGCAGCCAGATCGGCTGGCGCATGAAGGCGATCTTGCGCACGTAAGTGTCGATGCGCCAGGTGGCCCAGGTGCCGGCCTTGAAATAACCGATGTCGCCGGCCCGCAACAGCCGCTGCGTGCCGTCCGCCGCGGTGATGAACACCTCGCCCTCGAGGATGACGACGGTCTCGTCATCGCCGAAATACCAGCGGAAGCTGCCCGCGGTGCAGTCCCACATCGCCGTCACGGAACACTTGTCCTCAGTGCACGAATGCTGCGCCACGCGCGCCTGCGGCTCGCCTGCCAGAATCCAGGTCGGCTCGATCGGAGCCGGCTTCAGATCCCGAAACAGCGCCTCCGGTGAAGCGCCGATGAAGGGTGGAACCTCATTGCGTTTCCTGATGTCTCGTCCACGGTAGGCGAGCGCCAGCGCGCCCGCCAATGCCAGTTTCACAACCATGTCGCCCCCAAAGCGTTTGATCGGGGGCTAACCTAGCAGCGGAACCTGAGCAGGAGGTTTTGCCACTGCTTAAGATTCTAATGAAACTGCCGCTTTCGCTTGCAGTCAGGCCGTTTCCACAGCGCTCACCGTGACATTTGCGGCACTGCCGGTCGCCGAGCCGATGCGCTTGCCATTGCTAGCGGAGAAGAAGTGCAGCCGGTCCTGATCGACGGTCAGGGACAGCGCCTCGCCGATTTCCATGTCCGTCGGCATCGAAGCCGTCAGCATCTGGTCGCCCACCAGGCCGTGCACCAGGCGCTGAGCCCCCAGTTCCTCAATATAGTCCACCGTCATCGGCAGCACGGCTTCGCCGGGCTTTGCCAGCCGCAGATCCTCGGCCCTGATCCCCACCGTCACGGCGCCGGATGTGGGTGCCGTTCCGCCAAGCTCGACGACGGCCGGGCCGATTGCCAGCCGATTGCCATGGAGTTCGCCGGCAACGAGGTTCATCGCCGGCGAGCCGATGAAACTGGCCACGAAGGTGGAGGCCGGCGCGTGGTAGACCTCGAGCGGCGAGCCGATCTGCTCGATCTGGCCGCCGTTGAGCACCACCAACCGGTCCGCCAGCGTCATGGCTTCCAGCTGATCGTGGGTGACGTAGATCGAGGTGGTGCCAAGGCGCCGCTGCAGGCGCTTGATTTCGCCGCGCATCGAGACGCGCAGCTTGGCATCGAGGTTCGACAGTGGTTCGTCGAACAGGAAGGCCGCCGGCTTGCGCACGATGGCGCGGCCCATGGCCACACGCTGGCGCTGGCCGCCGGAGAGCGCGCGCGGCTTGCGCTCCAGATACTGGGTAATTTCCAGCATGCGGGCGGCTTCCGCCACGCGGGCATCGATCTCCGCCTTCGGCGTGCCGCGGTTCTTCAACCCGTAGGCCAGATTCTGATAGACCGTCATGTGCGGGTAGAGCGCATAGTTCTGGAAGACCATCGCGATGTCGCGCTCGGCCGGTTCCATGCGGTTCACCACCTTGCCGCCGATCGAGACCTCGCCGTCGGAAATGGTTTCGAGACCGGCGACCATGCGCAGGAGGGTGGACTTGCCGCAGCCCGAAGGACCGACGAGCACGATGAATTCGCCATCGGCAATGTCGATCGACACGGAATTGACCGCCTTCACGCCCCCGGCATAGATTTTCGACACACCGGCTATCTTGATGCCAGCCATGTTACTTCTCCGTCTCTGTCAGGCCGCGGATGAACAGCCGCTGCATAAAAATAACGATCAGAATGGGGGGCAGCATGGCCAGCACGGCGCCGGCCATCACGAGCTGCCATTCGATGACACCGTCCTGGACGGTGACCATGCGTTTCATGCCCATCATCAATGTGTAGTAACCGGGATCCGTCGTCACCAGCAGCGGCCAGAGGTATTGCACCCAGCCATAGATGAACAGGATCACGGAGAGCGCGCCGATATTCGTGCGCGACAAGGGAAGCAGGATGTCGCGGAAGAACTTCATCGGTCCCGCACCATCCACGCGCGCCGCTTCCAGCATTTCGTCCGGCACCGTCATGAAGAACTGGCGGAACAGGAAGGTTGCGGTGGCGGACGCGATCAGCGGAACGGTCAGACCCGCCCACGAGTTCAGCATGCCGAGATCGGCGACGATCTTGTAGGTCGGCATGATGCGCACTTCGACCGGCAGCATCAACGTCACGAAGATGATCCAGAAGGCGAGCTGGCGAAGCGGAAACCGGAAATAGACGATCGCGAAGGCCGAGATGATCGAGATCGAAATCTTTCCGATGGTGATCACCAGCGCCATGATCAGCGAATTCAACGCCATGTGCGAATAGTTCGGCAGGCCGTTCGCTGCCGAAGCGCTCGTCAGGATCTGGGTGTAATTCTCGATGAAATGCGAGCCCGGCAGAAGCGGTACGGGGCCGCTCATCAGGGTCGAAATGTCATGCGTCGAGGCGATGACCGCCACATAGACCGGCAGCGCCACGAGAACGAAGCCAAGAATCAGGAAGGCATGGGTCAGAAAGGTCAGGAAGGGGCGGTTTTCAACCATGATCGGCCCTCAATACTGCACGCGGCGTTCAACATAACGGAACTGCACGAAGGTCAGTACCATCACGATCATCATCAGGAGAACCGACTGCGCCGAGGACGAGCCGAGGTTCAGGCCGAGATAACCATCCTGGTAGACCTTGTAGACCAGCGTCGTGGTCGCCTGTGCCGGACCGCCCACCGTCGTCGCATCGACGATCGGGAAGGTGTCAAACATCGTGTAGTTCACGTTGATGATGAACAGGAAAAAGGTGGTGGGCGACAATAGCGGCAAAGAGATCGTGAAGAAGCGCTTCACCGGTCCCGATCCATCGATCGCGGCGGCTTCCATCAGCGATTGCGGCACGGACTGAAGGCCGGCGAGGAAAAACAGGAAATTGTAGGATACCTGTTTCCAGGCCGCGGCAATGATGATCAGGATCATCGCCTGGGTGCCGTTCAGATCATGATCCCAATCGATCCCGATCTTTTCGAGGAAGAAGGGCATGAGGCCCGTGGAACTGTTGAACAGGAACCACCACAACACGCCGGCGACCACCGGGGCCACGGCATAGGGCCAGACGAGCAGCGTGGTATAGACCTTGCCGGTGCGCACCAGGCGATCCACGGCAGCGGCGAAGGCAAGGCCGAGAATCATCGACAGCGCCGTCACCGACACGGCAAAGACCGCCGTCCGCGACAGGGCATCCAGATAGTTCGGATCCTCGAAGAGGCGCTGGTAATGCAGAAATCCAACAAAGACGGTCGACAGACCGAAGGGGTCTTCCCGCTCGAAGGAGGACTTCACCGCCTGCGCCGCCGGCCAGATGAAGAATACGAGCGTGATGAAAAGCTGGGGCGCGAGCAGCAGGTAAGGCAGCAGCCGGCTGTTGAAGGTCGTTTTTTTGGTATCCATTGAGCCCTGCCAGATTGGTCCGGACAAAGGAAGGGAGGACCGGCCGTCGGCCGCCCCTCCCCTCTGGGTCAGCGATGATCAGTTATTGGCGGCTTCGAATTCGCGAAGCAGCTTGTTGCCGCGCTCGACGGCGCTGTCGAGAGCCTGCTTGGCGTCCTTCTTGCCGGCCAGCAGCGACTGGAACTCTTCATCCACGATCGTGCGAACCTGGGTGAAGTTGCCAAAACGCAGACCCTTGGAGTTCGCGCTCGGCGTGCCGCGGGTGATCTGCTCGATAGCGATATCGGAGCCTGGGTTCTTGGCGTAGTAACCCTGGCTCTTGCCAAGCTCATAGGCCGCGTTGGTGATCGGCAGGTAGCCGGTGAACTGGTGCCAGTCGGCCTGGACTTCCGACTTCGAGAGGTAGGAGAAGAACTTCGCAACGCCCTTGTAGACGGCCTTGTCCTTGCCATTCAGAACCCAGAGCGTCGCGCCGCCGATGATGGAGTTCTTCGGCTCCTTCGTGACGTCGTCATAATAGGGCAGCGGAGCAAAGCCCGGAGTGAAGTTCTTGGCGTTGTTGATGACGCCCGCACGGCCGGCCGACGAGTTCATCGTCATGGCGCATTCCTGGGCGTAGAACATCGTCGCTGCCTGATCGCCGCCCACCGGGCCGCCATACTTGAAGAGGCCTTCATCCTGCCACTTCTTCAGGTTGGCCCAATGCTTGACCTGAACCGGACCGTTGAACTTGAACTCGCTCTTCAGGCCGCCGAAGCCGTTTTCCAGCGTGCCGAAGGGCTGGTCGTGCAGAGCCGACAGGTTTTCCGTCTGAACCCAGGTGATCCAGGCCGAGGTGAAGCCGCACTTAGCAGCGCCGGAAGAGACGATCTTCTTGGAAAAGTCTTCGACTTCCTTCCAGGTCTTCGGTGCCACTTCCGGATCAAGGCCGGCCTTCTTGAAGACGTCCTTGTTGTAATAGAGGATCGGCGTCGAGGAGTTGAACGGCAGCGACAGGATGTTGCCTTCCGTATCGGAATAATACCCGACGACCGGACCGAGGAAAGACTTCGTGTCGAAGGCTTCGCCTTCATCCTTCATCAGCTTGTAGACCGGATAGACGGCGCCCTTGGCGGCCATCATCGTGCCCGTGCCCACTTCGAAAACCTGCACGATGGCCGGCTGCTGGTTGGCGCGGAACGCAGCGATCGCTGCGGTCAGGGTTTCCGGATACGAACCCTTGTAGACCGGAACGACCTTGTAGTCGCTCTGGCTTTCGTTGAACTTCGTGGCGATCTCCTCGAGCTTCTTGCCGAGTTCGCCACCCATGGCGTGCCACCAGGTGACTTCGGTTGCTGCGAGCGAGGTGGTTGCCGAGAGCGCGAGCGCTGCTGCGGCCAATGCGAGCTTCTTGAACATGGTGTCTCCCTCTATCTCCGGTAGATCGGATGTGGCTGGCTTAGCGGCCTTATGTGACGCGTCCTTAAAGGATTTATGACAGCACCATTACAGGAGAGCCTGATATTGCACAGCTTTGCAAGCTTTTCAGAAGGCATCCACAAAATGTCGGGGAAGCTTCCATTGCTGCATTGCAACAATATCGTATCGATAGGAAAGCAGATGTGCGTTGGACTGCCTTGAAATCCAATGGTTGGAAGCAGCACGGATGCGATGCTGCGTTGCAGGACCAACAGCATCCACGGCATTACGCGCATCTTGGCGCATTTTCACTTCGACGAAGGCAACAAGATCTCCGCGGCGGGCAATGATATCGATTTCACCCGAAGGCGTGCGATAGCGCATGACGAGGATTCGGTAACCCTTCAGCCGCAGAAAAAGGGCCGCGGCATATTCGGCAAGGCGCCCGCGGCGCTCCGCCCTCCGCCGCTTCAGCCTTTTCTCGTCAGCCGCCATCGCCATCCTTCAATTCGATGAGCCGCTGATAGAGATCCTTGCGCGACAGGCCAGTCAGGCGCGCGGCCTCGGCGGCCGCCTTCGTCGCCGGCATGCTGGCGGCAAGTTCTCGCAGCATCACGTCGACATCGACCGCAGCCGGCACATCGTCAAAGGCCGGCGGGCCGATGACCAGCACCACCTCGCCCTTCACCGTCGCATCGGCATATTGGGCCGCGAGATCGCCGAGCGATCCCCGGCGGAACTCCTCGAAGGTCTTGGTCAGTTCCCGGCAGACGCAGGCCGGCCTGGACGGCCCCAGCACGTCGGCGGCGATGACCAGCGTGTCGGCAATCCGGTGCGGCGATTCGAAGAAGATCAGCGTCGCCGGGATCTTGGAGAGTTCCGCCAGCCGGTCGCGGCGTCCCTTTTCCTTGACCGGCAGGAAACCCGCAAACAAAAAGGCGTCGGACGGCAGGCCGGAGCCGACGAGGGCGGCGAGCGGCGCGGAGGGACCGGGGATCGGCACCACCTTGTGGCCGGCCTCCAGCGCCAGCTGACCGAGGCGGTACCCCGGATCGGAGACGAGCGGCGTTCCGGCATCCGAAACAAGCGCGACGGACTTGCCCTCATCGAGCGCCGCAATCAGCCTTGGCCCGGCCTCGTTGGCATTGTGCTCGTGATAGGCGAAGGGACGGCCAGAAATGCCGAAGCGGTCGAGCAGCACGCGGGTGACGCGGGTATCCTCGCAGGCCAGCACATCGGCGCCCGCCAGCGTTTCGAGTGCCCGAAGCGTGATATCACCCAGATTGCCGATCGGCGTTGCCACCAGATAAAGCGCCGGCTCGAGCGGCCTTGCCGGCACCGCGACATTGGCGACACGGTAGGTTCGGGAGGTCGCCTTTTCATTATCCGTCACGTCTGCGCCTGACCTTTCTGGGCTATTCCGGGCTGTTTTCGCCTTTATGGGGGAGGCCGGCAGATTGGGCAAGCAGGCAGCATCACCACGCATGGCTGTGGAAAGCTGTGCGAAGTCTCTTGCACCGCACCGAAATCCTCCACGCGATTGGCAGGCCCCCTTGCCTTTTCCTTCAAAACTCTGCCATTTTGCCCGTCCACATCGTCCGACCACCCTGACGGACAAGCATAACTTCCGGTCCTTCCGGACCGGCACGGTCGAAAGCGGTAGCGTCCATGCGTATTACTCTTGAGCGGTCCAACCTTCTTAAGTCGCTGAACCATGTTCACCGGGTCGTGGAACGCCGCAACACGATCCCGATCCTGTCCAACGTCTTGATGCGCGCCTCCGGCAACGAGCTGGCGCTGAAGGCGACCGACCTTGATCTGGAAGTCACGGAAGAAGTGCCGGCCATGGTGGAACAGGCGGGTGCGACCACCGTTCCGGCCCACCTTCTCTACGAAATCGTCCGCAAGCTGCCGGATGGCGCGGAAGTGCGCCTCACCACCAATCCGGATGGCGGCAGCATGATCGTCCAGTCCGGCCGCTCGAAATTCTCGCTGCAGTGCCTGCCGGAATCGGACTTCCCGGATCTGACGGCCGGCACCTTCAGCCACACGTTCAAGATCAAGGCGACCGAGCTCAAGATGTTGATCGATCGCACCCAGTTCGCGATCTCGACGGAAGAGACGCGCTACTATCTGAACGGCATCTTCTTCCACACGATCGAGGCCGGCGGCGAGCTGAAGCTGCGCGCCGTGGCGACCGACGGCCACCGCCTGGCGCGCGCCGATATCGTTGCCCCCTCCGGTTCTGAGGGCATGCCCGGCATCATCATTCCGCGCAAGACGGTTGGCGAGCTGCAGAAGCTGGTCGATGATCCGGAACTCGTCGTCACCGTCGAGGTATCGGATGCCAAGATCCGCCTGAACATGGGCACGATCGTGATGACCTCGAAGCTGATCGACGGCACCTTCCCGGATTACCAGCGTGTCATCCCGACCGGCAACGACAAGGAAATGCGCGTCGATTGCCAGAGTTTTACCCGCGCCGTCGATCGCGTCTCGACCATCTCCTCGGAGCGCGGTCGGGCGGTGAAGCTGGCGCTCAGCGAAGGCCAGCTGCTGCTCACCGTCAACAACCCGGATTCCGGTAGTGCCACGGAAGAAGTGGCGGTCGGCTACGAAAGCGATCCGATGGAAATCGGCTTCAACGCCAAGTATCTGCTCGACATCACCGCGCAGCTGTCCGGTGAAGATGCGATCTTCATGCTGGCGGATGCGGGTTCACCGACACTTGTCAGGGATACGGCGGGCGATGACGCCCTTTATGTTCTGATGCCCATGCGCGTTTAAGCTAAAATCAAGGGATCGGTTCGCCGGTCCCTTTTTTTGCCGCATTTTTGGATGCGACATTTTTCCTTGCTTTTGCGTCATCAAAAGCCACTTAGTTCAGTTAGGCCTGCCGGGAGATCAGAATGCAATTGCGTTTCAAGGAGCGGCTGGGCCGCAAGTTTGACGAGGAAATCCGCTTCTTCAAGGGCTGGATCGACGGACCCAAACGGGTCGGCGCTATTCTGCCCACCTCCGGCATCACGGCGCGGCGCATGGCAAGTGTCATCACGCCGAAGACGGGCCTGCCGGTGCTGGAACTCGGCCCCGGAACCGGCATCATCACCAAGGCCATCCTGCAGCGCGGCATCAAGCCGGAGAACCTGGTCTCGATCGAATTCTCGACCGACTTCTTCCAGCATCTCACCCGCAATTTTCCGGGCGTCCACTTCATCAACGGCGACGCCTTCGACCTTCAGAACACGCTCGGCAGCTTCAAGGACGTGCAGTTCGATGCGGTCATCTCGGCCATCCCCATGCTGAGCTTTCCGATGGAGCGGCGGATCGCGCTTCTGGAAGACCTGCTGGACCGCATGCCGCACGGCCGCCCGGTGATGCAGATCACCTATGGTCCCGTCTCGCCGATCGTCGCCAAGCCGGACAGCTACCGGATCAAGCATTTCGATTTCGTCGTGCGCAACATTCCGCCGGCGCAGCTGTGGGTCTACACCCGCCCCTGAGCGAGGCGCCTGCGCATGTTCGGCGTCTACATCACCCATCCGCAGGTCACCATCGATCCGGCGGTTCCGGTTCCGGACTGGGGACTGTCGGAGACCGGCCTTGCCCGCACCCGGCAGGCGGCGGCGCTTTCCTGGGTTCGGCACCTTCGCCGCATCGTCTCGAGTGCCGAACGCAAGGCGATCGAGACGGCCGAGATTCTGGCCGATGCCGCCGGAGTGGCGCCGGATATCGACCCAGCCATGCATGAAAACGACCGCTCCGCCACGGGCTTCCTGCCGCCGCCGGCCTTCGAAGAGGCCGCCGACTGGTTCTTCGCCCATCCGGACGACAGTTTCCACGGCTGGGAACGCGCGGTCGATGCGCAGGCGCGGATCGTGAACGCCGTCTCGAAGGTCTTGGCCGGGCACGACCCGAACCTGCCGATCGCCTTTGTCGGGCATGGCGGCGTCGGCACGCTGCTCAAATGCCATCTCGCCCGCCGGCCGATTTCGCGCGATTGCGACCAGCCCGGCGGCGGCGGCAATCTTTTCGCCTTCCGTCTCTCCCGCTCTCTTGCCGAGTGCCGCCTCGCATGCGACTGGACGCCGATGGAATTCTGGCAAGGAGACATATGATGACCGCACGCGACCGCTTGATCGTCGGGCTCGACCTTCCCACCATAACCGAAGCGGAAGCCGTGGTCGGTACCCTGGGCAACGAGGTCTCCTTCTACAAGATCGGCTACCAACTGGCTTTCGCCGGCGGCGTGGAATTTGCCCGCGACCTCGTGCGCGACGGCAAGCAGGTCTTTCTCGACATGAAGCTGCTCGACATCGACAACACCGTGGCAAAGGGCGTCGAAAACATCGTCAAGATGGGCGTCACCATGCTGACCCTGCATGCCTATCCGAAGGCGATGCGCGCGGCGGTGGAGGCGGCGAAGGGCTCGAACCTCTGCCTGCTCGGCGTGACCGTTCTGACCTCCATGGACGATGCGGACTTGCGCGAGGCGGGTTACGAATACGACCCGCACACGCTGGTGCTGACGCGCGCCGAACAGGCCCACGCCGCCGGCATGGGCGGCATCGTCTGCTCGGCGGAGGAATCGTCCGCCGTGCGCAAGATCATCGGCCCGGACATGGCGCTCGTCACCCCCGGCATTCGCCCGAAGGGGGCCGATGCCGGCGACCAGAAGCGGGTCGTCACCCCCTTCGATGCGATCAAGGCGGGCTCCAGCCATCTCGTCGTTGCCCGGCCCATCGTCAAGGCGACGGATCCGTTGTCCGCGGCGCGGGCCATCCTTGCCGAAATGAATGAAGCGCTCTGAAGAAAAGCCGCGAAAAGGGAGAGAAGCATGCCCAAGGGATACTGGATTGCCCGCGTCGATGTGCGCGATGCGGAGCGCTACAAGGATTATGTCGCCGCTGCCAAGCCGGCGTTCGAACACTACGGCGCGAAGTTTCTCGCCCGTGGCGGCCCCATCACCACGCTGGAAGGCCCATCGCGCGCCCGCAACGTGGTGATCGAATTTGCCTCGATGCAGGATGCGGTGGATTGCTACAATTCGCCGGTATACCAGATCGCCGCCAAGATCCGCCAGGAGGCGGCGGACTCCGACATGCTGGTGGTGGAAGGCGTCTGAACGCCTCCTCTCAGCACTTCCTTCACCAGCAACCGTTTTTGCTGCGCCGTGCGGCCTTTCGACCGGCGCTTGACACTTCACCTCGGCCACGCTTTGGGCTAGAGGAAATCTCATGATCCTTCTGGCTTTCGGAGCATTCCCATGACCATGTCCAATCTTCCGCCGCTCGTCACCGTGTTCGGGGGCTCGGGCTTCGTCGGCAGGCATGTGGTTCGGGCGCTCGCCAAGCGCGGTTACCGCATCCGTGTCGCCGTGCGGCGTCCGGATCTTGCCGGGTTCCTGCGGCCGCTCGGTTATGCGGGCCAGATCCAGCTGGTTCAGGCGAACCTGCGCTATCGCAAATCGATCGACCAGGCAGTGGCCGGCGCCGATTACGTCGTCAACTGCGTCGGCATCCTGTTCGAAAGCGGCAAGAACTCGTTTGACGCGGTGCAGGAATTCGGTGCCAAGGCTGTTGCCGAAGCGGCCCGCGCCGCCGGTGCGAAGCTGACCCACATTTCCGCCATCGGCGCCAATGCCAAGTCCGAATCCTCCTATGGCCGCTCCAAGGGCCGTGCGGAGGAGTCGATCCTGCAGACGCTGCCGGATGCCGTCATCCTGCGCCCCTCGATCGTCTTTGGCCAGGAAGACAACTTCTTCAACAAGTTCGCGGATATGGCCCGCACCATGCCCTTCCTGCCGCTGATCGGCGGCGGCCACACGAAGTTCCAGCCGATCTTCGTTGAAGACGTGGCCGAAGCGGTGGCCCGCTCGGTGGATGGCAAGGTCGAAGGCGGCAAGATCTACGAACTCGGCGGGCCGGAAGTCCTCACCTTCAAGCAGTGTCTCGAGGAAGTGCTGCGCGTGACCTATCGCAAGCGCGGCTTCATCTCGATCCCGTTCGGCATCGCCTCGACGATGGGCCGCGTCGCCTCGATGATCCCGCTGATTGCACCACCGCTGACCGCCGACCAGGTGACCCTGCTGAAGACAGACAACGTGGTGTCAGACGAAGCCATCAAGGACGGTCGCACGCTGGAAGGCCTCGGCATCAAGGGCACGCTCTTGTCCAGCATCCTGCCAAGCTACCTCGTGCGTTTCCGCATCCACGGCCAGTACACCAATGCCGGAAAGGCCGCCTGAGGCCATTGCAGGGGCCGCAATGGCGGCTCGCTGCGCTGCACAATCCAAGGCAGGGCCGGCGCCCTGCCTATTTTTTGTTAATCTAATGTGACACAAATGCCGCAGTCAGCGTCAAGCAGGCATTAACCGCGGATTCAACAACTTGCTCTATTGAATTCAAAGGTGGCGGCTCGTAAACCCGCACAACCGGTTCTGGAACAGTTGGCGCCGTGACATCTCTTTTTTCCTCCGAAAGGCAATCCTCCATGGGCAAGTCGATCGCACTGTTTTTTGCGTGTGCGGCAATGGTTATTCTTGCAGGCTCCTTCCTGGCACCGGGCACGGTTGCCGCCAACAAGGGCACCTGCGCCCCCGCTTACGGCGTCGACCCGTGCAGCACGGGCTCGATCAGCAACGCCTCGCGCTGATCCGTTTGATCTGGGCGGACCGCTGACGATCCGCCCTGTCCGCGGGTGATCACCCGAAGATCAAGAGGCCTGCCAGGCCGGCGAATCCGACCAGGATTCGCCAATAGGCGAAGGGCGCAAAGCCCCGGCTCGACACGAAGTTCAACAGACCCTTCACGACGACCAGCGCGGTGACAAACGCCGCCACGAAGCCGATCGCGATGATGCCGAGATCGTCGAAGCTCAGGATGTCCCGGTTCTTGTAGAGATCGAGCACAAAGGCGCCCACCATGGTGGGCATGGCGAGGAAGAAGGAAAATTCCGCCGCCGAGCGCTTGTCCGTTCCCATCAGCAGCGAACCGACGATCGTCGCCCCCGAACGGGATGTACCCGGAATCATCGCGAGGCACTGGAAGAGGCCGATCTTGAAGGCGAGCGACGGCGGATAGGTCATCGCATCCGTATAGCGCGGCTTGAAATTCATCCGGTCGACCGCCAAGAGAATGAAGCCGCCGAGGATCAGCATCACGCAGATCAGCATCGGCGTTTCGAACAGAACGGTCTTGATGAAGTCGTGCGCGAAGGCGCCGATCACGGCCGCCGGCAGAAAACCCATCAGCACCGTCAGCACGAAACGCCGCGAATGGGCGCTCGTCGGCAGCGTCAGGGCGACCCCGAGAAGCTTCTGGAAATAGACGAGCAGGATGGCGAGGATCGCGCCAAGCTGGATGAGGACGGCAAAGGTGTTGCCGGGTGATTCGAAGCCGAGGAAGTGGCCGGCAAGCAGCACGTGGGCTGTGGAGGAGACCGGGATGAATTCGGTCAGCCCCTCGATCAGGCCGAGAACCAGGGCGCTGACGATGGATTGGTCCGCCATTCTTGATCCTTTGTTAAGAGAGATGGGAATTATAGTGGGAGGAAAATGAGCGCTTCGACCTACTAAACCTTCGTGGCTGCCTTATGTCAGCCACATTCGGGCATTGGTGATCGCGTCCGTCGCAGGCTTATCATAACAATCTTCATTTTCGAGTATCAATGCCCACGCTTTATCACCACCCCATGTCCTCCGCCTCGCGTTTCGTCCGGTTGATCCTGGCCGAATACGGCTTCCAGACGGATTTCGTGGAGGAGCAGCCCTGGGAAAAGCGCCGCGAATTTCTCGCCCTCAATCCGGCCGGTTCGCTGCCGGTCTATGTCGATGACAGCATGCGCGTGCTGTGCGGACCGAGCGTGTTGCTGGAATTTCTCGACGAGACGCATGGTGTCCTGAAACGGGACCGCCGGCTTCTGGCCGAAGATCCGTTCCAGCGCGCCGAAATCCGCCGGCTGACCGAGTGGTTCCTGCAGAAGATGGAGCAGGACGTCACCAAGCCTCTGACGCGCGAGCGGGTCTACAAGCTGCAGATGACGGCGGCGCAAGGGGGCGGCGCACCGGACAGCAAGGTGCTGCGCACCGCACGCGCCAATATTCGCCAGCATATGAAGTACCTCGCCTGGCTCGCCGGATCGCGCACCTGGCTTGCCGGCGACCGGCTGAGCTATGCGGATCTTGCCGCCGCCGCCTCGATCTCGGTTCTCGATTATCTCGGCGAAATTGATTGGCAGGAGACACCGGTCGCCAAGGAATGGTATCAGAGGCTGAAATCGCGGCCCTCGTTCCGTCCGCTCCTGGGCGAACGTATCCGCGGCATCACGCCGGTATCTCATTATGCGGACCTCGACTTCTGATCAGGACAGACCGGCATCCGCACGACCGCCGAAAGCGGAGGAGCGGAAACGCAAGCTGACGGCCTTTCTGCGCCAGGAAGCGCTTGCCCAGGGGTTTGACCTCTGTCGCATCACCCTGCCCACCAGCATTCCCGAGGCGCCGGCCCGCCTTGCCGAGTTCGTCGCCGCCGGTCGCCATGGCACCATGGCCTGGATGGAGGAGACGCTGGAGCGGCGCGGCGATCCGCGCACGCTGTGGAGCGAGGTCCGCTCCATCGTCATGTTGGGCCTGAACTACGGGCCGGATGAGGATCCGCGGTCCATTCTCGACAAGCCGGACCGCGCCGCCATCTCCGTCTATGCCCGCAACCGCGATTATCACGACGTCATCAAGGGCCGGCTGAAGGAGATCGCCACGCGCTTTGCCGCGCGCGCCGGTGCGGATGTGAAGGTGTTTGTCGATACGGCCCCGGTGATGGAAAAGCCGCTCGCCGCCGCCGCCGGTCTCGGCTGGCAGGGCAAGCACACCAACCTCGTGTCGCGCAGCCACGGCTCCTGGCTTTTCCTCGGCAGCCTGTTCACGACGGAAGAACTGGAGATCGATGCGCCCGAGCGCGATCATTGCGGCTCCTGCCGCGCCTGTCTTGATGCCTGTCCCACCGCGGCCTTCCCGGCGCCCTACCAGATCGATGCGCGACGCTGCATTTCCTACCTCACGATCGAGCACAAGGGGCCGATCGATCCCACCTTGCGACCGCTGATCGGCAACCGCATCTATGGCTGCGACGACTGTCTTGCCGCCTGCCCGTGGAACAAGTTCGCGGCAGAGGCCTCCGAAATGAAGCTCAAGGCGCGCGAAGACCTGAAGGAGCCGTCGATCGCCTGTCTGCTGACGCTCGACGACGGCGCCTTCCGCAGCCTATTCAGCGGCTCGCCGGTCAAGCGCATCGGTCGCGACCGCTTTGTCCGCAACGTGTTGATCGCGGCTGGAAATTCCGGCCGAAGTGATCTGATCGCGCCCTGCATGCGTCTTCTTGATGACACCTCCCCCGTGGTGCGCGCCATGGCGGTGTGGGCCCTGTCGCGCCTGATGCCGCCGGAAGGCTTTGCGGCTCTGCGTGCCGGCAGGGTAGAGGATGAGGACCCGGACGTGCGGGCGGAATGGCAGATGGTGGAGCAGGGCTGATGCGGATGATGATCTTTGGAGCCGGTTATTCCGGCCAGGCCATTGCGGCGGAAGCGCTGAAGGCCGGGACACATGTCTCCGGCACCACCCGCAGCCCGGAAAAGGCGACGCTCCTGGCGCAACAGGGAATAAAGCCCTTTCTATTCGACGGAACGACACTCTCTCCCGCACTGCGCCAGGAGATGGCGGAGGTCACGCATCTCGTCCAGTCGATTGCGCCGGGTGCGGAGGGCGACAGCCTTCTCACCCTGAGCAAGGGCGATCTGCGGGCGCTGTTTCCGAGGCTCGAATGGGCGGCCTATCTCTCCACCGTCGGCGTCTATGGCGATCATGGCGGGGCGTGGGTGACGGAGGAAACGCCATGCCGCCCCGTGTCGCAGCGTTCGGTGGAGCGCGTGGCGGCGGAGGAGGGTTGGCAAGGAGCGGCAGAGGCCGCCGGCATTCCCGTTGCCATCCTGAGACTTTCCGGCATTTACGGTCCTGGCCGCAACGGCTTCGTCAACCTGGCGCAGGGCACGGCACGACGGCTGGTGAAGCCCGGTCAGGTGTTCAACCGCATCCGGGTGGAGGATATCGGCCGCGCCTGCCAGTTCCTGATCGAGCACCAGTTGGGCGGGATCTTCAACATCACCGACGCCGAGCCGGCGCCGCCGCAGGACGTGGTGACGGAGGCCGCCCGCCTGATGGGCGTCGAGCCGCCGCCGGAACAGGCCTTCGAAACCGCCGAGCTCAGCGCGATGGCGCGCTCTTTCTATGGCGAGAACAAGCGGGTCTCCAACGCCAGCATACGCAACCTGGGGTTTGAATTCCTGTTTCTGGATTACAGGGTCTCCCTCCGGCAGCTCTGGTCCGACGACGTCTGGAAGCCCTGATTTCCGGGCTTCTGCGGAGCCCAAAATAGGTGCCTTCTTCGGGTGAAAATTCCATTTTTGGCACATGACAGAGTGACAGTTTCTTTACCTCTGCGGCAATCTCGCCAAAATTTGCGCGATATCGGCAGAAAAACGACCGTCACGATAAAAATATTTCCGCCGATTTCGTGAGCGCGAATCCCGGCGCGATTCACCGGGAAGGATATTCCAATTCCGGTCTGTTTTTCCTAAACTTTTTCCACTTGCATCGCCGCCGATCATTAGCCGGCTTTTCATCACGAATCTTACAGTCTGAAACATTGCGTGATTGCAGAGTCCACGTTTCTGCCTTTTTTGCCCCTGCCTTAGCCCGCCGCACACGCATTTTTGGGCTCACCACAGGGGACAACAGGATTTGAAGTTCACACAACGCACACTCTTCGCCGCGGTTGCCATCGCATCCATTTCTTTTTTGGGAACCGCTCCCGCCAATGCCGCGCCAGGTTGTGGTCACGCCTCCTGGTATGCACTGACCTCGAAGACAGCGTCCGGCGAACGGATGAACCCGTCCAAGCTGACGGCCGCGCACAAGTCGCTCGGCTTCGGCACGAAGTTGAAGGTCACCAACAAGCGCAACGGCAAGAGCGTCGTCGTCCGCATCAACGATCGCGGTCCCTTCATCCGCGGACGCGTCCTGGATCTGTCGAAGGCCGCAGCGCAGAACATCGGCATGGTCGCCTCCGGCACGGCGCAGGTCTGTTACGAGGTGATTGGCTGAGGCGGGCACGATCGCCCGGCGAAACCCGAACAGCCTTGCCCTTGCGGCGGAAGGCGGATACACGCCGCCTGACAAGCAAGGAGATTGACGATGCGACTGGGCGGACGGATGGCGGCTGCCATCGAGGTGCTGGCAGATATCGAGGTGCGCAGGCGTCCCGTCGCCGATGCGCTGAAGGACTGGGGCCTTGCCCACCGCTTTGCCGGCTCCGGCGACCGCGCCGCGATCGGCAACATCGTCTATGACGCGCTGCGCATGCGCCTCTCGCATGCCTGGCTGATGGACAATGACAGCGAAACGGCCCTCGTTTATGCCGTCCTCCTGCGCCAATGGGGTTTTACGCCCGAAACGCTGGCCGCAGAACTGGCCGATGACAAATTCGCGCCAGAAGCGCCGGACCTTGCACCGCTTGCCGCCCGGGATCTCTCCGATGCCCCGCCGCATGTGCAGGGCGACATTCCGGACTGGCTGGTCGGTTCCTTCGAAGCGGCCTTTGGTGACCGCTGGCTCTCCGAGGCCGTGGCCATGGCCGGCCGCCCGACGCTGGACCTGCGGGCCAACACGCTGAAGGCCACGCGCGACAAGGTGGTGAAGGCGCTCGACCGCTCCGGCGCTGTCGCCACACGGCTTGCCCGGTTCGGCGTGCGCATTCCCGCCGGCGAAGGCGCCTCGCGCCTGCCGAATGTCACGGCGGAACTCTCCTTCCAGAAGGGCTGGTTCGAGGTGCAGGACGAAGGCTCGCAGATCGTCGCCGATCTGGTGCAGCCGGCTGAAGGCCAGCAGGTTCTCGACTACTGTGCCGGCGGCGGCGGCAAGACGCTCGCGCTCTCTGCCGCGATGAACAATAAGGGCCAGGTGCATGCCTATGACGCCGACCGGAAACGGTTGGCGCCGATCATCGAACGGCTGCGCCGCGCCGGGACCCGCAACGTCCAGGTCCATGACAATGCGCGGGACCTCGCCGCTCTGGAGGGCAAGCTGGATACGGTGCTGGTCGATGCGCCCTGCACCGGCACCGGCACCTGGCGCCGCCGCCCCGACACGAAGTGGCGCCTCACCGAGAAGAACATCGAGGAACGCCTCGACCAGCAGCGCGACGCGCTGTCGTCCGCCTCCCGTTATGTGAAGCCGGGCGGGCATCTCGTCTATATCACCTGCTCCATCCTGCCGCAGGAAAACGGCGGCCAGATCGAACGCTTCTGTGCCGAGAATTCGGAATTTTCCCCCGTCGACAGCCTCAGCACCTGGACATCACTGTTCGGCGCCGATGCGGCAAGACCCTATTCGACCGACGGTACCAGCCTGACGCTGACTCCCGGCTCGACGGATACGGATGGCTTCTTCTTCTGCAAGCTGAAGCGGAACGCCTGAAACCGGTCCTGCGGCTTGACGATCGTCAGGTTGCGGGACGCGCTTCAAACCGTTCTAAACTAGATTATTTGACACCAGTATCCGTATGCGCGATGACAGCGCGAACGGCCTCACGCTGCTGCAGGAGAGAATATGATCCGTAGAACGATTTTGAACGCGAGCTTCGGCTTGCTCGCCGCATCCGCCGCTTTCGTCGTCACCCCGGCCCTCGCGGCAGAACCGGCCGCGGTGCTGACGCATTACGCAGACCTGGGGCATGCCAAATTCGAGGATGCTCTGACCACGGCCAAGGCACTCGACACGGCCATCGACGCGCTGATCGCCAAGCCGTCACAGGAGACGCTTGCAGCCGCCCGCCAGGCCTGGATTGCGGCGCGCATTCCCTACCAGCAGTCGGAAGTCTACCGTTTCGGCAACCCGATCGTCGATGAGTGGGAAGGCAAGGTGAATGCCTGGCCGCTGGATGAAGGCCTGATCGACTACGTCGATGCCGCCTATGGTACCGAAAGCGACAGCAACGCCTACTACACCGCCAACGTGATCGCCAACAAGAAGCTGTCGATCAACGGCGAGGAGATCGACGCTTCCAAGATCACGCCGGAGTTCATCCGCAGCCTGCACGAGGCCGGCGAAGTGGAGGCCAATGTCGCCACCGGTTATCACGCGATCGAATTCCTGCTCTGGGGCCAGGACCTGCACGGGACGGGTCCCGGCGCCGGTGAGCGCCCCTACACCGATTACGACAAGGCCAATTGCACCCATGGCAATTGCGACCGCCGCGCCGATTATCTCAAATCCGCCTCCACGCTCCTGGTGCAGGACCTTCAGGACATGGTGGTGGCCTGGGCACCGGATGGCGAAGCGACGAAGGCGGTGACCGCCGATCCGAAGGCCGGCATCACCGCCATCCTCACCGGCATGGGGTCTCTTTCCTACGGGGAACTGGCCGGCGAGCGCATGAAGCTCGGCCTCTTGCTGCATGATCCGGAAGAAGAGCACGATTGCTTCTCCGACAATACCTATGCCTCGCATCTGAACGATGCGATCGGCATCGCATCGGCCTATAACGGCACCTATACCCGCGTCGACGGCACCAAGATGGCCGGGCCGTCGCTCTCCGAACTCGTCAAGGAGAAGGATCCGGCGCTGGACCAGGAAATGACGGCCAAGCTCGACAAGACGCTGGCCGCCATGAACGCCATGGCCGACCGCGGCAAGAAGGTCGAAGCCTATGACCAGATGATCGGTGAAGGCAATGCGGCAGGCAATGCCGTTGTCCAGGCTGCCATCGACGGCCTGATCGACCAGACGAAGACGGTGGAGCGCATCATCGCCAAGCTCGATCTCGGCGCGATCAAGCTCGAAGGCTCCGACAGCCTCGACAATCCGAACGCCGTTTTCCAATAATCAGCTTGGAGCAGGCCGCCCCCGTTCGCGGGCGGCCTGATAGTCTCATGCGCCAGTCTCAGGTCCGCACTCTCTTGCTCTCGGCGACAGCCGGTGCGTGCCTGCTTCTTCCCGCACTTGCCGATGAAGCCGGCCTGTTTCCCAAAACCCGCACCGATCTGTCCGTCAAGGACATGGCGCGGGTCGCCGCCGTCACACGGCCCACCACTGATTTTTCCAAGCCGGAAGACTTCGAGGCGATGCCAGGGGGTGCCGCCACCTCGACGGCGCTCGTCAACGGCGACGCGTTCTCGCATTTTTCCGCCAATATTAGCTTTGCCGAAGAAGAGCAGTTCAAGCTCGGCAATGCGCTCTTCACCAAACTCTGGGTCGCGGCCCCCTCCTCCACCCAGGCCTCCGACGGGCTGGGGCCCCTTTACAATGCCCGCGCCTGCCAGAGCTGCCATGTGAAGGACGGCCGCGGCCATCCGCCGGAAGGGGCAAACGACCGCACATCGATGTTCCTGCGCCTGGCGCGGCCCGCACGCACGCCGGAGGAAGAGGCACGCCTTGCCCGCCACGAGGTGCTGACCTTTCCCGACGCCACCTATGGCGAGCAACTGCAGGATCTTGCCGTTCCCGGCCTTGCGGCGGAAGGCGAGATGGAGATCGCCTATACGGAAGTTCCGGTGAGGTTGGCGGACGGCACCACTGTCTCGCTGCGCAAGCCCACCTATTCCGTGGCGGAGCTTGCCTATGGCCCGCTTGGGTCCGACACCACGCTGTCGCCGCGCATCGCCCCGCCGATGCTCGGCATGGGGCTGATCGAGGCGATCCCCGAGGCTGATATCCTCGCCCATGCCGATCCGGACGACCGCAATGGCGATGGCATTTCGGGCAAAGCCGCCATCACCCGCGATCACCGCACCGGCGCCCTTGCGCTCGGGCGTTTCGGTTTCAAGGCGCAGACCGCCAGCGTACGCGATCAGGTCGCCGCCGCCTTTTCCGGCGACATGGGGCTTTCCACCCCTGACCGGCCGAACCCGTTCGGCGACTGCACGATGGCGGAGACTGCCTGTCTTGCACTGCCAACCGGCGTGCAGGCACGGCTCGGCGACAGTGAGGCGCCCGATCCGGTGATGGATCTCGTGACCTTCTACTCGAAGAACCTGGCGGTGCCGATGCGCCGGAGCGTCGAGGCGCCGGATATGCTCGCCGGCAAACAGGTCTTCTATGCGATCGGCTGTGCCAGCTGCCACGTGCCGAAATTCGTCACCCGCCGCGATGCGGACAATCCCGCCCAGGCCTTCCAGCTGATCTGGCCCTATTCGGACTTTCTGCTGCACGACATGGGCGAAGGCCTCGCCGATGGAAAGCCGGTCGGTGTCGCAACCGGACGCGAGTGGCGCACGCAGCCGCTCTGGGGTATAGGACTGACCGAGACCGTCAATGGTCACACCTTCTTCCTGCATGACGGGCGCGCACGCAACCTCACCGAAGCCATTCTGTGGCACGGCGGCGAAGCGCAGGCAGCCCGGGATGCCTTTGCTGGCCTCTCCGCACAGGATCGCGCCGCGCTCATATCGTTTCTGGAGTCCCTTTGATGCGCAAGCTCATCTCCGCCCTCGCCCTCTCGGCCCTGTCTGCCACCGGCGCCTTCGGCCAGGACGCCAACCTTGCGCCGCCAAAGCCTATCACCCTGGAAGAAACGAAGACGCTGATGGCGCATGTGGTGGATGATTTCATCCGCCCCGGCTACCGCACGCTCTCGACCTCCAGCAGCCGGCTGACCAATGCGATGATGGAGCTCTGCTCCAAGCCCTCGGATGACACGCTTGCGGCGGCACGCGCCGCCTTTGAGGCGACCGCCATCGACTGGGCCCGTATCGAGGTGGTGCGGGTCGGGCCGGTGATCGAGGAGAACCGTTTCGAACGCATCCTGTTTTATCCGGACCGCAAGGGCACCGGCCTTCGCCAGGTGCAGGCGCTGCTCGCCAATCCGGATGAGAGCGCCACCTCGCCCGTCAGCCTGCGGGACAAAAGCGTTGCCATGCAGGGGCTCGGAGCGCTTGAATTCGTGCTCTACGGCACTGGTTCGGAAGAATTGCTGGCAAAGCCGGACAGTTTCCGCTGCCGCTACGGCCTCGCGGTTGCCGGCAGCGTGCAGCGGGTAGCCACCGAACTCTCACAGATCTGGGATGACCCGCAAGGCATCCAGAAGGACTGGAAGAACCCTGGACCGGACAGCGCCGCCTACCGCGACCAGAACGAGGCGGTGACCGGCGTGCTCGGCATCCTCGTCCATTCGGCGGAAGCGCTGCGCGACCAGCGGATCGAAAGCTTCTACAAGGGCGAGGACAACAACACCTTTGCCAAGCAGGCGCTGTTCTGGCGCTCCGGGCTGACCTTCCGCATGCTGACCGGCAATCTGATGGGCGTGCAGGCGCTCATCGACCGCTCCGCGATCCGTGACCTGCTGAACGACGATCAGCGCTCTATTGTCTCGTCGATCGATTTCGTGCTGAAATCCCTGATCAGGGTCTCGCAGAATATGGAGCCGAATGTGGAGATGGCCGTCAGCACCGAGGCTGAGCGCCAGAAGCTGGACTTTCTGCTGCTCAACACCCGCGACCTGATCCTGCGGCTCAACGACGATCTGGGCGGCGGGTTGGGGCTCGGCGCCGGCTTCTCCTTCTCCGATGGTGACTGAGCCGTGGCGATGAGAAGCGGCCTGATCGACAGACGAAGTTTTTCCCGGGCCGCCGGCATCGGCTTCCTGGGGTCGCTGCTGCCACACCAGCTTTTCGCGCTCCAGCAGGCCGAAGCCGTCTTCGCCTCCGGCTTTCGGGCGCCCGACGGCACCTATGGGATTGCCACCGTCAGCGTCCGTGGCGAGGTGATCGACCGGATCACGCTTCCGGCCCGCGCGCACGGGCTTTCCTATTGCAAGGCCACGGGCCGCGCCGTCGCCTTTGCCAGGCGGCCGGGCACCTTCGCGATGATCTTCGATCCTTCGGGCCGGGCAGAACCGGTGGTCATCCATGCGCCGGAGGACCGACACTTCTACGGCCACGGGCATTTTTCGCCGGATGGCCGCATTCTCTACGCCAGCGAGAATGATTTCGATGGCAACCGCGGCATGATCGGCCTCTATGACGCGACGGACGGTTTCCGGCGGATCGGCGAGTTCGACGCACACGGCATCGGTACGCATGACATGACCGTCTCCGATGAAGGCAAGCTTCTCGTGATCGCCAATGGCGGCATCGAGACGCATCCGGATTTCGGCCGCACCAAGCTCAATCTCGACCGCATGGAGCCGACGCTCGTCATCCTCGAGGCCGCCACCGGCACGCTTGTCCAGCGGCACACGCTGCCGGCACGCCTCAGCCGACTTTCCACCCGCCATCTGGACATCGATGCGAAGGGCCGCATCTGGTTTGCCTGCCAGTATGAGGGACCGCGCAACGACCTGCCGCCGCTGGCCGGCCATTTCGCCCCCGGCGAAGACCTGACCTTCCTGCAACTGCCGCAGCAGACGACGGAGCTGCTCGCCAATTATGTCGGCGCCATCGCCGTCAATCGCGGGGAAAACCTCGTCGGCCTTACCTCGCCGGTCGGCGGCGCGGCCGTCATCATCGATGCGCGCAACGGGCGCGTTCTCGCCGAACAGGTGATCCGGGATGCGGCGGGCGTGGCCCCCGCACCGGAAGGCATCGCCGTCTCCTCCTACACGGGCGAACTCTGCCGCACCCGCTCCAATCTCGCCTGGGACCAGCATCTCATCCGCATCGGCTGATGCCTCTGGCGGAGGGGCCGGCCACGCCCTAGATCTGAGCCATGAAAAAGATCCTGATCCACCTGCTGTTCATCGCGCTCGTCACCGGGCTCGGCGCGCTCATCGGCGTCGCCAATGTCCCGGGCGAGTGGTACCAGTCGCTTGCCAAACCGCCCTTCAACCCGCCCAACTGGATTTTCGGCCCGGTCTGGACGGCGCTCTACGTGCTGATCGGTATTGCCGGCGCCCGCACCTGGCTTGCGGCACCGGCCTCGGCCTGCATGCAGATGTGGTTCGGGCAGATGGCGCTGAACTTCCTCTGGACCCCTGCCTTCTTCGGCGCCGAGAGCACCGCGCTCGGCCTTGCCGTGATCCTGCCGCTGCTGTTGTCGATCATCGCCTTCATCCGCATGAGCTGGAATCCGGACCGGCTGAGCGCCATCCTGTTCCTGCCCTATCTCGCCTGGGTGGGGTTCGCGTCCCTCCTCAACCTGTCGCTCTTCCTGCTCAATTAGCCATGAGCCGATGCGAGGCTTGCGGGTGAGCGTCCGGCATGCCAGTTTCGCATCTGCAAAAGGGTGGCAGGCATGGACGGAATTGATGCGGGCGATTTCCGCGAACGGGTGAAGCGCAGTTTCGAGAGGCAGGAGGCCATGCGCACCATCGGCGCGGAGCTGACGCGCGTCGAGCAGGCGATGATCGAGATCGAAATGCCCTTCGATGCCAAGCTCACCCAGCAGCACGGTTTCCTGCATGCCGGCGTAATTGCCGCCGCGCTCGATTCCGCCTGCGGTTACGCCGCCTATACGGTGATCGAGCCGGAGGCCTCCATCCTCACCATCGAGTTCAAGATCAACCTTTTGTCGCCGGGCCGCGGCGAACGGTTTCTGTTTCGCGGCGAGATCACCAAACCCGGCTCCACCATCATCGTCGCCGATGGCCGCGCCTATGCGTTAAGCGACGGCCCCGCCAAGCTGATTGCCTCGATGACCGGCAGCATGATGGTGATCCGCGGCAGACAGGATGTCACCGGATGAGCTTCGACCTGAAGTCCGTGGCGAACAAACGCCTGCTCTTCGTCATGGCGGTCGATGCCGAATATGGCCCGCATCTGAAGGCTCGGTTTTCGCCGCTAATGACCGGCGTCGGCCCGGTCGAGGCGGCGATTTCCCTGACGCGGACGCTCTCGCATCTGGCGCTTGACGGTGCGCTGCCCGATCTCGTCGTCTGCCTCGGTTCCGCCGGCTCGCGCATACTCGAACAGACAGAGGTCTACCAGATCACGTCGGTCTCCTACCGCGATATGGATGCCTCGCCGCTCGGTTTCGAGAAGGGCCGCACGCCCTTCCTCGATCACCCGGCGACGATCCCACTGCCCTATCGCATCCCCGGTGTGCCGGAGGCGCGTCTTTCGACCGGCGCCAACATCGTCTCGGGCGATGCCTATGACGCGATCGATGCGGATCTCGTGGAGATGGAAACCTTTGCGGCGCTCCGCGCCTGCCAGAGTTTTGGCGTGCCGCTGATCGGCCTTCGCGGCATCTCGGACGGCAAGGCGGAGCTTCGCCATGTCTCCGACTGGACCGAATATCTGCACGTCATCGACGAGAAGCTGGCAGACGCCGTCGATCGCTTGACGCAGGCGCTGCAATCCGGCGATTTGCGGATCTGACGCAGTTGCCAAAACGAGCATTCTTCATTAAAGGCTCGCCATGACCCAGATCGCCCATCACGACCGCCTCCTCATCATCGATTTCGGCTCCCAGGTGACGCAGCTGATTGCGCGGCGCCTGCGCGAATTGAACGTCTATTGCGAAATCCACCCCTACCAGAACGTCACGGACGACTTCCTGGCATCGTTCAAACCGAAGGCCGTGATCTTCTCCGGCGGTCCGGATTCGGTGACGCGCGAAGGCTCGCCTCGCCCGCCGCAATCGGTCTATGGGCTCGGCGTTCCGGTGCTCGGTATCTGCTACGGCCAGCAGGTGATGATGCAGGATCTCGGCGGACAGGTGGACGGCGGCAAGATTTCCGGCGGTGGCGGTACGGCAGAATTCGGTCGCGCCTATGTGACGCCGGTTGATGAGACCGATCCCTTCCTCGCCGGCTGGTTCGGGCAAGGCCGCGAGCAGGTCTGGATGAGCCATGGCGACCATGTGAGCCGCATTGCGCCGGGCTTTGAGGTCTACGGCACGTCGCCCAATGCACCCTTTGCCATCACTGCCGATCCGAAGCGTCACTTCTACGCCGTGCAGTTCCACCCGGAAGTCCACCACACGCCGAACGGCAAGACGCTCTACGAAAACTTCGTCAAGCTGGCGGGTTTCAAGGGCGACTGGACGATGGGCGCCTACCGCGCCGAGGCGATCGCCAAGATCCGCGCCCAGGTGGGCGACAAGCGCGTGATCTGCGGTCTCTCCGGCGGCGTCGACAGCTCGGTGGCCGCCGTCCTCATCCACGAGGCGATCGGCGAGCAGCTCACCTGCGTCTTCGTCGATCACGGCCTTCTGCGCCAGGGTGAGGCCGAAGAGGTCGTCACCATGTTCCGCGACCATTACAACATCCCGCTGATCCATGCCGACGAGCAGGAGCTGTTCCTCGGCGCGCTGGAAGGCGTGACCGACCCGGAAGTCAAGCGCAAGACCATCGGCAAGCTCTTCATCGACGTGTTCCAGAAGCACGCCAACTCGATCGACGGCGCCGAATTTTTGGCGCAGGGCACGCTTTATCCGGACGTGATCGAAAGCGTCTCCTTCTCGGGCGGTCCGTCCGTCACCATCAAGAGCCACCACAATGTCGGCGGCCTGCCGGAAAAGATGGGCCTGAAGCTGGTCGAGCCCTTGCGTGAACTCTTCAAGGACGAAGTGCGCGCGCTTGGCCGCGAACTCGGTTTGCCGGACAAGTTCATCGGCCGCCACCCCTTCCCCGGCCCCGGCCTTGCGATCCGGTGCCCGGGCGAAATCACCCGCGCCAAGCTCGAGATCCTGCGCAAGGCGGACGCCGTCTATATCGACCAGATCCGCAAGCACGGTCTTTACGACGAGATCTGGCAGGCCTTCGTCGCGATCCTTCCCGTGCGCACCGTCGGCGTGATGGGCGATGGCCGCACCTACGACTACGCCTGCGCGCTCCGCGCCGTCACCTCCGTCGATGGCATGACTGCGGACTATTACCCCTTCACCCACGACTTCCTGGGCGAAACGGCAACCCGCATCATCAACGAGGTCGAAGGCATCAACCGCGTGACCTACGACATCACATCCAAACCGCCCGGTACGATCGAGTGGGAATAAGCGGAGCATCCTGTCTGAGGATCTCGGACATGGTGTCTTCGTTTCAACGGTCGTGACGTCGCGATTGATCCGTCATGATCGCGTCGCTCTCGTCGCCAGACCCGTCAACGGTCTTGGCGCTCCCGAGCGGGCGGGCCAGGCTGGAGACGGTCCGGATCAGGCGAGCAACTGCGCGGGGATACCCAGTGCTGGACCGGCCTCCGCCAGCCGCTGGTCGAGCGTATACACGGTCGCGCCATGCTCGGCCGCGATGGCGAGATGCAGCGCGTCTCCCGCCCGCAAGCCAAGCACATGGTGATCAGCGAACCTTGCCGCTGCCCTGAACTGACCGACTGTCACGGGCAAGACTGTGAAACTTTCGGCAACCAGCATGTTGAACATGGCCAGTATTGCAGCGCGTTGCTCAAGGGTGATCTGTCCGGTCCGCAGCTTGATCGCCAAGGCAGACGACATCTCGGTGACTGTCCAGTCGCTGATCGAGAGCCGCGCCAGGTCCTGCTCCGCGAGCCAGCCCTGGATGTGCGGCGTCAGCGCTTCGTTGGAGGGCGCCGCAACGATCAGCGACGTGTCGAGATAAAACATCAGGAGCGATCGCCATCCCGCATCGACCGCACGAGATCGGCTGCAGTCTGGGACGGGGGAGTCATCGTCGCCGTCAGCGATTGAAGCAGTGCCGCATCAATCGGCTTGCGCGGCCTCTCCACCGCGGTCAGGCGTGCTACCGGCTTGCCGTGGCGGGTGATATCGATCGAGTCGCCCGCTTCGACCCGGTCGATCAGTTCGCTGAGATGGGCTTTGGCATCTGCGAGATTGATCGAAGGCATGTCACGCTCCTGACCATGTAATAGTCATATAGCCGATCAAGCGGATAGATTCCAGCTGGGCTTGCCGGTTTGCCTCTTCACCTGGATCAACCGGCCCGCGGCGGGTCCAGCGGCGAGAGGTCGAGCGGCTTGACGAATTGCCGACGGAAGGTCTGCAGCGCCTGTTTGCGGGCCAGCTTCGGATCCTGAAAGCCGCCGATATCGCCAAACCAGGAGCGCAGCATGCTGAGCGCCATCCGGTAACGGCCATCGATGCGGGCGCCATCCGCCGTCACGCCCGCATAACTGATCGGGATGGTGCGCGAGGCAATCTGAAAGCGCGCCTGCAGTTCCGCCTCCTCATCGCGGCCATGTCCCGCAACGACGGATTTCAGGTGCTTGCCGACCGGACGGGTGTGATGAACCGCCACCGCATCCAGGATCGCCGAACGATAGGGGCCACTCTCCGGCCAGCGGCACCAGACATAATCGAGGCCGAAGCCGGTCATGGTATTCTCAAACAGCGGCAGCGCCCGCTTCAGCATCGCGCGGTTCAGGCAGGGCACCATGATTTCCACCAGATTGGTGTAACGCAGGCGAAAGGCACGGCACTGCAGCAGCGGAAAATAGCTGTAATAGCTGCCTTGCGTCAGCGCCGGCTGGCTGAGCGCCAGTTCGTAGCGACGTGACAGCGCGAAGATCTGCTCGATCGCCGCGCCGGTCGTGGCAATGTCATCATCCGGCAGCCAGACATAATCATAGGCGTCGAGATCGAGTGCCAGTTGCTGAAAGCTCCTGTAGAGCCCATCCCATTTGCCACCCTTGACCAGAACGGCAAAGACGCCCTCTTCCGGGCGATGCCGTTCGAAGGCGGCTTGCGAATAATAGCTCACCAGGCAGTCGAAGGATCGCTCGGCATAGGGGCGATCAAGCCAGGCGGCATGCAACGAGGTGTCGCCGGCCCGAACGGCCACGAGATGTTTCTTGCCGCTGTCGCTCATGCCTTCACCCCGCCGCCCGTCTTGAGCGGCAGGCTATATCGCCGCGCCCAATACTTGGCAATGCGGGCGTATCACAGCGCTTGGTAGACGAAATGGTCGAAATCGGCAGGTCTTGCCCGCCCGGTGATGTCGAAGGCCAGCAGGCCGATGAAGGCACCGGTGAAGGAGCCGTGCTCACCCCGCCCGCCCTCGTCCGAGATGACCCCGGCATCCAGCACCGGACCGATCGGCTGCCAGTCGTGACTGCCCTCGCTGCGCCAGAAGAATTGCAGGTCGTTGTCCCGCACCTCCGCGGCGAGATGCACCGGACCATCGGGGATCGACACGCCGCTTTCGACCGGAAACGCCATGCGCCCATGCGGAAAATCGCCGGGGCAGGAGAAGATCGTCACCACGCGGCCCAGTTTCTCGTGCATCGTCACCACCAGCGCATGGAACTTGTGCCGGTTGTAATAATGCGTCAGCCCCGCGGCCTGCTGATAGGTCTCCGGCGCGAACTCAACCACCGTCTCGGCGCGAAAAGAGTGGTGTTCCTGCCGGCGCGCCACCAGGGCCTGCTCGAACCAGGAACCAAGGCTTTCGCGGCCATGCAGCCGCAAATGCCCTGCCCGGTCCGTCAGCGAGAAGATCCGTTCCGGTTCCGGCGTGCGCAGCCACTGGAAATCCTGCGGCAGAAGCTTGCTGTCGAAGTTATAGATCACCCGCGCCGGCTTTCCCTCCGGCATGGCATCGGTCGGTGCAGCCACGTCCACTGACGGCACGACGCCGCCGCCGGCCAGATAAAGCCAGTCGTCTTCCCGCCATTCGCATTTCTGCAGCGCCGTTTCGCGACCGAGCGTGCATCGGCGATGCGGCGGCAGCGGTCGGCCGCAGAGATGCGTGTGATAGGCCTCGCCCTCCGGCGTTTCGACATATTGTCCGTGGCCGGCCCGCTGCAACACGGCGTCGTGCGCATCCTTCGACGTAATCAGATGCCGGTCGGGATGCATCTCGTAGGGTCCCTCGATCCGCCGCGAGCGGGCCATGGTCACCGCGTGGTCATAGCCCGTGCCGCCTTCGGCCGTCGTCAGGTAATACCAGCCATTGCGCTTGAAGAGATGCGGCCCTTCCACCAGCCCGAGCGGGCTTCCGGCAAAGATGTTGCGCACCGGCCCCTTCAACTCACGCGTCTCCGCATCCCATTCCTGCAGCAGGATGCCATCGAAGGCCGGATGTTTCGGCGTACCGCCAAAGCTCTCCGTGCGGTGGTTCCACTGCATGTTGAGAAACCATTTTCGCCCGTCGTCATCGTGAAACAGCGAGGGATCGAAACCGGAGGAATTGACATACACCGGTTCCGACCAGTCCGCCTCGATGCTTCCCGCCGTGACGATATAGTTGTGCGCATCCTTGAAGTTGCCGTCGAAGCGCTTCACGTCGGTATAGACCAGCCAGAACTGCCCGTCCGCATAAGAGAGGCACGGCGCCCAGATGCCGCAGCTGTCCGGGTTGCCGCGCATGTCGAGCTGGCTTTTGCGCTCCAGCGGGCGGCGCACCAAGGTCCAGTTCACCAGATCGCGCGAATGATGGATCTGCACGCCCGGATACCACTCGAAGGTGGAGGTCGCGATGTAATAATCCTCGCCGACACGGCAGATGGATGGATCGGGGTTGAATCCCGGCAGAATGGGGTTCTTGATCATCGGGTGCTCCTCCGGCTCGCATGAAAAAAGCCGGCCGCGCCTCTCCCGAAGGACGCGACCGGCTCCCCACTCTCAACGCAACAGCGCAAGCGCCTCATCGACACCCAGCGCCGCCGGTTGGGTGCAGGTCGTGGCGAGGTCCACGAAGCACCCGTCCTGACCGGATTTCAGAATGCTCGTCATCACGTCGATGCCGTGCAAGGTCCGCTCAAGGGAACAACGCGGATCGCGACCCGAAAGCAAGGCCATCGCCATGTCCGCCAGGCCGGCCGTGCGGTAATTCGCGCGCGGGCCCTGCGGACTTTCCTGGTTAGCCTTGCCGAACGGATGATCCCATTCCTCCAGTGGTTGAATATCCTTGTTTTTACCTGAAGCTTCAACCTTTCCGCCAAAGAAATTTGGATCCGGAACGAAAATAGATCCCTCGGTGCCGTATAGTTCCATATTGTTATGACGATGTGACCACACATCCCAACTTGCAGACAGGGTCACCGTTGCACCGCTGGCGAATTCCAGCAGTGCATGAATATTGGTGGGCGTCTCGACGGGGATGACCGTTCCTGCCAGGGGCTGACTGGTGATGGTGCGGGTCGGGTTCGCCATGGAGGTCAAAGCCGCGACACGCTTCACCGGCCCGATCAGGTTGATCAGGTTGGCGATGTAATAGGGGCCGAGATCGAGGATCGGCCCGCCGCCGGCGAGGAAAAAGAAGCCGGGGTTCGGGTGCCACATCTCCATGCCGGGGCTCATCACGTGGCAGGTTCCCGACGTGATGCGGCCGATGCCGCCTTCGTCGATATATTTGCGGGCCAGCTGGTGCGCCCCGCCGAGGAAGGTATCGGGCGCACAGCCAATCGCGAGGTTCTTCGCTTTGGCAAGCGACCGCAGTTCCTCACCCTCTTCCAGGGACAGAACCAGCGGCTTTTCCGAATAGACGTGCTTGCCCGCCTCCAGAATCGCCTTGGAGACGGAGAAGTGCGTGGCGGGAATGGTGAGGTTGACGATGACGTCCAGGTCGTCGTTCTTCAGAAGGTCGTCCACGCTCTGCGCCTTCACCCCGTATTCCTCGGCCCTCAGCTGGGTCGCATTGGGATTCAGGTCCGCGCAGGCGAGCATTTTCAGCCCCTTGAACATCGGCGCGAGCGAGAGATAAGTCGTTGAAATATTGCCGCATCCAATGATGCCGACACCAAGTTCCTTGGCCATGTGGCGCTCCGGAGAAATCTGTTTCAGTAGGTTTCGAAGGCAGCAAGCGAGCGGCTGATCAGCCGGTCGAGATCCTTCGGATTGTCGTGTTCGAGGACAAAATGTTTGGCGGGCGTCTTGCGGAGCGCATCCATCAGGTCCTTCCACGGCACCGTGCCATGCCCCACATCCGCCCAGCCGTCCTCATCGGTATTTTCGCCGGCCGGCGCGATGTCCTTGACGTGCACGGCGCGGATGCGCTTGCCGTAGCTTTCGATCCAGGCGAAGGGATCGGCCTTGCCGCGCACCACCCAGGCAATATCCGCTTCCCAGGCGAGATCCGGCCCGCCGGCAAAGATCTGTTCCTGCGGCGTCGAGCCGTCGGCCAGCGTCTGGAATTCAAAATCGTGGTTGTGCCAGCCGAACACGTAACCGGCATCCTGGTATCGCTTGCCGGCCTCCGCCAGCCGCTGGCCGAAGGCGAACCAGCCACCGGCATCGCTGGGGCGCTGGTCGGGCATCAGGAAGGGGCAATAGATCGCCTCCATGCCGAGGATCTTGGCGATCTGCAGGGCGCGTGCCGGCTCGCGCTCCAGCATGTCGAGACCGAAATGGCCGGTCGGCATGGTCAGCCCGCCCGCCTCAAGGTCTGCCTTCAGCGCGTGCAGTCCTGCTTCGTCAAGGTTTGCATAGATGCCGCCATAGCCTTCCACCTGGGAATATCCGGCCTGCGAAAGCTTGATCAGCACCTCCGACAGCGTCGGAAAATTGCGGGCGCTGTAAAGCTGGAAGCTGAGTTCGGTCATCATTGTCCTCCCGGGCCATATGGCCCTTCATTGCCAAGGAATTCACCCCGCCATGCTGCAGGCGTGAAGATCGTAGAGGGTGAATGTGGGTTCGCCTTCACTGTCGGAAGACGGGGTGAACGTCACGCGGCGGCTTTCCCCCGCCGCGAGATCAAAGGCGTTGTCGGAAAAGCGGCCCGGCCGGTCGCTTTCGATGACGACGTAAAGGCCAAGACCGGCCGCCTGCACCGTCACGTCATAACCGCCGGTCGGCGCCGGCTGAACGTCGAGGGCAAGCCCTGCCGGCTGAAGGTCGAGGGCCTTGTAGGTGCCGGTCACGTGATGGCCCTCGCCCCCCATGCCGTTGCTCGCGGTGAAACGCCAGGCGAGCAGGCAATCGGCCGGGATTTCGGCGAGATCCAGCGTGGTCGCCACCACCGCCGCATCCGGGGAGCAGAGAATGTCGAGGCTCTGAAATTCGCGCCGGTCTCCGGAGAGGGTGAGCAGCGACAGGGTCAGCGTCACGGTCACATCGCTTGCCGTGTCGTTCACCACCGACATCTGAATGGAAGTTCCGTTGTCGGAGGGAATGGCCGCCACATTCACCGGCTGGAAGAAGCGTCGCGCCATGTAATGCAGGACTTTCCAGCTGCCGCCATAGTCGAGGCTCGACCAGGAAGCGACCGGCCAGGTGTCGTTGAGCTGCCAGTAGAGTGTGCCCATGCAATGGGGTTTCAGCGACCGCCAGTAATCCACGGCGGTGCGGATGGCGAGGCCCTGCTGGACCTGGGACAGGTAGACGAAGTTGGCAAAGCCTTCCGGAAATCGGAAATAACGGAACATGGTGGCGGCGATGCGTTCGTTGCCACCGACATTCTTCTGGTGCAGTTCCATCACCGGCGAGGCGATGTTCATGTCGCTCTCGCTCGCATAGGTGCGGATGACCGGCAGCGAGGTGTAGGACTGGAAGCCGAATTCCGAGCAGAAGCGCGGACGAACCTTGCGGTAGTCCTCGAACGGCTTGTTCTCGTGCCAGACGGACCAGTAATGCATGTCGCCGGAACCGTCCGCATGCCACGCATCGCCATAGTCGAGATAGCCGGAGGCGGGGCTGGAGGGCCACCAGAGCGCATCCGGCGCCACCTTCAAGAGCGCCTGTTCGATGGTGCGGTTTAGCCGGTCGTAGGACACGAGGTACCGGTCGCGGTTCTCGATCGATGGCTTGAACCAGGTCAGCGCGCCGACCAGTTCGTTGTCGCCGCACCACAGGACGATCGAGGGATGCGAGATCAGCCGGCGCACCTGATCATCCACTTCCGCCGCGACATTCTCCAGGAAATCCGGCGTCGAAGGGTAAAGATTGCAGGAGAACTGGAAATCCTGCCAGACCATCAGGCCCATTTCGTCGCAGAGATCGTAGAACCAGTCCGCTTCGTAGAAGCCGCCGCCCCAGACACGGATCATGTTCATATGGGCATCGACGGCGGACTGCAGCAGGTCGCGGGTCTTCTGCGGGCTCGTCAGCGAAAACAGCGCGTCGGCCGGAATCCAGTTCGCGCCTCGGCAAAAGATCTCGCGGCCGTTGAGACGAAAGGCAAACCGGCTTCCCGCTTCGTCCGGATCGGTTAGCAGTTCGGCGGTGCGCAGGCCGATGTTGCGGGTGACGGTTTCCGATGCCGTCTCGACCGAGAGTGTATAGAGCGCCTGCTCGCCGCTGCCGGCGGGCCACCAGAGGCGCGGCGCATCGATATGAAAGACGTGACTGACGGTCGTCTCACCCGGCCGCACGCCGACATCGAGCCGCACCTCGTCATCGCCCAGCGACAGGATGAGCGGCGTTGCTCCCATCTGCTTGGCATGAAGCGTGACGGTCACCGTCACATCAACGCCGTCCTCGCCATGATGCTGCCGGGTCGTGACGTGTTCGATCCGCGCCGCTTCAAGCTTGCGCAGCGCGATCGTGCCATAAAGGCCCAGCGGTGCCAGCGCGATATTCCAGTCCCAGCCGAAATGGCACTGCGGCTTGCGCAGCATGTTGCCATTGGCAATCGGCGAGTTGCCCTCGTGATAGGGCACATAGAACGGCTGCCGGGCCTGGCGCTTTTCCCCTTCGCGGATGCTGGAATAAAAGACAATGCGGATGCGGTTGTCGCCCTGGCGCAAGACATCGCTGACATCCGGCCGGTAGCGGCGAAAGCAGTTATCCGCTTCCAGCACCACCTGTCCGTTGATCTCGATCGTCGCCACCGTATCGAGGTCGGTCACGTCGAGATACCAGTCGCCGTCGGTCTCGGTCAGCTCGAAATCCTGCTCGATCTGCCAATCCTGCTCGGCGACCCAGCGCAGGTCGAGTTCGTTGCGGCCGACATAAGGATCCGGAATGAAGCCAGCATTTTTCAGCGCCGTATGCACATCCCCCGGTACCGGCATCAGCGCCACGGTCTGCTCGTCCAGCGATGAAAGCCGCCAGGTGCCTGCGAGGTCAAGGCTGGTCATGATGTCACTCCTGTGGGCCTGCGCATGTGGGGCGAAAGACCCCCTCTGGCTGCCGCCATCTCCCCCACAAGGGGGGAGACGACGCGCCGCGCCGTCCTGCCCACATCAGGGGTCGGCGGTGCGACCGGGTTAGCCCCTCCCCCCTGTGGGGAGGGGTTGGGGAGGGGTCTTTTCCTGTCGCCAATCGCATCAGATCCGGTCTTCCGTCTCGGCATCGAAGAGGGAGGCCATGCTCATGTCGAAGGCCATGCGGACACGGGCGCCCGGCGCATAGCGGCGTGCGCCGCCGATGCGCACCGACATCAGGTGACCGGCATGGTTCAGCCAGAGAAGATTGTCGGCCCCCATCGGTTCCTCGATATCGACCACCGCCTCATGCACTTCCTGCTGCTGCGTCTCGTCATCGACGGCAATATGTTCCGGCCGCACGCCGAGCACCACCTTGCGGCCCGCCTTCAGCGGTTCGGACGTGTCGTAGCCCGCGAGCGAGAAATCGACGCCATGGGTGCGGAAGACCGCACGACCGGCCACCTCGGCGATTTCGCCCTGCAGGAAATTCATTGATGGCGACCCGATGAAACCGGCGACGAACAGGTTCTTCGGTCGGTTGTAGATGACGATCGGGTCGTCCAGCTGCTGGATGACCCCGCTCTTCATGATGGCGATGCGGTCGGCGAGCGTCAGCGCCTCGATCTGGTCATGTGTAACGTAGATCATCGTGTTCTTGAGGCTCTGGTGCAGCCGCTTGATCTCCACACGCAGTTCGGAACGCAGCTTGGCATCGAGGTTAGACAGCGGCTCGTCGAAGAGGAAGACATCGACATCGCGCACCAAAGCACGGCCGATCGCGACGCGCTGGCGCTGGCCGCCGGAAAGTTCCGCCGGCTTGCGCTTCAAAAGCGGGCCGATCTGCAGGATCTCGGCGGCACGCGCCACCCGCTTGTCGATCTCCGCCTTCGGCACCTTGGCCACCTGCAGGCCGAAGGAGAGGTTCTTCTCCACCGTCATCTGCGGATAGAGCGCATAGGACTGGAACACCATGCCGATGCCGCGGTCCTTCGGTTCCTCCCAGGTGACATTGCGATCCTTGATGAAGATCTGCCCCTCGGTCGGCTCCAGCAGGCCGGCAATGCAGTTCAAAAGCGTGGACTTGCCGCAGCCGGACGAGCCGAGCAGCACGATGAACTCGCCATCGCGAATATCGAGGTTGAGATCCTTCAGAACCGTGATGGCCCCGAACGACAGCGAAAGATCACGAATGGAAACACTGTTGGCCATGGAAATCAGCCCTTTACTGCGCCGGCGGCAATACCGCGGACGAACAATCTGCCGGAGACGAAATAGACGATGAGGGGAACGGCACCGGTCAGAAGCGTGGCGGCCATGTTGACATTGTATTCCTTCACGCCCTGCACCGAATTGACGATATTGTTGAGCTGCACCGTCATCGGGTAGCTGTCCGGGCGGGTGAAGACGACGCCGAACAGGAAGTCGTTCCAGATGCCGGTGACCTGCAGGATCATCGCCACGACGAAGATCGGCAGCGCCATCGGCAGCATGATGCGGACATAGATCTGCCAGAACCCGGCACCATCGATGCGCGCCGCCTTGAACAATTCCTCCGGCAGCGCGGTGAAATAATTACGGAACAGCAGCGTCAGGATCGGCATGCCGAAGATGGTGTGCACGATGACAAGCCCGGTCAGCGTGCCGTAGATGCCGAGTTCGCGCAGCAGGATGACGATCGGGTAGATCATCACCTGGTAGGGAATGAAGGCGCCGACCACCAGGATCGAGAAGAACAGGTCCGCACCCTTGAAGCGCCAGTTGGCAAGAGCGTAACCGCTGACTGACGCAACGGCGATGGACACGACCACCGATGGCAGCAGGATGCGGACCGAGTTCCAGAACCCGCGCGAAAGACCGTCGCAGTTCAACCCGGTGCAGGCGCTCGCCCAGGCCTTGGCCCAGGGTTCGAACGTGATTTCCATCGGCGGCGAGAAGATATTCCCGAGTCGGACTTCCGGCATCCCCTTCATCGAGGTCACCATCATCACGTAAAGCGGCAGAAGATAATAGAGCGCCGCCAGGCCCAAGAGGCCGTACAGGATGATGTTGCGGCGCGACAGAACCTTGCGCGGACGGCGGCCGCGCGGGCCGGAAACGTCGGGGGCGACGGCATCGAAACTCGCCGCGGTGGTGTTGAGAGCGGTCACGTTAGCCACGCTTCTTGCCTCCGAATTCGAGATAGGCCCAGGGGATGATGATGATGGCGACCGTGATCAGCATCATGGTGGAAGCGGCAAACCCCTGCCCCAGGTTCTGCGCCTGGAACATGTAGTCGTAGACGTATTTTGCCGGCACTTCCGACGCGATACCGGGCCCGCCGCTGGTTTGCGCCACCACGAGGTCGTAGACCTTGACGATGCCGGAGGCGATCAGCACCAGCGTGGTGATGAAGACGGGCCGCATCATGGGAATGACGATCAGCAGGTAGGTCTTCCACATCGGGATGCCGTCCACCCGCGCCGCCTTCCAGATGTCCTCGTCGATGCCGCGCAGGCCCGCCAGCATCAGGCACATCACCAGCCCCGTGCCCTGCCAGAGGCCGGCAATCAGGATGCCGTAGATGACGATATCGGCATTGTAGAGCGGATCGAAGGTAAACGTCGTCCAGCCGAGCGACCGGACGATCGACTGGACGCCGAATTCCGGATTGAGGATCCACTGCCAGACGAGGCCCGTCACGATGAAGGACAGAGCGAAGGGATAGAGGAAGATCGTTCGGAAGGTGTTCTCGAAACGGATCTTCTGGTCCATCAGGGCCGCCAGGACAAAGCCGATGACCAGGCTGAAGATCAGCGTCAGGATACCGTAGATCGCGAGATTCTGGATCGAGATGATCCAGCGCGGCGCCGACCACAGGCGCTCATACTGGTCGAGCCCGACGAAGGACAGGCGCGGCAGGAGGCCGGATCGGGTAAAGGAATAGACGACCGTCCAGATCGTGCCCCCGAGAAAGACCACGAGCGCGATCAGGATCATCGGAGTGAGGGCGATCTTGGAATTCAGATTGCGAAAAAGCTGGTTCGGTCGGCCTTTATGCGCGAGACCCGCCATCTTTTTATCCTTCTCAATCGCGGCGAAGCGAGGAGGCGCAGATGGTCGGTCCGGCGCCGTCTCGGCACGTCGGGTCTGCCATCCAGGCCAGCAAGGTTCGGCCGAGGTTGCCAATGGACCGGCCGGTGCTGGGCTTGCACCGGCCGGCTTCCGTCACCGGGACGCGTGTCAGTCGGCGGCGGCAATGATATCGGAGAACCGTTTCTGCGCGGCTTCCGGCGTCATTGATTCATTGGCGAAGAACTGCGAGAACAGGTCTTCCTTCTGTTTCTGGGTATCCGGCGAGAGAAGCTGGTCGGTGCTGGAGAGGATGTTGCCCTTCGCCAGAACCTCGAGACCCTTCTTCATGCAGTCGTTGGCAGCGGACAGATCCACGTCACCCCGCACCGGCAGCGAACCTTTCTTCAGGTTGAAAGCAACCTGGGTTTTCGGATCGACGATCACCTCGGCCAGCGTCTCCTGCGCCTTGGACTTTGCCTCGTCCTTCAGCAGCGGGAAATAGAAGGCGTCGCCGCCGGCCGTCAGATACTGGTTCAGGCCAAGACCGGGCAGGCAGGTATAATCCGTTCCGGCCACCTTGCCGGCCAGCTGGAATTCGCCCTGCGCCCAGTCACCCATGATCTGGCCGCCGGCCTTGCCGGTCACGACCATGTTGGTCGCCTGGTTCCAGTCCTGCACATTGGTGCCCTTGGCGAGCTTGCGCGCCTCGTCGGCCGCCTTGAAGATCGCCGCCATTTCCGGGCCGGCAGCTGCCTTGGCATCCTTGTCCTTGAAGACCTTCATGTAGAGGTCCTTGCCGCCCAGCGAAATGATGAGCGTATCGAAGGCGCCCGTCGCCTGCCAGGGCTGACCACCCATGGCGAGCGGCTGGATGCCGGCCTTCTGCAGCGCGGGGCCGGCAGCGACGAACTCGTTCCAGTTCTTCGGCACCGGAACACCGGCGGTCTTGAAGGCGTCGTTGGACAGCCACAGCCACTGCCAGGAGTGGATGTTCACCGGCGCGCAATAGATCTTGCCGTCGATGGTGCAGCTTTCCAGAAGGCTCGCCGGTTTGATGATCTCTTTCCACTTGCCCTTTTCGGCAACGCTGGTGAGATCCCGCATCAGGCCAGCCTGCGCCAGTTCCTGCGCCTGACGACCATGGTTGAACTGGGTGGCACCCATCGGATCGCCGCCGGTGATACGGCTGATCATGATCGGTCGGGCGGTGCCGCCGGACCCGGCAATGGCTCCGTCGACCCATTTGTTGCCGGTCGCATCGAACGCCTTTGCCAGTTCCTTGACGGCTGCGGCTTCTCCGCCGGATGTCCACCAATGGGTGACTTCGAGGTCCGTTGCGCTTGCGTAGGTGGCCGGCAGCATCACGCTTGCCATGGCCATGGCTTTCATTGCACGCATATTCATGAGTCTCCTCCCTCACTGAAACGTTGCCGTAAAAAAGCTATGACAAGAAATCGCGGGGCGCAACCGTGTCTGGTGAAAATTTATTTTGATCAGTCGAAATACAACTTTAAATGTTCATCCAGACCTAAGCCGAGCTTGTGATGATGTCTCATCAATTCGGAATATACGCCTGAATAGCCCCGTTTTTCGGCCTATTTGTGCTCTCCCGCTTCTCGCATCCGCAAAATCAATGCCGCGCATGCGTTGTGCTATCCAGGGTCGCAAAAATTCCATCGCCCCTCAAAAAGGACTCGACATTTTTACTGCAACGTTTCAGTTTTTCAAAAATGAGGCTGCCATCGGGAGGAGGCATCCGTTTCCAGGCGAGCGAAAAATCATCTATAGTCTCCGGCCTGACTCGGGTGGACGACGCATGGACGACAATACGATCACAAAAGCCAGGCGATCGCCGGCGCCGGCCACTATGCGCCCGACGCTGAAGACGATCGCCTTCATGACGGGTCTCGGCATCACCACCGTGTCTCGCGCCTTGAAGGACGCGCCGGATATCGGTGCGGAAACCAAGGAACGGGTCCGCCTCGTGGCAAGCCAGCTTGGCTACCAGCCCAACCGGGCCGGTGTGCGCCTGCGGACCGGAAAGACCAATGTCATCGCGCTTGTGCTGAGCATTGATGAGGAGCTGATGGGCTTCACCAGCCAGATGATGTTCGGCATTTCCGAGGTTCTGGCGGGGACGCAGTATCACCTCGTGCTGACACCGCACATGCACCAGAAGGATCCGATGGCGCCGATCCGCTACATTCTCGATACGGGTTCTGCCGATGGCATGATCATCTCGCGAACGTCGCCGGATGATCCGCGGGTCGCCCTGATGATGGAGCGGAATTTTCCGTTTGCCACGCATGGCCGCACCGATATGGGCATCGTCCATCCTTTCCACGATTTCGACAACGAGGCCTATGCCTTCCAGGCGGTACAGAAGCTCGCCTCACTGGGGCGCAAACGCATTGCACTGCTCGCGCCGCCGGCAAAACTGTCCTACTACCTGCACACCCGCATCGGCTTCGAAAAAGCGCTTGCCGCCTTTGGCGCCACGGAAGTGGCGATGGGCCGCATCACCAGCGAAGCCTCACTCGACGAGGTGCGCACCCAGATGCAGGTGCTGATGCAGTCCGCCGATCCGCCGGACGGCGTCATCTCCATCAGCGGCAGCGCCAGCATCGCGCTTGTCGCCGGTCTGGAGGCCGCGGGGCGTCGGCTGGGGATCGATGTGGATATCGTCTCGAAACAGTCGGCGGAATTCCTGAACTGGGTGCGGCCGGAAATCTACACGGTCAACGAAAGCGTGCGTCTGGCTGGCCGCGAACTGGCCAAGGCGGTGATCGCCCGCATCGATGGCGTAGCGCCGGATCTCCTGCAGAGCATCAGCGATCCGGTCTGGTCGACCATGGCGCCCCGGTGAGCCCTCGGATCAGGCCTTGATGGCAAGCCGCACACCGCCCCAATGGCGTCCGTTGACGATGACGGGCGCGGAAATGTCCTTCATCAGCACGAACTGGCCGCCGCCCATGTCGCGGCGATAGGTCTGCAGCAGGAACGGTTCCGTGCTGCGGCCGGCCGCAAGTCCCACCCGGTCATTGAAGATGCGGCGGTTTCGGCAGTTGGCCGTATTCCATGTCGCATCGCCGCGCCGTTGTGGCTGCGAGAATTTGCGATTGTGGGTCGGCAGGTAACCATTGTTGTCGACGGCAGCGCAGAAGGCGATCCGCTCGTCGCCCTCGACGACACGCTCCAGGATGGCGGGCAAGACGGCGTCGGTGAACTCGGTGAACCGTGTCATGTACTGGACGGGATCCGTGCCCTGGATGGCACGGTAATCCCTGTCAAAGAGCGCGCCCGTGTCGATACGGCCGGTTCGAACCGATTGCTCGAAGAGCTGGCTGATGGTGTCGGCCACGCCCATGACCTGCTCGATATACGGTGTATCCGGTGTGCGAATGCCGGCACTGGCGGTTGCCTGGATCATCCGTTCGGAGATCGTCACCACATCGCCGACACGCGCCGACGTCTGCTGCAACTGATCGTTGGATTTCAGGACGGCGCTGGCGGTGGCAGCGATGCTGCTGGCAAATTCGCTGCACTGCCGGTCGACGGCTTCCGTCGTGCTTGCAAGCGTGGAGGCACCGTCCAGGATCTTCGACATCACCTCTTCCACCTCGTGGAAGGAGCCCTGCACGTCCTGCGCCGTGGTCTTGACGCCCTCCGCCGACACGCGCGCGCCTTCGCCGGCCGCGATCAGCTTCTCGATGCGCTGACTAAGGTGCAGAAGGGTTTCTTGGATGGAGGATGTCGTCTGCGAGGTCTGCAGGGACAAAGCCCGCACTTCCGCGGCCACGACGGCAAACCCCTTGCCGGCATCCCCGGCGCGGGCCGCTTCGATCGCGGCATTGAGGGCGAGAAGGTTGGTCTGGCGCGCGATGGTGCCGATCTCTTCCGCCAGCTTTCCCACATCGGCGAGCGCCGAGGAAAACGAACGGATCTCGACGCCCATTCCGCGCGACGCGTCCACCATATGGTCGATCGCATCGATGGAGCCGTTCAACTGCTGGGCCTGAAGGGTGAGAACCTGACGGGCATTGGTCGCGAGCTTGTCCGTCTCGCCCAGCGCATAGGCGATCTGGCGGTTGGCGTCGGCGATCGACTGAGCCGATCCGGTGATCCGCGTCAGAAGTTTCGCCTGCTCGGAGGATTGCGACGCCGTGTCCTGGATCGCGCCGGCAATATCCACCAGGTGAATGCCCAGCGCTGACGCTTCGGCAGCAAGCCGCGTCACGGCCTCTTGAAGAACGTCGTTCCGATCGGTTCCGCCCGTGGAAAAGGACGCCTGCATAACAGTTGCGTGCATAGTACCTCTCTCCCAATGCGGGAGATTGTGCACGCACAGCGTTAACGAGTGGTTGCGAGCCTCACTATACAACCGGCGTTAGGGGCGGCCCGGAGCCCGGATGGCCTGGGCCGCAACGCCTTCAGGATTAGCGACGCTCAAACGCGTTCGGGTCGATACCCAATGTCACCAGATCACGCTTGGCCGGTTGGCGGCCCGCTTCGAGGGCGGCGGACGCATGGGCGGCAGCACCGAAAACAGCCAGGGCACGACCGAGGAAACCACCACGCATGCTGTTGTTTTTCGTAGACATTGTCATCTCCTTTTGTCTGTCCCAAATATCGGACTGATCGCCGGATTCCGCAATGCACAAGAACCGATGGGAGGCATGCAGCGAGCGCATGCGAGTAGCCACAAGCTTTACCATTTGGTAATTCCTCGCGCGTGGAGAGATGCTAGTCTCCTGCCGATCGAGAGGGTGATGCATGACGACGATCTACGGAATCAAGAACTGCGACACGATGAAAAAAGCCCGGACCTGGCTGGACGGGCACGGCATTGCCCATCGTTTTCACGACTACAAGGCAGAAGGGATCGACCGCGCGCATCTCGAACGCTGGTCGGACGACAAGGGCTGGGAGACGCTTTTGAACCGGGCCGGCACCACCTTCCGCAAACTTTCCGATGCCGAGAAGGCGGATCTCTCCCGCGACAAGGCCATCGACCTGATGCTGTCACAGCCTTCGCTCATCAAGCGTCCCGTTCTGGAGACCGACGGCGGGATCACCGTCGGCTTCAAGCCGGAGCTCTATGCCGCGCTGTTTTCCCGCTGACGCGTTTTCCAAGGAAAGCACCCCATGTCCAGGACCACGCGCGGCACCCAGATGCTCGGCAAGGCCGGCATCGCCTTTACCGTCCACACCTATGACTACGACCCGAATGCGGAGCGCATCGGCCTGCAGGCGGCGGAAGCGATCGGCGAGCCACCGCACCGCGTGCTGAAGACGCTGATGGCGGAGGTGGATGGCAAGGCGGTCTGCGCCGTCGTGCCGTCGGACCGCGAGGTGTCGATGAAAAAGCTGGCCGCGGCCTTCGGCGGCAAGTCGGCGGCGATGATGAAGCCGGCGGCGGCGGAGAAGGCAACCGGCTACGTGGTCGGCGGCATCAGCCCCTTCGGCCAGAAGAAGAGCGTGCCGACGGTGATCGAGGAAGCCGCCATGGCCGAACCTTATGTCTACATGAACGGCGGCCAGCGGGGGCTGCAGGTGCGGCTGTCGCCGCAGGATGCCAAGAACGTGCTCAATGCCATCGCCGCCTCGGTTGTTGCCGAGGCCTGAACGGCGGACTATGTCTGTGAGACATCACGATCCTCAAAGACAGGCTTTCTTTCCATGACGATCCATTCCGCCATCAACACGCCCATCGATCCGGTGAAACTCGACAAGCTGGCGGAAGTCGCCGTCAAGGTCGGCCTGCAGCTGAAGGCAAACCAGGATCTCGTCATCACCGCGCCGATCGCGGCCCTGCCGCTGGTGCGCGAGATCACCAAACATGCCTACATGGCCGGCGCCGGTCTCGTCTCCACCTTCTATTCCGACGAGGAGACGACGCTCGCCCGTTACCGCCACGCACCGGATGCGAGCTTCGACAAGGCGGCGAGCTGGCTGTATGACGGCATGGCCAAGGCTTACGAGGGCGGCGCGGCTCGCCTTGCCATCTCCGGCGACAATCCGATGATGCTCGCCAACGAGGACCCGCAGAAGGTGGCGCGCGCCAACAAGGCAAATTCTATCGCCTACAAGCCGGCGCTCGAAAAGATCTCGAACTTCGACATCAACTGGCACATCTGCTCCTATCCCAACCCCTCCTGGGCGCGGCAGGTGTTTCCGGATCTGCCGGAAGAGGAAGCCGTGCACAAACTGGCGGAAGCGATCTTTTCCGCCTCGCGCATCAACACGCCCGACCCGATCGCCGCCTGGGCCGAGCATAATGCCAACCTGAAAAAACGCTCCAGCTGGCTGAACGGCGAACGTTTTGCTGCCCTGCATTTCACCGGCCCCGGCACGGACCTCACCGTCGGCCTGGCGGACGGCCACGAATGGCACGGCGGCGCCTCCACCGCCAAGAACGGCATCACCTGCAACCCGAACATTCCGACCGAGGAAGTGTTCACCACGCCGCACGCGCTGAAGGTGGAGGGTGTCGTTTCTTCCACCAAGCCGCTGTCGCACCAGGGCACGCTGATCGACAATATCCAGGTGCGGTTCGAAGCGGGCCGGATCGTCGAGGCAAAGGCGTCCAAAGGCGAATCGGTGCTGAACAAGGTGCTCGATACCGATGAGGGTGCCCGCCGTCTGGGCGAGGTGGCGCTTGTGCCGCATTCCTCGCCGATCTCGGCGTCGGGGATTCTCTTCTACAACACGCTGTTTGATGAGAACGCCTCCTGCCACATCGCGCTTGGCCAGTGCTATTCGAAGTGCTTCCTCAACGGCGCCTCGCTGACGCCGGATCAGATCAAGGCGCAGGGCGGCAATTCCTCGCTGATCCACATCGACTGGATGATCGGCTCCAACCTCGTGGATATCGACGGTATCCGCGCCGATGGCTCGAAAGTCCCCGTCATGCGCAAGGGCGAATGGGCCTGAGCCGACCGTTTCTCTGATCTGCCCCGTCGCGGAGGAGCGGCGGGGTCTTCGTTTGTTTCGCATTCCATCGGCGGCCCGCATCGAACAAGCATGCCAAGCGGTCGCCCTCACACATCCCCTGGGAGGATCTCATGTTGCGTTTCGGAATTCTGTCCACCGCGCGTATCGGCCAGAACGCGGTAGTCCCGGCCATCCAGGACGCGGAAAACTGCGTCGTCACCGCCATTGCCAGCCGCGATGTCTCCCGCGCCCGTGCCATGGCCGACCGCTTTTCCGTGCCGCATGCCTTCGGCTCCTATGAGGAGATGCTGGCCTCGGATGCGATCGACGCCGTCTACATTCCGCTGCCGACCAGCCAGCATGTGGAATGGACCATTAAGGCCGCCAATGCCGGCAAGCACGTGCTCTGCGAAAAGCCGATCGCGCTGAAGGCTGCCGAGATCGATCAACTGATCGCCGCGCGCGACCGAAATAAGGTGTTGATCGCCGAAGCCTTCATGATCACCTATGCGCCGGTCTGGCGGAAGGTGCGCGAACTTCTGGCCAAGGGCGCGATCGGTCGCCTGCGCCATGTGCAGGGCGCCTTCACCTATTTCAACCGAGATCCCGGCAACATGCGCAATATTCCGGCACTCGGCGGCGGCGGCCTGCCGGATATCGGCGTCTATCCTACGATGGCCACGCGCTTTTCCACGGGCAAGGAGCCGCTCCGCGTCCAGGCAACCACCGAACGCGACACGGAATTCGGCACCGACATCTACTCGTCCGTGAAGGCCGATTTCGGTGATTTCGACCTCTCCTTCTACATCTCCACCCAGATGGCACATCGCCAGGTGATGGTCTTCCACGGCACCGACGGCTTCATCGAGGTCAAATCCCCGTTCAATGCGGATCGCTACGGCGCCGAAGAAGTGGAACTGACAGACCAGTCGCATGGCCGCTCCGAAGTCTTCCGCTTCCAGGACAGCCGGCAGTACAAGCGCCAAGCGGAAGCCTTCGCGACAAAGGCGATGGGCGGCGAAGCGGAGGTGGTGTCGCTGGAAAGCTCGCGCTTCAACCAGCGCTTCATCGACGCGGTCTACCGCGCCAGCGACAAGGACGGCTGGGAAACTGTCTGAGCCTCAGCGGCTCTCGTTGTCCCTCCGCCGATGGCGGAAGACGAAGCGGGAATAGCCAAAATAGGTATAGGCCATCGCGCCCAGCGAGGCGAAGACCACGGCCACCACCGGCTGCAGCATCGGCAGCCGGTGGATGAGCAGTGAATAGATCGCATAGTTCAGGAGCGCCGAGGTGACCCCCACCGCCCAATAGCGAAAACCTTCCGCCACCAGCGAATGCTGCGACCGGCCGAAGGTAAAGGTGCGGTTGATGAACCAGGTGAAGGCCATGGCCGCAAGGATCGCCGGGATGCGTGCGGCAAACGGGCTGAGACCGGCAAGAATCAGGCCTTGCGTCAACCCGGCATCAATGACGAAGCCTGTCCCCCCGGCAAACAGGAACCAGATCAGCTTTCTCACGCGGCCCGCGCCCCGCTTGCCGGATTGACCTTGTCGCTGGATGAGGCCTCGCGTTCCCCCAGCCGGTCCGGCTGGTTGAGATAGGCAAGCCGCAGCATCTCGTTGCGGCCGCGCGCCACCGAATCCAGGATAACGCCGGCGGTCAGGGCGACGGAGGAGAGGCTGATCAAGGCCAGCGACAGCATCCAGGTCGGCATGCGCGGCACGAGCCCCGTCTCGAAATATTCGATCAGAACCGGGATCGAGAGCAGGCTTCCGCTCGAAAACAGGACCGCGGCAATCAGGCCGAAGAAGATGAAGGGCCGGGTTTCCTTCATCAGCATGGCGAACATGCGCAGGATGCGAAAACCGTCGCGGAAGGTGGAGAGTTTCGAGAACGACCCCTCCGGCCGGCGCCCGTAATTCAGCTCCAGCTCCGCCACCGGCAGTTTCAGCCGCGAGGCGTGCACCGACATTTCCGTCTCGATCTCGAAGCCGCCCGAGACCGCCGGGAAGCTTTTCACATAGCGGCGGGTAAAGGCGCGGTAGCCGGAAAAGATGTCGGAAAAATCCGGCCCGAACATCTGCCGGTAGAGAATGTTGAACAGCCGGTTGCCGGCGGCATGGCCCTGGCGCCCCGCATCGTCATGCACGCCGCGCCGTGTGCCGACCACCATGTCCACCCGCTCCGTCAGAAGCGTGCGGATCAGTTCCTCGGCATCGTCCGGCGCGTAGGTGCCGTCGCCATCGGCCATCACGTAGATGTCGGCGTCGATATCGGCAAACATGCGCCGCACCACATGGCCTTTGCCCTGGCGGCGCTCGCGGCGCACCTCGGCCCCGGCCAGCATCGCGGCAAGCGCCGTCCCATCGGTGGAATTGTTGTCGTAGACAAAGATGCGGGCCGTTGGCAGCGCCAGCCGGAACCCCCGCACGACCGAAGCGATGGTGGCCGCCTCGTTATAACAGGGAAGAAGAACGGCGATCGAAAGATCACCCGTTGCGGCCTGGTCCATGACGTTTACCCGCTACTCGGTACAGTGCGGGCCGAAGTCTTCCGGCCCCGCGCGCTTTACTATTTCTTGAGAAGGTTAAGGCTAGGTTTCCGGGGACAAGATGTGGCCTGCCGGCCCGGCCGCCGAGGACCAGAATATGACAGCTTTCCTGCGACACAGCCCCGTTGTGCCTGACCAGCGCCGCCGCCCGGCAGGGTTCTGGGATCGCTTTTTCCCCTCGCTTCTGGCCTATGCCATCGTGGTGATCGCGGCCCTGCTCGTTTTCCACGTGCCGAGCGCCACCGATTATGTCGGCAAGGACAATGACGACGTGATGCGGCTTGTGGAGGTGCGCGACTGGCTGTCCGGGCAGAGCTGGTTCGACCTGATGCAATACCGCCTCGGTCTGGAGGGCGGCACGCTGATGCACTGGTCGCGGCTGGTCGATCTGCCGATCGGCGGTCTGATCCGGTTTTTCTCGCTGTTTGCCGCCTCGCCCGAACAGGCGGAAGCGCTGGCGCTCACCGTCTGGCCGCTGCTTCTCGGTGCTCTGTTCATTGCGGCTGCCGGCTTCGGTGGCCGGCGCATGGGCGGCGTTTCCACCATGCATATCGGCTTCGGCCTCGCCTCGCTCTTCGTCTTCACCTCGGTGCGCTTCTATCCGGGCTCGATCGATCACCATAACCTGCAGCAGGTGCTGATGGTGTTCCTGGCCGCCTGCCTGATCGACCGCCGCCGGGGGGGACTGAGCCATGTCATGGCCGGCGTCACGGCGGCGATTGCGATTGCCATCGGCGCGGAAACCGTGCCGATCGTCGCGGTCGCCTGCGCCTGTGTCGCCGTGCAATGGGCCTGGCATGGCGAAGCCTTCGGGGCTCCGGCCCGTGCCTTCGGCCTCTCGCTGAGCCTCTCCATAACCGCACTCTTCGTCGCGACGGTGCCCCCGGCACATTATGGCATGGTGACCTGCGACAACCTCTCGCTTGGTTTCTATTCGCTGACAGCCCTTGGCGGCGCCGGCCTGTTTTTGCTGGCACTTGGGGTGAAGGGCGCAAGCCAGAAGCAGCGTTTCCTCGCTCTCGGCGGCCTCGGCATCGCCATGCTCGCCGCCGCCGTCCTCATTGCGCCGCAATGCCTCGGCAGCCCGCTCTCCGGCCTCGATCCGATGCTGCGCGACCTTTGGCTCAACAATGTGACCGAAGCCCAGCCCTTCCTGTCGCAGCTCAGGTATGAACCCTCGACCGTCGGCGGCTTCTATGCGGTCGGCCTGTTTGCCATTGCGATCTGCGCGTTCCGTGTCCTCGACCGGGAGAAGACCGAGATCCATCTGGTGCTCCTGGCGCTGATCGGGATCGCCTGGATCATCTCGCTCATCCAGGTGCGCGGGTCATTCCTGGCCAACGCCCTCACCATCCTGCCGCTATCGCTGATCATCGATGATCTTCGCCGCCAGTCACATGCGGAGCCGGAAAACATCAATGCCGGCTTCGTCTATGTCATAACGGTGCTGATGTCGGTGCCGGTCGTCTGGGTGTTCTTTGGCGCGGTCTCTACCAAGGGCATCGGCAACTCCATCAGCATCAGCGCGCTCACCGAGGCGAGCGCCCCGAAACGGACGGCGGAAGCCTGCACCAGCCGCACCGATATGAAGGCGCTGGCTGCCCTTCCCCCGGGCGTGATCGCCGCACCCTCCGAAAGCGGCGCAACCATCCTGCGCTACACGGCCCACCGCGTCCTCTCGGCTCCCTATCACCGCAACCAGGGCGGCATGCTGACGGAACTGCATATCGGGCTGGCAAGCGCCAAGGAGGCGGAAGCGTTCCTGAGGGGCGCACAGGTCACGGTGCTCGCCTTCTGCGCGACCGATCCGCAGACGCAGGCCCTCAAGCGGCTGAAGCCGGATGGTTTGTATGCCGATCTCTCCAACGGCAAGGTTCCGCCCTATCTGCAGGCGCTTCCTGTTACCGATCCGGACGGCTTCCGGCTCTATCGGGTCATCAGCCGCTGATCTTTGTTGAAAGCACGTACTGCCGCCTGTATCCAAGCAGGAGGAGCATCGCCACCGACAGCATGAGACCGGCGTTGACGCCGCCGATTGCCAGAAGCAGCGGCCAGAGCGAGAACTGACCCGAGACGACCACGCTGATGGCAAAAAGGACCGGGATCGCGACGGCGAGGCTGATGATGACGAAAAGCGAACGCAGGTGAGCCGCGGCAGTCCCCAGCAGGCAGGCAGTCAGAAGCACCACGGGCAAAGATCCTTCGTCTGGACGTCTGCCCCCTCCCATAACGGCAAAATCCCAACAAAGCCCCGCTGCCGGCCTCAGCCTGCCGAAAACCGCGGATCAGCCTTAAGGCCAGATGAAGCATGAGGATTAACGCTTGCCTTACGCACGGATTTTGCAACCTGCACAGGGTGAAACCTCGACTCAAATCGGCTAGAACAGATCCATGAACAGGCCCTTTTTCAGCGAGACCCAGACCAACCTTGCCGAATTGTCGGTGTCGGAACTCTCCGGCTCGATCAAACGGACGGTCGAGACCGCTTTCGATCATGTGCGGGTGCGCGGCGAAATCTCCGGCTATCGCGGCCCGCATTCCTCCGGTCATGCCTATTTCGCGCTGAAGGACGACAAGGCGCGCATCGATGCGGTGATCTGGAAAGGCTCCTTCTCCAAGCTGAAATTCCGTCCGGAAGAGGGCATGGAGGTGATTGCCACCGGCAAGGTCACCACCTTCCCCGGCTCCTCCAAATACCAGATCGTCATCGAGACGCTGGAACCGGCGGGTGCCGGGGCGCTGATGGCGCTGATCGAGGAGCGCAAGAAGAAGCTTGCCGCCGAAGGCCTGTTCGATCCGGCCCGCAAACGGCCGCTCCCCTTCCTGCCGACGGTGATCGGTGTTGTCACCTCTCCGACCGGCGCCGTCATCCGCGATATCCTGCACCGCATTTCCGATCGTTTTCCGGTGCATGTCATCGTCTGGCCGGTCAAGGTGCAGGGCGAAGGCTCCGGCGACGAGGTGGCCAATGCCATCCGCGGCTTCAATTTTCTTGATCCGCTGGGGCCTGTGCGGCGGCCGGACGTTCTGATCGTGGCACGTGGCGGCGGCAGCCTGGAGGACCTCTGGAGTTTCAACGACGAGGCCGTGGTGCGCGCGGCGGCCGACAGCGCCATCCCGCTGATTTCCGCCGTTGGCCACGAAACGGACTGGACGCTGATCGACCATGCTGCGGACGTGCGGGCGCCGACGCCGACAGGGGCTGCGGAAATGGCCGTGCCGGTGAAGGCGGAACTCGAAGCACAACTCGCGAACCTGTCGGCTCGGCTGCGGGGCGCCTCCAGCCGCCAGATGGACAATCGCCGCCAGGCGCTGCGTTCGCTGATGCGGGCGCTTCCCTCGCTCGACCAGTTGCTCGCCCTTCCCCGCCGGCGTTTCGACGAGGCCGCCGCCGGTCTCGGACGCGGGCTGGAGCGTACGGCGATTGCCAAACGTCGCCAATTCGAACGGGCAACCGCCGGCCTGAGGCTCGACCTTCTCTCAAACCGCATCGCGGAACGCCGCCGCCATATCGGCGAACAGGTGCTGCGCCAGGATCGCTGCCTGGAGCGGCAGTTGCTCGGCGCCCGCAGCCGCATCCAGCGCGCCGAGGCGCAACTGTCAGGATTGCCGCAGCGCCTCACCGGCCAGATCGCCCGGGAGCGGCAACATACGGCAGCGCTGGCGCGGCAGGCGGAAACGGCGATCCGTCACGCCATGGCGCGCCACCGGGCAACGCTTGTGGCACAGGACCGGGTGCTGCAGTCGCTGTCTTACAAGAACGTGCTGAAGCGCGGTTTCGCCGTCATCCGCGGCGAGGACGATACTCCTCTCACACGCGCCGCGGCGGTTGCCAGCGGGCAGACCCTTTCCATCGAGTTTGCCGATGGGCGCGTGGCGGCCACCGCCGGTGACGGTATCGAACCGCCGGCCTCGCCCGGGCCCACGGCTCCGCCCGCTCCCCGCAAACGCGCGCCCAAGCCAGCAACTCTGGACAAGAAGCCGGAACAGGGGACCTTGTTCTGAACCATGGCCCTGCGGTTTCTCGTCGTTCTCGCACATCCGCTGCCGGAGAGTTTTGCCGCTTCGGTGGCCAATGCCGTCGTCGAAACCCTGCGGCAGAACGGCCATGCCGTGGACCTGCTCGACCTTTACGGCGAGGATTTCGACCCCAGGCTGTCCGTCCGTGAGCGCCGGACCTATTTCGACACGCCGTCCGATACGAGCGCTGTTGATCCGGTCATTGCCCGGCTGCAGGCCGCTGACGGGCTGATCCTCGTCTTTCCGCAGTGGTGGTTCAACTTTCCGGCCATCCTCAAGGGTTTCTTCGACCGCATCTTCGCACCCGGCGTCGCCTTCCATCACGACCAAGCGGGTGGACGCATCCGCCCTGCGCTCGGCAATATCAAGCATCTTTATGCCTTCACCACCACCGGTTCGCCCTGGTGGGTGGTGAAACTCTATATGGGCGACCCGGTCCGGCGCCTGCTGAAACGCGGCATCGCCGCCTTCTGCGCACAGCACCTCGATTTCAGGATGCTGGCCCTGCACGACATGGACCGCGTCACCCAACGGACGCTCGCGACGCATCTGCAGCGGGTCCGCCGCATGGTGGAGCGGCTCTGATGTCCTCCTTCCGCGTGTCGCAGGCCTGGCAGGCGAGCTATGCCGATCCGATCACCGTGCGCGAAGGCGACGTGCTGACCCTGACCGGCCGGACGGATCTCTGGGAGGGCCATCTCTGGCTCTGGGCCCGCAATCCGACGGGCCAGGAAGGCTGGATACCGGACCGCCTGGTGGCGCAGGACGGCGAAACTGCCCGGGCCGCTTTCGATTATTCGGCGCAGGAACTGACCTGCGAGGCCGGTGCGATTGTCTCCGGCACATGGCATCTTAATGGCTGGATCTGGTGCCGGCGGGCCGACGGCGCCGAGGGCTGGGTACCGGAAAAGCACCTCGCCCCCTGCTGAGCCGATCCTCGATCCGCTCCAACATGGCCGTCCAATCGTCAGCACGCGTCGTCCACCTGATGGCCGAAAACGTCCGCTCTTCGTCCGAAACCCTGCTTTTGCGGCTGGCCTAGAAGCCTAGACTGCGGCTATCCTAACCAACACGGAGAGCCGAAAATGTCCGACACCGCCCTCATCGTCATCGACGTGCAGGAGTCCTTTCGCCATCGCCCCTATTGGGACGAAGCCGATCTTTCCCGTTATCTGGAGCGCCAGCAGGCGCTGATCGATGGTGCCGCCATACGCAACCTGCCGATCCTCCAGGTCTTCCACGTGGAAGATACCGGCCCCTTCTCCAAGGAGAGCGGCCATGTGCGCACCTTCGAGGGCCTCAGCATCGCCCCCACCCGGATCTTCGAGAAGCGCCGCCATTCCGCCCTTGTCGGCTCCGGCCTCGATGTCTGGCTGACGACACACGGCATCCGCAACCTGATCATCTCCGGCATCCGCACCGAACAGTGCTGCGAAACCACCACCCGCCACGCTTCCGATCTCGGCTTCAAGGTCACCTATGTCGCCGAGGCGACGCTGACCTTTCCGATGACAGACGCGGACGGCATCACCCGCTCGCCGGCAGAGATCCGCCGCCACACGGCCATGGTTCTGAAGGATCGGTTCGCCCGCATCGCCTCCGTCGAAGACGCGCTTGGCGAGACAAGGCTTGCCGCATGAGCACGCCCGGCACCACCGTCCCGGTCCTCATGGTGGTGCCGCCGCATGCGCTGCTGCTCGATATCGCAGGGCCGATGGAGGTCCTGCGCTACGCCAACCAGCATCAGGATGCGCTCCGCTTCGACTATTCCTATGTCTCCGCTGAACCGCAGCAGGTGACCTCCATCGGCCTGTCGCTGACCGGCCTTCAACCGCTGCCGGAGGCCTTGCCGGAGAACGCGCTCCTCGTCGTCTCCGGCGCCACGACGCTGGTGCCGCACCCGGCGGAGACCGCCATCGAGCGCGCCCGTCTTGCCCGCTGGATGCGCCAGGTGGTGCGGCCGGACACGCGCATCGTCAGCATCTGCTCCGGCGCGCTTCTGGTGGCGGAAGCCGGGCTGCTGGAAGGCCGCGCCTGCACCACGCATGCCGATTGCATCGCCGATCTGCGCCGCCTCGCGCCCACCGCGACCGTGCTCGAAAACCGGCTTTATGTCGAAGACGGGTCGGTGTTTTCCAGCGCCGGCATTTCCACCGGCATCGACCTCATGCTGCACATCGTCGCCCAGATGACCTCCGCCCCGGTCGCGCTCGCCGCGGCACGCAAAATGGTGATCTATCTGAGGCGGAGCGGCAGCGATCCGCAGATTTCGCCCTGGCTCTCCGGCCGCAACCACGTGCATCCGGCCATCCACGCCGTGCAGGATGCGATCATGGCCGACCCCGCCGCCGACTGGTCGGTGGCGCGGCTCGCGAACATCGGCCATCTCAGCGAACGGCATTTGTCGCGCCTGTTTCGCGAACACACCGGTCTCTCGATCATCGATTACGTCAACCTGATGCGGGTCACGCTGGCGCGCGACATCATCAGCCAGTCGATGCTCGATCTCGAAAATGTCGCCGCCCGCACCGGCTTTGCCTCGGCGCGCCACCTGCGCCGCATCTGGCGCCAGCATTACGACCAGCCGCCCAGCCTTATCCGGGCAAATCAGGTGCGCGCAAGCGTCATGCGTTTATCCACCTGATCCTCCCATCACGCGAATTGAATGGTGCATTGCTGGCCGGAGGGTTAGGCTCGCCCCATATCCTCTTATCTGTCTGCCCCATCACGAGGTCTTCATCATGCATTTGCGCCCGCTTGGCCGCACCGGCCTGTCCATCGCTCCTGTCGTTTTCGGCGGCAATGTCTTCGGCTGGACGGCCGACGAGAAAACCTCGTTTGCCCTGCTCGACCGCTTTTTCGAGGCAGGCTTCAACTGCATCGATACGGCGGACGTCTATTCCGCCTGGGTGGACGGGCACGAGGGCGGCGAAAGCGAACAAGTCATCGGCCGCTGGCTGAAGCGCGGTACGGTTTCGCGTGACAAGGCGGTGATCGTCACCAAGGTCGGGTTCGATAATCGCGGAGAAAAGACCGGCCTCTCCAAGGGCTGGATCGAACAGGCGATCGATGCCTCCCTGAGACGCCTCGGCACGGATTACGTCGATCTCTACCTCGCCCACAAGCCGGATGCGGATGTCGCCATCGAAGAGACGCTCGAAGCCTTCGACAAGCTGAAGAGAGCCGGCAAGGTGCGCGCCATCGGCTGCTCCAACTATGATGCCGGCCAGCTCCAGGCCTCGCTCGATGCCGCCGCCAAGTCCGGCCTGCCGCGCTATGACGTGCTGCAGCCGGAATACAATCTCTACACCCGCGAAAAATTCGAAGGCCCGCTCGCGGATCTCTGCATCGCGCAGGAAATCGGCGTGATCAGCTATTACGCGCTCGCCGCCGGCTTCCTCACCGGCAAGTACCGCAAGGCGGCGGATACGCAAGGGGTCGCCCGCTCTTACCGCGTCGGTGCCTATCTGGACGACAAGGGCCACCGGGTGCTCGCCGCGCTCGATGCGGTGGCCGAAGAAACCGGCCAAAGCCTTGCCGCGATTGCGATCGCCTGGGTTGCCGCCCGTCCCGGCATCACCGCGCCAATCGCCTCCGCCACCTCGCTGTCGCAGCTCGACGCGATGATTGCCGCGGGCACACTGACATTGACCGACGCGCAGATGCAGCGCCTGAACGAGGCAGGCGCATGAGCGGCGATCTGATCATTCGCGACGCCGAGGCCGGCGACGAAGCCGCCTGGCGACAGCTCTGGGCCAGTTACCTCGCCTTCTACAAGGTCACGCTGGCCGATGATGTGACCGACTATACCTGGGCCCGTATTCTCGATCCCGCCTCGCGCGTGGCCATGCGGGTTGCGGAGGTGGATGGTCGGCTGGCCGGTTTTGCCATCCACCATTTTCACGATTCCACCTGGGTCAAGACGCCGGATTGCTATCTGGAGGACCTCTTCCTCGACGCGGCGTTTCGCGGCAAAGGCATCGGCCGTGCCCTGATGGAGGATCTCGTGGCGCTCTCCCGCAAAAACGGCTGGTCGCGCCTTTACTGGCATACGGACGAAGGCAACACGACGGCACGCAAACTCTATGATTACTTCGTGCCCTCCGACGGCCACGTGCGCTACCGCATCAAATTTTGAGAGGATGCACTCCATGAAAACCCGACATCTCGGTTCGCTCACCACCTCGGCGCTCGGCCTCGGCTGCATGGGCATGACGCATGCCTACAGCCCTTCGACGGACGAGACGTCCGCGCTTGCCACGCTCGCCCGCGCGGTGGAGCTTGGCGTGACCCTCTTCGATACGGCCGAAGTCTACGGTCCCTTCACCAATGAGGAACTGGTCGGCAAGGGCCTCAAACCCTATCGCGACCAGGTGCTGATCGCGACCAAGTTCGGCTTTACCATCGGCGACGAGGCCAAGGCCGCCCGCCCCTCCGGCACCGACAGCCGGCCCGAACATCTGCGCGCCGTGGCGGAAGCCTCGCTGAAGCGGCTGGGCGTCGAGGTGATCGATCTCTTCTACCAGCACCGCGTCGATCCGGACGTGCCGATCGAAGAGACGGTCGGCGCCATGGCCGATCTCGTGAAGGCGGGCAAGGTGCGGGCGCTTGGGCTCTCCGAAGCCAGTGCCGCAACGCTGCGCCGGGCGCATGCCGTGCATCCGATCGCCGCAATCCAGAGCGAATATTCGCTGTGGACCCGTGACCCGGAAGAAAACGGCGTTCTGTCCACCTGCCGCGAACTCGGCATCGGCTTCGTTCCCTTTTCGCCGCTCGGGCGCGGGGCGCTCACCGGCGCGCTGAAGAGCCTCGACGGCCTTGCCGATAACGATTTCCGCCGCGGCCTTCCCCGCTTCCAGGGCGAGAATTTCGACGCCAACCTGGCGCTGGTGCAGCTCCTCGAACAGATGGCCGAACAGAAGGGCGTTACTGCCGGCCAGCTGGCGCTCGCCTGGGTGCTGGCGCAGGGCGATTTCATCGTGCCGATCCCCGGCACCACGAAGATCGCCAACCTGGAAAAGAACGTCGCCGCGGCCGCGATCACCCTCACCCCCGAAGAGGTGAAGGACCTGGGCGACCTTCTTTCGCCCGCCAAGGTCAAGGGCGAACGCTATCCTGAAAGCATGGCGAAGATGGCGAACAAGTGAGGTGATGAGGGGGCGTCCGGTCTTTAGCGACCGACACATTGCCCCGCTATGCGCGCAAACGCTCATGCGCGATGGCGGCACCGTCTCTTATGGCGCCACCAGCCCTCCAAGCCGTCATCCTCGGGCCTGACCCGAGGATCCACAACGCTTGCTCATCGCCCGCCACCCCCCTCTGCCCTGCCGGGCATCTCCCCCACAAGGGGGGAGATCGCATCGTGGCATCGCTTTCCCATGCCATGTAACTGCAATCGAGGACACCACTTCCACTTCACGGTCGATCGAGCGACCAACCGTTCTGCCGATCTCCCCGCGTTTGGTGGGGTGAGGAGGGGTTCGCGAAGCGAAGCAATCGATCCAGTGAATCGATTGCAGGGACGAACGCCGGCAGGACAGAGGGGGGTATGGTGCCGGTACACCAACATATGTTGTCATCAAGCACCAAAAGACCCCTCCCCACACTCCCCACAAGGGGGAGGGCTTAACCCGGCCGACCCGCCGTAGCCAATCGAAGCACCGGCGGGCGCCGCCTGCGGTCTCCCCCCTTGTGGGGGAGATGGCGGCAGCCAGAGGGGGCGTTTTGCCAAAGCGCCGATTTTGTTAACCCACCGTTCCAAAACATCTTTTCGCAGATCCTCGGATCACATCCAAGCGCAAATACAAAAAAATCGCCCCCGCAATTTCCCCACCCCCAAACCTCATGCCTACAATTCCCTCGTCCCGCAGCGGATACACCGGCAGGCGTGCCGGCGATGCGGGGCCGGTTCGGGTCACGAGGACAAGACGCAAAGCCTCATGACCTGAGTCCGCCAACAGGGTCCCCCTCCGGCGACCGGGTGGAGGCAGTGCGCGTCGGACGTCAGCGCAGTGTCTCCAGAGTTCCCAGCGCAGCGCGCCGGACGTGCCTCATGTGGCACACAAGGGGGTGGAGGTCGAAGGGCGCATCGCCCGTTGTCCGCCCGCGCCGTCTGATGAGGACGCACGCCGGGAACGGCGATGGCAAACGTCACCCGCCCATCCATCCAGTCAGAGGGACCAAACCGGCGGATAAAAATGCCGAACGGGGTGCTGAGAGGTGCCACATTATTACTAGCTTACGAGGCAGCTGTCAGCGCCCCGGCCGAATGAACCATCTCCGAAGGGAGATGCGGAAACGAAGGACGATCACAGCACGGGCCGAACCGGCCGCGTGAACGCATTTGTATTCCGTCATCGCGCAAGTCACCAACTATTCATGCCCACTTAAGCATATGTTTATTTTCGCGCCTTTTAATGATTGCTTATTTCACGGGGATAATCTGCATGAAAATCATACTCGGTACAATCTCCGGCAAGCTTCTGCTTGTGACAGGCACGGCCATTGCCATCGTCGTTTCGGCCTATACCGGCTTTACCGGCTGGGAAGCCAAGAAGAGAACCGAAGCCGAGGTCTTGACGCTGGCGACGGAGAAAGCCGCTATGGTCTCGCAACGTGTTACCACGCAGATCACGGAGGCTGTCTCTGCCGGCACGACACTCGCAGCCAGTATTTCCGGTTACATCGAAAAAGGCAGCCGTCAGCGCAGCGATGTGATCGCTCTGACAGAAGCGATCGGCCCTCAGTACAAGAACCTGTTCGGTGCCTGGATGTGTGAAATTCCAGGCGCGCAGTCCGGCAAACCGCTGACGGGGACAGAGGGATTGAATGCTTCCGGCGTGTTTACCGCGTATTGGACAAAGGATGAGAGCGGTGCAATGGGCTTCTCCACCTGGGAGATCAAGCCAGAGGACGAGTACTTTGCCGGCCCCGTAAAATCCGGCGCAAGCCTCGTGACGGAACCGTATCTCGCGTCAATCGGTGCGCTCATCACTTCCGTTTCCGTGCCTGTGAAGGTGGACGGCAAGCTCGTCGGTCTGGCAGGTGTTGATATCAAACTCGACAACCTCGTCAATTCGCTGGCAGCCCTCAAACCCTTTGAAGGTGGTAATTCGATGCTGCTGGCCAACAATGGCAAGTGGTTGGCCCATCCCGACAAGGACCAATTGATGAAGGTTTATGCCGATCCGGGCGCTACCGAAGTCAAGGCCGCGCTGATTGACGGCAAGATGCGTGTGATCCGCGGCTTTGAAGATGGTCGCGTCCGGCTTGTCTATCCCTTGACCACCTCCGGCATGAATACGACCTGGGCCGCGGTCCTCGATGTTCCGGCTCAGGTCTTCTCCGCCCCCGTGTTTGAGGCTGTCCGCAATGCTGTGATCAGCGGCGTCATCATTCTCGTCGTAGCCCTCGGTATCGTCTATGCCGCGTCGGTCGCCCTTGTCCGGCGACCGTTGAACGGCGTGCTGTCAGTCGTTGGCCGCTTGACGCAGGGGGACTATGAGACGCCGGTCGAGTACGTCAAGCGCACCGATGAGACGGGCATGCTGGCGCGTGCCCTGGAACAGTTCCGCCACGACCTGAAGAATGGCGTGACCGCGCGCCGGGAGCAGGAAAAGCTTGAACGGGCTATGCAGAGCGAACGCGAACAACAGATGGCGATCGACAATGCCAAGGCCGAGGACCTCCGTCACTTCGTGCATCAAGTCCAGACGGGTTTCACCGCCCTGGCTCGTGGCGATCTGACGGTGCGCATGAACGAGGCGGTTGCGCCCGAATTCGAAGGCATTCGCGAGAATTTCAACAGTTCCGTTGCCTCGCTCGAACAGGCCGTCGGCGGCGTTATCGTAACGGTTGCCACTATCCGCTCCGGCCTCGGCGAAATCTCGGTCGCCTCCAACGATCTTGCGCGCCGCACCGAACAACAGGCGGCCTCGCTCGAGGAGACCATCGCTGCGCTGGCCGAGGTCTCTCGCGGCGTCAACTCCACGGCGGATGGCGCTTCCAAGGCGCAGGCGATCGTCGGCACAGCAAGGTCGAATGCGGAGAAGGGCGGCGATATCGTGTCGCGTGCCATCGATGCCATGTCCGCGATCCAGGGATCGTCCGAAAAGATCGGCAACATTATCGGCGTGATCGATGAGATTGCCTTCCAGACCAATCTCCTGGCCCTGAATGCGGGCGTCGAGGCGGCACGTGCCGGTGAAGCCGGCAAGGGCTTTGCCGTGGTTGCCCAGGAGGTCCGGGAACTCGCACAACGCTCGGCCACCGCCGCCCGCGAGATCAAGGAACTCATTTCCACCTCCAGCGCCCAGGTGCAGTCCGGCGTCGATCTTGTTAAGGCATCCGGCGGGTCTCTCGCAGAGATCGTCGCGCAGGTCGTCTCCATGAGCGACACCATGGACCAGATCGCGCACGCCGCGCGCGAACAGGCCGCCAGCCTGCGGGAGGTGACGGCCGCCGGCGACAACATGGACAAGGTCACGCAGCAGAATGCAGCCATGGTCGAGGAAACCACCGCCGCCGCCCAGAACCTGTCGCACGAGACCGACAATCTTGCCACCATGGTCCAGCGCTTCCGAACCAGCGTCACCTCGGGACAGGGCGCCGCCGCACGTTACGCTCTCGCCTCCTGACCGCCGATAGGCAGAAAAAAAGCCGCCGGTGCAGAGGCGCCGGCGGCTTATTCATGGGATTGATTTTTGCTTGGCGTCAGGCGCGCAAGGTTCCGCCGGTCGTCTTTTCGACATTGCCGACGATCTTCTTCGTCAGCGCGTCGAAATCCTCGTCGGTCAGCGTCTTGTCGGTCGGCTGGATCAGCACCTCAATGGCAATCGACTTCTTGCCCTCGCCGAGCGAGGCGCCCTCGAAGACGTCGAAAACGTTGACACCGGTGATCAGCTTGCGGTCGGCACTCGTTGCCGCCTTGATGATCGAACCGGCATCGACGGCCTTTTCCACCACGAAGGCGAAATCGCGCTTCACCATCTGGAACGGCGAGAGCTCCAGCGCCGGCTTGGTGCGCGTCGCCTTCTTCTTCGGCTCCGGCATGGCATCGAGATAGACCTCGAAGCCGCAGAGCGCTCCGGAGACATCGAGTGCCGAGAGCGTGTTCGGATGGAACTCGCCGAAATGGCCGAGCACCACCTTCGGCCCCATCTTGATCGTGCCGCAGCGGCCCGGGTGATACCAGGCGGGACCGCCCTGCTCCACCTGCACATTGCCCATCGGCAGGCCACAGGCCTCGATCACCGCCAGCGCATCGGCTTTCGCATCATAGACGTCGACCGGCTTGCCGCCGCCCTTGGCCGCATTCGACCAGGACCGGCCGGCACCGGCGAGCGTTGCCGTGCCACGGCGGATGCCGCCGGCGACGCGGCGCTGCTTGTCCGGCGTGTCACCCTCATAGGTGCCGGAGACTTCGAAGATCGCCACATCGCCATAGCCCTTGTCGGCATTGCGCTGGGCAGCGGTCAACAGCCCCGGCAGCAGCGACGGGCGCATGTCGGACATATCGGCGGCAATCGGGTTTGCCAGCTTCAGCGAAGGCTGTCCGCCGCCGAAGAGCTTTGCCTGATCTTCGGGAATGAAGGACCAGGTGACAGCCTCCAGCATGCCGCGGCTTGCGAGCGCCCGCTTGGCGGTGCGCGTGCGGATCTGCAGCGTCGTCAGGATGCGGGCATTCACCGTCTCCTTGGCGGGAAGCGGTTCCGGCTTGATGTTGTCGACGCCGTGGATACGCATGATCTCTTCGACGAGATCGGCCTTGCCTTCGACGTCCGGACGCCAGGAGGGTACCGCGACCTGCACCTGGGTATCGTCACCGGACAGGATCTCGAAGCCGAGACCGGTCAGGATCTGCCGGCTTTCCTCGACCGACACCGTGAGGCCCGTCAGGCGCTTGACTTCGGAGAAGGGGAAATCGACCACCTTGCGGTCATGGCCCTTGTAGCCGGCGACCTTGGCCTTGGCGGGCGTTCCGCCGCAGAGTTCAACGACCAGTTCCGTCGTGCGCTCCAGGCCCGGCATCATGTATTCCGGATCGACGCCACGCTCGAACCGGTAGCGCGCATCGGTGATGATGCCGAGGCTACGGCCGGATTTCGCGATGTTGATCGGGTCCCAGAGCGCCGATTCGATCAGCACGTCCACGGTGTTCTCGTCGCAGCCGGAATGTTCGCCGCCCATGATGCCGCCGATCGATTCGACGCCATTGTCGTCGGCGATGACCACGGTGTTCGGGGTCAGCTTGTAGGTGCGGGTGTCGAGCGCCAGGATCTCCTCGCCGTCCCCGGCCCGGCGAACCGTAAGATTGCCTTTCACCTTCGCCGCGTCGAAGACATGCATCGGCCGGCCCTGGTCGAAGGTCATGTAATTGGTGATATCGACCAGCGCGTTGATCGGGCGAAGGCCGATCGCCTTCAGGCGCGTCTGCATCCAGGCCGGGCTCGGGCCGTTTTTCACGCCGCGCACGAGGCGCAGCGCAAAACCGGGGCAGAGGCGCTCGTCGTCGAGATCGATTGTGACATCGACCGGCGTTTCGCCCTCGATCGGCAGAGCGGGCACCTTCGGTGCCTTCAGTGTCCCGAGGCCGGAGGCGGCGAGATCGCGGGCAATGCCGTAAACGCTGGTGCAATCCGGGCGGTTCGGCGTCAGGTTGATCTCAATCATCGGATCGTCGAGGCCGGCATAGGCGGCAAAGGCGGTGCCGACCGGCGCATCGACCGGCAGATCGATGATGCCGTCATGATTGTCGGAGATGTTGAGTTCCTTCTCCGAACACATCATGCCGTGGCTTTCGACACCACGGATATTGCCGACGGACAGCGTCACGTCGATGCCGGGAACATAGGTGCCAGGCCGCGCCAGCGCGCCGACAAGGCCCGCCCGCGCATTCGGCGCGCCGCAGACGACCTGCACCGGTTTACCATCACCCGTATCGACCATCAGCACCTTCAGCCGGTCGGCGGAGGGATGCTTTTCCGCGGAAAGGACCTTGGCGATGACAAACGGCTTGTAGGCCGCCCGGTCATCGACATCCTCGACTTCGAGGCCGATCGCGGTGAGGCGCTCGCAGACCTGCTCGAGGTTTGCGTCCGTATCCAGATGTTCCTTCAGCCAGGAGAGCGTGAATTTCATAGGTAGTTTCCACCATTACCAAAGCGCAATCCGCGGTGAGCGCCTGTGCTATTTAAAACGTGAACGGCAACATCTCTCGAAGTTTGCCGGAAGTGATCTTTGTTTTCTCAAAGCAGTCGCGACGCATCGCCATCTCGAGCTTGGAGTATTTTTCGGCTCTGGCATCAGAACCTGGATCGGCTGACAGGCGATACAGAGCCGTGAATTCCGCACATGCCAAAAGGACTTCGTCGGACGCAATCAAGTGCAACTCCGCCAACTTCTTCTGATAACACTGGACCTCTTCCTTACCGTTTGCAGAGTGAGAAACGTCCGCAATGGCCAACACATAATCCCTGTAGACTGAGCGACGGATCTCAATCAGCGCATGTTTTCGATCGACCCGCTTGTTCCAAGCATAGGTGCAAATCGCTGCAAGCGCAGTTACTATCGAAACAAGAACAGGAACCCAGTTGAGCAAAGACATGAAAGGGTCCTAGGCCGCCTTTTCCGGCGCCTTCGCACCCGGGGCCTTCCAGCCGGCCAGCATTCCACGAATGGACAGATCCTCATCGACATCAGGCCAGTGAACACCGGCCAGCATGAGATGGACATTGTTGCGCTGTGCCGGCGTTGCGTTCAGGAGGCGAGGATACCACCACAGAGGCGTGGAAACCTGTCGCCCATCGGCGAGACGCACATGCAACGTGTGCAGGTCGCACCAAGCCTCGGTCGGTCGCTCCGCCTCGATATAGGAATCATGCGAAATATTCATTCCATGCCTCCAGCATCTGCTGCCTGTGTTCCTCGACCACTTCCAATATACGGGCAAGGTCCCTCTGGCTAAAGCCCCCTGCTTCCGCAACCTTTAGATCCGTCAGCCAGACTTTCGCTTCACCTCCCTGTCCATCGACATGAATATGAGGCGGCTCATATCGGTCAGCGGAGTAGAAATGGAAGCGGAACCCATATTTTCGAAGGACAGTCGGCATCGGATCAATCCTTGGCTCGACCTGGGCCATCCTTCACATAGTTCTCGAGCACCTCATTGATCCGGCTTTGCCAGCCCGGCCCCGTGTTTCGAAAATGCTCGACCACAGTCTTGTTAAGACGAAGCCCGACGCGTTCCTTGACCGGCGCCTTCTGCGGACCGCGCTCGCCGCGCTGCCTGAAAAAACCGGCGAGTTCCGGAAACTCCGACACCGGACGCGCCTGCGTCATGGTGTCGTCCGTCAGTTCCGCGCTGTCTTCGCCATGAGCGATTTCATACTCCTCGAGCGTCACTCGTCCCGCGTCAACATCCGCCAGACTTGGGAGAGCATGTCCTTGCTCTTTCGTAGACTTTGCGTTCGCGGTCATTGATCTTCCTCATCGAAATGATGCGCATTTTGCCATGTCTCGGAGTCCAGCAGATCCGACAAAGGACACCGTCCAGGGAGCCGGTCATGTTATAGCGAATTTCGCCGTAGTCGCGGCGGGTATCAAGATCGATCACGACACTCGCCGGATCGAGATACACGACATCGGCAAAATCCAGCCCACGCTCCCGAAGGGTCGCCTGCCGCTTCTCCTCATCCCACTCCAGGTCCATAGCTTACCACGCACATTTGTTTGTGGCCACAAATAAATCAGCTACTCAAACCGCCGAACAAAGTCGGCATGTCGAGCGGGCGGAAGCCGTAGTGGCTCATCCAGCGCACATCGGCGTTGAAGAAGTCGCGCAGGTCCGGCATGCCGTATTTCAGCATGGCGATGCGGTCGAGGCCCATGCCCCAGGCAAAGCCCTGGTACTCGTCGGGATCGAGGCCGCCGGCGCGCAGCACGTTCGGGTGCACCATGCCGCAGCCGAGGATTTCCATCCAGTCGGTGCCTTCGCCGAACTTGACGATCGGGCCGGAGGAGCGGTCACACTGGATATCCACCTCGAAGCTCGGCTCGGTGAAGGGGAAGAAGGAGGGGCGGAACCGCATGGTGACGCTGTCGACCTCGAAGAAGGCCTTGCAGAACTCCTCCAGGATCCAGCGCATGTTGCCGACATGGCTCTTCTTGTCGACGACGAGGCCTTCCACCTGGTGGAACATCGGCGAATGGGTGGCGTCGGAATCCTGGCGGTAGGTCTTGCCGGGAAGGATGATGCGGATCGGCGGCTTCTGCGCTTCCATGGTGCGGATCTGCACCGGCGAGGTATGCGTGCGCAACACCTTGCGCTCACCCTTCTCGTCCGGCTGGAAGAAGAAGGTGTCGTGCATTTCGCGGGCCGGATGGCCTTCCGGGAAATTGAGGGCCGTGAAGTTGTAGTAGTCGGTCTCGATATCCGGACCTTCGGCGATGGAAAAACCCATGTCGGCGAAGATCGCGGTGATCTCGTCAACGATCTGGCTGATCGGATGGATGCGGCCACGCTCGGCGGGCGAGGAGCGGACCGGCAGCGTCACATCAAGCGTTTCGGCGGCGAGCCGCGCATTGATCGCGGCGTCCCGCAGAACCGTCTTGCGGGCGTTGAGCGCCTCCGTCACCTCGGTCTTCAGGGCGTTGATCGCCGCACCGCGGGTCTGCCGCTCCTCCGGGCTCATGGCACCCAGCGTCTTCAGGAGGTCCGAGACAGATCCCTTCTTGCCAAGCGCTGCGACGCGCACGGCTTCGAGGGCCGCTTCTTCGCCAGCAGCCGCAATTTCCGTCAGAAGCGAGGTTTTCAGGTTTTCCAGATCGGACATGGTGTCTTCCGTGTGATGCTCGGCAAAAGTTCGGGTGCGGGACCCTGACGTGCGATCGTGACAATCCAATGAAAAACCCGCGCCAGCCCAAACCAGCGCGGGTTTCCCAAATCTACGAAGCTTTTTAAGCCTGGGAAGCGCTGGTTAACGAACCGCGCTTTCAAACTCGTTGGTCGTGCCGGCGTCCTTGAGGTACTCGAGTGCCTTCTTGGAAGCTTCGACGAGCGCACCGAATGCGGCCGGCTCATGGATGGCCATGTCGGACAGAACCTTGCGGTCCACTTCGATGCCAGCCTTGTTCAGGCCGTCGATGAAACGGCCGTAGGTCAGGCCGAATTCGCGAACAGCAGCGTTGATACGCTGAATCCACAGAGCGCGGAAGTTGCGCTTGTTGACCTTACGGTCGCGCGTGGCAAACTGACGCGAACGGTCCACAGCCGCCTTTGCGGCGCGGATGGTGTTCTTGCGGCGGCCGTAGAAACCCTTGGCGGCCTTGAGGGTCTTGGTGTGCTTGGCGCGGGAAGTTACGCCACGTTTTACGCGTGCCATGTCATGATCTCCTTAACGTGTTCCGGTAGCGAATGGGTCTCAGAGACCGTTCGGCAGGTAGTTCTTGATAACCTTCTTGCCATCGGGTTCGGCAAGGATCATCGTGCCGCGAGCATCGCGGATGAACTTGTTGGAACGCTTGATCATGCCGTGACGCTTGCCGGCGGCGGCTGCAACGACCTTACCGGTCGCGGTAACCTTGAACCGCTTCTTGGCGGACGACTTCGTCTTCATCTTGGGCATTTTGCTACTCCATAATTCTTGTATCGGATCCGGCTGATGAGGCCAGTTCCAAGCTATTCAAAAACGGCCACGGCATGCCCTGCCGGACCGTTCGGACGCGCGCTTATAGCGGCACATACCGCAAAGCGCAATGGGGGTGGTGCGGATTGCGATGAGATGACCGGTGGCGGCGATGGCCGGCAACCGGAGCTGGCCTCAGCGAGGGGCCAGCACCATCATCATCTGACGACCTTCGAGCTTCGGTTCGGCTTCCACCTTGGCAATCGCCGCGGTGTCTTCCTTCACCTGAAGCAGAAGCTTCATGCCGAGTTCCTGGTGCGCCATTTCGCGGCCACGGAAACGCAGCGTCACACGAACCTTGTCGCCATCCTCGAAGAACCGAATGATGGCCTTCATCTTCACCTCATAATCATGGGTGTCGATGTTCGGGCGCATCTTGATTTCTTTGATTTCGACGATCTTCTGCTTCTTGCGCGCTTCGGCCGCCTTCTTCTGGTTGGCGTATTTCAGCTTGCCGAGATCGAGGATCTTGCAGACCGGCGGGTCGTTGTTGGGAGAAATCTCGACCAGATCGAGCCCCGCCTCTTCCGCCATCTTGAGCGCCTGATCTGTCGGCACGATGCCGAGGTTTTCACCCTCTGCGTTGATCAGCTGAACGCGGGGGATGCGGATTTCCCGGTTTGAGCGCGGCCCGTCCTTGACTGGAGCGTCGGCTTTGAAAGGTCTGCGAATGGTCGTATTCTCCTAGAATTATCCCTGGATCGCAACGGCGATCATCTGCGCCCAGCGCAATAGCGGGCAATGTCGTCAACGCTGCGGCGAAGTCAATAGCATAGTTCGTGCAGGAAATCACCTGCTGCCGGGTTTTTGCGAATCTGTTTTATAGAGTGCCTCGATACAGATGGAGGCAGACATGAATTCAACGCAATCGACGCCCGCACTTCGGACCCTCTCCGTCGGCCAGGCGGGCGATGAACGCGCGATCGCCGTGCTGCACCGCGAGGCAACCGATGGCGGCAACACCCAGCTCGTCTGGCTCGGCGGCTACCGCTCCGACATGACGGGAACGAAGGCGGCCGAAACGGACAGGCTGGCGGCAGAGCTCGGCCTTGCCTGCCTGCGCTTCGACTATTCGGGTCACGGCCAATCCGGCGGCGCCTTCCGGGACGGCACGATCTCGCGCTGGGTGGAGGAATCGCTCGCCGTCATCGACGCCCATCCGGCCGAACGGCTGGTCCTGATCGGCTCGTCGATGGGGGGCTGGATCGCGCTTCGGGTCCTGCAGGAGATCCGCAAACGCGGCAGCGGTCCGAAGATCGCCGGCATGGTGCTGATCGCGCCGGCGCCGGACTTCACCAGCGCGCTTATCGAGCCGGCGCTCACGGAAAACGAACGCCGGCAGCTTTCCCAGCGCGGGTTTTTCGAAGAAGTCTCCGAATACAGCCCGGAGCCGAACATCTTCACGCAGGCCCTGCTGGAGGACGGACGCCTCAACCGCGTGATGACCGGCCTCATCGAAACCAGGTGCCCCGTGCACATCCTGCAGGGCATGCGGGATGAAGATGTTCCCTACCGGCACGCCATGACGCTGCTGGAGCACCTGCCGGCGGACGATGTGGTGCTGACGCTCATTCGTGACGGCGACCACCGCCTGTCGCGGCCCCAGGACATCGACAAGCTGCAGGCGGCGATCCGGGCAATGGTCTGATCGGCCACACCGTTAGCTGCTGCTAAAATGCAGCAGTCTTAACCATAAATTGCGAGAACAGCCGTTAAGACTTCGTTCATAATTGACACCCGCCCCTTCCCGATCTTAACGTTTCGTTAGGATTTTAAGGGACGGGTCCATGATGAATGCCCTCAAGGCACGGCACTTTGCCGTGGCTGTTGTTGCTATGCTTGCTCCGGCGACTGCCGCCATTCCGGCTCCGCGCTCGATGGCCCACATGACGACGGGTCAGATCACCTCGCAGCCGATCGGCCACTACGAATTTTGTCAGACGCATGTGGACGAGTGCAATCAGCGCTTCGCCTCCACCCCGGCGCCGAAGGTGACGGAATTCGGCTGGTCCGCCATCCGCGACATCAACATCTCGGTCAATCACCGCTACGAAGCCAAGACGGACATGGAAGTCTATGGCCGCGAAGAGGTCTGGGCCTATCCGGTCACCGCGGGCGACTGCGAAGACTATGCGCTGGAAAAGCGCAAGGAACTGGCGGAAAAGGGCTTCTCGCTCGCCGACCTGCTGATTACCGTGGTGCGCAAGCCGGACGGCGAAGGCCATGCCGTGCTGACGGTGCGCACCTCCGATGGCGATTACATCCTCGACAATCTGACAGACGACGTGAAGATGTGGACCGATACGTCCTACACCTTCCTGAAGCGCCAGGCCTCGTTCAACACCGGCCGCTGGGTGACGATCGAAGACGGTCGCGAGATCGTCGTCGGCGCTCTGCGCTGACCACGCTCCGGATCGCCGGATCGAGCACTGAAATCAACAAACTCTAAGGCCGGCGCGAACCGGCCTTATTCGTTCCTGGATATGGCGCTGCAGGCCTGATCATCCGTTGCCGATGAGAATGCCCGCCGCCAGCACCAGCGAGCCACCGAACACGACCTGGAAGACCGCCCGCAGGAAGGGTGTTTCCATATACTTGTTCTGAATGAAGGCGATCGCCCACAATTCGAAGAACACGACGATGGCTGCGACAATGGTCGCCGTCCAGAAATGCGGGATGAGATAAGGCAGGGCATGGCCAAGGCCGCCAAGCGCCGTCATGATGCCGGAGGCAAGACCACGCTTGAGCGGCGAACCGCGGCCCGACAGCTTGCCGTCATCATGGGCGGCTTCCGTAAAGCCCATCGAAATGCCGGCACCGACGGAGGCCGACAGGCCGATGAGGAAGGTCTGCCAGGTATCCTGCGTGGCAAAGGCCGCGGCGAAGATGGGGGCGAGCGTCGAGACGGATCCGTCCATCAGGCCGGCCAGGCCCGGCTGCACATAGGTGAGGATGAACTGCCGGCGCTCCGTCTGGTCCTCCTCCTCCCGCACCTCATCCGGCGTATGTTTTTCGCCCAGCCGATGGGCGATTTCCCCGTGTCCCTGTTCGGCCAGCGCCAGGTCGCCCAGCAATTGCCGTGTGCCGGCATCGGTGACGCGCTTGCCTGCTTCGGTATAGAAGCGGAAGGCCTGGGCCTCCATCAGTTCCGCCTGGGCGCGGATGGTCTCCAGCGACAGATTGCTCATCAGCCAGTCCGGCCGCCGCTGGTAGAAGCCACGCACATGTTCGCGGCGGATCAGCGGGATATCTTCGCCGAAACGCTGGCGGAACTGCGAGATCAGCATGTTACGGTGCGCCTGCTCCACCTCCGCCATATCCCGGAAGACCTTGGCGCTGTCGGGTGCCCGATCGGACAGGGAGGCAGCATAGGACTGGTAGATGCGGGCATCCTCCTCTTCCGAGGAAATGGCAAGCGCCAGAATTTCCGGCTCGCTCAGGCTTTCAAAGGCACGGCGGCCGCCGCGAAACAGATCCAACATGGGAAAATCCTTTTTAGAATTATTCTAATTCTATTCCACCGTTTCGAGATTTCAAGAGGCTCTTTCACGGCCGCGGCTGACGCAAGGACAGATCAAAAACCGAGCAGGGCACGCAATTTTCCGTCCTTTTGCCTTGCAGGGCAGGCAACAAAGTGGTTTAGCACCGCCGAGCGTGAGCGTTTGCTCACACTCCGTCCTTCCATCGGCCGTCATTTCAAAGGCATCGCGTATCATGAACCGCAGATCATTCTTCCGCCAGGCCGGCGCTGCCGGCGTTGGCGCGGCTGCAGCCACCGCTCTCGCCGCACCGGCACTCGCTCAGGAAAACCCCGAAATCACTTGGCGCCTGACCTCGTCCTTCCCGAAGAGCCTGGACGTGCTGTTCGACAGCGCTACCGAAATTGCCAAGAGCGTGTCCGAGGCGACCGGCGGCAAGTTCCAGATCCAGACCTATGCGGCCGGCGAAATCGTTCCCCCGCTGCAGGCCGCCGATGCGGTGGCTGCCGGAACGGTCGAGATGGCGCATACCTGCGCCTATTATTACGTCGGCAAGGACCCGGCTTTCGCGCTCGGCACCGCCATTCCCTTCGGCCTCAATGCACGGCTTGCCAATTCCTGGTTCTCCGTCGGCGGCGGCAACGAGCTGATCAACGAATTCCTCGCCGGCTATAACCTCTATGCGCTTCCCGCCGGCAATACCGGCGCCCAGATGGGCGGCTGGTTCCGCAAGGAAATCAAGACCGTCGATGACCTGAAGGGCCTGAAGATGCGCATTGCGGGCCTCGCCGGCCAGGTGATGACCAAGGTGGGCGTGACCCCGCAGCAGATCGCCGGCGGCGATGTCTATGCCGCGCTCGAAAAGGGCACGATCGACGCCACCGAATTCGTCGGTCCGTATGACGACCACAAGCTCGGCTTCTACAAGGTGGCCAAGTACTACTACTACCCGGCCTGGTGGGAAGGCGGCCCGACGGTGCATGCCTTCTTCAACCTGGAGAAGTTCAACGCGCTGCCGAAAACCTACCAGCGTGTGCTCACCGATGCCTGCGCCCGCGTGAATGCGCTGATGCTGGAAAAATACGACGCGCTGAATGCCAAGGCGCTGCGCGAACTGGTGGCGGAGGGCGCGATCCTGCGTCCGTTCAGCCAGGACATTCTGGACGTTTGCTACAAGGCGGCCCAGGAAACCTATGCGGAGATCTCGGCCAAGAACGCCGCCTTCAAGAAGATCTACGACAGCCAGCAGGCGTTCAAGAAGGACGGTTACCTGTGGATGCAGATTGCAGACTACAGCTTCGACACCTTCATGATGATCCAGCAGCGCAACGGCACGCTCTGAGCCCTGCACAAGCACCGCATGTCCGTGCGGCGTAACTTTTTCGATCTCCTGCGGATCCTGCAGGAGATCGATCCTCTCCTCCTGATCACCCCGCATGCGATGAACGGGACAACAAAACGACTGACCTTCATGGTGATCGGCCCCGCCTCGTTCCTCAAGGAACGGACACGGGGGGTCTGGTCGGATGCCGCCGTCGATCTCGTGGGGCCGGTCGCGGCTGCCGATCTGTCGACGATGGTGTTGGACGGAGATCTGGACGGCGCCATCATCGACGTGCGCTACGACCCTGACATCCTGCTCTCGATCCTCGATATCCTGCAGGCGCAAAAGACACCGGCACTGTTCGCAAGCCCGATGTCGCTGACCGCGCATCTGACCGGCGGATTCGTGCTTTCGCGCAGGGCAGAGGACATGGCGGCTATCGTGCGGCAACTTCTGGGTGATCGGAATGCCACCCTGCACTAGCATTTCAGGTTGCACTCTGCGCCGATGCGCCTATGCTGGGGGATGACACATCACCATTCGACCGGCAATCCGATCCGCGGATTTTACCCCTACATCTTCTTCTCCGAAGATATGGAGCGGATGGAACTGGCTCTCCGTTCGGCCCTGTTTGCCTGTCGTCGCCACCAAACCGACATCGATGTGGAGCAGGCGGCACGGCTGGTGCTGAGGCTTTACCGCATGGGCCTGACCGAACCGGAAAAGCTGGCGATCCTGACCACCCGGATGTTGGCCCACAGACGCACAGCCCCATAGAAAACGAGGGCCGCTTGCGCAGCCCTCGAAAAGATTAAAGACGGGAATCACCACCGGTGTTTTGCCGCGCCTTGGCGCCGACCCGATCATTGCCGTTCATCGTCTTGCCGTCCGGCTCCTGGCCGTAATAGGTGCCGCCCAGATGGCCGCCGGCGCTGGTGTTCTTGACCTGCGCCTTGGCGCGGGCCTGCTGTTCCTTGACGTTGGTCTTGCTCATGATTTGCCTCCGTTATTGGCGGGGGTTGACGTTGACCAACCGCTGAGGCGCGTGAAGGTTCCGAACCATCGCGGGGCCCGGATCGTGATCCGGGACGTCCTTGATCGTGTTCCAGGTCGAGAAAACGGCTTGTGGACGTCAGTCTCGCCTCGTCTCCAACCGACGAGGTTTCCTCATGAACAGACGTCTTCTTCTGACTGCGCTCGCCACCATCACCCTCCTTCCCTGGACGGCTTCGGCCGAACCATCCGTCGGCGCAACCACGATCTCCATCCCCTCCCCTCACCGCGGCAAGCCACTCTCCGTCGATGTGTGGTACCCGTCGGATGCGAAGGCGCCGGACACGCTGATCGGCGACAACCGCATCTTTACCGGCGCTGCAGCCAAAGCCGATGCGGCCATCGATCCCGGCCGCCACCCGCTGATCCTGCTCTCGCACGGTTCCGGCTCGCGGGCCCAGGGCATGGCCTGGATTGCGGCGCGCCTGGCGGCGAAGGGTTTTATCGTGGCCGGGCCGGATCATCCCGGCACGACCAGCGGCGATTCCACCCCGATTGCCACGCCGCGCATCTGGGAGCGGACGCAGGACCTTTCCGACATCATCACCTGGATGACCGGTGACGCCCGCTGGACGGGGTCGGTCGATGCCGCGAAGATCGGCGTCATCGGCTTTTCGCTCGGCGGCAGCACGGCGCTGGAACTGATCGGCGGACGCGCGGATCTTAACGCCTATGCCGATTATTGCGACCGCTACACAATGATGATGGATTGCCAGTGGTTTGCCGGCGGCATCGGCTTCGTCGATGGCAAGCGGGTTGCCTCGCCCGTCGTAAGACTGCGGGCGTTCGACAAGGCGCATTTCGAGCAGTCGAATCTCGATCCGCGCGTGACATCCGGGGTCATCGTCGATCCGGGTCTTGCCACGTCCTTCAAGGCCGACAGCCTCAGGCAGATCAAGGTTGCGACGACGATCATCAACCTCGGCAGCCCGGGCACCGTACCCGTCGCCGTCTATGCCCAGAAGCTGTCCGCCGAGATCCCCGGCGCCCAGTACCACCAGATCCCCGGCTCCAACCACTTCAGCTTCCTGCCGGTCTGCAAGCCGGATGCGCAGGATGTGCTGAGCGAATCCGGCGACCCCGATCCGATCTGCGACGGCAAGGGCCTGCGCGACCGCGCCGAGGTGCACAAGGATGCGGAGACGCTGATTGTCGAGGCCTTCCAGAACACGCTGAAATAGATCAGCCGATCCGTTTGTAGAAGAAGGTCGAATCGCAGAAGCCGCCCTGCGGCCACAGCGCATAATCGGGAATGACGCCCACCTTTTCCCAACCGAAGCGGGGGTAGATCGCCTCCGCTTCGCTGCCGGTTGCCGTATCCAGCACCAGAAGCGAGCGGCCTCGACGCGCCGCTTCGGTTTCCACCGCCGCCATCAGCTTGCGCGACAGGCCAAGGCCGCGGGCAGAGCGGTGGACGAGAAGTTTCATCAGGTCGCCCCGGTGCGGCTGATTGGGTTTTTGCGCGAGTCCCACCTGCACCGTGCCGACGACGCGCCCCTCGTGTTCCGCCACCGCCAGGATGATCTGCCCGGCGGCGACGCTCGCAAACACATCCCGCCAGTAGCCGACCGCATCCTGGGGCGCAAACGGCAGCATGAAGCCGAGGGAGGCGCCGCCGTTGACGCAGTCCGACAGGACTTCGCTGAGATCGGACAACAGCGGGAGCGCCTCTTCGGCGGAGACGATACGGATCATGGACATGGCAGACTGCATCCTTGGCTTTAATCAGCGCCCGCGGTCGAGAATGACGGCGTAGCGGACGGGTTTGTCGGTCGGATTGTGAAACTGGAAGGCGTCGCCGATATCCATGAACAGGCAGTCGCCGGCTTCCAGCCGATGGGTCTCGCCGGGCAGGACCATCTCCAGCACGCCCTCGAACACCCAGATATGCTGGGTCATGGAGCGGCTTTCCTCGCGCGGTGGAAAACTGACGCGGGCGCCCGGCGGAAAATCCACCTCGACGATATCCACCCGCGAGGACACGCCGGGCGGAGAGATCGACCGACGCAGATAGCCGGTGACGGGATCCCGCCACAGCCGCTGGTCCTTACGGCGGATGAGCGGTGAGCGGCTCGGATCGTCCGGCGCGAAGAATTCCGACAGGGAGAGGCCGAGCGCTTCACAGAGCCGCGCCAGAAGGGCCGCCGTCGGGCTCGCCTCGCCGCGTTCGATGCGCGAGATCATCGCCCGGCTGACGCCCGATGCGCCTGAGAGTTGATCCAGCGTGAAGGCCTGCCGCGCCCTCAGCGCCTTCAGCCGATCGCCCAGCGCGCCTTCGAATTGTTGATCCGTCTGTTCCATGGCGTGATCATGGATTTCTACTATAGTGGAGTCAATAGGCTCTATAATGGATTTTTCTCGCCGCGCCCGGAGCAGATCACGGCGCGCCTGCGACAGTCCGGCGCAAGCCAAGGCGATAAGCTTTCGGCAACATCACGAATCTCGCCGCTGGCGCTGGTCTCGTCGCTGTTTTGTCTTTGCGGAGGCGTCATGCACGGCCAGCCTGAACGGGGAACATCCCCCTTGTCGATCGCCAGCATCGTGGCCTCGATGACAACCGCTGCGGTCGGAAGCGGCCTGATGTTTGCCTACAGTCCTTACATGCTGTCGCTATCGCCCGATGCGGCCTGGGCGCCGGGGGCAGCGGTCACCGCCGTCGCCTTCGGTGGGCTGGTGGGCTGCGTGGTGACGGGACCGCTGATCCAGCGGGTGGGGCATGCGCGGCTGTTTGCCTGCTCGATGGCAATCGTGATCATCGCGGCCGCGCTGATCGCCTCGAACCTCTCGGTCACCCTGTGGATTCTCGCCCGTGGCCTCTATGGCGCTGCCGCCAATTGCAATTTCATCATCGCCCAGAGCTGGCTGAACCATGCCGCCTCCAACACCTGGCGCGGACGGGCGATGTCCTTCTTCTACATGGCCTATGTGCTGGGGCTTGGCTGCGGCGCCTGGCTGTTCGGGCAGATCCCGACCTCCGGCAACCTGACACCGCTGCTGACGATCTTCTTCACGGCGCTTGCCATCCTGCCGATCGGCTTGACGCGCCTGCCGAACCCGCCGGCACCGGCGCGGGTGAACGTGGATATCGGCATGGCCTGGCGGATCTCGCCGGTCGGCCTTATCGGCGTGCTGGCGTCGGGCGGGCTTTCCATGGTGGTGCAGGGTTTCGTGCCGATCTATGCGACCACCAACGGCGTCAGCCAGAGGGAGGTCGGCCTCCTGATGTTCGTGATGCAGACCGGGCTGCTGTTCGTGCAGTATCCGCTCGGCATTCTCTCCGACCGGATGGACCGGCGGCGTGTGCTGCTGATCACCTGCGCCATCATCCTTCTTGCCGGCACCGCGGCGCTCTTTGCATCCTTCACCCAGATGCTGCTGTTCATGCTGATCTTCCTAGTCTTCGGCGGCGCCATCGAGACGATCTATTCCATCGCCAACGCCCATTCGAACGACCGTGCCGATCCGGGCGACTATGTTCCGCTCTCCAGCACGCTGCTGGTCGCCTGGTCGGCGGCCGCAACCGTGGTGCCGCTGGCGGTCACCGCGCTGATGCCGGTGTTCGGCGAAAAGACCTTCATCGGGGCCGCCCTCATGGTGGCGGCGGCCTATCTGGTCTTCACGCTCTGGCGATTGAACGAGCGCGATCCCGTGCCTTCGGATGCGCGCGAGACCTTCGAGCTGCGCAGTGCCCAGCTGCCGAACGCCGCGGTGCTGACCGATCCCGTTGCGCTGTTGGCCGAAGCCGATAGCCAGCGGGACGATCTCGGCCCTCAGCCCTGAACCTGGGCAATCCAGTCGTTGAGGCTGTAGTAATTGGTGACGCGCGAGACCTTGCCATCCTGCAGGGCGAAAAAGGCGCCGGCCGGCAACCGATAGGTCTGGCCCTTCGCTTCCGGCAGGCCTTCATCCGTGGCGAGATAGGTGCCGTTGACGATGAATTCCGCCGCAGCACGCGTGCCATCCTCGCTTGCCATGATGACGATATCGGTCAGGGTTTCCTTGTAGCAGCGGTTCATGTGCGCCATGAAGGCGGCAAAGGCCGGCTTGCCCACCTGCCGCTCACCCTGGTTGATGTCGTGCACGACGTCGTCGGTCAGCAGTGCCAGGAAGGCCTGCATGTCCTGAGCGTTGAACGCATCATAATAGGCACGGATGGTAGCGGTGGCGGTCATGCGGCATTCCTCAAGCTAAGGCAGGTGATCGGAGACTTGAACGGCGGAGACTTGGATGGCGGAGACTTGGATGGCGGAACGGCGAAGGGTATAACCTGCCCGAAACGGACTGAACATACTCTATGGCACTCACCATCACATCCTATTCCGGCCGCGACGCGACAGCCTTCTTTGACGACCTGGCGCGGCTGCGCATCACCGTTTTCCGGGATTTCCCTTATCTCTACCATGGCGACAGTGACTACGAGCGCCAGTACATGGAGATCTATGCCCGCTCCGAAGGCTCGATCTTCGTTATCGCCGTGGACGACGGGTTGGTGGTCGGCGCGTCGACAGGCACGCCCATGGCGAGCGAGACGGACGAGGTGAAAGGGCCATTCCTTACGGCGGGATATGACCCGGACACGATCTTCTATTTCGGTGAAAGCGTGCTGTTGCCGGCCTATCGCGGCCGGGGCATCGGCATTGCCTTTTTCGAACAGCGGGAAGCGCAGGCGCGAAAGCTCGGCCTTTCCACCTGCACCTTCTGCGCCGTGGAGCGCCCCGCCGACCACCCACGACGCCCGGCCGATTACGTGCCACTCGATGCCTTCTGGGGAAAACTCGGCTACACGCATCACCCGGAGCTTCGCACGCATTTTTCCTGGCGCGACTTGGATGAGGCGGAAGAGAGCCCGAAACCCCTGTCCTTCTGGTTGAAGACACTGCCATGACCATCACGCTTGCCGCCTGCCAGTATCGAATCGAGCTGATCGAAAGTTTCGAAGCCTATGAGGCGCACCTGACGGCGCTGGTGGAAGAGGCCGTGGCGCAAGGGGCCGAGCTTCTGCTTCTGCCGGAATATGCGGGCCTGGTGCTGACCGGACAGCTCGATTCCGCGACACGATCCGACCTGCATGGCTCGATTGCCGGCATCCAGTCGCTCATTCCGCGCTGGATGAACCTGTGCGAGCGGCTGGCCCGCGAGCATCGGATTGTCCTGCAGCCGGGATCGATGCCGGTGCTGGACCCGGACGGCGCCTTTCGCAACCGCGCGCCGCTCTTTGGCCCCGACGGGCTTCTCGGCCATCAGGACAAGCAGATCATGACGCGCTTCGAGCGCGAACAATGGCAGATCGCCGCCGGGCGGGACGGACTGAAGGCCTTCGAGACGCCGCTGGGGCGCATCGGCATCCTCATCTGTTACGACACCGAGTTTCCGATGCTGGGACGCAGGCTGGCCGAGCTTGGCGTGGAGCTGGTGCTAACGCCCTCCTGTACCGATACGCTGGCCGGAAGCTACCGCGTGCGGATCGGCGCGCAGGCGCGGGCACTGGAGAACCAGTATGCGGTGCTATCTGCGCCGACCGCCGGCACGGCTGCCTGGTCTCCGGCGTTCGATGAAAACCGCGGCCGTGCGGCGCTTTACGTACCCTCCGATTACGGCATGCCGCCTTCCGGCATCGTGGCGGAAAGCGAAGAGGACACGGTCGAAGAGACCCGCTGGCTGATCACCCGCATCGACCTTGCCGACGTTGCACGGCTTCGAACCGAGGGGCAGGTGGCGACCCGGCGGGACTGGCTGGAGCAATTTGATCGCTGAAGCCTGGTTTTCTCAGGCTTTGCCGCAATTTCCCGCTAGGCGTTGGTAGAGCTCGCTGCTATATGCGCCGACCATGAGCACCGATCGCACGCCCCTCGACCATATCCGCAATTTTTCCATCGTCGCGCATATCGACCATGGCAAATCGACCCTGGCAGACCGCCTCATCCAAAAGACCGGCGGACTGGCCGAGCGCGAGATGAGCGAGCAGGTGCTGGACTCGATGGATATCGAGCGCGAGCGCGGCATCACCATCAAGGCCCAGACGGTTCGCCTGCACTACAAGGCGAACAATGGCGAAACCTATGTGCTGAACCTTATCGACACGCCCGGCCACGTGGACTTCGCCTATGAAGTCTCCCGCTCGCTGTCGGCCTGCGAGGGCTCGCTGCTGGTGGTGGATGCCTCCCAGGGTGTCGAAGCCCAGACGCTCGCCAATGTCTACCAGGCGATCGACAACAACCACGAGCTCGTCACCGTTCTGAACAAGATCGATCTTCCGGCGGCCGAGCCCGACCGCATCAAGGAACAGATCGAGGAAGTCATCGGCATCGATGCGTCCGACGCCGTGCTAATTTCGGCGAAGACCGGCCTTGGCATTCCCGATGTTCTGGAAGCGATCGTCAACAAGCTGCCGCCGCCGAAGAGCGAAGGCGGCGAAAAGGCGCCGCTGAAGGCGCTGCTGGTCGACAGCTGGTACGACACCTATCTCGGCGTCATGGTTCTCGTGCGGATCATCGACGGCGTGCTGACCAAGGGCCAGCAGATCCGCATGATGGGCACCGGCGCCAAATACGGCGTGGAGCGCGTCGGCGTGCTGACCCCGAAGATGGTCAATGTCGACAGCCTCGGCCCCGGCGAGATCGGCTTCATCACGGCGTCCATCAAGGAAGTGGCCGATACCCGCGTCGGCGACACGATTACAGACGACAAGCGCCCGACGGAAAAGGCCCTGCCGGGCTTCAAGCCGGCCCAGCCGGTGGTGTTCTGCGGTCTCTTCCCGGTCGATGCCGCGGATTTCGAAGACCTGCGCGCCGCCATGGGCAAGCTTCGCCTGAACGACGCCTCTTTCTCTTTCGAAATGGAAAGCTCGGCAGCGCTTGGTTTCGGTTTCCGCTGCGGCTTCCTTGGCCTGCTCCATCTCGAAATCATCCAGGAACGCCTGGAGCGCGAATTCAACCTCGATCTCGTCGCCACCGCGCCCTCCGTCGTCTACCAGATGACGCTGACCGACGGCACGGAGAAGGAACTGCACAACCCGGCCGACATGCCGGACGTGGTGAAGATCGACGCCATCCGCGAACCGTGGATCAAGGCAACCATCCTGACGCCGGACGAATATCTCGGCGGCATCCTGAAACTCTGCCAAGACCGGCGCGGCATCCAGACGGAGCTGACCTATGTCGGCACCCGCGCGATGCTGACCTATGAACTGCCGCTCAACGAAGTGGTGTTCGATTTCTACGACCGCCTGAAATCGATCTCGAAGGGCTATGCCTCCTTCGACTACAACATCATGGACTACCGCGAAGGCGACTTGGTGAAGATGTCGATCCTCGTCAACGGCGATCCGGTGGATGCGCTTTCCATGCTGGTGCACCGCTCCGCCGCCGACCGGCGCGGACGCGGCATGTGCGAGAAGCTCAAGGAACTCATTCCGCCGCACATGTTCCAGATCCCGATCCAGGCCGCAATCGGCGGCAAGGTGATTGCGCGTGAAACCGTGCGCGCGCTGCGCAAGGACGTGACCGCCAAGTGCTACGGCGGCGACGCCACCCGCAAGCGCAAGCTGCTGGAAAAGCAGAAGGAAGGCAAGAAGCGCATGCGCCAGTTCGGCAAGGTGGAAATCCCGCAGGAAGCCTTCATTGCCGCGCTGAAGATGAACGACGAGTGAGGCTTTTCAGCGTCGCATTTCTGCGCCATACTCCCTGCCTGTAACCTGGACGGGATGTTCTCCAATGGTGCAATCGGCGCGTAAAAAAGGTGAAGTCGCGATCGACAGCCGCCTGTTGGCGGAAGCCCGCGACCTGAAGCTCGACATTTCGAGCGCAGCGGAGGACGGGCTGCAGCGGGCCATCCGCGCCGAAAAGGAACGGCTGTGGCGCATCGAGAACGCCGATGCGATCGCCGCGGAGAATGCTTACATCGAAAAGCACGGGCTGCCGCTCGCCAAATATCGGATGTTCTGATGGCGCGGTTTTCGGTCTACCGATCTCAGGAGCAGGATATCCTGTTGCTCGATCTGCAGACCGACATTCTCAATGCGTTGAAGACGCGAGTCGTGGTGCCGCTCTACAAGATCGAGTCCATGTCCTGGTCCATCGGACGGATGAACCCCCGCTTCGACATCAACGGTCAGCGTTATGTGATGGCGACCCAACGGATGGGGGCAATCAGCACGAGCGAGATTGGTGCGCTCGTTGCAGACCTTTCGCCACGCGCTGACGACATCACCGCCGCGACGGATTTTCTTTTCCAAGGTTTTTGACGGCAAAAGGCCCCGCGGCGAAAACCGCAGGGCCTGGTGTTCTGATCTTCGGCTGGTCCGCTTAGCGGGCCGGCGTCACGCCTTCAAACGCCGGAGCCTGTTCCAGCTGGTCGCGGGTGACGTTCAGCACGATGCGCTCCGGCAGGCCGTCTTCGCCGATCTGGGCGTCGTTGTCCATGTTGGCGCGGTTTGCGGCCATATCCTGGTTATTGGCGCCCGGCTGTGCCATGCCCGGCGTGGTGGCTGCGGTATTGCCCGCTGCGCCCATGCCCGTGCCGCCGGCCGTGGTGTTGGCGCCCGGAACAGGGTTGGAGGTGTTGGCGCCGGTGGTCGATGCCGTGGTTTCGCCCGACACGGCCGGAGACGTGGCCGCTGCGGCGTTTGCCTCATCCTGCGTCATGCCCGGGCCGAGCTGCAGAGCGCTCATCTGCACCGCGACATCCTTTTCGCCGATGCCGAGGAAGCCACCGACGCCGATGATCACGGCGTTGACGCTGCCATCCTGGCTGACGAGGACATCATTGATGTCACCGATGTTTTCACCCTCTGCGCCATAGACGGTCTTGCCTTCCAGATCGCTCACGCGCCATGCACCCTGATTGGGAACCTGGACGAACGGGCCGCCGGCCTGCGTCATACGCGGGCTGTCAGCCATGCCGCCGCGGGCATTGTTCTGATTGGTCATGGCGCCATCCTGCGCTGCCGGCGGCGTGCCGGGCGCTGCAGGAGTCGTCGTGCTCGTCTGGGCCAGTGCGGCGAACGGCAGAACGGTGGAAAAGGCGAGAGCGGCGATCAGTTTCTTTGTCATGGGTATTCCTCCTTGTTCGTTGGAACTGAGGACTGAACCCTTGCCCGCGCGGATTGTTCCGAAAAATCGGTCCCGGCGGCTCTCGGCAACCGGGACGATCCTGTCGTTTTCGGTCAGGAGGATGCGATCGTCTGATCCTCGACGGTCGCTTCGGGCGCGTTTTTCTTGATCGACTCGATCGCCTTCAGCGCCGACGCCTTCGCCTTATAGCCTTCCGAGCCGAACATCTGTTCGCCATTGGACGCCCGGAACCGGAACCGGAACTCGCCGGCCTTGTCCTTGTAGACTTCGAATTTGTACATGCCTTCCCCCTTCTATGCTTCACCATCAGCTTAATTAGCCGGTTTTGCCGAGGCAAGGGAGAAATAGAGATGGCTTGCGGAAAAGTATCTCGGGAAAAAAGACCGGCCAGATGCCTTGGACAGCATCCAGCCGGTCAGGAGGAGACCGTTATCCGCTCAGACCGTGCCGCCGAGCGAGCCTTCGAGTTCCGCAAGATCCGCGCCACCGGCCATCAGATCCTGCAGTTCTTCCGTGGAGATGTCGCCGCGCTTTGCGGTTCCGAGCGTCTTGCCGCGGTTCAGGACCGTAAACCGGTCGCCGACCGCCATGGCATGGCGCACATTATGGGTGATGAACACCACGCCGACGCCGGATTTGCGCACGCGGTCGATCGTCGCCAGCACCTGCGAGGTCTGGCGCACGCCGAGCGCCGAGGTCGGCTCGTCGAGGATCAGCACCTTGGCGCCGAAATGCACCGCACGGCTGATCGCCACCGTCTGGCGCTCGCCGCCCGACAGCGTGCCGACCGCCTGCGACGGCTCGCGCAACTGGATGCCCATGCTGCGCATGGCGTCCATCGCGACCCGATCGGCCGTTTCGAAATCGAAGAAGCTGAACGGACCGAACTTCTTCTTCGGCTCGCGACCCATCCAGAAATTGCGGGTGACCGACATCAGCGGGATCATCGCCAGATCCTGGTAGACGGTGGCAATGCCATAGGCCATGGCTTCGCGGGGGCTTTCGAACAGCACCGGTTTGCCATCCACGAAGATCTCGCCCTTGGTCGGCTTGTAGACGCCGGACATGGTCTTGATGAAGGTGGATTTTCCGGCGCCGTTGTCGCCCAGCAGGCAATGGCATTCGCCCGGCATGATGGAGACGGTGACGCCGGCGAGCGCGATGACGGAGCCGAAATGGCGTTCGATGCCGCGCAGTTCGATCAGAGGGGTCTCGGACATCTCAGCGTTCTCCCGTGATCAGGCGGCGGATATAGGTGTTGAGCACGACGGCGAGCAGCAGGATAACGCCGAGGAAGACACGAAAGAGCGAGCTTTCGACGCCGGCGAAGAACAGGCCCTGCTGCACCACGCCGAAGATCAGCGCGCCGAGAGCGGCGCCGATGACCGAGCCATAGCCGCCGGTCAGGAGCGCGCCGCCGATGACGACGGAGATGATTGCCTCGAACTCCTTCAGAAGCCCGCGGTCCGCGGCGGCCGAGCCGAACTCCATCACTTGGCAGGTGGCAAACACGGTGGCTGTGAAGGCGGTGAAGACGAACATCAGGATTTTGACCCGCGCCACCGGCACGCCGACATAGCGCGCGGCCTGCGCATCGCCGCCGGCGGCAAAAATCCAGTTGCCGAACTGGGTGCGGGTGAGCAGGATATGGCCGAAGATCACGAGGCCGATCGCCCAGACCATCAGCATCGGCACGCCATCGATGACCGGCTGGCCGGCGCGGGTTCCGGCGGTGAACTTGGCGACCACGCCGATATCCGCCAGCCAGGTAAACAGGCCTCCGAGGATCTTGCCGCCGAAGACCGGCGCCAGCCAGTCACCCGCCGCGGCCTCCTTCACGCCGCCGATGATCGTCTTGCGGGTGGTGCTGATCGCGATAAAGATGGTGAGCCCGCGCAGGATATAGAGCGAGGCGAGCGTGACGATGAAGGATGGCAGGCCGGTCTTGATGACCAGATAACCATTGGCGGCGCCGATCAGAAGCGACAGCACGAAGGCCGCAATGATGGCGGCCCAGACGGGCCAGCCAAGCGAGACGCTCAACAGCGCGATGACAATGCCGGAAAAGCCGATCATCGAGCCGATCGACAGGTCGAACTCGCCGGCGATCATCAGCAAGCAGGCGCCGACGGCCAAAATCATGAACTGTGCCGAGACCGTCGACCAGTTCATGATGCCTTCCGGCCCGAACATGCCCGTGTCGCGCGCCACGAGAAAGAAATAGACGAAGACGAGAATCGTGCCGGTGATTGCGCCAAGTTCGGGCCGGATCATCATCTTGCGCAGGCGCGAAATGTCCTTGACGCGCTCATCACGCGCAACCGCCGGGCCTGCTTGAGCGGGCTTGGGCGTCGGGCTTGCGTCACCCATGGTCTTCTCTCCCTGGATTTCAGAATGCACGGCTCCAGCCCCGCTTTCGGCGGACGGGCGAGCACGCATTTTCAAGTGTCTTCAAGCACCGCAAGACCGGTGCGGGATCAACCGGCGGCAGATCTGCCGCCGGTCTCATCCGAGCATGTCAGCGATATTCGCCGGCAAGCTTTTCCACCTGGGCAATATTGTCCTTGGTGATGTAGCCGGGTCCCGAATTGATCGAGTTCGGCGGGATGACGCCGTAGCGGGCATAGTTGGTCAGAAGCACGACCGGCAGATAACCCTGCAGGTAAGGCTGCTGGTCGATGGCGAAGTTGATGATGCCGTCCTTGATCGCCTTCGAGATGTCACCGGAGAGATCGAAGGTGGCGAAGAACATCTTGCCGGCGGTGCCGTTTTCCTTCAGCGCGGCAATTGTCGGTTCAGCCGAGTTGGGGCCGAGCGTGATGATGCCGTTGGTATCCGGGTTGCTGCGCAGGTAAGCGAGCACCTTGTTCTTCACTTCCGACGGGTCCATCCCGGAATCGATCATCTGGTTGCCGAGCTTGACGCCGAGCGCATCGGCAAAACCCTGGCAACGTTCCACCGAAGCGGGGTTGGTGATGTAGTGGTTGACGCAGACGAACTTGGTGACGCCTGCCGCCTTCGCCTTTTCACCGGCGCCCTTGCCGGCATCATATTCCGGTTGGCCGATGTGCAGCAGGGCGCCCAGGTCCTTCGACTGCTTGATCGTGCCGGAATTGACGGTGATGACCGGAATTCCCTTGGCGACGGCATCCTTGATCGGGCCGCTCAGCACATCGACATCGGCAATCGTGGTGATGATGCCGTTCGGGCTCGATGCCGACGCCTGCTCGATGATGCGCGCCATGTCGGCCAGGTCGCCGCTCGGCGGGTTACGATATTCGGTGGTCACGCCCATCTGCTTGCTGGCGACGTTCAGCGCGTTCTTGATCGTGTTCCACCAGGAATCGGAATCGGGCGCGTGCGAGACGAACACAAAACGTTCGTTATCGGCATGCGCAATCGTTGCCGGACCACCAAGGGCGGCCGCCACCAGGCCAAAGGCCAAAAGCAATTTCTTCATTGTTTTCCTCCTCAAGGGGTCTCCTCACCCCGTTTTGCAAAGCGCCCTCCGCCGGCGGCAGGTCGGGCAGACGGCGCTTGTCTCTCTCCCAGCAAGCGCGCCTTCTCTTTACATTCGGAATTTTTGTTCCATTTACTGCTTTAGTCAATAGATTTATTCTTTGTATGCAGCGCACTCACGCGCCCTTCGCGGCGCAAAACAGGCGTGACGGGCGGGGGCTGGCGCATCGCCGTGCGTTAGCATTTCGGCGAATGCAAATCATTTCATGGGTTTCGCGACGATGCTGGCGCGGGCAGCCGAACCGGGGCGGACGGAGCCGGGTCCTTAAAAATTTTCCGTGACCGCGCGCGGTCCCTCCCCCTGACCTTGCGGATTTGAAATCGTCCCGCACCTTCCGCTACAAACGAAATGAGAGCTGACACGAAAGGGCATCCGAGGATGACGAAGCCGAGAATCACCATCGCCTACTGCACCCAGTGCAACTGGCTTCTGCGGTCCGCCTGGATGCTGCAGGAACTACTGCAAACCTTTGGCGACAGCGTTGGCGAAGTGGCGCTGATCCCCGGAATCGGCGGGATTTTCGAAATTCGCGTCGATGAGACGCTCATCTGGGAAAGGGTCCGGGACGGCGGTTTTCCAGGCCCAAAGGACCTCAAACAGAGGGTGCGCGATTGCATCGATCCGGAGCGGGATCTGGGGCACCTGGATCGAACTTCCAAACAAAAACAAGAGGGATAGCGGAACGACAGCCGCGGCCAGCAGTCACTTGCCCCGGCATTGACGGCAGTTTTTCCACAAAATGCAGGACTGACACAGAAAGTTCAAAAAGGTCGTTGACAGCCGCAGCCGGGACCAGTACATCGCTCCTCGTCGCCCAGATGGCGGAATTGGTAGACGCGCCAGCTTCAGGTGCTGGTACTCGCAAGGGTGTGGAGGTTCGAGTCCTCTTCTGGGCACCAAATTCCAAACAAAAAGCTCGCTTCGGCGGGCTTTTTTGTTGCCTGAAATTTAGGGGAAATCGAACTGCCTCCCCCGCCCGGCCTCAGCGCTTCGGCAGGTCGTAGGGGTTCAGCCCTGGCACCCAGGGGCGGTTCGGCAGTTCGGTGCCGGAATAGACCACGCCGTTCTTTTCACAGCGATAGACGCGCACCGGGAAATCCGGAAAGGGTTCACCGCGGTGCCAGCGGCGGTTTTCAATCGCGACCGTGCAATCACCCGGATCGTTCTCATCGGAGGAGCGCACCATGCTGTCATGCGGCACGACGCCCGGCAGGTCCTTGTAGACGGGCGCGGGATTATTCCAGTTGAGCTTTGGTGACGGTTCGGCCGCAGAGGCCGGCAGAGCCGCCGCTCCAAGCACGAGCAGCGCCAGACTGGCGCACTTCAACCGGGTGAGCATGGGAGACGTCCTGTTCTTCATGGTTCCAATGTAGGCGCTCCGCCGGGCCTTCGCCAGCGGAGCCACAAACATCTGCGTGAAGAGACGAATCAGAGAAAGCGGCGATAACCGGTCGGCTGACCGTAAAGCCAGCCGATCCGCTCGATGGCCGCGTCCAGCGGCTCGCGGGCGACGGTCATCGTATGGCCATTGGCATGCAGGATGGTGTCGGGGTCTTCCAGGATCGCCACATGACCCTTCCAGAAGGCAAGGTCCCCCCGTTTCAGCTCCTGCCGTTCAAGCGGCTGGCCGAAATTCGCCTGCATGTCGGAATCGCGCGGCACGCTGTGACCCGCCAGCATCGCGGCCAGCTGGACCAGACCGGAGCAATCGATACCGAAGCCGGAGCGGCCGCCCCAGAGATACGGCGTTTCCAGATAGAGGCCGGCGAGCGTGACGTAATCCTCTGCGGGTGCCGTGCCGAGTGGCAGGCAATGGCGGGCAATCACCGCGCCGCCGCCTTGCAGCAGGAAATAACGTGTGCCGCGCGTTTCCGCCTCACCGATGACGCGGATGCGGCTGCCCATGGAGAGTGCAGAGAGCGGCACCTTGCGCAGTTCCGCTTCCGGATAAACGAAGGTGCGCGGCACCGTGATCCAGTGGCTGGGTGTCACGGGCTGATCGAGATGCTCCTCCGGCACATAGCCGACATAACCGTCAATCTCCGCCTGAACCCAGGCCCAGCCGTCCTGCCGGTCGAAGACACGCACGGGTTCGCCGAAGAGAAGTTGTGTGTCGATGCCGCTGGACAGATCCGGCTTTGGCCGCAGATCCGCGACGGGCATCACGACTGAGGCCGGCGCACCATCTGCGAAACGGTCCGCGGTCACCTGGCCCTGCAGGCGCCGGTCGGCAAGATCGGGGCGGTAGGCATTCAGGCGGCGGTCGAGAGGGCTGGACATGGCTTTTCCTTCAGGCGCTTTCCTCAGGGTCCGGTGCGGCGCGCTTCCGACCGGATCAGATCGCCCAGTTTTTCGAGATAGAGCGCACCGGCGAGCGTGCGCTTGATGATGACGTTGCGGCGGTCCTTTTCGTCCCGCTCGCGATCGACAAGATGGAGGGCGCCCATGGTATCGAGCGCCCGGGTAATCACGGGTTTGGTGACACCGAGCGTGGCCGCCAGACCCCGCACCGTATGCGGCGGCGGCACCAGGTAGATCTGCAGCAGGATCGACAGCTGGCGCAGGCTAAGGTCGTGCCCATCATGGCGCACCTGCTCCAGCACAACCCGATGCCAGAGGCTGAGCGCCTCCGTGGCGGTCAAATCAGCAGGCATCACCACTCCAGACCACTCTGCCAGCTTTCATTGTCCGTCGATCCCACATGCTTCGCAAGCCTCAGCCGCCCTTGGCGATGACGGAAAACAGGGCGCGGATCGCCTGGGCTTCGCCACCGATCGGCGTCTGCGGCTTTCCGTTCGGCGACCAGGCGAAAATGTCGAAATGCGCCCAGCTTTTGGCACCGCCGGCAAAGCGCTTCAGGAAGAGCGCCGCGGTGATGGAGCCTGCCATGCCGCCGGAGGGGGCGTTGGTGATATCCGCCGCCCGCGAGCGAATATCCTTCTCGTAGCCCTTGAACAGCGGCATGCGCCAGAGCGCATCGTCTTCCTCATTGCTTGCGGCCATCAGCGCGCTTGCCAGTGCCTCGTCATCGGTGAAGAAGGGCGGCAGATCCGGGCCGAGCGCCACGCGGGCGGCCCCGGTCAGCGTCGCCATGTCGATCATCAGGTCCGGCGCCTCTTCGCCGGCATAGGCCAGCGCATCGGCGAGGATCAGCCGGCCCTCGGCGTCGGTATTGTCGATCTGCACGCTGATGCCCTTGCGGCTGCGGTAGATATCGCCGGGACGGAAGGCATTGGCGGAAATGGAGTTCTCCACCGCCGGCACCAGCACGCGCAGATCCACGTCGAGCCCGGCATCCATGATCATCAGGGCAAGCGCCAGCACATTGGCGGCACCGCCCATATCCTTCTTCATCAACAGCATGGAGGCGGCCGGCTTGATGTCGAGACCACCGGTATCGAAGCACACACCCTTGCCGACGAGCGTAACCTTGCGGGCGCCCTTGCGGCCGAACCGCATGTCGAGCAGCCGCGGCGCTTCGGCGCTGGCGCGACCAACCGTGTGGATCAGCGGAAAATTCTGGGCCAGCAGATCCTCGCCGACAATGCTGGAAGACATAGCGCCATAGTGGGTGGCGAGCGCGTGGAACACCTGTTCCAGGCGCTCCGGCCCCATGTCATTGGTCGGCGTATTGACGAGATCGCGCGCGAGGAAGACCGCTGCCGAGGTGCGTTCCAATTCGGCCGGATCGACACCCTCCGGCACGGCGAGAAATGTCTCCGGCGTCTTTGCCGTCTTGTAGGTGTCGAAACTGTAGGTACCGAAGGCAAAACCAAGCGCCAGTTGCTTGGCAGAGAGCGCCGCGCCTTCGATCCGCCAGACGCCGGCCGGCAGGGCGCGCGGCAGCTTGCCGGTGATGAAGGGCTGGTCGGCCGGTTCGCTGCCAAGGCCGAAGAGTGCACCTGCCACCGCACCATCCGAACCCGGCAGCAGCAGAAGACTGCCGGCATCCGCCTTGAAGCCCGCGGACTTCGCCCAGGCCACGGCCTCCGGCGAGGGCTTCCCCGCCTCGAGTTCGGCCGGGGTCACCGCGTGCACGGTGCGGGTGGCCTCCGCGGCTTGACGGAAGGGAGACGGTCTTTCGATGAACTGGAAGGGAGCCATGGGACGCTTTCTGGGAATGCTTTCGGGTTGCGGCTTAACGAACTGTTAGGGTTAACAGATTATTGCTGGAGGCAGGAGAGTGCCACCCTTCTGCGCGATGGTTTTGCGCACGAAGCAGGCGGCGAAGGATACCGCGAGACGCCACGATGACCAGACCCCTTTTTCCATCTGCACACCGTCGGCTTTGGCAAACGGTCGCCTGTTCGGCGCTTCTTGCCCTGACGCTCACCTCCTGCAACACGACACAGCGCAATGCGGACAAGCTGACGACGGGCTCCATCCCTTCGATCAACCTGTCGAAACCCGTCGAGAGCATGACGGCGCCGGAGCTGGCGGCGGCCGAACGCACCGTGGGTGCCGCCTACGACCAGAACCCGAAGGACCGCAACACCGGCCTCAGCTATGCGAGCATCCTGCGCATGAACGGCAAGAACACGCAGGCGCTCGCCGTGATGCAGCAGGTGGCGATTGCCCATCCGACCGACCGCAACGTGCTGGCCGCCTATGGCAAGGCGCAGGCCGCGGCGGGTCAGTTGGAGCAGGCGCTGAACACGATCAACCGGGCCCAGACGCCCGACCGGCCGGACTGGCGCCTCTATTCCGCGGAAGGTGCGGTTCTCGATCAGCTCGGCCGCTCGGACGAAGCGCGCAGCAAATACCGCCAGGCGCTCGACGTGCAGCCGAACGAACCGAGCGTCATGTCCAATCTCGGCATGTCCTATGTGCTTTCGGGTGACCTGAAGACGGCGGAGAAATATCTGCGCAACGCCGCCGACCTTCCGGCGGCCGACAGCCGGGTGCGGCAGAACCTGGCGCTGGTCGTTGGGCTGCAGGGCCGCTTCGCCGAAGCCGAGACCATTGCGCGGCGGGAATTGTCGCAGACCCAGGCGGAAGCCAATGTCACCTATCTGCGTTCGATGCTGTCCCAGCAGAATGCCTGGGCAAAGCTTGCCGACAAGGATGGCAAGAAACCCCAGGCGACGAACTGATCCGTCCCAACACCTTTTTTTCAAAACAACAAAGCCGGCCACTGCGCCGGCTTTCTGCTGTCTGAGGGGTGATGTCGCCTGATCGTCAGAAGCGGTCGGCGACCTGGATTCCGGCCGGGCCGAGAATGACGGCCACCAGCACCGGAAGGAAGAACAGGATCATCGGCACCGTCAGTTTCGGCGGCAGGGCAGCCGCTTTCTTCTCGGCCTCGTTCATGCGCTCGTCACGACCCTCCTGGGCGAGCACGCGCAGCGCCTGGGCAACGGGTGTTCCGTAACGCTCCGCCTGAATGAGGGCCGTGGTCACCGCCTTGACGATATCGAGCTGGGTGCGGACGGCCAGGTTATCCAGCGCCACGCGCCGATCCGGCAGGAAGGAGAGTTCTGCCGTGGTCAGCACCATTTCCTCGGCCAGTTCCGGTGATTGCTGCGCCATTTCCTCGGCGACGCGACGCATGGACGCTTCCAGCGAAATGCCAGATTCCACGCAGATCAGCATCAGGTCCAGCGCGTCCGGCCAGGCACGTTTGATGGACGCCTGGCGCTTGCCGATGCGGTTGCTGATGAAGATGTTGGGCGTGTAGAAGCCGATATAGGCCGCAACGATGGTGACCAGAAGCCGGATCGCGAAGGGTCGCTCCGACAGGTTTCCAAGACCGAAAATCCAGATCCCGACGACCGCCAGAAAGACGAACGGCAGCACGAAGCGGCAGAACAGGAAGATGTTGAGCGCGTTCTGGGTGCGCAGGCCGGCAGCCTTTAGCCGGTTGACCGTGTTTTCATCGACAAGCGCTTCGCGCAGGTTGAACTTCTCGACGATCTGGCGAACCGGCTGGTTGTTCTGGGTGCGCAGAGAGCCGCGGCTTGTATCGCTTTGCATACGCGCGCGTTCGCGGCTGCGCATCTGTTCGCGCTCGGTGGAGACGGCGCGCATGCGCTTGTTGAGGTCCCGGCCCTCCAGCAGCGGCATAATGAGCGTGTAGAAGGTCGCAAAGACCGCCACTGCCACCAGAACGGCCAGCAGGGTGGATGGATTGGTGAGGCGTAGCGCAATATCGTCATTCATGGTCTTCGCCTCAGATGTCAAAGTTGATCATGTTGCGCATGACGAAAATTCCGATCGACATCCAGAAGCCGGAAAACAGCAGGATCAGGTGGCCGCGCGGATCCGTGAACAGCACCATGATGTATTGCGGCGAAGTGAGATAGACGAGCGTAGCGACGATGAAGGGCAGCGCCCCGATGATGACGGCAGAGGCCTTGGCCTCCATCGACAGCGCCTTCACCTTGGCCTTCATCTTGCGACGTTCCCGCAGCACCTTGGAAAGATTGCCCAACGCTTCCGACAGGTTGCCACCGGCCTGGCTCTGGATCGCGATGACGATGGCAAAGAAATTCACTTCCGGCAGCGGCATGGTGAGCATCATGCGTGCGCAGCCCTCCGGGATCGACAGGCCGACCTGCTGGGCTTCGACCACCCGGCGGAACTCGCTCTTCACCGGCTCCTGCCCGTCGCTGGCAATCAGACGCATTGCGTCGTTCAACGGCAGGCCCGAGCGGATGGAGCGGACCATCACATCCAATGCGTTGGGCAGTTCCTCGAGGAACTTGTTCTGCCGGCGCGAAATGATGAAACCCAGTACCCAGCGCGGAACGCCGATCGCTGCGGCGAAGGAAAGGCCAAGAACGGCGACCATGGGCAAGCCGGCAATCAGACCCAGCAGGAAACTCAGGCCTCCGAACAGGACGCTGAACAGATAAAAACGACCGGGCGTCAGTTTCAGGCCGGAACGGGCGAGCCTGGCCTTGATGCTTCGATCACCGAATTTCTTGTCATTTTCCTGCTGCTTCTTCTCCAGATCCTTCAGGGAATCCTGGACGGACTTGCGGCGCTTCGACAGTTCCTGCACACGATCGCGCGCAGCCTTGACCTTCACCCGGTCGGTTTCGGCGGAGCCGACCCGGCTCACACGGGAGGCGGTTTTCTTTTCCACCTCGATACGAGAGAACATCAGGCCATAGGCGAGGGCTGCCGCGGCGATGGCGACCAAGGCTGCAAGTGCCACGACCGTGATGTCCATGTCGTCGTTTCCCTCATTGGCCTCAGTTGGAGGCGGCTTCCATCTGGTCGAAGGCAGCGGCAAGCCGCTTTTCTTCGTTGTAGTAGCGGGCGCGGTCCCAGAAATTCGGCTTGACGATACCCGTCGAGACATGCCGCCCGATCAGGCGGCCGCTGGCGTCTTCACCGTCGATGTCGTAGCGCAACAGGTCCTGGGTCACGATCACATCGCCTTCCATGCCGATCACCTCGGTCACATGGGTGATGCGGCGCGAGCCATCGCGCAGGCGGGCCGCCTGGATGATGACATCCACCGAACCGGAGATGATTTCGCGCACCGTCTTTGCCGGCAGCGTGAAGCCGCCCATGGCGATCATCGATTCCATACGGCTGAGACACTCACGCGGGGTGTTGGCGTGGATCGTGCCCATCGATCCGTCATGGCCGGTATTCATCGCCTGCAGAAGGTCGAAGACCTCCGGTCCACGCACTTCGCCGACGATGATGCGTTCGGGACGCATACGAAGGCAGTTCTTGACGAGATCACGCATGGTGATTTCGCCTTCCCCTTCGATGTTCGGCGGGCGTGTTTCAAGACGCACCACATGCGGCTGCTGCAATTGCAGTTCGGCCGTATCCTCGCAGGTGATGACGCGTTCGTGGCTGTCGATATAACGGGTCAGGCAGTTCAACAGCGTCGTTTTACCAGAGCCCGTACCGCCGGAGATGATGACGTTACACCGGACGCGGCCGATGATCTGCAGGAGGGTGGCGCCAGCCTGGTTGATGGAGCCGAACTTGACCAATTGATCAAGCGTCAGCTTGTCCTTCTTGAACTTTCGGATCGTCAGCGCCGGTCCGTCGAGAGACAAGGGTGGCGCAATGACGTTGACGCGCGAACCATCCGGTAGGCGCGCGTCGCAGATGGGGCTGGATTCATCGACGCGGCGACCGACCTGGCTGACGATCCGCTGGCAGATGGAGAGAAGCTGCTGATTGTCGCGAAACCGGATTTCGGACTCGATCGTCTTGCCGCTCACTTCGATGAAGGTCTGGCCAGCGCCATTGACCATGATATCGGCAATGTCGTCCCGCGCCAGAAGCGGTTCCAGCGGGCCGTATCCCAGGACGTCGTTGCAGATATCCTCGAGCAGTTCCTCCTGCTCGGCGATCGACATGGCGAAGTTCTTGATCGTGATGATATCGTTGACGATATCGCGGATTTCTTCACGCGCGCTCTCGCCATCGAGCTTCGAGAGCTGCGACAGATCGATCGTGTCTATGAGCGCAGAGAAGACCTGCGACTTCGTGTCATAATACCCTTCGTCGCGTGCCGTGCGGCGTCTGGCGGCGGGCGGCTGCTGCGGTGCAAGCGGTGGCGGCGACACCGACTGACGGGTTCCGGTCACCGTGGTGCCGGGAGCTTCCTGCAAGACTTCCGGACCCTGCGCCGGCGGTGCGTCCGACGCAGCCACGGGCGGCTTCGGCGAAACGACAGCGCCCGCCTTGCCGAATCCATCACTTCCGCGCTTACCGAACATGCTTCGATCCAGTTCTGATACTCTTTAAAGACTTACTTGCGGCCAAGCAGGCTCAAGACCTTGCCGAGACCGCCTCGTTTGTTCTTTTTCCCCGTCGATCGCCCCGTGACGACATGGGCGATCTGCGAAAAGGTTTCCGCCGTCGGCGACTTGGCATCCATTTCCGAGATCATCCGACCGCTGTTGGCGGCATTGCCGAACAGCGGCGCATCGAACGGAATGATGGCGATCGGCTCGAGCTCCAGGGGCTCGATGAAATCGGACGGAGCGATTTCCGGACGCTTCGGCATGCCGATCTGGTTGAGGATCAGATGCGGGCTGCGGTCGTTCGGCCGCAGTTTCTTCAGCGCATCGATCATGTTCTTGGTGTTGCGCAGGTTGGCAAGGTCCGGCGTCGCCGTGATGACGATCTCGTCCGCCTCTGCCAGAACGGCACGGGTCCAGTCGCACCAGACATGCGGCAGATCGAGGACGGCAACCGGCGCACTGCGCTGCAGAACCTCGATGACCGGCAGGAAGGAATTGCGGTCGAAATCATAGGCACGGTCGAGAAGCGAGGGAGCCGCCAGAAGCGACAGATGTTCCGAGCACTTGGTCAGCAGTCGATCGAGAAAGACCTCGTCGAGACGCTCTGGCGCGAACACCGCTTCGGCAATGCCCTGGGCCGGATCCTGGTCGAAATCGATATTCGCCGTGCCATAGGGCAGATCGAGATCCGCCAGGATCGTTTCGGTGGAGAACAACGAGGAAATGCCGAAGGCGCAGTTGTGCGCGACGGTGGAGGAGCCGACGCCGCCCTTCGCGCCGATGAAGGCAATCGAGCGGCCGAGCGGTTCGGCTTCCGGATCGACGAAGATATTGGCAATAGAGGCCAGGAGATCGGGCATCTTCACCGGTGCCACGAGGTATTCCGAGATACCGTTGCGGATGAGCTCGCGGTAGAGGGTGATGTCGTTGTGGCGTCCGATGATGATGACGCGCGTCGACGGATCGCAGACTTCAGCGAGGGGCGCGAGTTCCTGCAGCAGACCCGCAGGCGCGGCATCGGTTTCCAGCACGATCAGGTTTGGGGTCGGTGCCGAGGCAAACATGTTGGCCGCCGCCGACACGCTGCCGCTTGTTACCCGAAGATTGACCTTCGCCATGCGCCGATCGAGGCCCAGCCGTTCGATCACGCGGTGCATGCCTTCGCTTTCGCAGAAAACATGCACGGAAATACGCGGCAAGGGGCGCGTCTTTTCCATCTCTCCGGGACGCAAGGGGTCTGCGGCGGCCTCGTCCTCCTTCGAGGTGCGGATGTCGTAGTCGATCGCACTCATGTTCTTTTCCAGTCCCAACAGGCGTTATTCAGACGTCGTGTCACTGCCGCTGCGGTATTTGCCGATGACCGTCGAGCGGCGGGCCGCATCAATGGGTGTCATGCCGCGCGGGCCGAGAAGGTCCGTCGGATTGGCGATCTGCGCCGCCAGGTTGTTTTGTGAGGCACAGCCGAAATTGTACCAGTTCCGATTATTCATGGTGTTGTCCGACAGATCCTCCGGCCATTCGCCGCAGGAGGAGGTCACCGCCTTGGTGGCGATGAAGGACAGGCGGATGGGCGCCGCATCCCCGTTCGAGCCGGCCGCGTAGGCGGTCATGACGATGTTTTTCGCGTGGACGCCGGACGCGACGAGAGCGCTGCGAACCTCGTGGGACAGGCGGGAGGCCGCCGGCGCGTTCAGGCCGCCCTGCGGCACCTGCACCTGGACATAGGAGGCGGGCGAGGCGGTGAAGCGCTGGGCAAAACCCTTGATCGTATCCTTCATGCCGGTCGTCAGCCGGGTGTCGTTGACGCCGACCGGCAGATCAAGCGCTGTTTCGGCATCCGTCAGCACGATCGGATGGCGCTCGCGGTAATCCATGGGGATCGAGCCGGTCACATCGCGATTGGCGCAACCGGACGTCATGGCGGCAGACAACAGCAGGATGGCAGCGGCAAACGGTTTCTTGAGCATGTTCACGTGCCTCTTACTTGTAGATGAAACCGACGGCGCCATGGTAGCGACCGGCATTCACCGGCTCCTTGCGTCCGTAGATCTTGTTGACCCGATTGAGGAAATACATTGCGCCGTCGTTTTCCGGATTGAAGTTGTCATCCGGGCGGGCAATCTCGTTGCGGGCCACGGGGCGCACCAGATAAGGCGTTGCGATGATGACCAGTTCGGTCTCGTTGCGGATGAAGTCCTTGCTGCGGAAGAGCGTGCCGAAGACCGGCACCTTCGAGATGCCCGGAAGCCCCGACATCGCCTGGCGGACATTGTCCTGGACGAGACCTGCAATGACGATGGAACCGCCGGAGGGAAGTTCGACGCTGGTCGAGGCTTCACGCTTGCGGATCGAGAGGTAGGTCGAACCGGGAATGGAGGCGGATGAACCGTTGCCGGTGACGGCCGATCCTTCGTAGGTCGGCTCGGAGACGTTCGTTTCAATCTTGAGGCTGATGCGACCGGCGGAGAGGACCACCGGGCGGAAGTTCAGCTCGACCCCGTAATCCACCGTTTCGACGGTCCGCGAGACCGTGGTCTGGTTCGTTTCGCTGTCGTTGGAGACTTCCTGCTGACCGGCGATCCGGTACTGCCCGCCGACATAGAACTTGGCCTGCTCGCCGGAGATGGCGGTCAGGCTGGGTTCTGCCAGCGTGCGCATGACACCGGCCTGCTCCATCGCATTCACGTAGGTCGCAAGATTGACGTCGCCGATCGCGCCGGTCGCGCGTCCAAGGCCTGCCACGGACACTGCGTTGCCGAGGTTGGTCGGATTGGCGAAGGAGATCCCGCCGCTGGCGGCCGATCCGATGGTCGAGATGGTGCCGTTGAAGCCGAGCTGCTTCAGAACCTGACGGCTGACTTCCGCCACGGTCACCTTGAGCGTTACCTGATCTTCGCCCTCAATGGTGAGCAGGTTGACGATCTGCGATTCCTGGCGGTCTTCCGCATAGATCGCCACGGCGCCGTCGCCGCTACTGTTGCTGGTCGCCGTTGTGTTGCGGGTGGTGGCTTCACCACCCTTCAGGAAGGCACGTGCAAGCTTCTCCGCCTGTGCGGCATCCTGTGGGGTGCGCACGGTGCCGGTCAGCACGATGTTATCGGAGACGATTTCCACCTTGATATTCGATTCCGGCAGGAACCGGCGCAGGTTCTGTTCGAGACCGCTGATGTCGCGTTCGACCTCCAGGTCCAGGCTGACGATTTCTTCGCCGCCGGGGCCGAAGATGAAGATGTTCGTCTGTCCGACGGATTTGCCGAACAGGTAGATGCGCCGGGATGTCCGGGTGATGGCATCGGCAACAGACGGATCGGCCACGAGGATGTCATGCGCATCCGCAGGAAGATCGACGACTAATGCCTTGTTGAGGCCGAGTTGCAGGCGCTTGCGGCTGCCGCGACCGGATTCGGCGATGCGGATGATGCTCTGCTCGGCGGCCTGCGCCTTCGCGACCGTCAGCTGCCCGGCGACAAAATCGGGCGTGATGCCAGAAAATGCCACGGAAAAGCAAAGGCTTGCTACGGCAACGGTGCGAGATCTTTTGTACAAGTGCGTCACGTTTGCGCCCTCTTCGACTTACCGTTGGACCGGTGTACTGCTGCTACTGCTGTTGCCGGTGACGATGGCACCCGACTTGATGACCTGAACCTCCGCCTTGCCGTCGCCACCGGCCAGCAGGTAATCGGCTGCCGTGGTATCCGGCTCCTGGACATCCGCGACCGACCGGAGCGCCAGGGTCAGCCTGTCAGCCATCTGCTGTGCGACGGCGATGACCTTTGCCTGATCCGGCGTGAGTTCGAGGGTGGCCGTGGTGCCGACGACGGCCTTGCTGCCGTCTTCCTTCTCTTCGATGTGCTGGTCGATCGCGAGAACGCGGATATTGTTCAGCACGTTTTCCGTGAGGTAACGGCCTTCCGTGTTCTTGCGGACCATGATGACGTCCACCCGGTCATTGGGCAGCACGAAGCCGCCGGCACCGGTCGCGACCGAGATTTCGGTTGCCACGGCGCGTTTGCCGGAAGGGAGGATCGAGGACATGATGCGGTTGGAGGAATCAGCGACCTTTTCGGCGCGCACCGGTTCGCCGGCAAACATCGGCAGGCGGACGACCGCGCCGTTCAGTTCGGCGAGCGCCTGAGGTCGGGCTGACTCGGTGATGAAACCTTCGGTCACTCCACCTTCCGGCCAGGCCATCCAGCGGATCGACTTTTCGTTCAGACGGCTGCCGACGGGCAGATTTTCAGCGGAGACCAGGACATTGACCGTCGGCTCCTTGCGGATGATTTCCTTCGCCTCCTGTACGACGGTCTTGCCGCCGGTCAGACGCATGGCAAGCAGACCGGCAAGGCCTGCCGCAACGACTGCGACGGTGAGAATGATAAGGCGCGCGGGTTTCATGACCATTCCTTAAGGGAAACCGAACATCCCCCGCACAATGGTCCGCCAATGGTGTAATTATGGTTAATGTATCACTTAACGGTATGGTTAAATTTCTTGATACTTTTTACGCGCCCGCCTGCATCAGGAGTTTGTACAACGGCGCCTCGCTCCAGGCGAGCAACCCTCCGGCGGCGATGGCAATAGCATAGGGAATCTTCTTGGCCGCGATCAGTGAGTGCGGCAGGCGAAGGCCAATCGCCATGAGGCTATCCGACTGGGATCGAAGCAGCAGGATCAGAAGCGTCAGAACGCCGCCGGCCACCGACACCAGAACAAGAAAGGAAACAAGGGAGGCACTGTAGCCGAACCAGAGCGCGGCGGCCGTGAGCAACTTGGCATCACCGCCACCCATGACATTCATGGCAAACAGAGCGAAACAGCCGGCGAACACGGCGAGCGCAACCATGGTGGCAACGCCGAATTGGGCGACATCAAAGCCGGCCAGATAGGCCGTCGGATAGAAGGCCACGATCAGCGCGAGCGAGACCCAGTTGGGGATCTTCATCGTCAGAAGATCCGTCGCGGCGGCAATGGCAAGGGCGACGGGGAGGATGACTGCCAGAATATTTTCCAACACGGAATCCCCCTCCTCCGACACACGCCGCAGACGTAAAGTCGCCAACTCGTGGCGACTTTAAAGCAGTGAAGCGCTTGCCGACTTAGTATTTGGTGGAAGCCGTAGTCATCTTTGTGGAGATGTTGTTGAACGTCGTGCTCAGGCTGTTGCCGAGCGTGGTGGCGCCGGCGATCAGGGCAACCGAGATCAGGGCGGCGATCAGGCCGTACTCGATAGCCGTGGCGCCCGACTCGTCTTTAAGAAAACGTGCGAAAATCTTGGACATGCTACTCTCCTAATCCGGGTTAACTTCAGCACTGCCGACAACTGTTGTCCGCTGTTCGGTGTCGCCAAATTACGAGGGCTCGATTTCCATCCGCTTAAAAAATGCAGTTAATAAAGTCTTGCGAGACAGCAAGAGAAGACAGGGTAAACCTCCCGTCAAAGACATTGCTCAAATTCGATATATGTGCCAGCACACATAAGGAACATCGAATTCACCTTGATTGCCGGGTGGTTGGCGTCCTTCCTCCAGGACAGAATGCGTCATAGCAGCACGCAACCGCCGCCAAGGGCGTGTATCAAAATGAAAAGTCGAACGAATTTAGGACGTTCACGCTTCATTTACCATTCCGCGCCATGCTTTCATATGGAACACCCATTTCAAGAAGGCGGATCGACCATGTCCCCGGTAATGCTTGCACGTGTCGCTTCTGTCGCGACGATGCTGTTGTCCGGCACGGCTGCCGCCATGGATTCGGGCGACGGCCTGTTGCGTGTCTTCATGAATCAGGCGCGCGTTCTGAAACTGGACCGTCCCGTCAGCAAGGTCATCGTGGGCAACGCGGACGTGGCCGATGCCACCGTTGCCGACCCCACAACCATTGTCCTCACCGGCCGCAGCTTCGGGACCACCAATCTTGTTCTCCTTGATTCTGAAGGCAATGCGATTGCGGACGAGCGTATCCTCGTCTCGATCGACGAGGGAAATACGGTTCGTGTCTTTCGTCAGACCGAACGCACCGTCCTTTCCTGCACACCGAACTGCGAACAGCACTCCGATGCCAAGTCTGCGTCTACCGGCAACTGATCTGTGCCGCATCGACGCAAACTGTAACGGTGGAAGAAACGAAAAATCAATATAATCCGCTTAGCGTCAGGGCCTCGAAGGAGATCCGTAAGCCGTGTGCGAGGATGTTGATCAACGTTTGACACCCGACACATCCATGGTGCCGAAGGCAGCGTGGAGACGGATCTGGCCATCCCGTGACGGCGCAGCCGCCATCGAGTTTGCCATTCTGGCCATTCCCTATTTCATGATCATCTTTGCGATCATCGAAACCTTTGTCGCCTTTACCGCGGAACAGCTCGTTTCGAACGCGGTCGAAAACATCTCGCGGCAACTGAGGACGGGCCAGATCACGGCAGGTCTCGGTCGTTCCACAGACAAGACCAGGACCGAGTTCCGCAAGATCTTCTGCGATGACATCGCCATCCTGATCCAATGCTCCGCGGAAGAGATCGCAACACCGAACAAGCTTTTTCTCGACGTGCGGACGTTCACCACCTTTGCGAACATTCCGACGACGATCCCGCGTAAATCGGCCGACACCTATGCGGATATCGACACCACATCCTTCGGTTATTCGCCGGGCGGGCCGAAGTCGATCAACATGGTGCGCGCCTACTATCGCTGGCAAATCATCACCGATCTGGTGCGCCCGTACATCACGAATATCCGGCCCGCGGATAGTTCGGTGCCGAACTACTTCCTGATCGTGGCAACCTCGGCGTTCCAAAACGAGGATTATCCATGACGTGGGAACGACACCCGATTGTGAGGTCATCGCGCCCGAAGGGAATTCTGCTACCGCTGCGGCGGCTGATGGCCGACCGGCGGGGAATTGGCGGCGTGGAATTCGCCATCATCGCCCCGATCCTGATTGCGCTTTACATCACCTGCTTCGAACTGACGATCGGCTTCAGCGTCTCCAAGCGCGTCACGCGTTCCGCAGGCACTGTCGCTGATCTGGTGACGCAACGGTCGGAGGTAGACAAGGCCTTCCTCAAGACGATGGTGGATGTCTCGAAGGCGATCTTCGTTCCCTACAACAGCAGCTCTGCCAACATTTCATTGAAGCTCACCGGGATTCTCGTGGACCCGACCGGCACACCAAAAGTGGTGTGGTCCTGGGATCAGAGCAATGGCAAGCCTTACGCTGTGGGAACAACAGTGACCGGCGTTCCGACAGAGATGAAGACGGCAGACACGTTTCTCGTCCGTTCGGAGCTCTCTGTTCCGCACGAGCTCCTGATGTTCCTCCCCGGCATCGTATCGCCGGAAACACGCTCGATCACGATCGGCAGGACCTATTTCTATCGGCAGCGGGTGGGTAATTCCGTACTCTGCAAGGATTGCACGTAAGGCACTGATCCTTTGCAACGCTGCCGGCTGCCCTGTATGAAGGCTGCAAACACTCAAACTTCCCTCATCAAGGGTTGATGCCCTGCAAACGTGGTGATTGATGGCACGTGCCTTTCTTTTCGTACTCGATTCCTTCGGCATCGGCGGCGCGCGGGATGCGGCGAAATATGATGACCTGGGCTCCAATACGCTCGGCCATATCGCAGAATTCTGCGCCGCCGGCGCCGCCGACAGAACCGGCCTGCGCAGTGGTCCCTTGATCCTGCCGAACATGTCGGCGCTGGGACTTCTCCACTCTGCCCAGCAGGCCTGCGGCGACTGGCCGGTCGGCATGCCGGTGCCGGAGCGGATCTTTGGCGTGCACGGTGCCGCCAGCGAGGTCTCCCGCGGCAAGGATACACCGTCCGGTCATTGGGAGATCGCCGGCACACCCGTGATGTTCGATTGGGGATACTTCTCAACGGAAGGCGATGCCTTCCCGGAGGATCTGGTAGAGGCGATCTGTCGCGAGGCGGACCTGCCCGGCATTCTCGGCAACTGCCATGCCTCCGGCACGGAGATCATCGCACGGCTGGGCGAGGAGCATATCCGCACCGGCAAGCCGATCTGCTACACTTCGACAGACTCCGTCTTCCAGATCGCCGCGCACGAAACCCATTTCGGGCTCGACCGACTGATCGCGCTCTGCCAGACGGTGCGGAAACTGGTCGATCCGCTGAACATCGGGCGGGTCATCGCCCGGCCCTTTGTCGGGGAGACGTCCGAAACCTTCGAGCGCACCGGCAACCGGCGCGATTTTTCCGTGCTGCCGCCGGAGCAGACCCTGCTCGACCGTCTGGTGGAGGCCAAGCGCACGGTGCATGCCGTCGGCAAGATCGGCGACATCTTTGCGCATCAGGGCGTCTCCCGCGTCATCAAGGCAAACGGCAACGAGGCCCTGATGAATGCGACGCTGGCTGCCATGGACGACGCGGAGGATGGTGATCTCGTCTTCACCAATTTCGTTGATTTCGACATGCTCTACGGCCACCGCCGCGACGTGGCGGGTTATGCGGCGGCGCTGGAGGCGTTCGACCGGCGGCTTGGCGAGGTGCATCGCAAGATGAAGCCCGGCGACCTGCTGCTCCTGACGGCGGACCATGGTTGTGATCCGACCTGGCGCGGCACGGACCATACGCGCGAGCGGGTGCCGATCCTCGCTTACGGGCCTAGCATTGCCGCCCGCGATATCGGCATCCGCGACACCTATGCCGATATCGGCGAAAGCATTGCGGTGCATCTCGGCATCGCCAGAGGCAAATACGGTCGGAGCTTCCTGTGACCCATCATCTCCTGAAAGCGGAAATCCACTGTCATATCGAAGGGGCGGCTCCACCGGCGCTCAGCCTGCGGCAGGCGGAGAAATACGGCGTCGATGTCTCCGGCTTCGTCCACGGCGAAACCTATGTCTGGCGGGACTTTGCCGAATTCATCCAGTGCTATGACAAAGTGGCGTCGCTTTTCCGCTCGGAGGAGGACTATGCGCTTCTGACCGAAAGCTACCTCCTGGAACTCGCCGAGATCGGCACGATCTACAGCGAGATCATCGTCTCTCCCGATCATGGCGACCGGATCGGCCTTGGCGCGGATGCCTATCTTGCCGGTATCACCGATGGCATCCTGTCTGCCAAGGCAAAGACCGGCATCGAGACCCGCATCATCGTAACCGGCGAGCGGCATTTCGGACCCGAGCGGGTGATCGCCGCTGCCGAATATGCCGCGCGGAGCCACAATCCGCTGGTCACCGGCTTCAACATGGCCGGCGAGGAACGCATGGGCCGCGTGGGAGATTATGCCCGCGCCTTTGACATCGCGCGCGATGCGGGGCTCGGCCTGACGATTCATGCCGGCGAAGTCTGCGGCGCCTTCAGCGTCAGCGATGCGCTCGATCTCGTCAAACCGTCGCGCATCGGTCACGGCGTGCGCTCGGTGGAAGATCCGGCTCTTCTGCGGCGTCTGGCGGAGGAAGGCATCGTGCTGGAGGTCTGCCCCGGCTCCAATGTGGCGCTCAGCGTGTTTGCCGATTTCGACAGCCACCCGCTTCGCCAGTTGATGGATGCGGGCATCCGCGTCTGCATCAATTCGGACGACCCGCCCTTCTTCAAGACGTCCCTCAGGCGGGAATACGAGATTGCTTCGGACATCATGGGGTTCTCGGAGGCTGAGATCAATGGGATGACGCGCACCGCGCTCGAAGCAGCCTTTGTGGACGAGGAGACGCGCAAGACGCTTCTTTCGCGTTTCGATGCGCATGTGGCTGGGGATCATGCGGCAAAGCAGGCCTGACCGCTTGCGGCAGAACCGGTTTTCCGTGAAAGAGTGATGGCAGCAAAGAGATAAGAAGAGCAAAGGCAGGTTCTCATGGACGGCGTTACAGTCATCGATCATCCGCTGGTGCAGCACAAACTGACGATCATGCGTCGGAAGGAGACCTCGACGTCGAGTTTCCGCCGGCTGCTGAGGGAGATTTCCACCCTGCTCTGCTACGAGGTGACGCGCGATCTCGAGCTGACGATGGAAACGATCGAGACGCCGCTGACGGAAATGCAGTCGCCGATTCTCGAAGGCAAGAAGCTCGTCTTCGCTTCCATCCTGCGCGCCGGCAACGGCCTGCTGGAAGGCATGCTGGAGCTGGTGCCGGCCGCCCGCGTCGCCCATGTCGGCGTCTATCGCGACCACGAGACACTGCAGGCGGTCGAGTATTATTTCAAGGCACCGGAATCCCTCTCGGAACGCCTCGTCATTGTTGTCGATCCCATGCTGGCGACCGGCAATTCCTCAATTGCCGCGATCGAAAAGCTGAAGGAACGCGGTGCGAAAAACATCCGATTCCTTTGCCTTCTCGCTGCACCGGAAGGCATCAAGAACTTTTGCGAGGCGCATCCGGACGTGCCGGTCTACACCGCCTCGATCGACAGCCACCTGAACGAGAAGGGTTACATCGTTCCGGGGCTCGGCGATGCGGGCGACCGCATGTACGGCACCAAGTAAGCTTCCGTTAACATCAAGTTCGAAATGCGCCCGCGCCGACAGGTTGCGGGCGTTTTTTGTTCAGGCTTGCGCGCTACCGTCAGCCGGAGACACGGAGCCTCACTCATGCTGCGCATGCTGCTGCTTTTCGCCTTCGCCGCCGCGATTGCATCGCAAATCCCCTACCTGCTGGGGCTGACGGATCTTGGCCGGACGGAACTGACGCCAGCAGCCAGATCGGCAGTTGCAACGCCGAGCCAGCCGATCTCGTTTGCCGCGGTACGGCCTGCCACTCCCGGCACGGTCGTTCTGCCCGCGGATGCCCGCGGCCATTTCTCGTCCACTTTCAAGCTGAACGGCAAGCCCGTGGAGGGCATGGTCGATACCGGCGCAAGCCTGTTGGCGATCAACGAATCGACCGCCCGGCGTCTCGGCTTTTCCGCCAACAGCCTCGATTTCAAGTACACGACATCGACCGCGAACGGCGAAACCAAGATGGCGTTAGTGACGCTCGACCGGGTGGAAATCGACGGTATCCGGGTTTCCGGCGTGCGCGCCGCCGTGCTTCGCGACACCTCGCTCTCCGACACGCTGATCGGCATGAGTTTTCTCACGCGACTGGCCTCGTTCAAGGTCGAGGCCGGCCAGTTGCAGCTCAAACAGTAGGCGACTAGCCGATCTTCTTCAGGACCACCGACCTGTCGGACGGTTTCTCCGGGGCGATCTGGTAGAGCGCGGAGACGCTCTCGGCCACGTTCTCCCCGATCGACTGCTCGGCGGCATGGACGAAGGCGATCGGCTGCCCCTTTTCGACCTTCGTGCCGAGCGGCAGGAGCCTGTCCAGTCCCACGCGGGGATCGATGTCATCGGAGGCGCGTTTGCGGCCACCGCCCAGTTCCACCACGGCAAGTCCGAGGCCGCGTGTATCGCAGGCGGAGAGGAAACCATCCGCCGATGCCGGAACGGCGGTCACATAGGGTGCACGCGGCAGGTAATCCTGCGGATGGCGGACGAAATCCAGCGGCCCGCCCAGCACGTGGACCATCCGCGAGAAGCTCTCCATCGCGCGGCCGGACGCCAAGGCTTCGGAGGCCTTGGCAAGCCCGTCGTCCACCGTTTCCACCACGCCAGCCTGCAGCAGCATTTCGGCGGCAAAGGCGAGCGTCACTGCTTCCACCCGCGTGCCCGCCTTCTTGCCGGCCAGGAACTCCACACAATGCATGACTTCGAGCGCATTGCCGGCGGCATCGGCGAGCGGTTCGTTCATGTCCGTCAGCAGCGCGGATGTCTTCACCCCGGCCCCATTGGCGACCTCGACGAGCGACGTGGCCAGCGCTTCGGCATCTTCTTCACTCTGCATGAAGGCGCCATTGCCGAACTTCACGTCGAGGACCAGTGTCTGAAGCCCGGCGGCGAGCTTCTTGGAGAGGATGGAAGCGGTGATCAACGGGATCGATTCAACCGTCGCCGTCACATCGCGGATGGCGTAAAGCCGTTTGTCGGCGGGCGCCAGATCGCCCGTCTGGCCGATGATGGCGCAGCCGGCCTCCTTCACCGCCTTGCGGAAGAGGTCCTCGCCCGGCATCACCCGGTAGCCGGGAATGGAGGCGAGCTTGTCGAGCGTGCCGCCGGTATGGCCAAGCCCACGACCGGAAATCATCGGCACGGCGAGCCCGCAGGCAGCGACGATCGGCGCCAGCATGAGCGAGATGTTGTCTCCCACGCCGCCGGTGGAATGCTTGTCGGCGATCGGTTTGCGGATGTCCTGCCAGGAGAGCACATCGCCGCTGTCGCGCATGGCAAGCGTGAGCGCGATGGTTTCGTCGCGCGTCATGCCGCGGAAGAAGGTGGCCATGGCGAAGGCCGCAACCTGGCCCTCCGAAATGCGCTCGGCGGTGAGCGCCTCGATGAAGGCGCGGATCTCGGCGGCGGACAATTCCTGCCCGTCGCGCTTCTTGCGAATGATTTCCTGCGGGATCATGGCCGATCAGTATCCCGTGGAGGCGCGCGGACCGGCCGTGCCGGCAATGGTGGCCAGGATATCATCCAGCAGGCCGGAGGCGCCGAACCGGAAGGTGGAGGGCATCAGCCAGTTGGCGCCCATGATGGTTTCGGCGAGCCGCAGGTAAAGATCGGCATCGGCGACGGTGGAAATGCCGCCCGCCGGCTTGAAGCCGACCTTCTTGCGGCTGTCGCGGATCGCCTGCAGCATGATGTCGGCGGCCTCGAGCGTCGCGTTCACGCTCACCTTGCCCGTCGAGGTCTTGATGAAATCGGCGCCCGCCTCGATCGCGAGTTCGGAGGCACGGCGGATCTTGCCGCTTTCCTTGATTTCGCCGGTTTCGAGAATGACCTTCAGGCAGGCGGAGGGGCAGGCCGCCCTGACGGCCGTGACCATTTCGGTCACGGCTGCTTCGTTGCCGGCGAGGAAAGCCCGGTAAGGGATGACCAGATCGATCTCGTCCGCGCCATCGGCAATCGCCTGACGGGTTTCCTCGACGACCGTCGAAACCGGCAGTTCGCCGGAGGGAAAATTGACCACGGTCGCGATCCTGACCGGATGCCCCTCTCCCAGGATGCCACGTGCCTGGGCGACGAAGCGCGGCCAGATGCAGATGGCGGCGGTTGCGCCATGGGGGCTCTGTGCACGGCGGCACAGCGTCTCGATGGCGGCTGCGTCGCAATCCTCGCGCAGATTGGTCAGATCCAGCAGCGTCAGGGCGAACATCGCCACCTCCCGCGGGCTCAACAATTCCATGGCTTGACCTCCCGGTTTGCTCGGAGCGTCCATAATTATCCTTCAATCGATTAGAGGCAACCCAAGACAGGGCGGTGACAGATCGACGCGCCCCACCCGTTCAGCCCGACCTCAGGTCAGGCGAGGGTCTCGTGGTTGAACATGTCCCGCAGGATGGCGGCCAGGCGTTCGCCGCCCTTCGGCGCCATCTCCTTGGTTTCGTCGTGCGACTGCTCGAGGCCCGTCATGCCCGCGCCGAAATTGGTGATGACCGAACAGGCGGCCACCTTCAGGCCCACATAACGCGCGAGGATCACCTCCGGCACGGTGGACATGCCGACCGCATCGGCACCGAGAAGGCGCGCCATGCGGATTTCCGCCGGCGTCTCAAAGCTCGGGCCGGAGAACCACATGTAGACACCGGAATAGAGCGGCGTCGTGGTGCGGATCGCCGCATTGCGGATGGCAAGCGCCAGGTCCGCATCATAGGCGGTGGTCATGCCGACGAAACGCCGGTCGCCGCTTTCGCCGATCAGCGGGTTCATGCCGGAATAGTTGATGTGGTCGGAAATCTGCATCACCGAGCCGGGCGGCATGTCTTCCCTGAGCGAGCCTGCCGAATTTGTCAGAATCAGCGACTGCACGCCGATGCCGTGCAGCACCTCGATCGGAAAACGCATGGCAGAGGCATCGCCATGCTCGTAGTAATGCGCCCGACCGGACAGCATGATGACCGGATAGCGCCCGAGGCGGCCGGCGACCAGTTCGCCCGCATGGCCCGTCACACCGCTTGCCGGAAAGCCCGGCAGTTCGCTGTAGGACACCCGGACCGGGTTCTCGATGGCGCTCACCAGAGAACCAAGCCCCGAGCCGAGCACGATCGCATGCCGCGGCATCAGCCCATCGAGACGGTCCACCAGAAGATCGATGACCGACTTCATCCGATCACATCCGTCTGGAAGGAGAAGGGCAGCAATTCGTCCATGGTGAGCGTCTTCTGCACGCCCATGTCGTCACAGAGGTAAACGCGCGTTTCCGGACCGGCAAATTCGGCGATCTTCTGACGGCAGCCGCCACAGGGCGGGCAACAGGCGAGCTTTTCCGCGATCACGGCGATCTCGAGGATTCGGCTGCCGCCCCCCATTACCATGTTGCCGATTGCGGTGGGTTCGGCGCACCAGCCTTGCGGAAAGGACAGGTTCTCGACATTGGCGCCCACGTAGATCTTGCCGTCATCGGCGCGGATGGCAGCACCGACCGGGAACTTGGAATAGGGCGCGTAAGCGCGTGCCATGGCCCCGCGGGCAGCTTCGAACAGGTCGTGCGACATGAGAACTCAACGCTCCTTGGTATAGGCGACGCCACCGGCCTTCGGCGGCCGGGCGACCCCGATGAACCCCGCCAGCAGGATGCAGGTCAGGATATAGGGCAGCGCCTGGAAAATCTGCACCGGCACTTCGCCGATGCCGGGCACGGCCTTGCCCTGCATGAAGTTGGCAAAGGCATCGAGGAAGCCGAACAGCAGGCAGGCGAACATCACCGGCACGGGCTTCCACTTGGCAAAGATGAGCGCGGCAAGCGCGATATACCCCTTGCCGGCCGACATATCCTTGATGAAGGCCGCCGACTGGGCAATCGAGAGGTAGGCGCCGGCAAAACCGCAGAGGAAGCCGGCGGCGATGACCGCCCGGTAACGCAGCCAGGTGACCGAGATGCCGGCCGTATCGACCGCACCCGGATTTTCGCCGACGGCGCGCAGGCGAAGGCCGAAGCGGGTGCGGAACAGCACCCACCAGGTGATCGGTACGGCGAGGAAGGCGAGATAGGTCAGGATATTGTTGCCGGAAATGACATTGGCATAAAGCGGGCCGATGATCGGCACCTCGCGCATGGCATCGGCAAAGGGCAGGATGATCGGCGTGAAGCGCCCATCGCCGGAGACCTGCGGCGTGCGCCCGCCCTGGCCGAACCAGGCCTGGCCCAGCACGACGGTCAAGCCGGCGGCGACGAAGTTCAGCGCCACGCCAGAGACGATCTGGTTGCCGCGATTGGTGATCGAGGCAAAACCGTGGATCAGCGAGAAGATAATCGAGACGGCAATGCCGCCGAGCAGACCAAGCCAGGCATTGCCCGTCAGATAGGCGACACAGGCGGAGGCAAAGGCCGCTGCCAGCATCTTGCCTTCAAGCCCGATGTCGAAGACGCCGGCGCGTTCGGTAAACAGGCCTGCGAGCGCCGTGAACAACAGCGGAATGGAGAGCCTGATCGTGGAGCCGAGGATGCTGACGACGATATCGAAGAAATCCATGACGTCCTCCTCAGGTCCGTTTGAAGCGCTGGTAGATGTGAACCATGGTCGGCCGGAACATGTATTCCAGCGCGCCGGCAAACAGGATCACCAGACCCTGGATCACGACGATCATCTCACGGGTGATGTTGGGCATCTCGAAGGACAGATCCGCACCGCCCTGATAGAGGATGCCGAACAGCAGCGCCGCCAAGACGATGCCGAGCGGATGGCTGCGGCCCATCAGCGAGACGGCGATGCCGACGAAACCGGCGCCACCGACGAATTCGACCTGCAGGCGGGCCGAGGCCCCCATCACCGGGTTCAGCGCCATCATGCCGGCAAGACCGCCGGAGATCAGCATGGCGATGATGACGGTGCGGGCATAGGGAATGCCGGCATAGACGGCGGCAGATGGGCTGATGCCGAGCGTACGCATCTCGTAACCGAGCTTGGTGCGCCAGATCAGCACCCAGACGAGGAAGGCCATCACGAGCGCGATGAGGAACGAGACGTTGAACGGCGCCGGGCCGAGCTTCAGGCCGAACCAGGCCATCAGCCAGTCGAGTTTCGGCAATTGCCCGCCGGGCAGGAAGGTGCGGGTTTCCGGCGCCATCTTGCCGGGCACGATCAGCACGTTCACCAGCAGGTAGACCATCAGAGCCGCGCCGATGAAATTGAACATGATGGTGGTGATGACGATGTGGCTGCCGCGCTTGGCCTGCAGCCAGGCAGGGATCAGTGCCCAGCCGGCACCGAAGAGCGCCGCGCCGATGACGGCGAAGGGCATCGTCACATACCAGGGCACATACTTGTCGAGTGCCAGCGCAACGAGGGCAGCCCCCAGACCGCCGAGATAGGCCTGACCTTCGGAACCGATGTTGAAGAGACCGGCATGGAAGGCAACCGCGACGGACAGACCGGTGAAGATGAAGCTCGTCGTGTAGAACAGCGTGAAGCCGATGGCATCGCCGCGACCGAGCGATCCCTCGATCAAGAGGCGCAGGGCTTCAAACGGATTTTCGCCGATCCACCAGACCACGAGGCCCGAGATGAAGAAGGCCACCAGCAGGTTGAGAAACGGCATCAGCCCGTAGGTGATCCAGTTGGGCAAGGGTACGGAAGCGGTGCTCATCAGAGGGTCTTTCTCATGCGGCGATGCCTGCCATCATCAGGCCCAGCGTCTGTTCTCCGGCATCCGCGGTCTTTTCGCCCACCACCCGGCCGGCGAACATCACGAGGATACGATCCGACAGCGAACGGATTTCGTCCAGTTCGACGGAGACGAGCAGCACGGCCTTTCCGGCATCACGCATGTCAACGATACGGCGGTGAATGAATTCGATGGCGCCGATATCGACGCCGCGGGTCGGCTGGCCGATGATCAGCACCTTGGGATCGCGCTCGATCTCACGCGCCACGACGATCTTCTGCTGGTTGCCGCCGGAGAAATTGGCGGTCTTCAGAAGCGGGTTCGGTGGGCGGATATCGTATTTCTCGATCTTCTCCACCGCTTCGGCCTGCATGGCCTTCAGGTCGAGAAGCCCGGCGCGGCCGTAACGGGAATCGCGATGATAGCCGAGAACGGCATTTTCATATTCGGAGAACTTGAGGACGAGGCCCATATGGTGGCGGTCTTCCGGAATATGCGCCAGACCCAACGCCCTTAAGCGAGCCGGATCGGCCCCCGCAATCGGCTTTCCATCGATCAGGATTTCGCCGGAGGCCGGCTTGCGGATACCGGCAATCGCTTCAAGCAGTTCCGACTGGCCATTGCCGGCAACGCCTGCAAGACCGACGATCTCGCCCTCGCGCACCTCGAAGGACACGTTATCGACCATGGTCACGCCGCGGCCATCCTTGACCGTCAGGTTCTTGACGGAGAGGAGTACCTTGCCGGGGTTTGCCTCACCTTTTTCGACGCGCAAGAGGACGCGACGGCCGACCATCAGTTCGGCCAGTTCCTCGACGCTGGTTTCCGCCGTCTTGCGGGTCGCGACCATCTCGCCGCGGCGCATGACGGAGACCTCGTCGGTGATCGCCATGATCTCGCGCAGCTTGTGGGTGATGAGGATGACCGTCTTGCCCTGGTCGCGCAGCACCTTCAGCACCTTGAACAGGTGATCGGCTTCCGCGGGCGTCAAGACACCGGTCGGTTCATCGAGGATCAAGATATCGGCCTTGCGGTAGAGCGCTTTGAGGATTTCCACGCGCTGCTGGCGGCCGACCGGCAATTCCTCGATCACGGCATCCGGATCGACATCAAGGCCGTATTCCGTCTCCAGGCGCTTCAATTCGGTGCGGGCTTCCGAAACGCCCTTGGCCAGCAGTTGCCCGCCTTCGGCGCCGAGAATGATGTTTTCCAGGACGGTGAAATTTTCGACCAGCATGAAGTGCTGGTGCACCATGCCGATGCCGGCGGAAATGGCCGCCTGGCTGTCGCGGATGGTCATCGGCTTGCCATCGATGCGGATCTCGCCGCGATCGGCCTGGTAAAAGCCGTAGATGATGGACATGAGCGTCGATTTGCCGGCACCGTTCTCCCCGATGATGCCGTGGATCGTTCCCTTTTCCACCTTCAGATTGATGTTCTTGTTGGCATGAACGGCACCGAAGCTCTTGTCGATGCCCACCAGTTCGATCGCGGGGTTCTGGCTCACACGCCTTGCCTTTCCTTGCCGGACGCCGGACATGATGAGGGCGTATGACGGATTTCGCCATACGCCCTCACTGGTTCATTACATCGGGCAGCTGTTGTCCGACATGTAATCATGCACCTTGACGGCGCCCGACACGATGTCAGCCTTGGCCTTCTCGACCGCAGCCTTCATCTCCGGGGTGATCAGCTTGGCATTGTTGTCGTCGAGCGCGTAACCGACGCCATCTTCCTTCACGCCATTGGCCTGGATGCCGCCGGTGAACTTGCCGGCTGCGGCGTCCTTGTAGGCGTTGTAGACGGCGAGATCGACGCGCTTGACCATGGAGGTCAGCACCGAACCCGGATGCAGGTGGTTCTGGTTGGAATCGACGCCGATCGACAGCTTCTTGTTGTCGGCCGCCGTCTGCAGAACACCGAGACCGGTTGCACCGGCTGCCGCATAAATGACGTCGGCGCCCTGGTCGATCTGGTTCTTGGTGAGTTCACCGCCGCGCACCGGATCGTTCCAGGCAGCACCGGTCGTGCCGGTCATGTTCTGCAGGACTTCGATCTTGCCATTGGCAGCCTTGGCGCCCTGGGCATAGCCACAGGCGAACTTGCGGATCAGCGGAATGTCCATGCCGCCGATGAAGCCGACCTTGCCGGACTTGGAGGCCATGCCGGCCAGAACGCCGACCAGGTAGGAGCCTTCCTCTTCCTTGAAGACGACGGACCGCACGTTCGGCAGATCAACCACCGAGTCAACGATCACGAACTTGGTGTCCGGGAATTCGGCCGCGACCTTTTCCATAGCCGAGGTCCAGGCGAAGGAGACGGCGACAACCGGGTTGAAGCCCTTGGAGGCGAAGTTGCGGATCGCCTGCTCGCCCTGCGTATCGCTGGTCGGCTCAAAGTCGCGGAAGTCGGTGCCGGTTTCCTTCTTGTAGGCCTCTGCGCCCTGGAAGGCGGCTTCGTTGAAGGATTTGTCGAACTTGCCACCGGTGCCATAGACCAGTGCCGGCTTGATGTCGGCGGCCAGAGCCGTGGTCGACAGCGCAAGAGTGGCAAGGAGTGTCAGAAACGATTTCTTCATCGTGCAGCCCTGTTTTTGCTTTTCATCCTGGGTCCCCCCGCACGCCGTGTCAGGCATGTCTGCGGTGCCAGCTGTTCCCATTATGCCTGGCTAGGGCCTATCCTTGCATGGCTGCACGGGAAATTCACCAGAAATTTTTCATCTGGTCAAAATCCACTTTGACTGCTCGTTCCCTCAGCAGGTGACGCCGCAGGCTGCACAAAGCTGCGGCGCGATGCCTGGAAAAGCTTCAGATCAGACCCCGACGGGGCAGCTGACGCCGGTTCCCTTCAGGCCGCAATAGCCGCCGGGGTTCTTGGCCAGATACTGCTGATGGTAATCCTCGGCGTAATAGAATTCGTCGGCCGAGGCGATTTCCGTGGTGATCTTCGCGTTGCGACCGGCATCATCCAGCGCCTTCTGGAAGGCCTGGCGTGCCGCCTTGGCCTTTTCCAGCTGCTCGGGCCGGGTCGTATAGAGCGCGGAGCGATAGGTGGTGCCGACGTCATTGCCCTGGCGCATGCCCTGCGTCGGATCATGCTGCTCGAAGAAGGTCTTCAGAAGGGCCTCGTAGGAGACGACGGACGGGTCGTAGACCACCTTCACCACTTCGGCATGGCCCGTCAGCCCCGTCGTCGTCTCGTGATAGGTCGGGTTCGGCGTCAGGCCACCCTGGTAGCCCACGGCTGTCACCCAGACGCCCGGCAGGGTCCAGAACAGGCGCTCGGCACCCCAGAAGCAACCCATGCCGAAATAGGCAACGTGCAGATGATCCGGATAGGGGCCCTTCAGCGGCTGGCCGTTGACGAAATGGAACTCGGACGTCGGCAAAGGCTCCGCGCGGCCCGGCAGGGCCGCATCCGGCGTTGGCATGACGGTCTTCTTGTTGAACATGTCGATCAGGAACATTCTTGCCTCCTTGTTCCGCAGGCGTTCCGGTGGCGGCCTTCACTCGCGGGCCTTTTGCTTATCGGCCCATCACTCTCAGGCCAGGACGCTGATCCGGCGCGGCTTTCGATAGCCGATCATCCAGAAGACGAGCGACACAGCCAAGAGGACGACGAAAGCCGGCAGCCCGATTATGCGTTGAATGCCACCACGCCAGGCTTCCGCGTGAATATAGTGTTCGACCCAGGCTTTCACCAGAGGCAGGCTGTCCGGATGAAGAGCATTCCAATCGTCTCCGAAAGGCGTGAGGACGACCGTGGATGTCGAAACGGATAGAATGGCATCCACCGTCCCGGCGGCAATCGCTGCCATCAGGAAGAAAAGACTGAAAAAGCGAAACAGAAATGCCATATCCTTGCCCTCACCGGCGACTGTCTCAGCTGGAAACACACTTAAGATCAGCTGGTTCCGGAAGGCAATCACGAAGTGCTGCGAGACAGTGGGCGAATAGGTCACAAAAGTTTCAGATTCGGGTTGATTGCTGGAAAATCATCGGTATATATCCGCCCCGACCGCTGCTTCGGCCTCTTGCGCCCCGGCAGCCCTTGGATCAAGGACAGGTGGCCGAGTGGTTGAAGGCGCACGCCTGGAACGCGTGTATACGTGAAAGCGTATCGAGGGTTCGAATCCCTCTCTGTCCGCCATCTTTTCAGCACACGATAGCCGACCCTACGCGACCTGCCGGTTCTGCCTAACGTTGACGCATCGTATCGTTCACGTACAAAGCCCGCACGCCGGTGTTCTTTTCTTGACAGACGGCGTGAAATCTTTACGCAGAACTGCCGCGATCCGTGTGTGCATCGCAGATAGTAACGATTAGCTGGAATCCAACATGAAGTTTGGTACAAGCGGCCTGCGTGGCCTCGTCGTTGATCTTCAAGGTCATGCCTCTGCCCTTTACGCCACTGCATTCGCCCGGTACCTGCTGAACAAGGGTTTTGCGAAACCAGGCGACACCCTCTTCGTCGGCGGCGACTATCGGCCGTCCAGCCCGGATATCGCGGCGACCTGCATGGGTGCGCTTGAACGGGCAGGCTTGACGCCGATCGATTGTGGCGCGCTTCCGACGCCGGCGCTCGCGTTGTACGCCATGGCGAAGGGCAGTGCCTGTCTGATGATCACCGGCTCGCACATCCCGGCGGATCGCAACGGCATCAAATTCTATCGCCCCGATGGCGAGATCGACAAGGCCGACGAGCAGGCGATCAGCGCACTTGCACGGGAACTCGACCGCGAAATCATCGATCTGACGCCGGGCCGCGGCGAGGCGGCAAACATTGACGCCATGCAGCTTTATGCGGCGCGCAACCGCACCATTCTGCCGCCGAAGGCCTTGGCGGGCCTCAAGATCGGCGTCTACCAGCACAGCACGGTCGCTCGTGACGAACTGGTGGATGTCGTTGCCGCCTACGGTGCGGATGTCGTGGCTCTCGGGCCTTCGGAGGTCTTCATTCCGGTCGATACGGAAGCGGTCTCGCCGGCCACCATCCAATTGATGCAGGCCTGGACGAAGGAACAGGCGCTCGATGCCGTGATCTCCGCCGATGGCGACGGCGACCGCCCGCTGGTGGCCGACGAGTTCGGCAATCCGCTGAAGGGGGACCTTCTTGGCTTTCTCGTGGCAAAGCTCCTGAAGCCGGACGTGGTGGTGACGCCGGTGACATCCAACTCCGGCCTCGAGCGGGCGGGCGATTTCAGCGTCACCCGAACACGCGTCGGCTCCCCGTTCGTGATCGAAGGCATGAATGCAGGCCTTGCAGCCGGCGCAAAGGCGGTTCTCGGTTTCGAAGCAAATGGCGGTGTTCTCACCGGCTCGGCCTTCGCTCCCGCCGGCACACCTTTGACAGCGCTCCCCACCCGCGACAGCGTGCTTCCCATTCTGGCTGCGCTCTACCAGGCGCGGCAGACGGAAAAACCGCTCTCCGCGCTTGCGGGCGATCTTGGCCTGCCGGTGACGGCGGCCGACCGTCTGGAAAACTTCCCGACGGAAACCAGCGCAAAGCTGATGTCACATCTTCAGGCTTCCGAGGACAATCTGGCGGCCTGGCTGAAACCGGTTGGCGAGATCGCCGGCATCGACAGCACCGATGGCTTGCGCGTCACCTTCACGGACGGCCGGATCATCCACCTGCGTCCCTCCGGCAACGCACCGGAAATGCGCTGCTACGTGGAAGCAACGAACGAGGACGCGGCCGGAAAGCTTCTGGCGCAAGGTCTCGACCTCATCCGCAGTTGGGCACAGCAGCCATAACACGATGCGGCGGCCGCCTTTCTGCTCGGCCTGCGCGTCTCAGTAAGACACTCTTGATCGTATATTGTGGGAGGGCTTGATGAGCCAGAAAATCATTCCCGTCATCATGGCCGGTGGCAAGGGAACTCGACTGTGGCCGTTGTCGCGCGCTACAGCACCGAAGCAGTTCATCCAGGTCGTTGATGAGCGCACGCTCTTCCAGGAAACTCTGGAGCGCGTGGCGGATAAGAGCCTCTACGAGGCCCCGGTCGTCATTACCAACCAGGATTTCCGCTTTGTCGTTGCCGAGCAGGCGCGCGAGGTCGATGTCGACCTGTCCGGCATTCTGCTTGAGCCGGTTGCCCGCAACACGGCAGCAGCGATTGCTGCGGCAGCGATCTATCTGCAGAGCCGGTTCGGCGAGGATGCGATCCTGCAGCTTCTGGCTTCCGATCATGAGATCGATGCGGGCGCCGACTACCGCCGCGCCATGGAAATGGCGCGTGATACGGCACTGGCCGGCAAGATCGTCACCTTCGGCATCACGCCGACGGAACCGGCGACCGGTTACGGGTATATCGAGCAGGGTGATGCCCTTGAGACCGGAGCGCGCACGGTCAAGCGGTTCGTCGAAAAGCCGCAGGCCTCGGTAGCGGAAGACATGCTGGCGGCCGGCGGCTTTTTCTGGAATTCCGGCATCTTTATGTGCCGCGTTGATCTTCTCTTGAACGAGTTGCAGGCCTTCGCGCCGGACGTGCTGCAGGCCGCGCGCGAGGCGGTAGAGAATGCCCATGTCGATCTCGACTTTGTGCGTCTGGACATCGCGAGCTTCGGGCGCAGCCCGGACATTTCCATCGACTATGCCGTCATGGAAAAGACCGACAACGCCGCCGTCGTTCCCTCCTCATTCTCCTGGTCCGATCTCGGCAGCTGGGATGCGGTCTGGAAGCTCGGCGAAAAGGACGAAAACGGCAATGTCGTGATCGGCAATGCCACGGTGATGAACTCGGAAAACTCGCTGGTGCTGTCACGCCACAGCCATCTCGCCGTGCAGGGCCTGAAGGATGTCGCAGTCATTGCCGCCGAAGATGCGGTCTATGTCGGTCGCCTCGACGAGGCGCAGCAGGTGGGCAAGCTGGTAAAGCACCTCGCGTCCATCAAGGCCACGTCCAACCTCACCGAAACCCATCCGACATCCTATCGCCCCTGGGGCGGTTATACGTCGCTTCTGAACGGCGACCGGTTCCAGGTGAAGCGCCTGTTCGTTCTGCCGGGCAAGAAGCTGTCTCTGCAGAAGCATTTCCACCGCTCGGAGCATTGGGTCTGCGTGAAGGGAACCGCCGAAGTCACGATCGGTGACAGCGTTACCTTCGTCCGGGAAAACGAGTCGGTCTATATCCCGCAAGGGGAGCTGCATCGTCTCTACAATCCCGGCAAGATCATGCTGGAAATGATCGAGGTTCAAACCGGGTCTTATCTCGGTGAGGACGATATCGTCCGCGTCTCTGACGAGTTCGGCCGCGACAAATCGTAAGATTGCGACTTACCCCTTCCGGGCCCGTCAGGATGGCGGACCCGGAAGGGCAAATTTCTCAGTGCGGGCGGGGAGTGGTACTTCCGTTACCGCTCCGATATTGCTTCGTTTCCTCCACAATGCGGTCGCGTGCGACGTCGTGAACCTCGGCCGCGACCGAGGCCACCTTCTGCGAAACGTCCGAGGCGACATGTTCCGCCTCGTCCAGCGCGCTGGACGCCCGGGCGGCGACATTGCCCTTCACCTCATCCGACATCTCACCCATCATCTCATCTTCCCGCTCCGTTCGCGGAAGGGCTGCTCCGATGGCCGCGCCGATCGCAAAAGCCAGCGCTCCGCCGATGAGTGGCTGGTCCTGGAACTGGCGCATCAACCCGTCATTCATGCGCGCCGTCTGGTCCCGCATGGAGGCACCCATGGCCATCGACCCACGGCCCGCACTGCGACCGGCTTCGCGGATGTTGCGACCCATGCGGCTTGCCGAGTGGCCGAGACTTGAGACGGTATCGGACAACCAGCCCGACGCGTCGTCGAACAGCTTGCCTGTCTCATCGCGGATATCCTGAACGCGCCGACCGGTGGTATCGACGAAACCGCGATAGGTCTTGCCGCTTTCGTCCATGAAGTGACCGGCCCGCCGGCCCGTCTCATCCGTGATCGCGCGGAAGCGGGTACCAGTCGCGTCCTTGAAATGGCTGATCCGGCCGGAGCTGTCGTGCTCCACCGGCCCAGTCCGCTGGACCGGTGTCGTGACGGTCGCAAGCGGATAATCAACCTCTTCCCCAACGGCGTCGTCATGGCCGTTCGAGTGGTTCGGGCGGTTTCCGCTGGCCATCAGCCACGCAAGGCTGATGCCCATCAGGGCGACCGGCATCGGGTTGGTCTTCATCGATCCCGTGAGGTTGGTGAGGAACTCGGCACCGCCGCTGCCCTTGGCATAGGCGATGGCCTCGTCGACCAGCTGACCGGGCGACATGCGGTTCTGGATTTCGTCCAGCTTGGCGCCGATCCGCTCACGATCCTGCTCGATTTCACGCTCGATGTCTTCGGGGCGCGCTGTTTCGGAATGATAGGCCATCACGTTCTCTCCTTCAGGACCTGCGCATCGCGGCGAAGCGAGGTGGTGGTGCGGTCAAGGTTCAGGTTCTCGCCCTTCAGGGCATTCAGGCCCTTGGAGATCATGCCCCAGGCAATCAGAGCAATGACCACCCCGACGACAACCGCCGACAGCGATTCCGCTGCGTGTTCAGAAAATCCGCGGGCGACAAGGAAGGCTGCGAGCCCCGCAACAAGACCGGCCAGCAGTACGCCCACGGCGCCGATGGCAAAGATCACGCCGGCAATCAGCGCCTCCACCCCGGTCATGGCCTTCGACATCTTTTCGGAGACTTCGGCACGGGCCAGACTGATCTCCTTGCGAAACAATCCGGAGATGTCGCCGACCAGACCGGTCACAAGTTCGGAAAGGGAGCGGGAATCATGTGTATCAGCCATGGGAACCTCCGGCCGTCGGAGCGGCAGTTTTTGGGGATGTGGTGGGGGCGGTTGCAGGTGCGGGCGTGATGGGTCGCGTTCCGGTCGCGGAGGGATCACGGCCGCCGCCGCCCATTGACGATGCCGGCTGGCGCGCGCCTGCCTGACGTGACGCCATCGGGGACTGGCGGCTGGCGGAGGCGCCGACAAAACGGCTGGCGGCGAGGCCTGCGATGGCGGCAATGCCGAGGAAGGCGAGCGGCTGGCGGCGACCGAAATCTTCCGCCATCGCGGCAATTTCGCTCAAGCTTCTGCCCTGCAGATCATCCGCAAACCGGCCGACGCTATCGCCCAACTGACGGGTCATGCGACCAATCTCGGGCTGCTCCTGGCTTTCCAGCTCGGAGCCTGCCTTCTGCATGGCGCTCGCGATCCCGGAAACGCGATCAGCCGCATACCCCTTCTGGCGCTCTGCCGCGTCTTCCGCGCTGTGATAGACGCCGGAGATCTCATCCTTCGCCGTGGAGCGCATCGCCGCCATGTCTTCCTTCGCCTTCTGGCGCAGATCGACCTGAGGTTTGGGCGGCGCGGTACCGGTTGGGGTGTCAGCGCCACCGGTGTCTGCGGCGCGGGTCACATCCGGCTTCTGCTGGTAGCCGACGTAGGAGGGGGAGGTCTTTGGACCGTCACCCTTGAACTCGTTGTCCGTCATGGAACTCTCCCTTGCGTGTCCAGGTGATCGGCGTTGCGAAGAGCTCGCAACGATCGCAAACCGAACAGGTGGAGGGGCTGATTGTTCCAGCGGAATGGAGATGGGCGGCGACGAGGCGCAAGCGCGGGGCGATCAGCCCATCATCTTCTGTGTCATCCAGACACCGGCGGCGGCGGCGGTGCCCGTCAAGACGGTCCCCCATGCCATATCGACGATGCTCATCATCACCGGCCAGTTCTTGAGCGTCGCCATGTTGGTGATGTCATAGGTGCCGTAGGCGATGAGACCGAGGATCGCGCCGGAGACGAAGGCATTCAGCACCGTTCCGGATGCAAGATGCGGCTGGACGGCAAAATAGACGATGCCGCCGACATAGAGGAGATAGAAGACCCCGGCTACGGCGAGGTTCGGTCGCTCCAGCATGAGGTCGCCCAACTGGTCGCGGTAAAACGATGTCGCCACCTTGCCCAGCCAGAGAAGATCGAGACCGAAGAAGACTGCCGCGGTCGAAAGATAAGCCACAGCATAGACGAACATGGCAGTCTCCAGGGTCAGATCTTGAGGATTGGCTGAATGAGACGGACGATCCAGCTGGTGAACTTGAGCGGCGCCTCGGTGACGGCGAGGCAAATGCAGTCCTCGCCTTCGGTTGCCGTCGGCGTGTGCAGGAGATCGCCGTCGGCCTCCTCGAGGTCGCCGCGGGCAAACAGGTCTTCGCCATCCGTGAAGGCGCCGGAGAGAACCAGCGTCAGCTCCCGCCCATCATGGGTATGTTCCGGCACCGGCTTTCCAGCCGGGATCTTCAACAGGCGAACCTGCGTTTCGGAATCACCGGTGTCGATGCGGATCTGGAAGGCGCCACGGCCGAGCGCGCGCCATTTCAACTTGTCCACATCGCCGCCCAGATAGGAGCGCAGTGGTTCTGGAATGACACCCGTTGCCGGCGCCGCCTTCCTGTCCCGGATCACGGCTCTCTTGCGTTCGCTCACCGCTGCCGCCGGGTCGCAGACGATGCGCGCACGCATCTTCTCCCAGTCCGAACCGGAGACCGGGTGGTCCGCGACGATCTTGTCGAGAAGGGCACCTGCTGCACCTTCCATGGCGTCCAGCCTGCGCCGACAGTTGGGGCACAGGGCGAGATGCGTCGCAACGGCAAGGCTCCAGCCTTCCGACAGATTGCCGGAGGCGTAATCGAGAAGAAGCGTGTCGCTGATGTGGTGTCGAATACTCATCGTTTACCCTCCAGCGTCGTCCGCAACTTGTCGAATGCGAGCCGGATCCGTGATTTGACTGTTCCCAAAGGCAGGCCCATGTCCTCGGCAATGGCCGAATGGGAGGCCTCATCGAAGAAGGCGCGTTTCAAGACGTCCAGTTGCTCCGCAGGCAGCGTTTCCATCGCCTTGCGCAGCAATTCCGCATCCTGCCGGCCCTCCAGTTCAATGTCGGCCGGAGCAACGTCATCCCTGACGAAGGCCGGGTCGTTTTCATCGAAGACGGGGCGCTTGCGCCGGAAGGCATCGATCCGCAGGTTTCGGGCGATGGTGAAGATCCAGGCCGAGGCGTTGCCGCGCGCCGGATCAAACTGCGTCGCCTTGTTCCAGACGGCCATCATGGTTTCCTGCATCAGCTCTTCGGCCATCTGCGTGTCGCGGGTCTTCATGGCCATGAACGAGCGTATGCGGGGGCCGTAATGCCGAAAGATCGTCTCGAAGGCATCCACGTCGCGTTCCTGACCCACCTGGGCCAGAAGAACCGCAAATTGGGCCGGCGAAAGCTCCGTTTCCGATTGTGTCTTGTCCGTTCGTTTCATCCTGGCGCCATGCTTGACCGTCGAACGTGAGCGAGCGCTCACTTTCTGATCGTTGTGGCACGTCGGGGCCAGGATGGAAACAGTCAAGCTCATGGCCTGCTTTACGCCCCCTCCTCCGCGACGGATCAGCGGAAGAAAAGAAAAATTGCAGAAATCCGTTTGGACGCAGCTGGCGTAGAGCCCAAGCAGAACCCAACAACGGACATTGCAAATGGTTTCAAAACATTCCGGTCGTCGTCGTATTGCCGTTATCGGCTCCGGGATCAGCGGCCTGTCCGCGGCCTGGCTGACATCCAAGGCTCATGACGTGGTGCTGTATGAACACGGCGACCGGCTGGGAGGCCATTCCAATACCGCGCTCGTTGCCACGGCCGATGGCGACATTCCGGTCGATACCGGCTTCATCGTTTTCAACGACAAGAACTATCCGAACCTCGTTGCGCTGTTTCAGCATCTCAGCGTCGCGACCGAGGCGTCCGACATGTCGTTTGCGGCCTCCATCGACGATGGCGGCTTCGAATATTCCGGAACCGGCCTCAAGGGCCTGCTCGGCCAGCGCAGCAATGCCGCGCGGCCGCGCTTCTGGCGCATGCTCTCCGACGTCCTCCGCTTTTATCGCGAGGCAGAAGCAACGCTTGCACGTTCCGATCTGGAACGGGTGACGCTTGGTGAGTATCTCGACCAGCAGCGTTTCTCAAAAAGCTTCATCGATGATCACCTCTTGCCGATGGGCGCGGCGATCTGGTCGATGACGACGACCGACATGCGCTCCTATCCGCTGCATGCTTTTCTGCGGTTTTTCGTCCATCACGGTCTCATTCTGCTGTCGGGGCGTCCGCAGTGGCGGACGGTGACCGGCGGCAGCCGCGCCTATGTATCGCGCCTGGCCGAGGCTTTCCGGGGTGAAGTCCGGCTCGGTTGCGGCGCGGCCAGCATTGAGCGCAAAGCCGATGCCGGTGTCCGCGTCAAGGATACGAAAGGGGGCGAGGATCATTTCGATGAGGTGATCATCGCGACCCACGCCGACCAGGCGCTTCAGCTTCTCAGCGATGCAGACACGGCAGAACGCGGCATTCTCGGTGCCTTTCGCTACACCGACAATGTCGCCATCCTGCATTCCGACGAGCGCCTTATGCCAAAACGCAAGGCGGTCTGGTCCAGCTGGAATTATATTGGCGGCAAGCGCCAGAATGATACCGCACCGCTGTGCGTGACCTACTGGATGAACCGGCTGCAGAACATTGACGAGCGTCATCCGCTGTTCGTGACGCTGAATGCCTGCCGCGAGGTTCGGGAGGAGAAGGTGATCGGGACCTATCATTACACCCATCCGCTCTACGACATGGCGGCGATGACGGCGCAGCGCCAGCTCTGGGATCTTCAGGGCCGCCGCAACACCTGGTTCTGCGGGGCCCATTTCGGCAGCGGCTTCCACGAGGATGGCCTGCAGTCGGGTCTGGCGGTCGCCGAAGCCGTGTCGGGCGTGCGGCGCCCCTGGGCGGTGCAAAACGAATCGGGCCGAATTTTCGCGACCCCGCTTCTGGCAGCGGCCGAATGACGGGCGGCTCGGCCATCTATTTCGGCAGCGTCGTTCACCAGAGACACCGGCCGAAAAAGCACCACCTGCGCTACCGGGTGTTTTCGCTGCTCCTCGATCTCGATGAACTCGAAAGCCTTGACCGGGGGCTGACGCTGTTCGGCTACAACCGTCCCGGCATCTTCAGCTTCTGGGACAAGGATCATGGCCGTGGCGAAAAGGGCGGTCTTCGCGCCTGGGTGAGCGCGCATCTCGCCGAGGCTGGCATAACGGCCCAGGCGATCCGCGTGCGCGTGCTCTGCTACCCGCGCATCTTCGGGTACGTCTTCAATCCGCTGACCGTGTATTTCTGCGAGGACGGTGACGGGAGGCTGCTGGCCTTGCTCTATGAGGTCTGCAATACTTTCAAGGAACGGCATACCTATGTCATTCCCGCAGCAGGCATCACGGAGGGGGCGGTGCGGCATTCCTGTTCGAAGGCGATGTATGTGTCTCCCTTCATGCCGATGGACTGCACCTATGACTTCGACATTACGCCGCCTGGCGAGCGCGTGACGATTTCCATCAGCGAACACGACCTAGACGGCAAGCTGCTTTTCGCCAGTTTCAGCGGAAAGCATTCGCCCCTGACGGATGGCACGCTGTCGCGCGCGCTGTTCACCTATCCGCTGATGACGATGAAGGTCATGGCGGGCATCCACTGGGAAGCCTTGCGGCTCTGGCTGAAGGGTGTGCCGATCCATCGGCACCGGCCCGCAGACAACCGCATCGCAAGCTCCGTGGAACATCCGGTCTTGAGTGGAGGAACGCAGACATGACGCATGCCGGACATGGAGACCCGATCCTGTTTGCCGAACGCACACCGCTTTGGGAACGCATGCTCTGCCGCATGCTGGCACGCACCCGGCACGGGCGCCTCACCATCATCTTCCCGAGCGGGCGTGAGCACCATTTCGGCGAGGGCAGCCTGGGCCCGAATGCCACCATCCGCTTCAATCGCTCCCGCGTGCTGCGCCGTATCGTCGCCGGCGGCAGCCTGGGTTTTGCGCGCTCGTACATGGATGGCGACTGGTCGACGCCGGATCTCGGCCAGGTTCTCGATCTCGCCATCGCCAACGAGAAGGACTGGGCGAAACTGGCGCGGCCCATGGCGCTGATGGCGCGTGTGGCCCACTGGCGCCACCGCCTTCGGCACAATTCGAAATCCGGCAGCCGCCGCAACATCGCCTTCCATTACGACCTCGGCAACGGCTTTTACCGCCACTGGCTGGATCGCTCGATGACCTATTCGTCGGCGATCTACACGCATCCCGAAATGAGCCTCGAAGAGGCGCAGCGGGAAAAATACGGCCGTATCATCCGCGAACTGAAGATTGGCCCGGACGATCATGTGCTGGAGATCGGCTGCGGTTGGGGCGGCTTCATGGAACAGGCGATCCGCGACACGGGCTGCCGCGTGACAGGCCTGACCCTCTCGAAGGAACAGGCTGCCTTTGCCGAGGAGCGGCTGGCGAATGCGGGTCTTGCGCACAAGGGTGAGATCCGGCTGCAGGATTACCGCGATTGCCGCGGCCAGTTCACCAAGATCGTCTCGATCGAAATGTTCGAGGCGGTGGGCGAGGAACACTGGCCGGTCTATTTCGAGCAGGTGCGTGAGCTGCTGCAGCCCGGTGGGCAGGCGATGATCCAGGTTATTACCATCGATGAGAGCCGCTTCGAGCACTATCGCCGTCATGCGGATTTCATCCAGACCTATATCTTTCCGGGCGGCATGCTGCCAACACTCACGGGATTTGCAGAGATTGCCCGCTCAGCTCGGCTGACGGTGGAGGACTGCTTCCGTTTCGGCCGCGATTACGAGCGCACGCTTCTCGTCTGGGACAAGGCCTTCCGCGCCACCTGGCCGAAGATCGCACCGCTCGGCTTCGACGAACGGTTCTTCCGCACCTGGCACTATTACCTGCATTATTGTGCCGCCGGTTTCAGGACCGGCCGCATCGACGTGGCGCAGTTCAAGCTGGAGAAGGCTGCTGCTTGATCTATCGGCTTCGTGAAGAAGGGCTCGGCAGGAATGCCGGGCCCTTTTCGTCAGCACTGACCGTGACGAAGACTATTGCGGTTTGCGCAGCATGCGGCGCGTCAGACGGAAGAGCAGGCTCTTGGGTAGGGCGGCCAGCAGCTTGATGCCAAGCGCCATCTTCCAGGGAAAGATGATCTCGTAGCGGCTGGTCTTCAGGCCGGCAACGATCGCATCGGCGGCTTCTTCGGACGAGACGAGGAAGGGCATCGGAAAATCGTTCTTCTGCGTGAGCGGCGTGTCGACAAAACCCGGATTGATGATGCGCAGGCGAATCCCTTCGCGCTCCAGTTCCGGGTAAAGCGCCTGACAGAGATTGTTGAGGGCCGCTTTGCTCGCTCCATAAAAGCCGCCACCCGGCAGGCCGACCAGCCCCGCCACCGAGGCGATCACGGCAATCTCGCCCTGATGGCGGGCAATCATATCCGGGATGACGGCTTCCATGGTGTTTGCCGTGCCGACCACGTTGAGGTTGATCGTGGTGGCGAGATCGCGGGCGTCGAAGCGGCGCACACTGTCGCGCTTGTAGGTACCGGCGGAAAAGATGGCGAGATCGATCGGGCCGTGCGCCGAGCGGATGGCGTCTGCGGTGCCAAGCGCTGCGTCGCGATCCGTGATATCCAGCGGGAAGGCAAAGACGCGGCCGGCGTGCTGTCCGGCCAGTGCCTGCAGTTTCTCGGCACTGCGGGCGCTGACGGCCACCCGCCAGCCCTCGCGCGCAAGCCGTTCGGCGACGGCCTTGCCGATGCCGGAACTGGCGCCGGTGACCCAGGCCAGTCTGCCGGTCTGTGATGCGCTTGTCTCGTTCATGAAAACCTCCGTGTTTGCTGAATACTACGCGGCGGAGGCTGTTTGGTTCTTTTGCTATCTACGGAGGATGCTGCCAAACCCTTGGGCTTTGTCTCAGGGCGAGGCATCGCCCGGGTTCTCCTTCTCCTCGTCGCACGGGGAGAAGGTGGCCGGCAGGCCGGATGAGGGGCAGATCTGTGCGTGGCTTCAATGGCTGAGGCCCCTCACCCCGGCCCTCTCCCCGCCTGCGGGGAGAGGGGGCGCGACAAAGGCTGTGCCAGGACAGAGCCCCTCTCCCGTTTGCGGCGAGGGGTCTTTCCCAACGGCAAACGCGCGTGGAAGGCGTCAGGCCTTGCCAAATCCGCCGGCCGTCGGGGTGCGGACGGTGATCGCCTCGCCGCTCGCCAGATGCGTCTGGGCGCAGCCGGCCAGTTCCTCGATGGTACCATTGAGACGACGCACGAGGGTTCGCCCCAGTTCGCCCGGCTCGCCGCCCTCCAGCCCATGCGGACGGATGGTGCGATGGGAGGAGAGGATCGCGCAATCCATCGGCTCGAGGAAACGGATGGTGCGGTCCGTGCCGTCGCCGGCATGGAAGCGGCCCTTGCCGCCGGAGCCCTTGCGGATATGGAAATCCTCCAGCAGCACCGGATAGCGGGTTTCCAGGATTTCCGGGTCCGTCAGGCGCGAGTTGGTCATGTGCACATGCACCGCATCCGTGCCGTTGAAGCCGCGGCCATCGCGGAACTGACCGGCTGGCGAACCGGAGCACAGCGTCTCGTAATACTGGTAGGTCTCGTTGCCAAAGGTGAGGTTGTTCATGGAGCCCTGGCTGGCGGCCATGGCGCCGAGCGCCCCGAACAGCGCGTTCGTCACATGCTGGCTGGTCTCCACATTACCGGCGACGACCGCGGCCGGATAATGCGGCTTCAGCATCGAGCCTTCCGGAACGATGATGCGGATCGGCTTCAGGCAGCCGGCATTCATCGGGATCGCGCTTTCGACCATGACACGGAAAACATAAAGCACCGCGGCGCGCGTGACGGGTTCCGGCGCGTTGAAGTTGTTCTTCTTCTGCGCGCTGGTGCCGGTGAAATCCACGGTCGCCTCACGGGCTTGCTTGTCGACCGTGATCTTCACCTTGATGACGCTGCCCTGGTCCGTCGCGTAGGAAAATTCCGAGTCCGACAACTTTTCGAGAACGCGGCGGACACTTTCCTCGGCATTGTCCTGCACATGGCCCATATAGGCCCGGACGACATCAAGCCCGAACTGCGCGATCATCTTGCGCATTTCGTGCACGCCCTTTTCGTTAGCCGCGATCTGGGCACGCAAGTCGGCTACGTTCTGGGCGACATTGCGGGCCGGATAGGGATGATCCGTCATCAGACGTATGATGCCTTCCTCGTCGAACCGGCCCTGATCCACCAGGCGCACATTGTCGAACAGTACGCCTTCCTCATCGACGGTGGTGGCAAGCGGGGTCATCGAACCCGGCGCCGTGCCGCCGACATCGGCATGGTGGCCGCGGGAGGCGACGTAGAAGAGGATATCTGTGCCCGCCTCATCGAAGACCGGTGTCACGACGGTGATATCCGGCAGATGGGTGCCGCCGTTATAGGGGGCGTTGAGGGCAAAGACGTCGCCGGGGCGGATTTTCCCCTGGTTGGCGGCAATCACCGTCTCGACGGAGCGGTCCATCGAACCGAGATGCACCGGCATGTGCGGCGCATTGGCGACCAGCGCGCCGTTTGCATCAAAAACGGCGCAGGAGAAATCGAGCCGTTCCTTGATGTTGACGGAGGAGGCCGTGTTCTGCAGCGTCACGCCCATCTGCTCGGCGATCGACATGAAGAGGTTGTTGAAGACTTCGAGCAGCACCGGATCGGCGGCCGTGCCAACGGCATTGGCGCGCGACAGAGCCTTCACCCGCTTCAGCACCACGTGATCGAGCGCCGTCACCTCGAAGGCCCAGCCTTCCTCGACCACGATGGTCTGGTGCGGTTCGACCAGCAGGGCAGGCCCCATCGCCTTGGCGCCCGGGCGAATATCCTTGCGCAGGAAGACCGGGGCTTCCCGCCAGGCGCCGCCGGAGAAGAAGCGGGTGTCCAGTGCCGGCACGGGTTTGGCCTGGTCGAGCTCATGGCGCGGTTCCTGCGAATCCGCCCCGCCGCCAATGGCTTCCACCTCGTAGGATTCAAAGACGATCTCGCGGCCTTCGAAGATGAAGCCGAACTGTTTGCGGTGAGCGGCCTCGAATGCCGCCGCCATGGCGTCTGCCGTATCGAGCGTCACGGAGAGCGTGGTATCGGTGCCCTGGTAACGCAGATGGGCGCGGTGCAGCACCGCGACATCCGCGCCCGGCACACCCTGCGCCTGCAGTTCGGTCATCACGGCATCGCTCAGTTCCGTCTGGAGGGACGGCAGGCTTTGCAGCGCTGTTTCCAGCGTCGCCGACACCGTGCGCTGACGGTTGGCGCGGATATCGGCAAGGCCCATGCCATAGGCGGAGAGGATGCCGGAGAAGGGATGGATCAGCACTGTCGAAATGCCGAGCGCATCGGCGGTCAGGCAGGCATGCTGGCCGCCGGCACCGCCGAAGCAGGTCAGCACATAGTTGGTGACATCATAACCGCGCTGCACGCTGATCTTCTTGACGGCATTGGCCATGTTCTCGACCGCGATGGCGAGGAAACCATCGGCCACCGCTTCGGGCGTGCGCCCGTCGCCGATCTCGGCTGCAAGCTGCTCGAAGGCCGTGCGCACGGCCTCGGCATCCAGCTTTTCATTGCGGCCCGGGCCGAAGATCGCCGGGAACAGGTCCGGCGAGAGCTTGCCGAGCATGACATTCGCATCCGTCACCGTCAGCGGTCCGCCGCGGCGATAGGCCTTTGGCCCCGGATTAGCGCCGGCGGAATCCGGCCCGACACGGAAGCGGCCGTTTTCGAAATGCAGGATGGAGCCGCCGCCGGCGGCCACGGTGTGGATCGACATCATCGGCGCACGCATGCGAACGCCGGCAACCTCCGTCTCGAAGGACCGCTCCAGTTCGCCGTCATAATGGGAGACATCCGTCGAGGTGCCGCCCATGTCGAAGCCGATCATCCGGTCGAAGCCGGCAAGCTTCGAGGTCTCGACCGCACCGACGACACCGCCGGCCGGGCCGGAGACGATCGCATCCTTGCCCTGGAACAGGCTGGCGGCGGTCAGCCCCCCGGAGGATTGCATGAACATCAGCTGCGCGCCGTCATCGCCGCCGGCCCCGAGCTCGCCTGCGACCTGCTCCACGTAACGGCGCAGGATCGGCGAGAGATAGGCGTCGACGACAGTGGTATCGCCACGTCCGACCAGCTTGATCAGCGGCGACACTTCGTGGCTGACGGAGACCTGGGTGAAACCGATCTGGCGGGCAATCTTCGCCACCAGCTGCTCATGGGCGGGGAAGCGGTAGGCATGCATGAAGACGATGGCAATGGCGCGGAAACCGGCATCGAACTCAGCCTGCAGTTGGTTTCTCACCACGTCCGCATCCGGCTCGGCCTCGACGACGCCATCGGCCCGCACGCGTTCGTCGATTTCGACGACGGCCCTGTAGAGCAGTTCCGGCTTCAGGATTTCCTTGGCAAAAATGTCGGCGCGCGCCTGGTAACCGATCGCCAGCGCATCGCGGAAACCGCGCGTGGTGACGAGCAGCGTGTTTTCGCCCTTGCGCTCCAGAAGCGCATTGGTGGCAACGGTCGTTCCCATCTTGACCGCACCGATCATCCCCGGCGGAATCGCATCCCCGGCCTTCAGCCCCAGAAGCTCGCGAATGCCCTGGACGGCGGCATCGCGATAAGCCTCCGGGTTTTCCGACAGAAGCTTGTGCGGGATCAGCCGTCCGTCCGGCGCGCGACCGACGATATCGGTGAACGTGCCGCCGCGATCGATCCAGAAGTCCCATTTTTTCTGCGTCATGTTCCCGTCTCCAGTTTCTGATTTGGCTTAACAGAAACATTTCATCGACAAATCGTCAATGTTAAGTTGACGAAAAATCCTTCTTCCGTCATCATGCCTTCTCAACGGTGTCAGAGGCGGAAAAGCCCGACCGAAAACGGCAACCGAGGGGAAGCCAATGACTGCTTTTTCTGCGTCAAGCGGGGGGATTTGCCATGTCTTCCGCTAAATCCACACGACACCACGCCCTCTTTCCCGACTGGCTGACGGCACTGCTGGACGGGATTTACCGTCTGTCCGGCTGGCTCGCCGGCGTATTTCTGGTGGCGATCTTCCTGATCATGATTTCGCTGTCCGCCGGGCGTCCTCTGGGCATAGACGTGCCGGCAGGCGACGATTTTGCGTCCTGGTGCATGGCGGCCTGCGCCTTCCTGGCACTTGCCCACACCTTCCGCTCCGGCGAACTGATCCGCATGGAACTGCTGATCGACAAGCTTGGCGGTCTGCCGCGGCGCCTGGTGGAAATCACCTGCACGGCGCTTGGGACCGCCGCCAGCGGATACTTCGCCTGGTACGCCATCGAAATGGTCCTCGTTTCCTTCGAGTTCAACGACATGTCGCAGGGGGTGATTGCGGTTCCGCTCTGGATCCCGCAGCTCGGCATGGCCGCAGGGCTTGGCATCCTGGCGCTCGGTTTCGTCGATGAACTCCTCCATCTGCTTGCCGGCGGCGCACCACGCTATGAGAAACCGAAACCGGTGACGACGGACGAGTTCGTCGAGCGCGTGATGGAAAGCGGGGTCTGACGATGGAGAGCATCCACCTTGTCGAAGTCTCCGGCCTCATTCTCGGCGCGCTGGTTTTCCTGCTGGCCGGCGGGCTTTGGATCGGCATCACCCTGCTGCTCTGCGGCTTCATTGCCATGCAGTTCGCCCCGCCCGGCATTTCCATCGGCGCGGCGCTTGCCACCAATGCCTGGAGCGGCAGCGCTTCCTGGAGCCTGACAGCCCTTCCGCTGTTCGTCTGGATGGGCGAAATCCTCTTTCGCACGCGGCTTTCGGACGAGATGTTCCGGGGTCTTTCTCCCTGGCTGAACTGGCTGCCGGGCCGGCTCATCCACGTCAACGTGCTGGGTTGCGGCCTGTTCGGCGCCGTCTCCGGCTCATCGGCGGCAACGACTGCGATGGTCGCCAAAATCACGCTGCCGGAACTGAAGACACGCGGGTATGACGAGATGATCAGTCTCGGCTCGATTGCCGGGGCCGGCACGCTCGGCCTTCTGGTGCCGCCGTCGATCCCGATGATCGTCTATGCGGTCGCGGCGAATGTCTCGATCATCCAGATGTTCATGGCCGGCCTTCTGCCGGCCGTCATCGTGATGGCGCTTTACATGAGCGCGATCGGGGTCTGGGCGCTGATGAACCCCGGCAAGATGCCGAAAAAGCCGGCGCCCATGCCCTTGCGGCAAAAGCTCAAGGAAACACTGAACCTCATTCCGCTCGGTCTCCTCATCTGCTCCGTCTTTGCAGCCCTGCTGATGGGCTGGGCCACGGCCACCGAATGCGCGGCCTGGGGTGTTCTCGGTTCCCTGGTTCTGGCCGCCTCGCAACGGTCGCTCTCCTGGAAATCCTTCCGTGACAGCGTGATGGGCGCCACCCGCATGACCGGCATGATCATGCTGATCCTGACCGGTGCCGGCTATATGTCGATCGCCATGGGCTATACCGGCATTCCGAACGCGCTGGCCGAATGGGTCAATGGCTTCCAGCTCAGCCCCTATGCGCTGATCGCGGTGCTGACGGTCATGTATATCCTGCTTGGCTGCGCCATCGACGGGTTGTCGATGATCGTGCTGACCACGGTGGTGGTGCTGCCGATGATCCAGCAGGCCGGGTTCGATCTCATCTGGTTCGGCGTCTTTCTGGTGCTGATGGTGGAGATGGCGCAGATCACGCCGCCGGTCGGCTTCAACCTCTTCGTGCTGCAGACGATGAGCGGCCGGGACAGCCTGGCCGTGGCGCGCGCCGCCCTGCCCTTCTTCCTGCTTCTCGTCGTTACCGCCGTTATCATCACGGTCTTCCCGGATATCGTGCTGATCCTGCCAAAACTGGCTTTTCCGGGATAACATCAACCAAGGGGAACTTGAGACCATGACACTGACGATGCCAATCCTTCGCCGTCTTTCGCTTGCTGCCGCAAGCCTATTTGCCCTCAGCGGCCCGTCCTTGGCCGAAACCCAGTGGGTTCTGCCCTCTGCCTATCCGCCGGCGAACTATCACGTCGAAAACCTCAATGCCTTTGCCAAGGATGTCGAGACCGCGACCAAGGGTGAGTTGAAGATCACCGTCTATCCAAGCGCCTCGCTGTTCAAGGCGCCGGATATCAAGCGCGCCGTCCAGACAGGTCAGGCGCAGGTGGGCGAGGTCCTGCTCTCGCTGCACGAAAACGAAAACCCGGTCTTCGGCCTCGACGTGGTGCCCTTCCTCGCCACCAGCTTCGAACAGTCGAAGAAGCTGTGGGCGGCTTCCAAGCCGGCAATCGAAAAGGCCCTCGACGGCCAGGGCCTCAAGCTGCTTTACGCCACCCCGTGGCCGCCGCAGGGCATCTACACGAAGAAGGATCTCAATACCGTTGCCGACATGAAGGGGCTGAAGTGGCGTGCCTATAACGTCGGCACCTCGCGGATTGCCGAACTGGTCGGCGCGCAGCCGGTCACCATCCAGGCAGCCGAACTGCCGCAGGCGCTGGCAACCGGCGCCGTGGACGGCCTGATGACATCGAGCGCGACCGGCGTCGATTCGAAGATCTGGGAATCGCTCACCCACTATTACGATACCCAGGCCTGGCTGCCGAAGAACGTGACCTTCGTCAGCAAGAAGGCGTTTGCCGCGCTCGATCCGGCGGCCCAGAAGGCTGTGGAAGAGGCTGCTGCCGCCGCCGAAGCCCGCGGCTGGAAGCTCGCCGAGGAAAAGACCGCCGCCTACATGGCGACGCTGAAGGAGCACGGCATGACCGTTGCAGCGCCGAGCGCCGACCTGAAGAAGGGCCTTTCCGACGTTGGCGAAAAGCTGACGCAGGACTGGTTGAGCAAGGCCGGAGCCGATGGCGCCACGATCGTGGACGCCTATAAGAAGATGTGATTTATGAGGTGCCGCCGGGCTGTTGTGCCCGGCGGCATTCTTGCGCGGGAGACATAAAAGCATGCCGAACCTCGAGGATCTGACGGGCCCGATTGTTTCCTCGGAACACCTGGCAAGCGGTGCGCTTCCCGCGCTGTCCGAGATCGAATTCGGCCTCGTGATGCTGAACCACGCCTTCAGCCGCTGGATGGTGCGCTGCATGGCGGCCTCCGGCGTTCCGGACCTTTCCCCCGTCGATACGCTCGTGCTGCACAACGTCAACAGCCGCGGCAAACCGAAAACGCTTGCCGATATCGCGCTCGTCCTCAATATCGAGGATACCCACGTCGTTACCTACTCGCTGAAGAAGCTGGAGCGGCTGAAGCTGATCAAGTCCGGCAAGCGCGGCAAGGAAAAGCTGGTGATGGTGACGGACGCCGGCGCCGATGCCTGCCGCCGCTACAAGGCCATGCGCGAAACCTTGCTGGTGCGATCCGTTCTGTCGACGGAGGTGTCCGCCGAGACCCTGTCTGAAATTGCCGCACGCCTTCGGGCGCTCTCCGGGCACTATGATCAGGCTGCCCGCGCCGCCGCCTCGCTCTGACCTCTCCTCACGGTTTCGCCCGGTTCCGGTGGCTGCGGCATCTCTTGCTCCGCTGAGCAGGACATGCGAAAGCCCTTGCCTTCCGGCGGATTTGCCGCACTCCTTTCCACGACCAAAGAGACAAAAATGCCCCAGAAGATCATTATCGATACCGATCCCGGCCAGGACGATGCGCTGGCCATCCTGCTGGCCCTGGCAAGCCCGGAGATCGAGGTTCTGGGGATTACGGCTGCGGCCGGCAATGTTCCGGTGGCGCTGACTTCGAGGAATATCCGCAAGGTCTGCGAACTGGCGGGCCGCACCGACGTGAAGGTGTTCGCCGGTTGTGACGGACCGATGGAAGGCAGCCTGTTCACCGCCGAATACGTGCATGGCGCAACCGGCATGGACGGCGCCGACCTGCCGGAGCCCGGCATGCCGCTGCAGTCCCAGCACGGCGTCGATTTCATCATCGAAACGCTGATGGCGCATGAGCCCGGCACGGTGACGATCTGCACGCTTGGCCCGATGACCAATCTCGGCACCGCGCTTGACCGCGAGCCGGCGATCGCCGCACGGATCCGAGAGATCGTGCTGATGGGCGGCGGCCTGTTTGAAGGCGGCAACGTGACGCCGGCTGCCGAGTTCAACATCTTCGTGGATCCAAAGGCCGCCAAGATCTGCTTCGGCTGCGGCGCGCCGATCGTGATGATGCCGCTCGACGTGACGCACCAGACGCTGACGACGGCGAGCCGCGTTGCCGCCATCAAGGCGCTCGGCACGCCGCTTGCCAATGCTGTGGTCGGCTGGCTGGAATTCTTCGAGCGTTTCGACGAGCAGAAATACGGCACCGATGGCGGCCCGCTGCATGACCCGAACGTGATTGCCTACCTGCTGAAGCCGGAGCTTTACGAGGGGCGTCTCTGCAATGTGGAGATCGAAACGGAATCGCCTCTGACCAAGGGCATGACGGTGGCCGACTGGTGGGGCGTGACCGACCGGCCGAAGAACGCCACCTTCATGCGCCACGTCGATGCCGACGGCTTTTATGCGCTTTTGACGGAACGGCTGGCGCGGCTGCCGGCAAAGGGCTGATCAAGCAACGAGCGCGTAGGGTTGAACCAGGCAATCGGCGGGAATGTGCCATTCCTGCCGAAGCCTGTTGATCATATCGAGCGTCAGCGCCCGCTTGCGCCGCAACACTTCCGAGGCCCGCGACCTCGAACCGAAAAGCTCAGCCAGATCCGATTGCGTGCGGCCCGTGGTGTCCATGTAGAACTGCAGGAGATCGATCGGATCGGAGGCTTCGAGTTCAACAACCCGGTTCTCATAGGCTTCGATCAGGTCCGACAGAATGTCGAACCGGTCGGCCTCTTCCGTTCCGGCCTGCGGCGGCTCCTGGAAGTAAGGTTCGACTTCCGCCAGCGCCCATTCAAGATCTGCCTCGTTTCTGATTGGCCTGATATCCTTCATCAGATGGTCTCCGCATTGATCCTGTCATATTCGGCATGGGTGCGAAGACCGCAAGAGGGAGCGCGTTACGTGCCCCCTCTCTCGCCAGAGATCAGGCGCCTTTCTTCAGCGCCGCATAAGCCACCGCCATGCGGGCGGCAAGCGCTGCATTGTTCTTCACCAACGCGATGTTGGCCTTCAGGCTTTCGCCCTTCGACAATTCGTTGATGCGGGCGAGCAGGAAGGGCGTGAGCTCCTTGCGGCCGATGCCCTTTTCCTCTGCCTCGCGAACGGCATCGGCGATCGTGCCATCGATGAAGTCCGGCGTCAGGGCAAATTCTTCCGGGATCGGATTGGCGATCATCAGGCCTGTGCCGGTGCCGAGCCTGTGGTGCAGGTGCATCGCTGCGGCAATCTCTTCCGGCGTATCGAGGCGATGATCGGCCTTGTAGCCGCTCTTTCGAGTGAAGAAGGCTGGGAAATCCTCCGTGCCATAGGCGATGACCGGCACGCGCTGGGTTTCCAGATATTCGAGCGTCTTGGCGATATCGAGGATGGATTTGACGCCGGCGCAGACGACGGCGGTCTTCGTGCGGCCGAGTTCGGTCAGATCGGCGGAAATGTCAAAGGTCTGTTCGGCGCCGCGATGCACACCGCCGACGCCGCCGGTCGCAAAGATGTCGATGCCGGCAAGATCGGCGAGCAGCATGGTGGCGGAGACCGTCGTGCCGGCGGAGGCCTTGCGCACCATGGCCACGGCGAGATCGCGGCCGGACGCTTTCACCACGCCCGTGGCCTGTGCCAGCGCCTGCAGTTCGTCATGTTCGAGACCGGCCCGCAGTTCGCCATCGATGACGGCGATCGTCGCCGGGACGGCGCCGTTTTCCCGCACCACGGCTTCGACCGCGAGTGCCGTCTCCAGATTGGCCGGATAGGGCATGCCATGGGTGATGATGGTGGATTCCAGCGCGACGACGGGGCCGCCGGCGGCCAGCGTCTCGGCGACTTCGCGGCTCAGTTTCGGTTTCAGAAGGGTCATGGATCATCCTTTCCTGTCGGCGAGCCGATGGAGGTTGGCTTGAAGAAAATGCGGCGAAAGTTCCGCGTGAACGCTGGCGGCCGTTTCGGTTGTCAGCGCGCCAAGAAGTGCGCCGGTGCGGGCAGCCTCGACGGTGGTGTCGCCCGCGAGCAGGCGGTGCAGGGTTCCGGCAATCATGGCGTCGCCCGCCCCGGTCATATCGACGGGAGCCGCCGTAACCGACGGCACATGGAGAGCTTTGCCATCGGAAGCCACCGCCATGCCCTGGCTTCCCATGCTCACCACCGCTTCTGAAACACCACGCGTCGTCAGGGCACTCGCTGCCTCGAAGGCATCCTTCGCCGGCGGCAGGCCCTCGCGCTCCAGGAGCGCATTGGCTTCATCGAGGTTCATGAACAGAAGATCGATGCCAGCGAGATCGGATGGCAGCCGCACCACCTTCGGCGTAGAAACGGCATCGATCGCCAGCCGGAAGCGGGCGCCTTTTCTCCGCGCGATTAGGTGATGCAGCACCTCGGCCGGCAGATTGCAATCGGCAAAAACGAGGCTTGAGGCGGCCAGATGCGGCCAGGCGCGATCGATATGGGCGGGCTGGAAGAGATCGAAGATGCCCATATCGGCAAGCCCGATGACCAGATCGCCGGCAGGATCAAGCACGGCGGCATATTCGGCGGTCGGCCGTTCGCTGGTGGTCACCACCTGGCTCACATCCACGCCACGCGCTTTCAGCTGCGCCAGAAGGGCCTGGCCCGTCTCGTCCTCTCCGATGATCGAGATGAAACTGACCGGCGTGCCGAGGAGCGCCAGATTTTCCGTCACGTTACGGGCGACGCCGCCAAAACTTCTAGCGCCATCGACCGGATTGGAGGTGGCCGGAATAACCGTGTGTCTTGCGCGGTATTTTCGATCGAAGACGGCGCCACCGATGCAGGCGGCCCGCGACGGCTCCGGCAGCACGTAACCGCGCCCCAGAATATGCCCCTTGGCGACCAGCTGGACGATGTGCGCAGCGACCGTGGAACGCGCCAATCCCAGCTGGTCGGCAATCTCCTGCTGTCCTGCAAAGGGGTTGTCCTGAATGATCTTCAGGACCGCCTGTTCCTGCGCGCCCAGTTCGCTCATTGTCGCCTCGATCTCATTGTCTCCTACGAATACAACATATGTTTATTCTGTCAACATCTGTTTTGATAGCGCTTTCTCTCGCCCCTTGTGTCTGAAGAACACGAAAGGTGAGCGGGTGTAAGGAACGAAAATCCGCAGATCGGTGTTGTTGGGCCATTGGATTATCAGAGAGGAGACAACCCAATGCGTAAGTTGATGCTGACTTCTGCCGCTGTTCTTGCAGCGCTTTTCGCAACACAGGCACCGGCCCAGGATGGCACCGTGAATGGGGCTGCCGGCGGCGCGATTACCGGCGCCATCGTCGGCGGTCCGATTGGTGCAGCCGTCGGCGGCATTGCCGGTGCGGCAATCGGTACGGCCATCGATCCGCCGCCGCAGGAAGTCGTCACTTATGTTCGCCAGCAGCCGGCACCGCAGCCGGTGGTGATGGAACGCCAGGTGGTGGTGGGTGAAGCCATCCCGCAGACGGTGGTTCTGACGCCGGTTCCGCAGCATCAGGATTACGCTTATGCTGTGGTCAATGAACAGCGCGTGATTGTTGACCCGAAGACCTACAAGGTCGTCCAGATCATCGAGTAATCACAGGCAGGGGCTGGCGTCGCCCGACGCCGGCCCTTTGCTTAAACGAGAACCGCCTGTTCGACGCGGTCCTCCTGACCGAAGAAACGCAGATAACGCTGCACCTCATCCGGATCGCCGGTTGCCTTGCGCGGATTGTCGGACAGTTTGACGGCCGGACGGCCATTCGCTTCACTGACCTTGCAGACAATCGAGATCGGCTTCAGCCCGTCAATCTGGCTTGGTGCACACCCGGCGAAATCATTGGTGAGGTTGGTGCCCCAGCCAAAGCCCATTCGCACCTCGCCTTCGAAGTGCCGATAGGTATCGATGATGGCATCGACGTCCAGACCGTCGGAAAAGATCAGAAGCTTCTGCTTCGGATCGCGGCCCATCTTCTTCCACCAGGCAATGATCTTCTCCCCGCCTTCGATCGGCGGCGCACTGTCGGGGCGAAAGCCTGTCCAGTCCGCTACCCATTCCGGCGCATCGCGCAGGAAGGATGCGGTACCGAACGCATCCGGAAGTACGATCAGCAAATTGCCGCCGTAGAGCCGGTTCCAGTCCTTCAAGACCTTGTAGGGTGCGGCCCTGAGTTCCGCCTCGCTATTGGCGAGCGCTGCCACCACCATTGGCAGTTCGTGCGCATTGGTGCCGACGGCTTCCAGATCCGAATCCATGGCGAGCAACACGTTGCTGGTGCCGGTAAAGGCCGGGCCGATGCCTTCCTTCAGCGCCTCCACGCACCAGCGCTGCCACAGAAAGCTGTGGCGGCGACGGGTGCCGAAATCGGAGATGCGCAGACCCGGCAGCGTTTTCAGCCGATCCACCTTTTCCCACATCTTCGCCTTGGCGCGCGCATAGAGCACATCGAGCGTAAAGGGGCCGAGCGATTTCATTGCGGCGCGTGAACGCAATTCGTTGATGATGGCGAGCGCCGGGATTTCCCACATAGTGGTATCCGTCCAGCGGCCATGAAAGGTCAGCTCATACTGGCCATCCCGCTTGGAGAGTTCGTATTCCGGCAGTTGATAATGGGCGAGCCAGGACAGAAATTCCGGCTCGAAGATCTGCGAACGGCCATAAAACGTGTTGCCGGCGAGCCAGATCAGTTCCTTCTTCGACAGGCGGAGCGAACGCGCATGATCCAGTTGATTGCGCAGTTCCTGTTCGTCGATCTCATCCGCGAGCCTGACGCTTTTGGTGCGATTGATCAGCGAGAACGTGACATCCGTCTCCGGATACAGCTTCCAGATCATCTGCAGCATCAGGAGTTTGTAGAAATCCGTATCGATGAGGCTGCGGATGATCGGGTCGAGTTTCCAGGCATGGTTATACACACGCCGGGCGATATCGGTCTTTGCTGCCATGTCTGCCTCTGCCCCGGCTCTTTCAAGCGGCTGGGGCATCCTTCCCTCGACCAAGAGGTTTCAGCACGACAACCTCCGCGCCCGTTATCGAAAAAAGCCGAAGCAAAGTCCAGAGATCGAACCATCAAATCGATTGATGGTGTCGATCACCCGTTCGCTGGCAATGCTTCCATCACGGATTGGACGAGGGCTGCGCGTTCGGATTGACCGGCGTTGTATCGCCGGCTGGCGGTGTGGCGGTCTGTTCGGCGGGCGGCTCCGTTGCCTGGCCCCACCATTCGGCGGCACCCCAGGCGACCATCGCCAGCACCAGACCAATCGCCAGCACCATGAAGACGGGCGTGCCGCGCCTCCCCTGGCGTGCTTCCGTGGCGCTCAGTGGCGTTTCGCCTGCCTGGGTTGGACGCGTCGTGCGTGTGGTGGTCGTGGTATCGGGATTGGGTTGGCGTTCCTGCATGCCGCGCTCCTCCGCTGAGCCTGGGCAATCCAGGCGGGTCATTGGATAGGCAACGGTCCGAAACGGCGCTTTGTTCCCAAACCCCTTACTGGCTGATGCTCGGGGCGTTGATGGTCTTCAGGTTGAAGGCCGCCGCCATCAGCGCCTTGGTGTAGTCGCTCTTCGGGCTGGCGAAGAGATCAGATGAGGGGCCTTCCTCCATCACCTTGCCGCCGCGCATGACGATGACGTGGTTGGCGAGCGCCCGGACCACCTTCAGATCATGGCTGATGAAGAGATAGGCGAGATCATGCTTCTTCTGCAGATCGCGCAGCAGGTCGACCACCTGCGCCTGCACGGTCATGTCGAGCGCCGAAGTGGGCTCGTCCAGCATGACGAAACGCGGCTTCAACACCATGGCGCGGGCAATCGCAATGCGCTGGCGCTGACCCCCGGAAAACTCGTGCGGATACCGCCAGCGGGTGGCTGGATCGAGACCCACTTCATCGAGCGCCGCAGCAACGGCCTCATCCCGCTCCTCGGCCGACATCTGCGGCTCGTGCACCTTCAGTCCTTCGGCGATAATTTCCCCAACCGACATGCGCGGACTGAGCGAACCGAAGGGATCCTGGAAAACCACCTGCAGCCGGTCGCGCAAGGGGCGCATCTGCTTGAAGGAGTAGTGTCCGATGTCGCTGCCGACGAAACTGATCCGGCCTTGCGAGGAGATGAGCCGCGCCAGCGCCAGACCGAGCGTCGTCTTGCCCGAGCCGGATTCGCCGACGACGCCGACCGTTTCGCCGGCACGCAGCGTCACATCGATGCCATCTACCGCCTTCACGTGATCCACGATGCGGCGGAAGAAACCGGCCTTGATGGGGAACCAGACCTTGATGTCCTGCCCCTCCATCACGACCGGGCGCGACGGATCGGCAAGCGGCGGCTCGCCGCGCGGTTCGGAGGACAGAAGATGGCGGGTATAGTCATGCTGCGGGGTCTCGAAGACAGCCTCGACCGCCCCGGTTTCGACGATCTTCCCCTTGGTCATGACGCAGACACGGTCGGCAAACCGCCGGACGATCCCGAGATCGTGCGTGATAAACAGGATCGACATGCCGTATTCATGCTGGAGTTTTTTCAGAAGCTCCAGGATCTGCGCCTGTACCGTCACGTCCAGCGCGGTCGTCGGCTCATCGGCGATCAGCAGTTTGGGGCGGTTGGCCAGCGCCATGGCAATCATCACCCGCTGGCGCTGGCCACCCGAGAGTTCATGCGGATAGGCCTTCAGCCGCTTTTCCGCCTCGCGGATCCCCACCTGCTGCAGGAGTTCCAGCGTGCGCGTCCGGGCTGCCTGCGGCGTCATCGCCTGGTGTAGTTCGAGGATCTCCCCCACCTGCTGCTCGATCGTGTGGAGCGGATTGAGCGAGGTCATCGGCTCCTGGAAGATCATCGTGATGTCATTGCCGCGCACCGCGCGCAGCTCTCGTTCGCTCACCCTCAATAGGTCGCGGCCCTCAAAGAGGATTTCGCCGGACGGATGGCTTGCCGCCGGATAGGGCAGCAACTGCAGGACGGAATTGGCGGTGACGGATTTTCCCGATCCGCTCTCGCCCACAAGCGCCACCACTTCGCTAGGGGCGATGTCGAAGGAGACCCGATCGACGGCGAGCGTTTCGCTGCCTCCCTGGTGGAAGGCGACGGACAGATCGCGGACGGAGAGGAGCGGATTGGTCATGCGGTCATACTTTCCAGCAGGGCCGTGAGAGTGGGTTCGTCGGGACGGATGATGGTGAGCGGCGTCAGGTCAACAGCGCCCAGAAACGGATGTTCCAGCGCCGGCACATCCGCGAACGCCTTATCCGCCGTGAGCAATTCAGGACAGCGTTCGGTGATGGCCGTTGCTAGATGAATTGCGTCCGGCAGCTTCAGCCGCGGTTGTTTCACTCTCAGCAGCGGTGCCAAATCCAGGACGTTCTGGTCCACGTCACAGACCCTTAGCCATGAACTGCTGAGGGACCAGGACATGTAGATCGAAGCCATAGCCCGATCCTGGTCACGAAGCGGCTTCACCATCAGTTCCGTAAAGGTTAACCTGCTGGTGACGAAGAGAGGCGCCGCGCCGAGGGGCTGTCGAGAGATCACCTGCGGCAGGATGCGCCCCGCATCGCTATTGCCATCGCCAAAGCTGATCAGCACGTTGGTGTCGAGATAGATTTTGCGGAGAGTCCGCATCAGTCATCCCACTCATCGCGAAGGGCACGGATCTCGGCGACAGCCTCTTCCTGCGAGACAGGCGCCGGATTAGACGCCCTGAGAACACGCAGTTGCTCCAACAACGCGTCCCGGGAGAGGGCCTCGCGCTCTGCCGGCTTCTGCGACCAAAAATTCTCGGACCAAGCGTCAAGTTGACGTCTTGCGGCCTCGGCTTCGCCGTCCACCTCCAGCACCACCCGCACGGTAGCGCCCGGCTCAAGTCCCTCTCGCAGGTCTTCCGGCAGTTTCTCCACGGGATAATGCTCACGCACAATCTTGTTCATGGCGCGCCTCTTGGTGTTGTGCGGGTGCCACTCTGCCATAGAACGGGGCGCAAGACGATGCCGCTCACCGGAAGGTCTTCCTCGGATCAAAGGCATCGCGCACCGCTTCGCCAATGAAGATCAGAAGCGACAGCATGATCGACATGGCGAAGAAGGCCGTCAGCCCCAGCCATGGCGCCTGCAGGTTGTTCTTGCCCTGCGCGATCATTTCGCCGAGCGACGGCGAACCGGGCGGCATGCCGAAGCCGAGGAAATCGAGCGAGGTCAGCGTCGCAATCGAACCCGACAGGATGAAGGGCAGGAAGGTCAGCGTCGCCACCATGGCATTCGGCAGCAGGTGGCGGACCATGATCGTCCAGTCGCCGACACCAAGCGCCCGGGCGGCGCGCACATATTCGAAATTGCGCGCCCTCAAAAATTCCGCACGCACCACACCGACGAAGCCCACCCACTGGAAGAGCAGCATGACACCAAGCAGCACGAAGAAGCCCGGCGGCAGGATGGCGGCGATGATCAGCAGGATGTAGAGCGAGGGCATCGACGACCAGATCTCGATGAACCGCTGCATCAGTAGATCCGTCCAGCCGCCGAAAAAGCCCTGGATGGCGCCAGCGGTCACGCCGATCAGAGCGGACAGAACCGTCAGCGCCAGACCGAACAGCACCGAGATGCGGAAACCATAGATGAGGCGGGCCAGCACGTCGCGCGCCTGGTCATCCGTGCCCAGCCAGTTGAGGTTGCCGAGATTGCATTTCGGATCGGCAGCCCCTTGCGGGTAGGCGCTGCAGCGCTCCTCGGCACCCATCAGCCAAAAGGGCTTGGTTGGCGCGGAATGCGGGATTTCGGAATTGACGGTCTGGTAGGAGTAGCGCACCGGCGGCCAGATCATCCAGCCATTGGCGTTGATCTCCTCCTGGATGAAATCCGAACGGTAATCCGTGGTTGCCAGGAAGCCGCCGAACTTTTCCTCCGGGTAGTTGACGAGGACCGGCGCCAGAAGCTCGCCCTTGTAGGACACGAGGATCGGCCGGTCATTGGCGATCAGTTCCGCGCAGAGCGACAGCCCGAACAGGATGAGGAAGAGCCAGAACGACCAGTAGCCGCGCCGGTTGGCCTTGAAATTCTGCCAGCGGCGCAGATTGGTGGGCGAAAGCCGGGGCCGGCGGGCGGCGGCGCCCATAGTGGCTTCCCGGGACGAAACGGTGGCGGGAGCGTTCATCACACCTCCCTCTTTTCGAAATCGATGCGCGGGTCGATCCAGGTGTAGATCAGGTCGGAGACGAGACCGACGACAAGGCCGAGCAGCGAGAAAATATAGAGCGTGCCGAAGACGATCGGATAGTCGCGGTTGATGATGGCGAGATAGCCGAGGCGACCCAGCCCATCGAGCGAGAAGATGTTCTCGATCAGCAGCGAACCGGTGAAGAAGGCGGAGATGAAGGAGGCCGGAAATCCGGCGATCACGATCAGCATGGCGTTGCGGAAGACATGGCCGTAGAGCACCCGCCGCTCCGGCAGTCCCTTGGCGCGTGCGGTGACCACATACTGTTTCTTGATCTCATCGATGAAGGAATTCTTCGTGAGAAGCGTCGTGGTGGCGAAGGCCGAGAGCGAGAGCGCGATCAGCGGCAGCGTCAGGTGCCAGAAATAGTCGGTGATCTTCTGCCACCAGGGCAGTTCGCTCCAGTTGTCGGAGACGAGGCCGCGCAGCGGAAACCAGTCGAAGAAGGAGCCACCGGCAAACAGCACGATCAGCAGGATACCGAACAGGAAACTCGGCACGGCATAACCGATGATGATCACGCCGGACGTCCAGACGTCGAAGGTGGACCCGTCCTTGACCGCCTTGCGGATGCCGAGCGGGATGGAGATCGCATAGGACGCAATCATGATCCACACGCCGAGCGAGATCGACACCGGCAGCTTGTCGATGATGAGATCGATCACCGGCGTGTTGCGGAAGAAGCTTTCGCCGAAATCGAAGCGGATATAATTGCCCATCATCTCGAGGAAACGGGTGAGCGGCGGCTTGTCGAAGCCGAACTGCTTTTCCAGCCGCTCGATCAGTTCCGGATCGAGCCCCTGGGCGCCGCGATACCGCGCGTCATCGCCGCCGCCGATCTGTTGCACGTCGGAGCCGCCGCCGGACAGCCGGTCGCCGCTATCGGAACCCTGGATCTGGGCGATCACCTGTTCGACGGGGCCGCCCGGCGCGAACTGGACGACGAGGAAGGAGATGCCCATGATGCCGACGATCGTCGGGATCATCAAAAGCAGGCGCCGCAGGATATAGGCTCCCATCAGGCCGCTCCGCCCAAGCCCGCACGGGGGCTTCCGTTCTCAATCCGCTCCAATTCGCACTCTCTCCTGACGTCCTTCAAGAATCAGCTTCACCTGTTATGTGGCCTGTGTGGCAGCATTGGCGCAAGCATCTTGAACGGGGCTTTCGCCTGCCCTCACTTTGCCCACCAGAGGCTGGGGAAACCGATGCCATATTCCGGCAGCGGTTCGGGATGGGCCAGTTTAGCCCAATAGGCGATGCGCGTTTCGCCGGAATAGAACATCGGGATGACGAAGTGATTGGCAAGCAGCACGCGGTCGAGCGCATGCACGGCGGCGATCTGATCATCGCGCGTCGGTGCGAAGGTGACCATCTTGATCAGTTCATCGACGGCGGGATCGGCAATGCCGGCGAGGTTGCGCGAGCCCGGCTGATTGGCAGATTGCGATCCCCAGTAATTCGCCTGCTCATTGCCAGGATTCATCGTCTGCGCCCACACGCCGAAGATCATATCGAAATCGAAACTGCGGACGCGGTTCACATATTGCGAGGAATCGACGGTGCGAATGCTGGCATCGATGCCGATCTTCTTCAGGCTCGCCACGTAAGGCAGGACCGTGCGCTCCATGGAGGGGCTGTTCAGCAGGATCTCGAAGCGCATCGGCTGGCCGGTCTTGGTGTTGACCAAGCGATTGCCCTTGAGCTCCCAGCCGGCCTCTTTCAGCAGCCCGATTGCCTTGCGCAGGTTGTCACGCACCTTCTGCGGATCGCCGCCCACTGGGTTCGTATAGGGTTCGGTAAAGACGCGGGCGGGGATCTTATCCTTCAGCCCGTTGAGGATCTCCAGTTCCTTGCCCTGTGGCAGACCCTTGGCGGCAAGATCGGTCCCCCAGAAGAAACTATCGACGCGGTTCAGCCCGCCATAGGCGAGGTTCTTGTTCAGGTCCTCGAAATCATAGGCATAATTCAGCGCCTCGCGCACCCGAGCATCCTTGAACTGGTCGCGCCTGAGGTTGGGCACATAGGCCTGCATCACCCCTGTCGCCCGAAAGGCGTTGCGCAGCGCCTCGCGCTTGATGCGACCATCCTTGACCGCATCGAAGTCATACCGCGTTGCCCAGCGGCTGGAGCTCAATTCCTGCCGATAGTCGATATTGCCAGCCCGGAAAGCCTCGAACTCGACATCACTGTCGGCGAAATAGGTGTAGCTGATCACCTTGAAATTGTGCTGGCCGATATTGATCGGCAGGTCCTTGCCCCAATAATCGTCGCGCAACTCGTAACGAAGGGTCGAGCCGGCCTGGAAAGAGGCGAGCTTGTAGGGACCGGAGCCCATCAGCGGCTCCAGCGTCGTCCTCGAAATGTCGCGGTCCTTGCCGCTCGCATCCTTGCCCTGCCACCAGTGCTTCGGAAGAATCGGAAAATCACCGACGATCTGCGGCAGTTCCTTGTTGTTCTTCTCGTCGAAGCGGAAGGTGACTTCGCGTTCGCCGGTCTTTTCGGCGGAAATGACGTGACGATAATAGTTGGCGAGCGTGGTGCTGTTGGCCTTGGCGCTGTCGAAGCTGAAGACGACGTCGTCCGGGGTCACCGGCTGTCCGTCGGCCCATTTGGCTTCAGGGCGCAGGCGGAAAGTGACCGACGACCGGTCCTCCGGATAGGACAGCGTTTCCGCCAGAAGGCCGTAGCTGACGCCGATCTCGTCCTCCGACGACACCATCAGCGTATCGTATATCAGCGACAATCCGGAGGCAGGATTGCCGCGATCCACCAGCGGGTTGAAATTGTCGTAGGTTCCCTCGTCGGACAGTTTCAGCTCGCCCTGCTTCGGCGCATCCGGGTTCACATAGGGCAGGCGCTTGAAGTCGGCAGGGAGCTTCGGCGGTTCAAGCGTGCCGATCGCATGGCGCCAGGTCTGCTCCTGCGCATGGGATGCCATTGGCGACAGGCCAATGGCCGCACAGGCAAGAACAAGACAACCGGTTCGGATGCGCGCCAGGATCATTCGCAAGCCCCTTGATTATTGATGTGTTAGCTGGGGAGCATAGGGGCAAAAGACGGCGGAATACAGTCTCCCGGCCTCACATGGGCTGTCACAAGCTCTTTACAAGCCAGCGTGTCGCCGGTGATGGACGTCCACAAACGGACGATGGATTCACCTCAGCCGCAAATCAGTCTAGAATCACAGGCAGAACCATCGAAGGCCGCGCATGGCGGCCTCTTCGAAACAGATGTCGAGATCACGCTTGTCCAGACGCCAGATCCTTTCCGCAGCCCTTGCCCTCCTTGTCCCCCTGTCCCTGCCGCTTGCCGTCCGGGCCGACCAGGAGGCGAAAAAGGCATTCGGGGCCGTGCAGGCGCCCAATGCCGGCGCGCCGATGCCGATCGGCTCCTATGCCAAGGGCTGCGTCTCCGGTGCCGTGCAGCTGCCGGATGACGGACCGAACTGGCAGTCCATGCGTCTCGCGCGCAACCGGCACTGGGGCATGCCGCAGACGGTCGCCACGCTGGAACGGCTGTCGCAGGATGCCGCACGCCTCGGCTGGGGCCAGGGTATTCTCGTCGGCGACATGTCGCAGCCGCGCGGCGGACCGATGGCCTTCGGGCATGCCTCGCACCAGATCGGCCTTGACGTCGATGTCTGGTTCACGCCGATGCCGGAGCGGCGGATGACGGCCGAGGAGCGGGAAAAGCTGCCGTTCACCTCGATGCTCGACAAGAGCAAGTTCCTGACGGTCGATCCCCGCAAGTTCACGCCGACGGCTGCCCGGCTGGTGATGACGGCGGCGAGCTATCGTGAGGTCGAGCGGATCTTCGTCAACCCGGCGATCAAGAAGAAACTGTGCGACACCTGGACCGGCGACCGCAGCCTTCTCGGCAAGGTGCGACCGATGTATGGTCACGACGAGCATTTCCACATTCGATTGCAGTGCCCCCCCGGCGTGCCAAGCTGCAAGGCGCAGGCCGCTGTGGCTGCCGGCGACGGTTGCGACAAGTCGCTCGCCTGGTGGTTCACCGACGAGCCGTGGGCGAAACCGAAGCCGGACCCGAACAAGAAACCGCCGCCGCCCCCGCGCCCGGTGATGGTCTCGGACCTGCCGCAGGCCTGCAGCGCGGTGCTCGCTGCACCGGCGGCGAAAGGTGCGGCGGTCACCGCCACCTCCTTTGCACCGCCTGTCGAAACCGAAGCCGCCCCGGCGTCCGACCTACCGGTCCTGCCGCCGAATGCGCCTGCTCCGGTTCCCCGTCCCCGCGGATGAGGGTGCGGACGGCGCGTGCGCCATAAATCGATTTAAAGCCTTCCATTTGCGCCCGCCTTCAGTATAGAAAACGGCAATCTTCCAAGCCTGCGGAGCACGATCCCGTGTCGGACAAGCCATGCATCGCGCTGATCGCGCATGACCAGAAAAAGGCCGAAATGGCTTCGTTCGCGCTGAAGCATCAGGTGGCGCTCTCCCGCTTTCGCATCGTTGCCACCGGCACGACCGGGGGTCGCGTGCTGGAGGCGGCACCGGGTCTCGATGTCACGCGCCTCAAAAGCGGGCCGCTCGGCGGTGACCAGCAGATCGGCGCGATGATTGCGACCGGCGAAGTCTCGATGCTGATCTTCTTCACCGACCCGCTGACGCCGCTTCCGCATGATGTCGATGTGAAGGCCTTGACGCGGCTTGCGACGGTCTACGACATTCCGATGGCGCTCAACCGCGCCACGGCCGAAAAGCTCATCGATTTTCAATAAGCGCCCGCGACACGCGTCAGCCACGGAGTTCCTTGATGTCCCATCCAGTCGAGAGCCACCCGGCCTTTCCGATCCTGATCGGCGATATCGGCGGGACCAATGCCCGTTTCTGGATCCTGACCGACGCGGCCGCCGAGCCGCTGCAGTTTCCGAATGTGCGCACCGCCGAGCATGCCGGTCTCGAAGCAGCGCTGACCATCGATGTTTTCGCCAAAACGACGGTGAAGCCGCGTTCGGCAATCCTGGCCATTGCCGGGCCGATCGAAGGCGATGACATTCCGCTGACCAATTGCGACTGGGTGATCCGTCCGAAGAGCCTGATTGCCGAACTGGGCTTCGAGGACGTGATCGTCATCAATGATTTCGAAGCCCAGGCGCTGGCGATTGCCACGCTTCCCGAAGAGGCGCGCGAAACCATCGGCGTTTCGTCCGCCGCGCCGCTGGCCTCCCGCGTGGTGTTGGGTCCCGGCACCGGGCTTGGCGTGGCGGGACTTCTGAGAGCGCGCGACATGTGGTTTCCGATTCCGGGCGAAGGCGGGCACGTGGATCTCGGCCCCCGCTCGGCGCGCGATTTCGACGTCTTTCCGCATATCGAACAGATCGAGGGCCGGGTTTCGGCGGAACAGATCCTCTGCGGCCGCGGCCTCGTCAATCTCTACCGCGCGGTCTGCCAGGCCGATGGCGTGGAACCCGTCTTTTCGGACCCGGCGGATGTGACGGCGCAGGCTTTGTCCGGCGCCAATGGCCAAGCTGCCGAAACGCTGAGCCTCTTCGTGACCTACCTCGGCCGCGTTGCCGGTGACATGGCCCTGGTGATGATGGCCAAGGGCGGGGTTTACCTTGCCGGCGGGATTTCGCAGAAGATCGTTGCCGCGCTGAAGAAACCGGAATTCCGGGCGGCTTTCGAAGACAAGGCGCCGCACAGCGCGCTGATGCGGCATATTCCCACCTTCGTCGTCACGCACCCGCAGGCAGCGCTGGCCGGCCTTGCCTCCTATGCCCGGGCGCCCCAGAGCTTCGGACTGGCCACCGCCGGACGCCGCTGGCGCCGTTGACCCACAAGCCGACTTCATTGCAACATCGACGGTGAATCTTTCCCGCCTTCTAGCCAAAGATGGCGCGACTGGTTAAGACCGCCTCGCGCGGCACGAATGCCGCAACGGATAGGGGAACCCCTTTATTGGCAGCCATCGAGACAGTCAGCAAGCGCAAGCGTCACGTCGATCCGAGCACCCTCACCGCGGTGCTCAAACGCATCATTGCCGAAAACGGTCGTGAGCATATCGGCGGTTATGCCTTCGCCATCCTCTGTCTGGTGATCGTGGCGCTGTCGACGGCCTTTACCGCCTGGATCATGGAATCGGTGGTCAACGAGGCCTTCGCCAACAAGCGCGCCGATCTCGTGTGGATCATCTGCGCGACGATCTTCCTTGCCTTCCTGATGCGCGGTCTCGCGACCTATGGTCAGGCCGTGACGCTGTCGAAGATCGGCAACAACATCGTCGCGCAATACCAGCGCCGGCTCTATTCGCATCTGATGACGCTGTCGGTCGGCTTCTTCAACGAGTCGCGCTCGGCGCATCTGGCCGCGCAGATCAGCCAGAACGTCAACGGCATCCGTGACGTGCTGAACCTGACCGTGACTTCCACCGCCCGCGACTTCCTGACGCTGATCGCGCTGATCGGCGTGATGGTCAGCAAGGACCCGGTGCTGTCGCTGATCGTCTTTGCCGTCGCGCCGCCGCTCCTCTATGCGCTGCGCTACGTGTCGAAGCGGCTGCGCAGTGCTACGAAGGAATCCGTGGAACTCAACAGCCACGTGGTGGGCGCCATGCAGGAAACCGTGCAGGGCATTTCCATCGTGAAAGCCTTCACCATGGAAGGCGAGCTCAGCCGCAAGGTGAACACCATCATCGACGCGGCGGAAAACCGTGCCAACCGCATCGCGCGGCTGACGGAGCGCACCTCGCCCTTGACGGAAACCTTTGCCGGCCTGTCGATTTCCAGCGTGATCGCCTATGCGGCCTTCCGTTCGATCTATGACGGTGTGCCGCCCGGCGCCTTCTTCGCCTTCGTTGCGGCGCTCTTGATGGCCTATGATCCGGCCCGCCGGCTGGCCAAGCTGCAGGTGCAGCTGGAGCGCGCCGTGGTGAATGCCCGGATGATCTACGAGCTTCTCGACCTGCAGCCGCTGCAGCGGGAACGCCCGGACGCGAAGGATCTGGTCGTGACCAAGGCGCGGATCGAGCTGAAGGGCGTCACCTTCCGCTACGGCGAGGGCGATGCGATCCTCAAGGGCGTCGATATCGTCGCCGAGGGCGGTGAGACGACGGCGCTGGTTGGCCCGTCGGGCGCCGGCAAATCGACGATCATCGCGCTCATCCCGCGCTTCTACGATCCGGCAGAGGGTGCGATCCTGATCGATGGACAGGACATTTCGCATGTGACGAAGGCATCGCTGCGCCGCCAGCTCGCCTATGTTTCGCAGCAGCCCTACCTGTTCGAAGGCACGATCCGCGACAACATCCGCTACGGGCGACCGGAAGCCACCGATGCCGAGGTGGAGGAAGCCGCAAAGCTTGCCTATGCGCATGATTTCATTCTGGCCCAGCCGCGCGGCTACGAAACATCCGTCGGCGAAAACGGCGTGACGCTGTCTGGCGGGCAACGCCAGCGCCTGTCGATCGCCCGTGCGCTCGTGCGCAATGCGCCGATCCTGCTGCTCGACGAGGCCACCTCCGCGCTCGACAACGAATCGGAAGCCGCGGTGCAGAAGGCGCTCGATACGGCCATCAAGGGCCGCACGGTCGTCGTGGTCGCGCACCGTCTTTCCACCGTCGTCAAGGCGGACAAGATCGTCGTGATGGCGGACGGGCTTGTGGTGGAAGAGGGTAATCACGAGACGCTTGCGCGCCGACCGGACGGGCTTTACGCTCGTCTGAACAATCTTCAGACGCCCGTCTGACACGACCATCCGAACGGATGGCCATTCACTGAGGAGCCGATTTCCCGCATGAGCGAACAGGACATGAAGCTGGTGGTTGTGGGTGCCGCCGGACGTATGGGCCAGACCATCATTCGCGTGATCCAGGACACCGCCGGCGTGAAACTGCACGCGGCGCTGGAGCGTCCTGGCTCCTCATTCATCGGCAAGGATGCCGGCGAGATTGCCGGTGCTGGTTTCCTCGGCGTGCCGGTGACCGATGATCCGATGCAGGCCTTCCTCAATGCCGAAGGTGTGATCGACTTCACCTCGCCGGCCGGCACCGTGGAATTTGCCGCGCTCGCCGCCCAGGCGCGCATCGTGCATGTGATCGGCACCACCGGCTGCTCGGGCGCCGATGACGAGAAGATTGCAGCTGCCGCCCGTCATGCCCGTGTCGTGAAATCCGGCAATATGAGCCTCGGCGTCAACCTGCTCGGCGTGCTGGCAGAACAGGCGGCGAAAGCACTTCCGGCCGCGGGCTGGGATATCGAGATCCTCGAAATGCATCACAAGCACAAGGTCGATGCGCCCTCCGGTACGGCGCTGCTTCTCGGCGAAGCGGCAGCCAGGGGCCGCGGCATCGATCTCGCCTCGCAGTCGGTGCGCGTCCGTGACGGGCACACGGGCGCGCGTCCCGTCGGCACGATCGGTTTCGCGACACTGCGCGGCGGCTCCGTCGTGGGTGAACATTCGGCGATCTTCGCCGGCGAAGGCGAACTCGTCACGCTCTCCCATTCAGCGCTTGACCGTTCGATCTTCGCGCGCGGCGCCATTGCCGCGGCGCTCTGGGCACGGCATGAAAAGCCCGGCTTCTACACCATGCTCGACGTGCTCGGGCTCTCCCACTGATCTGATTTGGAGGAAATTATGAGCGGAACCCTCGTCCTCGTTCGCCACGGGCAGAGCGACTGGAACCTGAAGAACCTGTTCACCGGCTGGAAGGACCCGGAGCTGACGGCACTCGGCGTCACCGAAGCCGAAACCGGCGGGCAGGCTCTGGCCGATGCCGGACTGAAGTTCGACATCGCCTTCACCTCCGGCCTCAAGCGCGCCCAGGACACCTGCCGCATCGTTCTCGATAAGGTCGGCCAGCCGGATCTCGAAACGATCCGCGACATTGCGCTGAACGAGCGCGATTACGGCGATCTCTCCGGGCTCAACAAGGACGATGCCCGGGCGAAGTGGGGCGAGGAGCAGGTGCATATCTGGCGCCGCTCCTACGACATCCCGCCGCCGGGCGGCGAAAGCCTGCGCGACACGGGCGCCCGCGTCTGGCCCTATTATCTCACCGAAATCCTGCCGCGCGTGCTGAAGGGCCAGACGGTGCTGGTCGCCGCCCACGGCAATTCTCTGCGGTCTCTGGTGATGGTGCTGGATCGCCTGTCGAAAGAGGAGATCCTGAAGCTGAACCTCGCCACCGGTGTGCCGATGGTCTACAAGCTGAACGCCGATTCCACCGTTGCTGCAAAGCAGGTTCTGGGCGATATGTCCGGCGCCCATTGAGGCAATCGACCCGCTCCTGATCACAGGCGCTGCCCGATCCGGCGGCGCCTTTTTTACTTGGCGTACCAGTAGGCGGTGACGAGACCGCTGGCGGCAAAGACGCTGATGAAGGTGGTGAAAAGGACTGTCGCTTCCATGACGTTCTCTCCTGTTTTGCATCCTCAACGCAGATGAACCGGATTTCGTTGCATGCGCCTCGTCCTGCCCAGCCGGATCCATCTGCAACGAGACTGTCATGGTTTTCCGCTAGCGCTTGAGCAAATCCACTGATCCTGAAGAGACATCTCCATGCGATACGCCCTCTATTTCACACCCCCGGCAACCGACCCTCTCACTAAAGCGGCTGCCGCCTGGCTTGGGCGAGACCCTTTCACTGAAACGCACCGTCCGGCACCGGAGGGGCTCGATGAGGAAATCTGGCAAAGCCTGACGGCCGAACCGCGACGTTATGGCTTCCACGCGACACTGAAGGCGCCGTTTCACCTGGCTGCCGGGACGACGGAAGCCGAGCTGGTGGAAGCCTTCCGTTCTTTCTGCGCATCCACGGCGCCAGTGGCGATCCCGAGCTTGGCACTTCGCGCGCTTGGTCCGTTTTTCGCCCTGGTGCCCAGGGACGATTCGGCGGATATCGACAGCCTGTGCACCGCCATTGTCGAAACATTCGAGCCGTTCCGGGCGCCGCTGTCACCCGAGGACGTTGCGCGGCGCAGACCCGAACGGCTGACGGAACGGCAGAGAGAGCTGCTGACCCGTTTCGGCTATCCTTACGTGCATGAGCAGTTTCGGTTTCACATGACGCTCACCGGTCCGGTTGTCGATCAGCAGCATGCCGGCGTGTCCGCTCTGTTGAGCGAACGGTTTGGCCCGTTCCTGGACCGGCCTCTGGACATCGCCCATCTCGCCCTGTTTGCCGAGCGGGAACGCGGAGCGCCTTTCCACGTTCTTGTTCATAATAGTTTGGAAGGTCGTGAAGCGATCTTGGCGCGCTGATTAGCGCTAACAACAAGATCTAATCCCCCGAATGCTCTAGTAGCCTCTGGCTTCACTCCTTACTACACTAAACGCATTGGTTGTTTTTCCACATGCGAACATAATCGAGTGAGGACATGGGTAAACTTCAGGCCGAGGACGACAGAACGCTGCAATTGGTCCATGAACTGGAGACACGTCTGGTCGTGCTTGAAATTGTCTCCATGTCTGCTCTCGCCATGGCGCTCGATACATCGGAAAACGCTGATTCCGAGCAGGCTCGTGCTCTGGCCGGCTTGATCATCGAAACCGTGGAGCAGCGGTGTCACGAACTCGGATTCGGCGACCACGCACGCAAGGCGGCCGCCGGCTACGCCGAGCGGTTGATGGGAACCGCCGTGGCTTCGCTGTATCCGACGACGCAATAGGCTGACAGAGCCAGCTTATCTCTAGAAAATCAGTGGGCTTCGTCCCAGTTCAGAGCGGCGCGGGCATCCACCTTCAGCGGCACGCGCATGGATAGCGCCGGCATGGCGGCATGCTCCATGGTCCGAACGATCACGGGCATGGCAAGATCCACGGCCTCGTCCTCCACCTCGAAGATCAGTTCGTCATGCACCTGCAGCAGCATGCGGACCCGTTCGGAAAGGCCGGCGGCCTCCAGCGCGGGTTCCACCTGCACCATGGCGCGGCGGATCACGTCCGCTGCAGACCCTTGAATCGGTGCATTGATCGCCGCTCGTTCGTTGAAGGCGCGAACGGAGGGGTTGGACGACTTGATTTCCGGGTAGTGCGCCCGGCGGCCGAAGATGGTTTCCACATAGCCATGTTCGCGGGCGAAAGCCTTGGTGCTTTCCATGTAGTCGCGGATGCCCGGGAAGCGCTCGAAATACTTCTTGATGTATTCGCCTGCCTCGGAACGCTCGATCGACAGCTGGTTGGCAAGACCAAAGGCGGAAATGCCGTAGATGATGCCGAAGTTGATGGCCTTGGCCCGCCGGCGCACTTCCGACGGCATGCCTTCGACCGGAACGCCGAACATTTCCGACGCCGTCATCGCATGAATGTCGATGCCATCGGCAAAGGCCTGACGCAGTTGCGGGATCTCCGCGACATGCGCCAGCACGCGCAACTCGATCTGGCTGTAATCGGCAGACAGAAGCTTATGACCGGGCGTCGAGATGAAGGCCGTGCGGATCTTGCGGCCTTCGGCATTGCGCACCGGGATGTTCTGCAGGTTCGGCTCGGAGGACGACAGGCGGCCGGTGGTGGTGGACGCCAGCGAATAGCTGGTGTGGACCCGCTTCGTCTGAGGATGCACGTAGGATGGCAGTGCATCCGTATAGGTGCTCTTCAGCTTGGTCAGCTGGCGCCAGTCGACGATTTTGCGCGGCAGTTCGATGCCCTGCGCCGCCAGATCCTCCAGCACCTGCGCCGATGTCGACCACTGGCCGGTTTTCGTCTTCGAGCCGCCTGGCAGGCCCATCTTGCCGAACAGGATATCGCCCAGCTGTTTTGGTGAGCCGATGTTGAAGCGTTCACCCGCCAGTTCGTAGATCTCGTCCTCGAAGCTTGCGGCCTTCTGCGCCAGCTCGCCGGAGAGGCGGGAAAGGATCTGGCGGTCGATGGTGATGCCGCGCTCTTCCATATGGGCCAGAACCGGCACGAGCGGCCGCTCGAGCCGCTCATAGACGCGGGTCAGACCTTCGGCCACCAGGCGCGGCTTCAGCACCAGCCAGAGCCTGAGTGTCACATCGGCATCTTCCGCCGCATAGGCGGTCGCCTTGTCGATATCCACCCGGTCGAAGGTGACGGCGGATTTACCGGAGCCTGCTACATCCTTGTAGGCGATCGGCGTGTGGCCAAGCCAGCGTTCCGACAGCGCATCCATGCCATGATTGCCGGCACCGGCCTCCAGCACGTAGGAGATCAGCATCGTATCATCGAAGCCGGCCATGGAGATGCCATGGCGCTTCATGACGAGATAGTCGTATTTCAGGTTCTGGGCGACCTTGAGGACCGACGGATCTTCGAGCAGCTCCTTCAGAAGCGCGAGCGCCACATCCATCGGCACCTGGCCGTCCACCAGCTTAACGCCATCGCTGAACAGGTCATCGCCGCCGGATTTGTGGCCGAGCGGCAGATAGGCGGCGCGGATCGTCTTCGAGGCGGGTGTCGCCGTATTGTCCTGGATGGCGAGCGAAACGCCCACCAGGTCCGCCTGCATCGGATCGAGCGAGGTCGTTTCCGTATCGAAGGCGACGAGGCCGGTTTCGCGGGCAACCGCAATCCAGCTCTTCAGCGTTTCCACGTCGCGGATCGTCACATAGGCCGCATGGTCGATCGGCTGGGCGGAAAAAGCCTCGTGGCGTGCGGCGGCAATTTCGGCGGCGCGTGCGCCATCCGGGGACGCACTCTTGGCTGCGGCATTACTCTTGGGGGCCGGAGAGGCCGCGTCGGCACGTTCCAGATCCTGGTTGTGCTCCGCACCCGGATCGAGATCCGGCCCATGCGCGGCCGGTCCCCATTCCACCAGGATTTCCGCCGGTTCAATGGCGCCGGCATCGCATTCGCACGCTTCCGCCACACGCCGCGTCAGCGTGCCGAACTCCATGGCCTTCAGGAAGGCGACGAGCTTCGGCCCGTCCTGCTTTTCTAGCACTAGCGCATCCAGCCCGAGCTCCAGCGGCACATCGGTGCGCAATTCCACGAGCTTGCGGGAGAGCCGCGCCTTTTCGGCATTCTCGATGATGTTTTCGCGGCGCTTGACCTGCTTGATCTCCGCGGCGCGGGCAAGCAGCGTTTCCAGATCGCCGAACTCTTCGAGAAGCTGGGCCGCCGTCTTCGGGCCGATGCCGGGGATACCCGGCACGTTGTCCACCGAATCGCCGACCATGGCCTGGAGGTCGATCATCTTTTCCGGCGGCACACCCCATTTTTCGATGACGTCCGGAATGCCAATCTGCTTGTCCTTCATGCTGTCGTACATATGGACGTTCGACGTCACCAGCTGCATCAGGTCCTTGTCGGACGAGATGATGGTCACGTCGGCACCGATCGCTTCGGCGGCACGGGCATAGGTCGCGATGATATCGTCGGCCTCGAAGCCTTCCGTTTCGATGCAGGGCAGATTGAAAGCCCGCGTGGCCTGGCGGATCAGGCCGAACTGCGGCACCAGTTCCTCCGGCGGGGCGGAACGGTTGGCCTTGTAATCCGCGTAGAGATCCTTGCGGAAGGTTTGCGACGAATAATCGAAGATCACCGCGAAGTGGCTTGGCGTCACCCCGACATTCGTGTCGCGCGCATTGGTCAGAAGCTTCCACAGCATGTTGCAGAAACCGGAGACCGCGCCGACCGGCAGGCCATCGGATTTGCGCGTCAGCGCGGGCAAAGCATGGAAGGCCCGGAAGATGAAACCGGAACCATCGACAAGGAAGAGGTGATCGCCTTTTTTCATGGGCGATGGATAGCGCGACCGGGCTCAAAGGTCTACGCATTCGCGTCCCCTGCCCCCAAATTTACCGGAAGCGATGGCGGGAGCCAGCCGCGGCGGAGGTCGGATGCGGCGATGTCCGCCCCCTCCAAAAAGCCATCCGCCCACAGCGATCTGCCGCTCACCGGAACGTTACCTCATTGTAATGGAGGCTTCCCTTGAAATGCCGCATTACGCTGGCCATCTCCTCCGTACCGGCGATTGATCACGCCGCAGTCTGATAGCCGGCCTGTCCCCCGCCGCGTCAGACCGGGCAAAGGCCTCACCCCCTCTCCGGGCCTTTGTCCCTTTATTACCGCCACGGCCAGCCCCCTCCCAGGCCGTGGCGGTTTTCATTTCATATCTCCCCGACAAACGAAGTGATTTCCCGTGGTGCGGGAAATGAATACGATGCTATATAATTCCGGACGGATCGAATCGTGGACAGGCCTTTGCGCCGTTCAGGATGCGGTCTGCCGATTTTGTTCTTGCGTCTCCTTCTGATCAGCCACGGGCATAGGACAGCCTGCCATGGGCTTCGAGCGTTCGGAATCCGCCTTGTACCTCGCCAACCAGCTCGCCAAGGGTCTGTCGCGCGCCCTGCAGAAGCGTGCGGCCGCGCTCGGCTTCTCGCCCGGACAGTTTCCGGTGCTGCTGGCGCTTTGGGAAGAAGACGGGCTGACCCAGCGGCAGTTGCTGGACCGGCTGGAAGTGGAGCAGGCGACGCTCGCCAACACGCTGTCGCGCATGGAGCGCGATGCCCTGATCGCACGCAGCCCCCATCCGAACGACCGGCGCGCCCAGATCATTGCGCTGACGGAGCGCGGACGCGAGCTGGAAGCGCTGGCGCTTGATGCCGCGGCCCAGGCCGACGACGAGGTGTTCAAGGGCTTCCGCCGCTTCGAACGGGAGCTTCTGAAGGAATACATGCGCATGGCAATTGCCAACAGCCGCGCGCCGGACAAGGGCTGACCGCTTCCATAAGGGCGCAAAAGTCTCTAACCTGCCGACAGTCGAACATCAATTCGCAAGGCAGATCCCCCCATGACCGATATCTCTTCCGTCCTCGCTCAGGCCGACAGCAATCTGGCGTCGAGCCTCGACCGGCTGTTCGAGCTGGTGCGCATTCCCTCGATCTCGACCGATCCGGCCTACAAGGCCGATTGCCGCAAGGCCGGCGAGTGGCTGGTCAAGGCGCTGACGGAGCTCGGCTTTACGGCATCGCTGCGCGACACGCCCGGCCATCCGATGGTGGTGGCGCATCATGACGGCGCGACCTCGACGGCACCGCATGTGCTGTTCTACGGCCATTACGACGTGCAGCCGGTCGATCCGCTGGAGCTTTGGGAAAACGATCCCTTCGACCCGCAGGTGAAGGAGATCGGCAATGGCCGCAAGATCCTGACCGGTCGCGGCACGTCCGACGACAAGGGCCAGTTGCTGACCTTCGTGGAGGCCTGCCGGGCCTATAAGGAGGTCCACGGCTCGCTGCCGGTGAAGATCACCATCCTGTTCGAGGGCGAAGAAGAATCCGGTTCGCCGTCGCTCAAACCCTTCCTGGAAGCCAATGCCGACGAACTGAAGGCGGAATATGCGCTCGTCTGCGACACGAGCATGTGGGATGCCGAGACGCCGGCGATTGCCGCCACGCTGCGCGGCCTTGTGGGCGAGGAACTGACAATCACCGCTGCCGATCGCGACCTGCATTCCGGCCTCTTCGGCGGCGCGGCGGCCAATCCGATCCACATCCTGACGACGATCCTCGCTGGACTGCGCGACGAGACGGGCCGTATCACGCTCGATGGCTTTTATGACGGGGTCGAGGAGACGCCGGAGAACATCAAGGCAAGCTGGCAGACGCTCGGCCGCGATGCGAAGAACTTCCTCGGCGAAGTGGGCCTGTCGGAGCCATCCGGCGAAAAGGGCCGCTCGGTGCTCGAACTCACCTGGGCGCGGCCGACCTGCGAGGTGAACGGCATCTGGGGCGGCTATACGGGAGAAGGCTTCAAGACGGTCATTGCCGCCAAGGCTTCAGCGAAGGTGTCCTTCCGCCTGGTCGGCACACAGGACCCGGCCAAAATCCGGGAAAGCTTCCGTGCCTTTGTGCGTGCGCAGATCCCCGCCGATTGCAGCGTGGATTTCCACGAGCATGGTGGCTCGCCGGCGATCCAGCTGTCCTACGATTCGCCGGTCCTGACCAAGGCGAAGACCGCGCTGTCGGAAGAATGGCCGAAGCCCGCCGTCGTCGTCGGCATGGGCGGCTCGATCCCGATCGTCGGCGACTTCCAGACCTATCTCGGCATGGATTCGCTCTTGGTCGGGTACGGCCTCATCGACGACCGCATTCACTCGCCGAACGAGAAGTATGACCTGACCTCGTTCCACAAGGGCATCCGGTCCTGGATCCGCATTCTGGCGGCGCTTTAAGGGGGGAAAGAGGGCGCTCCGTCATTTGCGGCAAGCGCCCTCAAAAAGCAAAAAGGCCGGGGACAACCCGACCTTTTCCGTCCCGTTTCAGCGTTGCCAGTACATCCGTGGTCAACTCAAAACGGTCTAGGCATTTCGACCGCGTCAACGTCCATGAGGTTCATGTCGTCGTCGCTGATGTCCCATCGTCTCCTGACAAGGTTAACATCCGGTTAAGACGTTCAACCTTCGCAAACGGTGCAACCTTCGTTGCAGACATCGGCCGTCCTGCCGCTTGATCCTGAAATGGGAACGGCGCCCCGCAATTGCAAGGGCGCCGCACCAAATTCATCAGCAAAAACTGAAAAACGAATCAGGCTGCCTGCAGGCGGTCAGCCGAAACGCGGCCCGAACGCTTGTCGGTGACCAGTTCATAGGCGATCTTCTGACCGTCCTTGAGGCCAGCCATGCCGGCGCGCTCAACAGCGGAGATGTGCACGAATACGTCCTGTGCGCCGTCGTCCGGCTGGATGAAGCCGAAGCCCTTGGTTGCGTTGAACCACTTTACTGTACCGGTAGCCATTACGATGTCCTTTCGCTCGCAACGTTGACTTTGGTCCCGGGAAAATCCGAGACGGTTAGGCTCGTATTTGAAGAAAGTCTGTCGTAAGCGCCGTCAGCGCTGTAGTGCCGCTTGTCAAACAAATATCGATTTGAAGGAGGTAGCGTTGGGTCCGGCGGGTGTCAAGGTGGACCGCAGAGCGGCTTTCGGCCGCAATTCGATGGTCTTGATTCGCACGAAAGCCTGAAACGAAAGAAGCTCGGCGCGGGAGGAGGTGCGCCGAGCTTCTAAGACTGACCAGCAACTGGGAGGAGGAGGTGTTGCCGGTCCCCTCGCAAGACGCTGGGAGGAGGAGTGCGTCTGGCGATGATTGGAAGATAGCTGATTCCCGCCCAAAAAACAGCCAGGATTTCGCACTGCAGCATTGCATTATTCGCATAGCTCCACGAAAGCCTTGTCTTCATTCTGCCGTCGAAATAGGCTGCCCCTATGAGCCTCGAATCCGTTCAAGCATTTTTCGCCACACACGCGCCCGACGTGGCCGTGATCGTCACCGAACAAAGCTCGGCGACCGTCGTGCTGGCCGCAGCCGCCCACAATGTCGAACCGGACCAGATCGCCAAGACGATCTGCTTGCGCGCCGGCGATGAGGTCGTGCTTCTCGTGGCTTCCGGCAACAGCCGGCTCGACAACCGCAAATTCCGCGACCGTTTCTCGTCCAAGCCGCGCATGCTGGGTGCAGACGAGGTCGTTGAGCAGACCGGCCATCCGGTGGGCGGCGTCTGCCCCTTTGGCCTCGCCAATCCGCTCAAGGTCTATCTGGACGAATCGCTGAGGAAATATCCGATCGTCGTGCCGGCAGCCGGCGCGACGAATTCGGCAGTTCATCTGTCGCCGGACCGCATGGCCGAACTGACTGCGGGAACCTGGGTGGATGTCTGTCAGGAACCGAAGGCTGAGGCCGCTCAATAATAGCGGCGGTACCAGGCCTGCTTCTGTTCCAGATTGGTGGTCGCCACCAGATAGCCGATCGCAAATCCAATGCCGGCAATCACCGTCATGAGCGTCGTTGCGGTCGCCGGATGTTCGCGGATGGCGCCGGCGACCGAAACCGCTTCGTCCTGGACATAGTGCGCGGCCTGCTCGGCATTCTTTGACACGCGCTGATAGGTATCGGCACCGAAGTCGGACAAGGTTGCGCGGATGCTCGCAATTTCGGCGCGCAATGCGGAAATTTCGAATTTCACGGCATCATTCACATCATGGGATGCATCACTGCCGACCATTTCGCCGGGTCTGCCGCCTACGGATTCAACCATGTGGGTCTCCCTCTTTCGTACTGGCTGTTGCTGTGCGTTCTGCCGCGACAACGAGCCAAACCGCAGGAGGTTCCACAGCAGGTTCCAGGCGATGAAACGGCATCAACGCGGAACGCTGATGCGTGAGCGTCAAAAGGAATGTGCGGCGCGGGAGGAGCCTCAACGCGCCTGGGCCAGCGTTTCTGCCAGAGAAGCCAGCGCTTCCTTCTCGCTCATCCCCTTTTGCAACGAGTTGACGAGGATGAGGGCCAGCGCCTCCCCGTCCGGGCTGGATTTGCTGATCTGGTGCTGCGCGCAGGCAGCATCGAACACCTGCTGCAAAAGAGACAGCTGGTCGGGATTAACGGGTCTTCGGATAACCTGTGTACGCACGACATCCTCCAAAATGCGGCGACCCTCGCTTCAAAGCCGCCGACAAACGTCCTGTTACTCCCGCCACGAGCCAATCATTATCACGGCCGCCCAAGCCAAGTCCGAGCACGCCCGACTGGCAGTTCTCACTCCGAAAACAGCATAGTGTGCTTGATGGCAACCGAATGGCAATTATTAATCTTCATAGATGATTTAGCGTAGCCTTAAAAAACTATGAATAGCATGAGCATTTCCATCTTTCGCCCGTGGAAATTCGGCAAATGTCGCTCTAGACGCTAGCAAGAACACGCGAAGCCCAAAAAAGTTCTTCCTGTAACGGGTCGCATGCCCTCGCGGACGCGCAACCATTGGCCCAATGCCATCGCGCATTGGTGTTAACGCCCCCTTAAATCGCCGCATTTACCCTGCACCGAGGTCTCATCAGACGGGTAGGGCTTGGCGACCGGCGATTTGCGTCGATGGCTCCGATCTTCGCCTCCGAAGACCCTCCGTCACGTATTCCCCGGTTGCTCGCGGGAATTGGCCGCAGACAGACTGGGGAGTAAGACCGAAGCAATGGCATCGGGAAGCAGATCACGCCGGCGCGTTGACCCCTCTTTCGACGACGAACGTCCGTCGGACGACGACCTCGTCATTGATGCCGGCGATCGGATCGTCGGCAATGGTGGCCGCCGGCCGGACGCCCGCCGAAAGACAGCCGAGGACACGGGAGCCGAGCGCGAACTGCGATCCAGCAAGCGCAACCACAAACGGCGCAGCGGCGGCGGGCTTTTCGGCGCGATCCGTAGCCTGATCTACTGGTGCATCGTGCTGGGCATCTGGGCCGGGATCGGCGTGGGCGGTCTCGTTCTCTATTATGGTGCGCAGATGCCTGCGGCGAGCACCTGGACCATCCCGAACCGACCGCCCAACGTGAAGATCACGGCCCTTGACGGAACGCTGATCGCCAATCGCGGCACGACCGGCGGCGAAGCGATTGCGCTCGAGGAAATGTCGCCCTTCCTGCCGCAGGCGGTGATGGCGATCGAGGACCGCCGCTTCTATTCGCACTTCGGCGTCGATCCGCTGGGGCTTGCACGTGCCTTCGTCAACAACCTCCTCGGCGAGAGCATCCAGGGCGGCTCGACGATCACCCAGCAGTTGGCGAAAAACCTGTTCCTCTCCCCGGACCGGACCTTCGAGCGCAAGATCCAGGAGGTGCTTCTGTCCTTCTGGCTGGAGCACAAGTTTACCAAGGACCAGATCCTGGCGATGTATCTGAACCGGATGTTCTTCGGTTCGAATGCCTATGGCGTGGAAGCCGCCTCGCAGCGTTACTTCAAGAAATCGGCGCGCGATGTGAACCTGGCCGAAGCGGCAACGCTGGCCGGTCTCCTGAAAGCTCCGACGCGGCTTTCGCCGGCGCGCGACCCGCAGGCAGCCGAGGCGCGCGCGCAGGTGGTTCTGGGCGCGATGCGCGAGGAAGGCTATATCACCGAAGAGGAAGTCAAGACGGCGATGTCGCAGCCGCCGACCAAGGCGCGCAGCTACTGGTCGGGTGCCGAACATTACGCCGCCGACATGGTGATGGACGAGGTGAAATCCCTGATCGGCGACGTCAAGAGCGACGTCACGGTTCAGACGACGCTGGACATGCGCCTTGAGAAGGATGCCGAAAAGGCCTTGACCGACGTGCTGTCCAAGGAGGGCGGCAAGCTGAACGCCTCGCAGGCCGCGCTTGTCTCGATCGATGCGACCGGCGCGATCCGCGCGGTCGTCGGTGGGCGCGATTATGCCCAAAGCCAGTTCAACCGCGCCTTCAAGGCCAAGCGCCAGCCGGGTTCTGCCTTCAAGCCCTTCGTGTACGCGGCCGCCGTGGAAGCTGGCTATCGGCCCGACACCGTGATGATGGACAGGCCGGTCAAGATCGGCAACTGGACGCCGGAAAATTACGAAAACAAATATCAGGGACCGGTGCCCCTGGCGAAGGCGCTCGCCGAATCATTGAACACGGTTGCGGCGCAACTCGTGGTGCAGGTTGGGCCGAAGAATGTCATCAGCATGGCCCATCGGCTGGGAATCGAATCGGAGATGCAGCCGAACGCCTCGATCGCACTCGGCACTTCGGAAGTCTCCCTTGTGGAGCTGACCTCCGCCTATGCGCCCTTCATGAATGGCGGCCTGAAAGCCACGCCGCATCTTGTGACCCGCATCACGGATACCGACGGCAAGGTGCTCTACGACGCCGACTTTTCCAGCCCGCCGCGGGTGCTGAGCGAGCAGGTGGTTGCCACGATGAACGGCATGCTGAGCGGCGTCCTCACGCAAGGGACCGGCAAAGCGGCCCGGCTTGCCAATTGGCAAGCCGCCGGCAAGACCGGCACGACGCAGTCCTTCCGCGACGCGATCTTCGTCGGCTACACCTCGACACTGACGACCGGCGTCTGGTTCGGCAATGACGACGGCACGCCGATGAAGAAGGTGACCGGCGGCAACCTGCCGGCCAAGGCCTGGAAGGAATACATGACGGCCGCCCTTGACGGCTACCGCCCGACCCCGCTTCTCGGCGTCGGCGTGCAGCCCGCCGCCCCGCCGGGCGAACCGCAGAACCAGTCGATCGGCGACATTATTTCGGGCGTCTTCTCCGGCCAGTCGACCGGCCCGTCCACCAGCGAGTATCCGGCCGCACCGCAGCCAACCGAGGCGCTTCCCTCCCGCGCACCATCGCAGGAATATCCCATGGCACCGCCCGCCGGGCTTCCGCAAAACGGCGAGTACCGGGACTACCGCGAGTACCGTCCGCCGGGCGATGAACGTTATGGCGCACCCGTGCCACCGGCAGAGGTGGGCGGTGGTCCCGTTCCGCCCGCAGAGGTCGGCGGCCCCGCCGGATCATCGCGGCCAAGACACACGACCCTGCTCGACATCATCATGGGTCAGTGAGAGACATTCCCCACACCATACAAGGGCTTATTTTTGCTGGCCTGCGGGGCTTGTACCGCCTTGCAGTCCCGAAAACCGGTCCTTATATACGCCGCATGACAGCAGCGGATGCTGCGAAAAATCCAAGTCGAGGAACTGTCACAGGAATGCCTTCATGCGGGGTTCCGACAGTTCGCTTTCAGGAGAGAGAAGAAAATGGCAAAAGTAATTGGCATCGACCTCGGCACAACCAACTCCTGCGTCGCCATCATGGATGGCAAGGACGCCAAGGTGATTGAGAACGCCGAAGGTGCGCGCACCACGCCTTCCATGGTGGCCTTCAGCGACGACGGCGAACGCCTCGTCGGCCAGCCGGCCAAGCGCCAGGCGGTCACCAACCCCACCAACACGCTCTTCGCTGTCAAGCGCCTGATCGGCCGCCGCTACGAAGATCCGACCGTCGAGAAGGACAAGGGCCTCGTTCCCTTCGAAATCTCGCGCGGCGACAATGGTGATGCCTGGGTCAAGGCGAACGGCAAGGGCTATTCGCCTTCGCAGATCTCCGCGATGATCCTGCAGAAGATGAAGGAAACCGCAGAAGCCTATCTCGGCGAGAAGGTCGAAAAGGCCGTTATCACCGTTCCGGCCTACTTCAACGACGCCCAGCGCCAGGCGACCAAGGATGCCGGCCGCATTGCGGGTCTTGAAGTTCTGCGCATCATCAACGAGCCGACGGCTGCCGCCCTCGCCTACGGTCTCGACAAGAAGGACGGCAAGACGATCGCCGTCTACGACCTGGGTGGCGGTACCTTCGATATCTCGGTTCTCGAAATCGGCGACGGCGTCTTCGAAGTGAAGTCGACGAACGGCGACACCTTCCTCGGCGGTGAAGACTTCGACATGCGTCTCGTCGAGTACCTTGCAGCCGAGTTCAAGAAGGACAACGGGATCGACCTGAAGGGCGACAAGCTGGCCCTGCAGCGCCTGAAGGAAGCTGCCGAAAAGGCAAAGATCGAGCTGTCGTCCTCGCAGCAGACCGAAATCAACCTGCCCTTCATCACGGCAGATGCCTCCGGTCCGAAGCACCTGACGATGAAGCTGACCCGCGCCAAGTTCGAAAGCCTGGTCGATGACCTGGTTCAGCGGACCGTCGCACCGTGCAAGGCAGCCCTCAAGGATGCCGGCATCACGGCCGCCGAAATCGACGAAGTCGTTCTCGTCGGCGGCATGAGCCGCATGCCGAAGGTCCAGGAGACCGTGAAGCAGCTGTTCGGCAAGGAACCGCACAAGGGCGTGAACCCGGACGAAGTGGTTGCCATGGGTGCAGCCATCCAGGGCGGCGTTCTGCAGGGTGACGTCAAGGACGTCCTGCTGCTCGACGTGACCCCGCTGTCGCTCGGCATCGAAACGCTCGGTGGCGTCTTCACCCGTCTGATCGACCGCAACACGACGATCCCGACGAAGAAGAGCCAGGTCTTCTCGACCGCCGAAGACAACCAGCAGGCCGTGACGATCCGCGTGTCCCAGGGCGAGCGTGAAATGGCGGCAGACAACAAGCTGCTTGGCCAGTTCGACCTCGTCGGCCTTCCGCCGGCACCGCGCGGCATGCCGCAAATCGAAGTGACCTTCGACATCGACGCCAACGGCATCGTTCAGGTTTCGGCAAAGGACAAGGGCACCGGCAAGGAACAGCAGATCCGCATCCAGGCCTCCGGTGGTCTCTCCGACGCGGACATCGAAAAGATGGTCAAGGACGCCGAAGCGCATGCCGAGGAAGACAAGAAGCGTCGTGCCGGCGTAGAGGCCAAGAACCAAGCCGAAAGCCTCATCCACTCGACGGAAAAGTCTCTGAAGGAATACGGCGACAAGGTTTCCGAGACCGACCGCAAGGCGATCGAAGATGCCATTGCCAGCCTGAAGACCGCCGTTGAAGCGTCCGAGCCGGATGCCGACGATATCCAGGCCAAGACCCAGACGCTGATGGAAGTCTCCATGAAGCTCGGCCAGGCGATCTACGAAGCCCAGCAGGCGGATGGCGGTGCCGAAGGCGGCAAGCCGGAAGACGGCGTGGTCGATGCCGACTACGAGGAAATCAAGGACGACAAGAAGTCGGCCTGATGGTCTACTGGTTGAATCAAGTAATCGCGTGAAGTATCCGGCTGCCGTGTGCAGCCGGAACCCTTTCGGGAGCCGTTACCTCCATGGCAAAAGCTGACTATTACGAAACGCTGGGTGTCGGCAGATCAGCTGACGAGAAGGAGCTGAAAAGTGCCTTCCGCAAGCTTGCGATGAAGTTCCACCCGGACAAGAATCCGGGCGACGCGGAAGCGGAGAAGAAGTTCAAGGAGCTCAACGAGGCCTACGAGACCTTGAAGGATCCCCAGAAGCGCGCAGCTTATGACCGCTTCGGCCATGCGGCCTTCGAGCAGGGCGGCATGGGTGGTGGCGGCTTCGGCGGCGGCCAGGGTGGCTTCGGCGGCGCAGGTGGCTTCTCCGATATCTTCGAAGACATTTTTGGCGAGATGATGGGTGGCGGCCGTGCCCGCCGGTCTTCCGGCGGCCGTGAACGGGGCGCCGATCTTCGCTACAACATGGAAATCTCGCTGGAGGAAGCCTATAGCGGCAAGACCGCGCAGATCCGCGTGCCGACGGCGGTCACCTGCGACGTCTGCTCCGGTTCCGGCGCCAAGCCCGGCACGCAGCCGAAGACCTGCGGCACCTGCCAAGGCTCCGGCCGGGTTCGCGCCAGCCAGGGCTTCTTCTCGGTGGAGCGGACCTGTCCGACCTGCCACGGCCGCGGACAGATCATCCCCGACCCCTGCACGAAGTGCCACGGCCAGGGCCGTGTGACGGAAGAGCGCTCGCTCTCGGTCAACATTCCGTCGGGCATCGAGGACGGCACGCGCATTCGCCTGCAGGGCGAAGGCGAAGCCGGCGCACGCGGCGGTCCGTCGGGTGACCTCTACATCTTCCTGTCGGTCAAACCGCACCAGTTCTTCCAGCGCGACGGGGCCGACCTCTATTGCACCGTGCCGATCTCCATGACGACGGCAGCCCTCGGCGGCACCTTCGATGTGGCGACACTCGACGGGACGAAATCGCGCGTGACGGTGCCGGAGGGCACGCAACCCGGCAAGCAGTTCCGCCTGAAGGGCAAGGGCATGCCGGTTCTGCGCTCGTCGCAGACGGGTGATCTCTACATCCAGATCCAGATCGAGACGCCGCAGAAGCTGACCAAGCGCCAGCGCGAACTGCTGCAGGAATTCGAGGAAATCTCCTCCAAGGAGAACAATCCGGAATCCACCGGCTTCTTTGCCCGGATGAAGGAATTCTTCGAAGGCTAAGGCCTCTGCGAACATCATCCAGTGATCATGTCAGACGCCGGCTCAGCCGGCGTTTGCTTTTTTGGGTTGCTTTAACCGGAAAAACCGCCAGCCTGCAGATAGGCCTGCTCCTCCGGCGTCGTCTCGCGCAGGAGGATGGCATTGCGGTGCGGAAAGCGACCGAAACGCTGAATGATATCGCGGTGCTCGATCGCGAACCGCATCGTCTTCTCGTCCAGCGGCTCACAGAGACGGCAGCAGAGTTCCTGGTCTGCCAGCACTTCCGAATGCATGAAGGGCAGGTAGAAGAAGACCTTCAGCGTGTCCTCGACGCTCCCGTCCCATTGTTTTTCCAGAGCCTGACGGGCGTAATGCAGCGCCAGCGGATCGGTCGCATACATATGCGCCGTGCCGCGAAAGCAGTTGCGAGGAAACTGGTCGAGCAGCAGGATCAGCGCAAGCGTACTCTCCGCGCAGTCCAGCCAAGGGACCAGTTCCTGCCTTGCTGCGGCAAAATGCAGATCGCGAAACCGGTCGTGAAAGGATGCGTCAAACTCGGCATCCTTGTCGAACCATTTCTCCGGTCCCGCCCGTTTCCAGAAGGACAGGACTTCGTCTGCGGCGTCATGATGTTGCGTCATCGTCGGGCTCAATAATGCGGAGGCTTGGTGATGGCGGGGGCCTCCAGCGACGCCTCCTCCAGCGAAAGGAACCGTTCGGCCAGGCGATCGAGCTTCAGGCGCGTCTGGTCCAGTACCTTCCACTGCTCGGCAATCTGTTCCGAGAGTTCTTCGATGGTCTTGGCCTGATAGGCCACGGTTTCTTCGAGCGTGATGATGCGGTCGAGATCGGATGTCGATTTTTCGGTCATGGTCTCTCTCCTATCTGAGTGGCCAAGTGCTGAAAAGATCGGATGCACTGCCTATCAGAGAAGATCCTTCTTCCGCTTGTAGGGCATCAGCATCACGGCGGAGGCCGTGACCGCGCCCGCGAAGGTGAAGGAGAGCGGCGTCGCCAGGATGAAGATCACCAGCCAGGGAGTGCGGGACCTTGCAATGCGGGTGCCGAGATCGGCGAAATCGAACCAGATCATCGACAGCGCGATGGTAAGGCCCAGAAGAAAGCCGAAGATCGCGTTCATCGCCAGAAACCGCAGCATGGACCGGTGATCGGCCCGTGCTTCCTCCGGTGTCAGTTCCTCATGCCTGCTCATTTCCGCCTCCCGGAACAGGTGAACTGTCGCGAAGTCTAACATAACAATCTGTTCCCGGTTCCATGGAAAATTTTGCTCGCGTGCAAGGCCGGATGGCAGCGCGCGCCATGCTCTTCCGGCTTGCCATGTCCACGGCAAGAGGCTAGCTGCATGTGTTCAAAACCGCTCAAGGCGCCATGGCTGAGAAGACCTTCCTCACACGGCTGAAGCTTGCCGACTTCCGCAATTATGCGGAGGTTTCGCTTGGCTTTGACGCGCGCCATGTGGTGCTGACCGGCGATAACGGGTCCGGCAAGACCAATCTGCTGGAGGCGGTCTCCTTCCTGTCGCCCGGACGGGGCCTGCGCCGCGCCGTTCTCTCCGATGTCACCCGGGTCGGCGCCACCGGCGGTTTCTCCGTTTTTGCCGAACTCGTCGGCCGCGAGGGCGAGGTCGCGATCGGTACCGGCATCGAAGCCGGCGAAGAGAGCACGAGCCGCAGGCTGCGGCTGAACGGCACGCCGGCGAAATCCGTCGAGGAACTGACCGATCATCTGAACGTGCTCTGGCTGACGCCCTCCATGGACGGGCTGTTTACCGGCGGCGCTTCGGACCGGCGGCGTTTTCTAGATCGTCTGGTCCTTTCCCTCGATCCGGCACATGGGCGCCGCGCCGCCGATTACGAACGCGCCATGCGTGGCCGCAACCGGCTGCTTTCGGAAGGCCGGTTCGACCCCGCCTGGCTCTCCGGCATTGAGGTGCAGATGGCCGAGCTCGGCATTGCCATGGCTGCCGCCCGCCGCGAGATGCTGGGGCTTCTGACGGCCCTCATCGCCCGCAGCAGCGAATCACCCTTCCCCTCGCCGCAGCTCTCTCTCTCCGGTTTCCTGGATGACGAGGCGGAGCGCCCGTTTGCCGAGTTGGAGGACGTCTTCCGCGAGACGCTGCGGGAGACCCGGCACCGCGATGCGGCTGCGGGACGCACGCTGACGGGCCCGCACCGGGTCGATCTTCTGGTGCGCCATCGGGACAAGGACATCGAAGCGGAGCGCTGCTCGACCGGCGAACAGAAGGCGCTGCTTGTCGGCCTCGTTCTCGCCCATGCGCGCCTCACCGCCGACATGACCGGGTATGCGCCTGTCCTGCTGCTCGACGAGATTGCCGCGCATCTGGACGAAGGGCGTCGTGCGGCCCTGTTCGATCTCGTCGATGGTCTTGGTGGGCAGGCCTTCATGACCGGCACGGATCGTGCCATGTTCGCGGCACTTGGCGAGCGGGCGCAATTCTTCACCGTCAGCCAGGGCCGCGTCCTGACCTGATTTTCAACACATAGGCATCAAACCCGGACCTCTCATGGAAACGCTGACCCCTGACGAAATCGAACGCTACAAGCGGCACATCCTGCTTCCCGAAGTGGGCGGCGAAGGGCAGCAGCGGCTGAAGGCCGCCCGCGTGCTGGTGATCGGGGCCGGCGGGCTAGGTGCACCCGTGTTGCAATATCTGGCGGCGGCCGGCGTCGGCACGCTCGGCATTGCCGATGACGACCGTGTGTCGCTTTCCAACCTGCAACGGCAGGTGATCCATGACAGCGGAACGCTGAACGACCTGAAGACGGAAAGCGCTGCCCAGGCCATCGTTCGACTCAACCCGCATGTGCGGGTGGTGCGGTTCGAGGAGCGTTTCGACGCAAGCTTTGCCGCAAGCCACCTGAAGCGGTTCGACCTGCTGATCGACGGATCCGACAATTTCGACACGCGCTATGCGGCGGCCGATGCGGCGGAAGCGGCGGAAATTCCGCTGGTCACCGGTGCCGTCGGGCGCTTCGATGGAACGGTGACGGTGCTGGCTCCCTACGAGACGGATGAGGAAGGCGTTCTGAACCCGACCTACCGCGATCTCTTCCCGATCAAGCCGCCGCAGGGGCTGCTACCGAACTGCGCCGAGGCCGGCGTGATCGGGGCACTCACCGGCGTCATCGGCACGCTGATGGCGATGGAGGCGATCAAGGTGATCACCGGGATCGGCGAGCCGCTAGTGGGACGCCTGCTCAGTTATGATTCGCTCGGCGCCAGCTTCAACACCATCCGCTACCGCCGCCGCCAGAGGGCGTGAGACAATGATCGAGATTTCCCGCATCGATGAGACCCGGTTCGACGACTGGGATGGGCTTCTGGGGCTGATCATGTCGGCATTTGCCTATATGGATGGTGTGATCGACCCGCCCTCCTCCGCCCATCGGCTGACGCCCGCCTCGCTGAAGGAAAAGGCCGCCGCGGAAATCGGCTATGTCGCGACCGAAGGCGGGCGCCTGCTGGGCTGCATCTTCTGCCGACCGGAGCCGAACGGCCTCTATATCGGCAAGCTTGCCGTGTCGCCGGATGCGCAGGGCAAGGGCATCGGTCTTCTGCTGCTGCAGACCGCCGAGCGGGAGGCCCATGCACGTACTCTGCCACTGCTGCGGCTGGAGACCCGGATCGAACTCACCGGAAATCACCAGCGATTCGCAGCCTGGGGTTTTGTCCGCACGGCTGAAAGGTCGCATCCCGGTTATGATCGCGTCACCTTCATCGAGATGCAGAAGCCACTATTTCGCTGAAGCGACGACAGTGCGCGATGTCAAACGTCGTCATCGGCTGAAGATCACCTTTGTCCTGGCGACGGGCAGCAGATATTTCGTCACCCAGGCGGTGTTCACGAGCCGGCCATCCGGCTCCAGCACCATCTTGTCGTAGAAGCGCACCTTGTTGGGTTTCGCCGGAGTGCCGAGGTTTACCAGGTAGTTGAACCGCGCCACCTTGCCGTCGATCACCACGTCCGTCGTGCCGATCACGTCCTCCCGCGTGCCGGTATAACGGCCGGGGCCGGTCTTGGTGAACCGCCAGGTCTTGGTATCCTTCTCACCGTCGGAGAACTTGAAATCCTCGCGAAGGACAAGGGTCTTGCCATCCCAGCGTCCGGTGAGATCCACACTGAAGGACCGCTTCACACCGTTGATGGCGCTGAACTCGCCCGTCGCCTTGGTCTTTCCCATGAAATACTGTTCAAGTGCCAAATCAGCCGCTTCCGCGGTCTGCGTTACCGTCGCCATCGTCAGCCCCATCGTCAGCCAGAATAGACCCTGTTTCATGTCCGGCCTCCTTCCTTCTGGTGGGAGTTACGCGACACGGGGGCAACTGGATTGGAGGCGACGGTCAAGCCGGTGTGATCGGCTGCACATTGCCGATCACCGATGAGGACAAGAGGCGCTCAGAGACGGCTCGGCAGGACACGGTTCGGCGGCCGGTGCCCGTCGAAGAAGGTGCGGATGTTGATGATCACCTTGTCGCCCATGTCGATACGACCCTCGACGGTGGCCGATCCCATATGCGGCAGAAGGACGGCCTTGCCTTCCTTGGCGAGCTTCAGGAGCTTCGGATTGATCATCGGCTCGTTGCTGAACACATCGAGACCGGCGCCGGCAATCTTGCCATCCTTCAGCAACTGGATCAGGGCCGCCTCATCGATGATGTCACCGCGGGCGGTGTTGACGATGATGCCATGCGGCTGCATCAGGGCCAGCCGGCGCGCCGACAGAAGATGGAAGGTTGCCGGTGTCGAGGGGCAGTTCACCGAGACGATATCGACGCGGGCCAGCATCTGGTCGAGGCTATCCCAGTAGGTTGCCTCCAACTCCTCTTCGGTCGCCGGGTTGACGCGCTTGCGGTTGTGGTAATGGATCGACAGGCCAAAGGCCTTGGCCCTGCGGGCAACCGCCGTGCCGATGCGCCCCATGCCGACGATGCCGATCCGTTTGCCGCCGATCCGGTGTCCCAGCATCCAGGTGGGCGACCAGCCGGCCCAGTTGCCGGGGTCTTCCGTCAGAACCCGCGAGCCTTCGATCAGCCGGCGCATGACGGCGAAGATCAGCACCATGGTCATGTCGGCCGTGTCTTCGGTCAGCACGTTCGGCGTGTTGGTGACGGTGATGCCCTTCTTTGCCGCCGCATCCACATCGATGTGATCGACACCGTTCGAAAAGCTGGCGATCAGCTTCAACTGCGGGCCGGCAGCCGCGATCAGGTCTGCATCGATGCGGTCTGTGACGGTCGGAACGAGAACATCGGCGTGTCGGACTGCTTCTTTCAGCTCATCTTGAGACCGCGGCGTGTCATCAATGTTCAATGTCGCGTCAAACAGCTCCCGCATTCGGGTTTCAACCGCATCCGGCAGCTTTCGGGTGATGTAGACCTTGGGCTTCTTCCTGGCGGTCATGGGCGTCCTTCAAAGCTCGTTCAGAACTCGTTAACCAAGATCGGCGACATTCGGCGGATCAGGCGTTTTCTACCAGACCCGTCGGCGAAGACAAACAAAACCTCGTTGTGCCGGGTTCGCGCCGCCCTGTCGGACGTGCGCTGGACGCGCGTCCGCATTTGAAGATCTCGATGAGAAACCACATGCGTCGTTCCCTGCGTCTTACCTGTGTTGCAACTTTTCTGGCCTTTACGGCAACCTCCATGGGGGCCGTGACGGAACATGCGCCTGTTCACGCACAAGGGACGTCCAAGGGGGCGAGCGGGCTTCCCCTGCCGCGCTTCGTCAGCCTGAAGTCGCGGCGAGTGAACATCCGCATCGGCCCCAGTACGGATTACGCGGTCTCCTGGATGTACATGAAGGAAGGCCTCCCCATGGAGATCATCCAGGAATACGAGAACTGGCGGCGTGTGCGCGATGCGGACGGAACCGAAGGCTGGGTCAACCAGGCGCTTCTTTCGGGCGAACGAACCGCCGTTGCCGCCCCGTGGATGAAGGGCAAGGGCAAGGACATCTTCGTCAACCTGCGGCGCGAGGCGCAGAACAGCGCGACCGTGCTGGCCAAACTTGAGCCCGGCGTGATCATGCGCATCAAGGAATGCAATGGCACATGGTGCCGGGCTGAAACCGGCTCCATGGAGGGTTGGGTCAGCCAGGGCGAGATCTGGGGCGCCTATCCGGGCGAGGCCTTCAAATAAGGCCTGCCTCGACGGCGGCATCCTTCAGCGACAGCATCGGCCGCGGCCCGATCTGCTGGATGACGATTCCGGCCGCCAGGCAGCCCAGCTTGCCGCACTCTTCCAGGGACTTGCCCTTGGTGTAGCCGTAAAGGAAACCGGAGGCGAAGAGATCACCCGCACCGGTCGTATCGACGAGACGGTCGATGGCGATGGCATCGACCTTCACCCGTTCGCTGCCGCGCACGATGATGGCACCTTCCTCACTCAGCGTCACCGCGGCAAGCTTGCAGTCGCCGGCGATCTTCTCGATCGCAAGATCGAAGTCTTCCGTTTCGTAGAGCGAGAGTGCTTCCTGCTTGTTGGCGAACACGATGTCCACCGTGCCGGAGCGCATCAGGTCGAGGAATTCGTCGCGATAACGGCCGACGCAGAAGGAGTCCGACAACGTCATCGAGGTTTCGCGCCCGTTTTCATGGGCAATGCGGGCGCATTCGCGGATCGCTTCCTTGGCACGCGGCGGATCCCAGAGATAGCCCTCGAAGTAGGTCACCTTCGAATCGGCCACCACCTGGGGCTCCACATGCTCCGGCCCAAGATCGACGCAGGCACCAAGAAAGGTGTTCATCGAGCGCTCGCCATCCGGCGTGATGAAGATCATCGAGCGGGCAGTCGGCGGAAAGGTGCCATCCGGCTTGGTTTCGTAATGCACGCCCTGGGCGCGGATGTCGTGCTGGAAGATCTTGCCGAGTTCATCCTGCGCGACCTTGCCGAAATAGGCGGCGCGTCCGCCAAAACTTGCAACGCCGGCTGCGGTATTGCCGGCACTGCCGCCGGAGGCCTCGTGGGCCGGGCCCATGAGCGAATAGAGAAGTTCGGCACGCTCGGCATCGATCAAGTTCATCGCGCCCTTGATGATCCCGTTCCGGCTCAGGAAATCATCCTCGCAGCGCGACAGAATATCCACGATCGCATTGCCAATGGTCAGAACGTCGAACTTGCTCATCGAGCCCATCATCTCCAGTTTGAAGCCTCCTTCCCTAATAAGGATTCAGCCTTTAAAGAAAAGGAAAATCGGTCTGCTTTTCCGCTTTGTCATCTCTTCGTCACAGAACCCGGCTAAAACATCCTCATCGGATCGCCCATCGACCACGGATGAACTGGAGATGGGCGGGTCCGGTGCCAAGCGGCCGACACGGGCCGCTTTTTTCGTTGTCGTGATGGATGACGGTTTGTACCCTTCCGCCTTATCCGCTACATCGAAGGCTTCTGCTTCGTGAAAGCCTTCCACGCGTGTCTTCCGTCTTCCTCAACGTTGCCCCGATCTTTCTTCTCATCCTCATGGGATGGATTGCCGCCCGGACCGGGCTGTTGCGCGAGCAGACGGGGGATGGGCTGGCGGAATTCGTCTTCAAGGTCGCACTTCCGGCGCTGATTTTCCGGACGCTGGCAGAGGCGCATTTCCAGGGGGCCTCGCCGTTTCGGCTGTGGATCGCCTATTTCGCCGGCGTGGCGGTGACCTGGACCGTCGGCCATCTGATGGCACGCCACCTCTTCGGTCGCGATGCCAAGATCGGCGTGATTGCCGGCATGTCATCCGCTTTTGCCAACAATGTCTTCATCGGCCTGCCGCTGGTCGGGCGATCGGTGGGCGACGACGGTATCGTCGCGATTTCGATCCTGCTTGCCATCCATCTGCCCTTCATGATGGTGGTCGGAACGATCCTGATGGAACATGCCAGCGCCAAGGTGGACGGCAAGGAAAAGCGCGGCCTGCTGTCGGTCGTTCGACAGGTGGGCGCAAACCTCGTTCGCAATCCGCTCGTCATCGCGCTGACGCTCGGCCTCGGTTACAACCTGACGGGTTTCGGCGCGCTGCCGGCCGTGGTGAAAAGCGTCGTGGACCAGATCGCCAGCGTGACGGCGGGTGCGGCGCTCATTTCGCTCGGCATGACGCTGCGCAAGTATCCGGTAAAGGGCAATCTCGGCCTTGCGACGGTGATGGCGCTTCTGAAGCTGATCCTGCTTCCGGCGAGCGTCTTCGCGTTTGCCCAGGTCCTCGGACTTTCCAAGGCCTGGACCTCCGCCATGGTGCTGACGGCCTCGGTGCCGACGGGGATCAATGCCTGGATCCTTGCCGTCCGCTTCCAATCCGGCGGAAGCCTGGCCGCCTCCGTCATCAGCATCACGACGATTTTCGGCATCGTCAGCGTCAGCTTCTGGGCCTGGGTCCTCGCCTGAGCGCCTTTTCCGCTTTCTGCGACCTGCCGGCATGAAAAAAGCCCGGCGCGAGACCGGGCTTTTTGGCAGTTTTCTTGAAAGCGCAGTGCTTAGTTGGTCGCCGGTGCGGCAGGTGCGTTCGGATCCGGCAGGGGCGCGGGATTGTCGGACAGGGAGCGCAGATAAGCGATCAGGTTGGCCCGCTCGTCATCCTTTTTCACGCCCGCAAAGCCCATCGCCGTTCCCGGGATATAGGCCTTCGGTCCAGCCAGGAAGTGGTTCAGGTGCTCGAAGTCCCAGACCACCGTACCGCCCTTGGAGAAGTCCTTCATCGCCGCCGAATAGCTGAAGCCTTCATGGGTGGCGATCGGACGATTGACGAGATCCCAGAGATCCGGACCAACCTTGTTCGGTCCGCCCTTCTCCCCGGAATGACAGCTCTGACACTTCTTGAAGACCGTTGCACCGGCCGCCGCGTCGGCGGTTGCCAACAGCGTTGCGATCGGAACAGCAGCGGCCGCGGCCGCCTCTCCGGCGCCAGCGGCCGGCGCTTCTTCAGCAACGATCGCAAAGCCTGGCTTCTCCGGCGCTTCGGAATGGAACAGACCTTCCGAGGCGATCGAGACAGACATCATGACAAAAACGGTACTGAGCAAGGCCCCCACAGCCATGTTCGTATAGGCGTTCATCCGCTAAAAGCTCCTTCCCACCCGCAGGAATCGCGGGTGTCCCACCTTGAAATCCCTTGAAAGCTATGCCTTTTGCGACACTGGTGCAACCTGAATCAGTGCACGCCCCCTGAGACCTTTTGCCATCCTGGGGGATGCCAGGAAGACATTGATGCGCAATCCGGAATCCGACAAGACGCTCGTTCTGATCCCCGCCCGCCTGGCGTCCACCCGCTTGCCCGGCAAACCGCTTGCCGATATCGGCGGTGCGCCCATGATCGTGCAGGTTGCCAGACGCGCCAAGGAAGCCGATATCGGGCGGGTTCTGGTGGCGGTGGACGACCAGAGCGTCTTTGACGCCGTGCGCTCCGCAGGCTTCGACGTGGTGATGACGAGGGTCGATCACCAGTCGGGTTCCGACCGGATCCACCAGGCGCTTTTATCGGCCGATCCGGACGGACGCTTCGACTACATCATCAACGTGCAGGGCGATCTTCCGACGATCGAGCCGGAAACGATCTTGGCGTCGTTCCGACCCATGCAGGAGCCTTCCGTCGATATCGCCACGCTCGCGGTGGAAATCCATGACGAGGACGACAAGAAAAACCCGAACATCGTCAAGGTGATCGGTTCGCCTCTCTCGGCGGAGCGGCTGCGGGCGCTCTACTTTACCCGCGCCACCGCACCCTATGGCGAGGGTCCGCTCTACCATCATATCGGCCTTTACACCTACCGCCGGCGTGCCCTCGAACGCTTCGTCGCGCTGGGACCCTCCGTGCTGGAACTGCGCGAACGGCTCGAGCAGCTGCGCGCGCTGGAAGCCGGCATGCGCATCGACGCGGAGATCGTTGACTCCGTGCCGCTCGGCGTCGATACTCCGGCCGACCTCGACAAGGCGCGTGCGATCCTCGCCAGCCGTTCCCTCTGATGGACAATCCCATGGTTTCGAAGACCAATCGCATCGCCTTTCAGGGCGATTTCGGCGCCAACTCCGACATGGCCTGCCGGGACATGTTCCCGGAGATGGAGCCCCTGCCCTGCCCCACCTTTGAGGATGCCTTCACGGCGCTGGAAAGCGGCGAGGCGGATCTGGCGATGATCCCGATCGAGAACACGCTTGCCGGTCGCGTGGCGGACATCCACCACCTTCTGCCCGAATCACGGCTGCACATCATCGGCGAGTATTTCATGCCGATCCGCTTTCAGCTGATGGTTCTGCCGGGCGTTGCACGCGACGAGATCCGCACGGTCCACAGCCATATCCATGCGCTTGGCCAGTGCCGCAAGATCATCCGCTCGAACGGCTGGAAGGGGGTCGTGGCCGGGGATACCGCCGGTGCCGCCAAGCTGGTGGCCGAACGCGGTGACCGCTCGATGGCCGCCCTTGCCCCGCGGCTGGCGGCCGGTCTCTACGGGCTGGAGATCATGCAGGAGAATGTCGAGGATTCCGAAAGCAACGTCACCCGCTTCGTCGTGCTGTCGCGCGACGAGCACTGGGTGAAGCGCCAGAGCGATGCGGACCTGATCGTCACGACGTTTGTCTTCAACGTGCGCAACATCCCGGCTGCGCTGTACAAGGCGCTCGGTGGCTTTGCCACCAACGGCATCAACATGACGAAGCTGGAAAGCTACCAGATCGGCGGCAAGTTCGTTGCCACCCAGTTCTATGCCGATATCGAAGGCCATCCGGACGATGCGCCCGTACGCCGTGCCCTGGAGGAACTCCGGTTCTTCTCGGAAAAGGTGCGCATCCTCGGCACCTATCTCGGCCATCCGATGCGGCGCTCGCTGCACGACGTCTGAAACGCCTTCCTGTTCGCCGGGGATACATCCCCATGCACCGTTCCGATAGTGCTTGCCTGCGGTGAGATGCGCCCCCGCGCGTGATCCGGCATCGGCATAAGGAGTTCCCATGCTGCTCGGGATTCTTGCGGGCCTCACCACCTGCGCCCTCTGGGGCCTGACCTTCGTTGCCGCGCGGCTGGTGCACCCGTTCACGCTGTTCGACATCACCATCGCCCGTTACGCCATCTTCGGCCTCACCTGCGCGCTGACGATGCTGCATCCTCGGTTCCGGCTGCAGGGCGTCGGCGGTCAGCGGATCTTCATCGGCATGATGCTGGGGGTGATCGGGTATGTCGGATATTTTGTGCTGGCGTCGCAGGCCGTACTTCTGGCGGGAGCCGTCGTTCCGCCGCTGATCATCGGCATCATGCCGGTCATCCTCCCGGCGATTGCCAATCTGCTGGACAAATCGGTTGACTGGCGGCGGCTCGCCCTGCCGCTCCTGATGATCGCCGCCGGCATTGCCGTCGTGAACGTCGAATTGGTGGCGAAGCTCGATCTCGACGGCCAGCGGATGATGTTGGCCGGCGCCGGCTGTGCGGTGGCGGCGCTGCTGGTCTGGGTTCTTTATGGCATCATCAACGCCCGGATCATGCGCTCGGATACCCCGCCAAGCACGATCGACTGGACGAACCTGCATGGGCTCGGCGCGCTTGCCGGCTCGCTGGTGCTCGTCCCGATGGCCTCCGATACGTACGCCACGGCATCGACGGACATGCTCCTGCATTTTTTCGCCTGGGCGCTGGTGCTCGGCATGGCCGCCTCCTGGCTTGCCACCTGGTGCTGGAGCTTTGCCTCCAACCGTCTGCCGCTCACGCTGACGGCGCAACTGATCGTGGCGGAAACCGTATTCGGGCTGATCTTCGGACTGATGCTCGACCATCGGTGGCCGACCGCCTCCGAGGCGATCGGCGCAAGCCTGCAGATTGTTGGCGTCTCGCTTGCGGTCCACACGTTTACGCGCAAACCGAAAGCCGACTAACTACCGGCTCCATTCCACCCAGTCGCGCATCAGGCGATGGGCAATCGCGCCGCCCGGCGGTGCAAAGGGTCCCTCGCCCGCATGATCGGCCTCCAGCATGGCGGCCACCTCTTGGCGGCTGAACCAGCGGCAATCGGCGAGCTCCTGCTCGTCGCGGCGGATCTCTTGCGACAGAGCCTCCGCATAACAGCCGATCATCAGAGAATGCGGCATGGGCCAGGGCTGCGAGGCATGATAACGGACGCGTCCCGTCTCGATGCCGGATTCCTCCAGCGTCTCGCGACGTACGGCGTCCTCGATCGTTTCTCCGGGTTCCACGAAGCCCGCGAGCGTCGAATACATGCCGGGTGCGAAATGATGGCCACGGCCGAGGAGGACACGGTCGTTTTCCGCATCCACCGTCAGCATGATGACGACGGGGTCGGTCCGCGGAAACATCATATGCCCGCATGCGGGACAGCTGCGCTTGTAGCCGCCAAGCTGGCTGTCCGTCTTTGTGCCGCATTTGCCACAGAAGCGGTTGGCGGCGTTCCAGTGGGTGAGGCTCAGCGCCTGGGCCACCTCGCCCAGCGTTTCCTCATCCAGCAGTCCGTCCCGGAAGGCCGAGCGCGCATCGGTGATCTTGAACTGGCTTTCCAACTGCTCGATGGCTGCGCCAATGCTTACCGCAAGCCGCGGTTCGCCATTCTGCCGGTAGCCGAGCAGGATCAGCGTCTCCATGTCCGGATGAAGGCCGGCAAGTTCATGGCGGGCAAACAGAGCGTCCAGCACCTGGTCGTCATGCTTGAGAACCAGTTTGCCGCCGGCGAACACGAGGATATGCGAACCGTCATGTGCCACGGCCTGTTCCAGGCAATCCTCGGCACGATGTTCGGCGGCGCGATCCAGGCGATTGCCGGAAAAGGCGGTGAGCCGGCTGGCTTCGGGATGCGGCGCATCCGTTTTGAAAAGAGAAATGCTCATGGGGACATCGCTTCGTTCAGCGCCTTGAGAAAGGCCTGTTTTGCCGGATCGTCATAAGGAACAGCCGTGCCGAAACCCCAGATGGGTCCCGGCCAGTTCGGATCGCCTTCGCTGCGCGCCACCACATGCACGTGGAGCTGCGAGACGACGTTGCCCAGCGCGCCGACATTGATCTTCTTCGCGCCGGTCGCCGTTTTCAGCGCCTCGGCAATCATGTTCGTCTCGAAGGTCAGCATGGCCTGATCGAGGGGGGCAAGTTCGAAGATTTCCGTCTTGGCCGCCCGCTGCGGCACCAGCATCAGCCAGGGCCAGCGGCTGTCCTTCAACAGGCGCAGCTGGCAGAGCCCGAGCACGGTGACGAGGTCCGAATCCCGCTCCAGCCGGGCATCCAATTCAAATGCGCTCAAGGTGTCCTCCGCGTTTTTGTCTCTGCTAGCAGTTTTTTGTCGGCTTGGCTTGCATTTGCTGCGTGAAACGACGATATGTCCCCTCGGGAGGTTGGTGGTGGACGAGCCACTCGCCAACCGGGTCAGGTCCGGAAGGAAGCAGCCCTAACGAGCCCGGCACGGGTCGCCGTGCCAGCCTCCCACCTTCTAACTCTTTCATGGTCAGCTTCCGGTCCGGCCGTTTGGCTGGTCAAAGGCTGGAATAGCCAAGCGGGGCTGGCGGGACTTGATGAGCGACACCGGGCTGACAGTTTCGGGAACGACCGCAACGGGGAACGCCGGCTACCGGGTTCTGGCACGCAAATATCGCCCCAAGGATTTTTCGGACCTGATGGTCGGCCAGGAGCCGATGGTCCGCACCCTCACCAATGCCTTCGAGACGGGCCGCATCGCCCAGGCCTACATGCTGACCGGCGTACGCGGCGTGGGCAAGACGACGACGGCCCGCATTCTGGCCCGTGCGCTCAACTACAAGACCCCGGACATCGACAAGCCGACGATCGACTTGCGCGTGCCGGGCGAACACTGCCAGGCGATCATGGAAGGCCGGCATGTCGATGTGATCGAGATGGACGCCGCCTCGCATACCGGCATCGACGACATCCGCGAGATCATCGAGCAGGTGCGCTACCGACCGGTCTCGGCGCGCTACAAGGTCTATATCATCGACGAAGTGCACATGCTCTCGACGCAGGCCTTCAACGGTCTCTTGAAGACCCTGGAAGAGCCGCCGGAGCATGTGAAATTCATCTTCGCCACCACCGAAATCCGCAAGGTGCCGATCACGGTTCTCTCCCGCTGCCAGCGTTTCGACCTGCGCCGGATCAGCGCCGCCGACCTCGTCGGCCTGTTTTCCGCCATCCTCGGCAAGGAGGCGATTGCGTTCGAGCCGGAGGCGCTCTCGATGATCGCGCGGGCAGCCGAAGGTTCGGCCCGTGACGGCCTGTCGCTGCTCGACCAGGCAATTGCCCATGGCGGCGGTTCAGTCCAGGTCGAGACCGTGCGCGGCATGCTGGGGCTCGCCGACCGGGCGCGGATCGTCGATCTCTTCGAACACGTCGTCAAAGGCGATGTGCAGGCCGCCCTGCAGGAATTTACCGCCCAGTACGAGGCGGGTGCCAATCCGGTCGTCGTTCTGACGGATCTCGCGGATTTCACCCATCTCGTCACCCGCATCAAATATATCCCGGAAGCCGGCAACGATGCCTCGCTCAGCGAAGTGGAGCGGGTTCGCGGCGCGGAGTTTGCCGCCAATGTCGCCGTCACCACGCTGTCGCGGATGTGGCAGATGCTGCTGAAGGGCATTCCGGAGGCGGAAAATTCGTCGCGTCCCGCGGGGGCTGCCGAAATGGTGCTGATCCGTCTCGCGCATGCCGCACATCTGCCTTCGCCGGAGGATGCGGCACGCCGGGTGGCAGATCTCATCAACGGCGGCGGCGATGCCGGTGCCTCCGTGCAAGGTTCCGGCAATGGCGGGGCACGTGCGGCGCTGGGCGGTTCTCCGGCGACGATGGCACGCGGCGTCGATCAGACCCCTGCCCCGCGCATGGCCTCCAATGGCGGCGCGGGCGGACCGACAGCCATGCTTTCTGCGGTCCCCTCGACGCCGCAGCCGATGGCGGTTGGACGCGCGGAAGAGCGGCCCGCAAGCCAGCCCGCCGCCGCGCCTACACCGGCAGTGCCGATCCATTCGCTTTCGGACATCGCCGATCTGTGCGCGAAAAACCGCGAGCCGGTTTTGCGAGCCCGCGTGCGCCAATCCGTTCACCTTGTGAAGATTGAACCCGGACGGCTTGAAATCCGGCTGGAGCCGGACGCGCCGAAATCGATCGCTGCCGATCTGACGTCCAGGCTCAAGGACTGGACCGGTATCACGTGGTGGGTCACGCTCTCCAACGAGAGAGGTGCTCCGACGCTGGTGGAAGCGGAAGAGTCGCTCAAGGAACAGCGAAAGACCGATGCCAAGGCCGATCCGGATGTTGCGGCGATCCTCAGCCAGTTCCCCGGCGCCCGCATCACTGACGTGCGCATCCGGGTGACCGAGGCGGACGAGACGGAAGAGGTTGCGCCGCCGGCGACGATCGAGACCGACGAGGGCGACATCCTGCCCGGCGACGACATGGAATTCTGACAGGAAACGAGAAGGAGCGACCCGATGCGCGACATCATGGGCATGATGGGCAAGGTCAAGGAAATGCAGGCCAAGATGGAGCAGATGCAGGCGGATATCGCCGCGCTCGAAGTCGAGGGCAAATCCGGCGGCGGTCTGGTGACCGTACGCATGACCGGCAAGGGCGAGATGCTGGGCCTCAAGATCGACCCGTCGCTGTTCAAGGAAGACGAGGTCGAGATTCTTGAAGACCTGGTCATTGCCGCGCACAAGGATGCCAAGGACAAGGCCGAGGCGCTCGCCGCAGAAAAGACCCGCGAACTGACCGCCGGCCTGCCGATCCCGCCCGGCATGAAGCTGCCGTTCTAAGAACGTCAGCCCGCTAAAGCTGCCCGCAGCCTTTCGCTGATCGGCAGAGCCAGGAGGTGGGCGCGCTGTTGGTCAGTCACCTGCTTCGTTACTAGTCCCAGCAGATACGGCATGGTGACGGATTGCCCGTCGAAGGGGATGTGGGTGACGGGATCACCCGCCCCGATCGTGCCCTTGCGCAGCACACGGGCGTAAAAGCCCGGCCGTGCCATCTGGTAAAATCGCTTTGCGAACCGCGGGTCGCCCATGCGGGCTGCGAGCGTTGCACACGGCGTGCGCGTCGAAGTCACCTCCAAGAGGACATCGTCCGTCTCGAACCGGTCGCCGACCCGCACCAGCCGGCTATCGAGCCCCTCGATCACCAGGTTTTCGCCGAACGTGCCGGGTTCGACGGTTTCTCCCAGTTCGGCCGACCAGGCCGCCAGATCCACCGAGCCCAGAGCGTAGACCGCCTGATCCGGCCCGCCGTGATGTTTGCGGTTGAGCACCGAATCACCGAGCAGCCCGCTCTCGTCGATCATGACGGCACCGCTGACCGGCGCCTTGTTGATGCCCGTCCGGTAGGTCTTGCCCGGCACTTTCTCCGGTTGCCCGATGCATGTGACGCTGACTTTCATGAGAGATGCCTCACTGTGCGATTCCGTTTCCAACGCTTATCGTCTAAAAGCGGCGCATGGCAAAACGCGTCACCGGTCCTGAAATCGAAAAACTCATCCAGTTGCTGGCCAAGGTTCCGGGGCTCGGCCCCCGTTCCGCACGGCGGGCGGCGCTGCACCTGATCAAGAAGCGCGAGCAGTTGATGGGCCCGCTATCGCTGGCGCTCGGCGACGCCTATGACAAGGTCAAAGTGTGTTCGCGCTGCGGCAATGTCGATACCAGCGACCCCTGCACGGTCTGCACCGACGACCGCCGCGACCAGTCCGTCATCATCGTCGTGGAGGATGTCTCCGACCTTTGGGCACTGGAGCGGGCCGGCGCCATGAATGCCGCCTACCACGTGCTGGGGGGAACGCTCTCGCCACTCGATGGCGTCGGGCCGGACGATCTCAACATCAAGGGCCTCATCGACCGGGCGAGCGAGGGCGGCATCCGGGAAATCATCCTGGCCGTGAACGCGACGGTCGAAGGCCAGGCGACGGCGCACTACATCACCGACCGGCTGGCCGAACTGCCGGTGAAGATCACAAGGCTGGCGCATGGCGTGCCGGTGGGTGGCGAGCTGGACTATCTGGATGAGGGCACACTGACGGCGGCGCTTCGGGCGCGCACGGCGATCTGAGGGTGATGGGAGGAGGAGATATAGTGATCAGGCTTCTTCGGAACTTTCTCGCCCGACGGAACGAAATCTCCAGGATTTCGGTGGATACGAACAGGTCATCGAGATCTCACCTCTCCTTGAATGGAACGACGGCTGGATGGGTCACAAAGACCCCTCCCCACCCCCTCCCCACAAGGGGGACGGGCTTAACCTGCCGCGGCCTCGTCGCCTTGTTCGGAGCATGGCGGCGCGGCAAGTCTTCTCCCCCCTTGGGGGGGAGATGGCCGGCAGGCCAGAGGGGTTCTGTTTGGGTTGGAAAAAGCTGTCTCCTGGCGTTGACGCTTGTTAGCCTGAACACGGTCTCCCTCCCCGCCTTGGCCGCCCCCTCCAAATCCGAGGTGGAGGCCCAGTTCCGCGCCTGGATCAGCCGCGACCTCGCCCCGGAGGCCCGCAAGGCGGGCGTTTCGGAGAAGACGATCGAGCGGGCGTTCCAGGGGGTGATGCTCAACTGGTCGCTGCCGGATCTCGTACCGCCCGGTACAACGCCACCCAAAGAGCAGGACCAGAGCCAGGCGGAATTTTCCTCGCCCGGCGCCTATTTCTCCGAACAGCGGCTGCAGGGGCTTGCCGCGACCGGCCGGACGCTGGCCGAGACCCATGCGGCGACGCTGCGTAAAATCGAAAAGACCTACGGCGTGCCGGGTGCCATCGTGATTGCCATCTGGGGCCGCGAATCCGGTTATGGCCGGGCAAAGCTGCCCTATTCGGCGATCGAAGTGCTGGCGACCAAGGCCTTCATGTCGACCCGCAAGGAGATGTTCCGCACCGAACTGATCGATGCACTGCGTATCCTCGAGCATGGCGACGTGGCGCCGGGGCGGATGATGGGCTCCTGGGCCGGGGCGCTCGGCCAGCCGCAGTTCATGCCATCGAGCTACGTAAAATACGCCGTAGATTTCGATGGCGATGGCCGCGCCGACATCTGGGATTCGGTGCCTGATACGCTGGGCTCGATCGCGCATTATCTGGCGCTCAAAGGCTGGCAGCGCGGTCGCGACTGGGGTTTTGAGGTGCGCATCCCGGACGCCGTCTCCTGCGCGCAGGAAGGGCCGGATCTCGCCAAGGCGATTTCCGCCTGGCAGGCGAGCGGCATCACCCGAATTTCGGGCAAGGCTTTTCCGACCGATGAAGCGAAGCTCTCCGGCATGATGCTGGTGCCAGCGGGGCGGCACGGGCCGGAATTCATCGTCACACCGAATTTCTACGTGCTGAAGGAATACAATAATTCCGATCTCTACGCGCTCTTCATCGGCAATCTGGCAGACCGCATCGCTTTCGGCAGCGGCGCCTTCCAGGGCCAGTGGGGTGCCGTCGGCAGGATGCTGCGCTCGGATGTGCTCGCCATGCAGAAGAGCCTGCAGGCGAAAGGCTACGATGTCGGCAAGGCGGACGGTTTGGCCGGCTTCAAGACCCGCCGCTCGCTTGGCGACTGGCAGGCGAAGAACGGGCAGGCACCCACCTGTTTTCCGGATGAAAGCCTGAAGGCGAAACTGCGCTAGAGGCTGAGCTTGAACCCTTCATGGCTCGCCTCGAAGCCGAGCTGTTCGTAGAAGCGCAACGCATCCTCGCGGCGTTTGTCGGAGGTCAGCTGCACGAGGCCGCAGCCGCGCTTGCGGCATTCCTCGATCGCCCACGACATCATCTCGTGTCCGAGGCCGCTGCCGCGCTGGCTTGCCGCAATCCGCACACTCTCGATCTGGCCGCGCCAGAGTCCGAGCCGCGAGAGGCCGGGAAGGAAGCTGAGCTGAAGGCAGCCGATGACCTCGCCCGCCTCGCTCAGCACCACCGCCAGCAGCTGGTTCGGGTCCGCATCGATGGCAGAAAATGCCTCGACATAGCGGGCATCGACGGGATCGGAGACCACTTCCCGCGACAGACCCAGCTGGTCGTCGGCGAGCATCGCGACGATGGCGGCGAGATCCTTGCGTTCTGCCTTGCGAATCTGGACCATGTGCCTGCCCTCAATGGTGAAGATCGATGGATGCCTTGTGGAAGATGTCGTCGCCGGCATCCTCCGGTGGAATGGCCTGGCGTTCGATCATGCGGTGAACGCGCGGCCCGTCCGGCCCGGCATGCAGGGCACGGATGCGCGTCCACACCTCGGAATCCGCCTGAGTGCGGCGCTGGTTGTGGCGCACATAATCCGCCCAGGTGGCGGTATGATAGGTCTCCGTCCAGATGTCGGGATTTTCGAGATCCCGCATCAGGGCCCATTGGCGGGCACCGTCACGGATCCGGATACGGCGGCGCTCGGACATCAGCGCCAGGAATTCCGGCACGTTTTCCTCGCGGATCGTGTAATCGACAAGCAGGACGATCGGCCCGCTGCGCGGCTGCAGATCGAGACGCAGCGACGGCTCGCGGAAGGTATTGGCCGGGTCGAGATCGAGCGTCTCCATCGAGGGAAGCGAAAAGCGGATGCCGATGAGAGCGCCGATCACCAGCGCAAGGCTGGCCACCAGCAAGGCATAAGCCACACCGAATTCCTCGGCGATCATACCCCACACCCAGCTCCCCAGGGCGATGCCACCGAAGGTGGCCGTCTGGTAGAAGGACAAGGCACGCCCGACCACCCAGCGCGGGGTGGACAACTGCACCGTCGTATTGAAGAGCGATAACGCCAGCACCCAGCAGGCCCCCGGCACGAGCAGGACCAGACAGGTGAGCCAGGTGGACGTGGACAGGGCGGCCACCACGGCACTCGCCGCAAAACCGGTGAAAGAGAGCCGCACGATCATCTCGCTCGAACAGAGTTCGCGCAGGCGTGCGTTCAGGATGGCGCCCCCGACCGCGCCGACACCGAAAGCACCCAGCATGATGCCGTAGGTGAGCGGGCCGCCGGCCACCAGATCGCGCGCCACCAGCGGCAACAGCGCCAGGATGGCGCTGGCCGAAAGGCCAAACAGGCCGGAGCGGAACAGCACCTTGATGAGCTTCGGCGACATCGCGACATAACCGAAGCCGGCTGACAGCGCACGCCCTAAGGTTTCGCGCGGCAACTTGCTGACGGGGATCTCGGGCTTCCAGCGTCCCAGGGCGTAGATCAGCGCAAAATAGCTGAGCGCATTGACGCCGAATGCCGCGGCCGCACCAAACGCCGCAACGATGGCCCCGCCAATGGCCGGACCGACGCTTCGCGTGATGTTGAAACCGACGCTGTTCAGCGTCACGGCCGCCGGCAGCACCGGTCGCGGCACGAGATCTCCGACGGAGGCCTGCCATGACGGGTTGTTCAGCGCCGTGCCGCAGCCGATCAGGAAGGTGAAGGCCAGGAGCGCCCAGGGCGTCAGCCAGCCGAAGAAGGCGAATGCGGTCAGAAGCAGGGACACGACGAGCATGAACCCCTGCGCCGCCAGCATGATGCTGCGGCGGTTGAAATTATCGGCGAGCGCGCCGGCAAGGAGCGAGAACAGCATGATGGGCAAGGCCGTCGAGGACTGCACGAGCGCCACCATGTTTTCCGAACTGGAAATCGCGGTCATCATCCAGGCCGCACCGACCGCCTGGATCAAGCCACCGAAATTGGAGGCGATGCTGGCGATCCAGATGGTCCGGAAGGTCTGGTGGGCGAAAGGCGCCAGGGGGGAAACCCGGTCGGGCACGGTGCACCTCGTCGTGATTCATGCTGCGCCATAAACTAGTCGCACGATCGATCGGGGCAAGCGGAAATGCCGGGCGACGGGAGAGGATCGGGCAAGGCCTTGCAATCGGAGGGTTTGCAGCGTATATGAACCGTAAATTCTTGATCGTCAGATGAAGAGTGGGCCCGCGAAGGACCCGCTCTTTTTTATTAGGCGGTCAGGCGAACGGAACATTATCGCCGGGACGGCGACCACGCCGAAAGACCATATGCAGGACAGCCAGAAGGAAACGCGTCTCATCGTCGAGACGGGTCTCGACCTCAGGATCGCAGAAATCATCGAGCCGACACTGGAGGCGATGGATTTCCGCCTCGTCCGGGTGCGGCTTCTCAACCAGAACGGCCTGACGCTGCAGATCATGTGCGAACGCAATGACGGCACGATGACCGTCGAGGATTGCGAAGCGGTCTCGATGGCCATTTCTCCGGTTCTTGATGTGGAAGATCCGGTCGATAAGGCGTATCATCTGGAAGTGTCCTCGCCCGGCATTGACCGGCCGATGGTGCGCAAGTCCGATTTTGTGCGCTGGACCGGGCATATCGTGAAGTGCGAAACCTCCGTGCTTCTCGACAACCGCAAGCGCTTCCGCGGCAAGATCGCGGAGACAAACGACAACGGCTTCACGCTGGAGCGCGACCAGGTTGCGTACGGTGAAGAACCGCGTGTGACCATTCCCTATTCCGCCCTGGCGGAAGCGAAACTGATCCTGACGGACGATCTGATCCGCGATGCCCTGCGCGCCGACAAACTGGCGAAGGCGGAGGCCGCGAACCAGAACGACGAAAGCGACGAAGACTAAAACCCCATTTTGCCCGCCCGACGACGCGGGCAGCAGCACACATTCGATCTACGGAGACCGACGACAATGGCAGTGAGTGCGAACCGACTTGAACTTCTGCAGATCGCAGATGCAGTTGCGCGCGAAAAGGTCATCGACCGCGAGATCGTTCTGGCCGCCATGGCCGATGCGATCCAGAAGGCGGCCCGCTCGCGCTACGGCACCGAGAGCAACATCCGCGCCGACATCAACTCCAAGACCGGCGAAATCCGCCTGCAGCGTCTCTTGGAAGTGGTGGAGCATGCCGAGGATTACACGACGCAGATTCCGCTGGCGCTGGCCCGCGACCGCAACGTCGATGCCAAGATCGGCGACTACATCGCCGACCCGCTGCCGCCGATGGATTTCGGCCGTATCGCCGCCCAGTCCGCCAAGCAGGTGATCGTGCAGAAAGTGCGCGAAGCCGAGCGTGACCGCCAGTTCGACGAGTTCAAGGACCGCGTCGGCGAAATCGTCAACGGCACCGTCAAGCGCGTCGAATACGGCAACGTCATCGTCGATCTCGGCCGTGGCGAAGGCATCATCCGTCGCGACGAGATGATCCCGCGCGAGAACATGCGTTATGGCGACCGCGTCCGCGCCTATGTCTACGATGTGCGCCGCGAACAGCGTGGCCCGCAGATCTTCCTGTCGCGTACCCATCCGCAGTTCATGGTGAAGCTGTTTACCATGGAAGTACCGGAAATCTACGATGGCATCATCCAGATCAAGTCGGTGGCCCGTGATCCGGGTTCACGCGCCAAGATCGCGGTCATCTCCAACGACTCGTCCATCGATCCGGTCGGCGCCTGCGTCGGTATGCGCGGTTCCCGCGTCCAGGCGGTTGTCGGCGAGCTTCAGGGCGAAAAGATCGACATCATTCCGTGGTCGGCCGATCCGGCCTCGTTCATCGTCAACGCCCTGCAGCCGGCGGAAGTCGCCAAGGTCGTTCTCGACGAAGATGCAGAGCGTATCGAAGTGGTGGTTCCGGACGAGCAGCTGTCGCTTGCCATCGGTCGTCGCGGCCAGAACGTCCGCCTCGCCTCGCAGCTGACCGGCTGGGACATCGACATCATGACGGAGGCCGAGGAATCGGAACGCCGCCAGAAGGAATTCAACGAGCGCACCAACCTGTTCATGGATGCCCTCGACGTGGACGAGATGGTTGGCCAGGTTCTCGCCTCCGAAGGTTTTGCCCAGGTGGAAGAACTGGCTTACGTCGATCTCGACGAAATTGCCTCCATCGATGGCTTCGATGAGGACACCGCCAACGAGATCCAGACCCGCGCCCGCGAATATCTCGAGCGCCTGGAAGCCGAAATGGATGCCAAGCGCCGCGAACTGGGTGTGGCCGACGAGTTGCGCCAGATCGACGGCCTGACCGGCAAGATGCTGGTGGCGCTCGGCGAGGACGGCATAAAGACCGTGGAAGACTTTGCCGGCTGCGCGGCCGACGACCTGATCGGCTGGTCGGAGCGCAAGGACGGCGAAACCAAGAAGTTCGAGGGCATCTTCTCGAAATTCGACGTGTCGCGTGTCGAAGCGGAAAACATGATCGTGCAGGCACGCCTGCTCGCCGGCTGGATCACCGAAGCGGATCTGGCACGCGAGGAGGAAGAGGTTGTCGAAGCGGATGAGGAGGCGGACGCCGCAGTTCAGGAATGATTGCGGCGGCGCAGACCGGTGATGGTGACGCCGATGACGGAGAGCTGGTGGTGAACGATCGCACCTGCATCGTCACACGCGAGGCGACCGATCCGGCCGATCTGATCCGTTTCGTGGCCGGGCCGGATGGCCAGGTGGTTCCGGACCTGAAGCGTCAGCTTCCGGGTCGTGGCTGCTGGGTAAGGGCCGAGCGGGCTCTGGTGGAACGGGCGCTTCAGCGAAAGCTGTTTGCCCGTGCCCTGAAGACGGATGTGACGGCGCCCGGGGATCTGGGCGACCTCGTTGACCGGCTGCTGGTGGCGGATCTCGCCGGCATGATGAACCTGGCGCGCAAGGCGGGACAGTTCGTCTCCGGCGCAATGAAGGTGGACAATGCCGTTCGCAGCGGCGAGGCGCTTGGCGTGTTCCACGCCGTGGATGCCGCTGCGGATGGTGTCAGAAAGATCGACCAGGCCCGCAAGGCCTGGAGGCTGGGTACGGATGCCGAAGAGGACATTGCCTCCTTCAAGCTCTTTACCTTGGCCGAAATGGAAGAACTGATGGGCCAGAATGCTTTTATCCATGCCGCGGCGCTTGCCGGACAGGCGGGTGAAGGTGTAGTGAAACGCGCAACCAAGCTCGAAACGTACCGCACGAGCGGTCACTCCGGAGCAAATGGCGGCGCTGGCCGGTCAAGAACATGACGCGGTCACCGGCCTATGCCGGCTGCCGCATTGAACGACATGTATTGAACGACAGGATGTGATGGTTGCCATCCGTTCCTGTCGGAAGGAACAGGAACGGATGACCGACAGTAACGACGACAAGACACTCAGCGTAACGGGAAAGAAGACCCTCACCCTGAAGCCATCGGGGATGTCTCAGGGCACCGTGCGCCAGGATATGGGTCGCGGTCGCACCAAGGCGGTCGTGGTCGAGACGCGCAAGCGTCGCCCGCTACGCCCGGAAGATGAAAAGCCGATCACACCCGTGGTTGCCGCACCGGCGCCCCAGCCGCAGCGCGCCCCCGAGGCCGCCGCACCGGCACCCCAGCCGCAGCGCCCTGCCCAGCAGACGCCGCCGCCGCGCGTGCACCAGCCGAACCAGCAGTCGCACCGTCCGCCGCAGCAGGGCAATCGCCCCCCGCAGCAGCAGGGCAACCGTCCGCAGCAGTCGCAGCAGCGCAACAATGATCGTCCGCGCGGTGCCGTGCTGCACGATCTGTCCGCAAGCGAAATGGATGCCCGCCGCCGCGCACTTGCCGAGGCCCAGGCCCGGGAAGTGATCGAAGCCAAGCAGCGCGCCGAAGACGAAGCCCGTCGCCGGGCCGAAGACGAGCGCCGCGCAGCGGAAGCTAAGCTCGAAGCCGAACGCCGTGCAGCAGAAGCCCTGGCGGCGCCTGCAGCGGAACCGGTAACGGAAGCCGCTCCGGCTGCCGACGCTCCGGCCGCACGCGATGATGCCGCTCCCGCAGCCCGCGCCGCAACGCCGGGTGCAACTGCCCGTGCACCGGATGGCCGCCCGCAAGGCGCTCGCCCGGCTCCGACGACGACGGCTCCTTTGCCGGCCGGCGCGGTTCGTGGCCGCAAGGCCAGCGACGACGACTTTGACGATCGTGGTCCTCCGCGTGGTGCGCCGGGTCGTGGCAAGGTGGCAGCACCGGCTCCGGCCAAGGTTCCGGCCCGTCCGAAGGAAGACGATCGCCGCCGCGGCAAGCTGACGGTCACTACCGCAAACGTCGATGATGACGGCAATGCACGCGGCCGTTCGCTCGCATCCATGCGCCGCCGGCAGGAAAAGTTCCGCCGCAGCCAGATGCAGGAGACGCGTGAAAAGGTCATGCGCGAGGTCGTCCTGCCGGAAACGATCACCATTCAGGAACTGTCGCAGCGCATGTCCGAGCGCGCCGTCGACGTCATCAAGTACCTGATGAAGGAAGGCCAGATGATGAAGCCGGGCGACGTCATCGACGCCGATCTGGCAGAACTCATCGCCACCGAATTCGGCCACACCGTCAAGCGCGTTTCGGAATCCGACGTTGAAGAAGGCATCTTCAACGTGGTGGATGAAGAAGGCGAGCGCCTGCCGCGTCCGCCGGTCGTCACCATCATGGGTCACGTCGACCACGGCAAGACCTCGCTCCTCGACGCAATCCGCAAGGCGAACGTCGTGGCTGGCGAAGCCGGCGGCATCACCCAGCACATCGGCGCCTACCAGGTCGAGCAGAACGGTCAGAAGATCACCTTCATCGACACCCCCGGTCACGCGGCGTTCACCGCCATGCGTGCCCGTGGTGCACAGGTGACGGATATCGCGATCCTTGTGGTTGCCGCTGACGACAGCGTCATGCCGCAGACGATCGAGTCCATCAACCACGCCAAGGCGGCTGGTGTCCCGATCATCGTGGCGATCAACAAGATCGACAAGCCGGCAGCTGACCCGCAGCGGGTCCGCACCGCGCTCCTGCAGCACGAAGTCTTCGTGGAATCGATGGGCGGTGACGTTCTGGAAGTTCAGGTTTCGGCCAAGAACGGCACGAACCTCGACAAGCTGCTGGAAGCGATCCTGCTGCAGGCGGAAGTTCTGGACCTCAAGGCCAATCCGAACCGGACGGCCGAAGGCACTGTCGTGGAAGCGCAGCTCGACCGTGGTCGTGGTGCCGTTGCCACCGTGCTGATCCAGAAGGGTACGCTGAAGCCTGGTCAGATCATCGTGGCCGGCGACCAGTGGGGCCGCGTGCGTGCGCTCGTCAACGACAAGGGCGAACACGTCAAGGAAGCCGGTCCGGCTCTCCCGGTCGAAGTTCTGGGTCTGTCGGGAACGCCCGCTGCCGGTGACAAGTTCGCCGTCGTCGAAAACGAGGCGCGTGCTCGCGAAATCTCCGAGTACCGTCAGCGTCTGGCCCGTGACAAGGCGGCTGCCCGCCAGTCCGGCTCGCGCGGTTCGCTGGAACAGATGATGAGCCAGCTGCAGACGTCGGGTCTCAAGGAGTTCCCGCTGGTCATCAAGGGCGACGTGCAGGGTTCGATCGAAGCCATCATCGGCGCGCTCGACAAGCTCGGTACCGACGAGGTCCGCGCCCGCATCGTCCATTCGGGCGTCGGCGGCGTGACCGAATCCGATATCGTTCTGGCCGAAGCCTCGAACGCAGCGATCATCGGCTTCAACGTCCGCGCCAACACCCAGGCCCGCGCCGCCGCCGAACGCACCGGCACCGAAATTCGCTACTACAACATCATCTACGATCTGGTGGATGACGTGAAGGCAGCGATGTCGGGCCTCTTGTCGCCGGAACGTCGCGAAACCTTCCTCGGCAATGCCGAGATCCTCGAGGTGTTCAACATCACGAAGGTCGGCAAGGTCGCCGGTTGCCGTGTGGTCGAAGGCAAGGTGGAGCGTGGCGCAGGCGTTCGCCTGGTGCGCGACAACGTCGTCATCCACGAAGGCAAGCTCAAGACCCTCAAGCGCTTCAAGGACGAAGTCGCCGAAGTGCCGGTCGGTCAGGAATGCGGTATGGCCTTCGAGAACTACGAAGACATCCGCGCCGGCGATACGATCGAGTGCTTCCGCGTGGAACACGTCACCCGTACGCTCTGAGACTTTCCTCAGTTCAGGCATGCATCAACGCCGGGCCCTCGGGTCCGGCGTTTTCTGTTGCGGATCTGACCTTCATTGCCCCGGCGCGCTCAACCCGCACACACTTCTTTCGCGATCGCGGCACAATATAGTTGCTAAACACACTCAAGTTTATTATCCCGTATCCATTCGAGGCCAGTCGTCGGACCGAGCTGTCCGGGCGCTCGTCAACGCGCTTGCCGGAGAAGGGCCTTGCGGCCAAGCGCCTGCACTGAAGTCCAATGTCCGGAGTTTGGCCATGTCGATCAACGCCCCGTCCGCCCCCATCCCACACCGGCCGATGCTGCAATCGACCCGCGCGCGGCTTGCGCTCGTTGTCGTGGCCGCCGTTTTCTCCACCCCCGTACTGGCCCAAGACGCGACCCAAAACGCGACCACGGCTCCCGATGCCGTAATGACAACGCAGCCGCGGGTGGTTGCACCATCAGCTGGCACTGTCTCCGAGCCACCCGTCGCGCAACAGGCTGAGACACAGCCTGAGCCCCTCCCGCCTGTGCAGGCACAGACGCAACCGGCTGCGCCCGGCGCGACCACTCCATCCGCAGAGCCTCAGGCCACCACCGATGGCGCCGCGCCCCGGTCAATGTCAGCGGCTCCAGCCACGGCGGATGAAAGCGTGCCGGAGGCGAGTGAGCCCACGGGTCTTCTGACCCAGTTCCTGACCCCTCAGCCGCGCAGCGACATTCCGCATGACCTCTCGCCGGTCGGCATGTTCCTGGCGGCCGACTGGGTGGTGAAAAGCGTCATGATCGGGCTGGCGCTCGCTTCCCTCATCACCTGGACGGTGTGGCTTGCGAAGACGCTCGAGCTTGCCGGCGCCCGCCGCCGCGCCAAGAGCGTCATCAAGGTCATCCGCCACTCCAAGAACCTCACGGAGGCTGTCACGGCCACGGAACGGCGCGGAGGCCCGGCGGCCTCGATGCTGCGCGAGGCCGCCCGCGAACTCGCGCTTTCGGAAGGGGCGCTGGATCACGCCGAAAATGCCGGCGTGAAGGAACGCGTCTCCTCCATCCTCGGCCGTATCGAAGCCTATGCCGGGCGCCGCATGATGCGCGGCACGGGGGCGCTCGCGACGATCGGTTCCGTCGGCCCCTTCGTGGGACTGTTCGGCACGGTCTGGGGCATCATGAACGCCTTCATCGGCATCTCGAAGTCGCAGACGACCAACCTTGCCGTCGTCGCTCCGGGCATTGCAGAGGCGCTGCTCGCCACCGCGATCGGTCTCGTCGCCGCCATTCCGGCCGTCGTGATCTACAACATGTTCTCCCGCTCGATCACCGGCTATCGCCAGCTTCTGGCCGATGCTGCCGCGGGCGTGGAGCGACTGGTGAGCCGCGATCTCGATTTCCGCAAGGTGCCGCCCGGCCAGCGCAAGGCGCCTGTCTCGCTCGTCGCGGGAGAGTAAGATGGCCGGCGGAATCCGCGAAAATCACGGCGACGACCTGCCGGAAAACCACGAGATCAACGTCACCCCCTTCATCGACGTCATGCTCGTGCTCTTGATTATCTTCATGGTGGCGGCCCCGCTTGCCACGGTGGATGTGAATGTCGATCTCCCCGCCTCCACGGCCAAGCCCTCGCCGCGCCCGGACGAGCCGATCTACCTGACCATCAAGCAGGATCTCAGCCTCAATCTCGGCAATGACGCGCTGCTGCGCGAACAACTGGCCGCACGGCTCGACCAGCAGACGGACGGCAACAAGGATGCCCGCATCTTCCTGCGCGCCGACAAGTCCGTCGATTACGGCGAGTTCATGCAGGTGATGAACCTGCTGCGGGACGCCGGTTACCTGAAGATCGGCCTCGTCGGGCTGGAAACGCTTCCCGGTTCCGCCGCCCCTCCTCAGGGAGCCGCCGGAGCAACGCCATGATGCTGATGCAGAAAAGCCGCCGCGCCCGGCTGGGAGAAGCGGCCCTCTGGACCTGTGCCTGCGTCGTGGTGCTGACCGCGCATCTGGCGGCGGCTGCCGTCATGCTGCGCGAGGAACCTTCCGCTGACGCCGACGCCTCGCCGCCTGCCGCAATCATGATCGAACTTGCCCCCGAACCCGAAGCCGCCGTCACCGAAGAGACGGTGGTCAGCGAGGAGATGCAGGATTCGCAGGAGGTGAAGAGCGATACGGTCGAACCGGTGGAGGAACCACCACCGGACCCCGTGCCCACCCCGGACCCGGTCGTGGAACCGGTGCCCGATCCCCCCAAGGAGGTGACTGAGGCGACGCCGGAGGAACCGGTGATCGAGGAGCCTGAACCGGAAGAGCCGGTGCAGACGGCGAAGACCATTCCGGAGGATGTTCCGGAGCCGATCAAAGAACCGGTGGAGCAGCTTGCGCTTCTCGACAATGTGGACGTGCCGCTTCCGGTTATCCGTCCCGAAGAGATCGAAGAGCCGAAAGAGGTCAGGAAGGAAGAGCCGAAGCCGGTCAAGAAGAAGGTCGCCGAGCGTCCGAAACCGAAGCCGCCGGCACCGGCCGCAAAGGCTGCGGAACAGGCGAAGGCCGAGGTGCGCCAGTCCGACCGCACCGCGGCGGCAGCCAACTCCAACAGCCCGGCGGGTTCTTCCGTTTCTCCAGCACGCTGGCAGTCCAAGCTTGCGGCCCATCTCGGCCGCCAGCGCGGCAAATGCCCGGCCGCCGGCCGGGGCAGCACCGCCTATGTGACCTTCCGGATTGATGGCAGCGGCAATTTGAGCGGCGTTTCGCTCTCCCGTTCTTCCGGTTACGGTGATTTCGATCAGTATATGGTCGATCTGGTGCGGCGTGCTTCTCCCGTTCCGCCACCGCCGCCGGGAATTCCGGGCAAGGTCACGGTTCCTCTCGGCTATCGAAACTGCTAATCCTGACGCCTCCCCCAAGGGATGGCGTAAGCCGCCATCCTGCATGCGTTTCAGGATCCTGCCCATGCGTTATTCCCTTCCCGACCTCGAGCGGCAGATCGCCGCCGTTTTCGAAGCAAACGGCGTTCTGCCGCAATCGTCCCTCTCTGTGGCAAAGGCCCTTGTTGCGGCGGAAGCCGCCGGCCAAAGCGGCCACGGGCTTCGCCGTGTCCCCGCCTATGTGAAGCAGGTCCGGACCGGCAAGGTGGACGGCAAGGCCATGGCCAGCACCGAGATGCCGCGCCCCGGTGTGCTCGCCGTCAATGTCAATTACGGCTTCGCCTACCCGGCGCTTGATGTTGCGATTGAGGAACTCGCGCCCATGGCCCGTGCGCAGGGCATTGCCTGCGCATCCCTTTACCGCTCCCACCACGCCGGCGTAATGGCGCTGACCGTGGAGCGCTTTGCCGACCAGGGACTGGTGGCCATGATGTTTGCCAATGCGCCCGCCTCCATGGCACCCTGGGGTGGCCGGAAACCTCTTTACGGCACCAACCCGATCGCCTTTGCCGTTCCGGTCGCCGGGCAGGAGCCGATCGTCATCGACCTTGCCCTGTCAAAGGTTGCCCGCGGCAAGGTGATGGAGGCACAGCAGAAGCGTGTCGCCATTCCCGATGACTGGGCGCTCGACGTGAACGGTAATCCGACCACCGATCCGGATGAGGCGATCAAGGGCACCATGGCGCCGGCCGGCGGCGTAAAGGGTGCTGCGCTTGCCTTCATGGTCGAGGCGCTCTCCGCCGGCATCACCGGCGCGCTGTTTTCCTATGAAGCGACGTCGCTCTTCGATGACAAGGGCGCGCCGCCGGCGCTTGGCCAGTTCATCATTACCATCGATCCCCAAGCAACCGTCGGTGCCGGATTCGGCGCACGAATGGCAGACCTGGCCGGCGAGATGGCGCAGGAGGACGGCGTGCGCATTCCGGGACGACGCGGGCGCTCGTTGCGCGCCGAGGCCCTGCAGGAAGGGATCGAGATCGACGACGGTGTTTTGCAGGCCATCGCTGCGCTTTGATCGAGAGCCAGGCGTTTCGGCGCCTGGCACACCTGCCCTGGAGCGGCTGTTCGCACTCCACCGGGCTCTGCCATTCACGGAGCCTGAGGGGTCAAGACGGGGATCTGTACGGAAAAGAAGCTGAAAATGAAAAAGCCTGCCGCGGGAGGAGGTGCGGCAGGCTTTTAAACTCGATCGGCAATTGGGAGGAGGAGGAGGTTGCCGATCTCTATCTCGCGACGCTGGGAGGAGGAGTGCGTCGCTTCGATGATTTGTATATAGCGAATACGATCAGGCCACACAAACGGCACTGCTGCATTGCAGCAATGCACTGGACGCAGAGCTTGCCCGCCAGTCACTCTTGGCCGCCAACACCTTAGGCATATTCAGCCCGCGCCCCATGCGCTATAGCGGTTTTCACGACAGGAAAGGGAAGACATGAGCACGATCCGTTATCACGAAGGGGATATCTCTACAGAAGACGCTGCCCGTTATACGGGGGCCATCGCCATCGATACAGAAACGCTGGGCCTTGTGCCGCGCCGCGACAGGCTGTGCGTGGTGCAGCTTTCACCGGGCGATGGCAGTGCCGACGTCATTCGTATCGCGGCAGGCCAGACCACCGCTCCCAACCTCGTCGCGATGATGGCGGATGCCGCCCGCGAAAAGATCTTTCACTATGGCCGGTTCGATATTGCCGTGCTCTATCATACCTTCGGCGTCACCACGCAGAGCGTGTTCTGCACAAAGATCGCCTCGCGTCTCTGCCGCACCTACACGGATCGTCACGGCCTGAAGGACAATCTGAAGGAACTGCTCGATATCGACGTTTGCAAGGCCCAGCAGCAATCCGACTGGGCGGCAGAAAAACTGTCGCCCGCCCAGCTGGAATACGCCGCATCGGACGTTCTGCACCTGCATGCGCTGCAGGAAAAGCTGATGCAGCGGCTGATCCGCGACAACCGGCTGGAGATGGCACAGGCCTGCTTCGCCTTCCTGCCGACCCGGGCGAAGCTTGATCTTCTCGGCTGGGAAGAGACCGATATCTTCGCGCATAGCTGATTGGCGACAAGGTCAATCAGGCTTAAAGCCTGTTGACCTATGGTCGGCGGACCAACACCCGTCGTACGGGCACGTCATGATTACGCCGACCATGCAGGCCTTCGAGCAGAGTGCGCTCCAGGCAAAGGCCGATGTGGCCGCGGCGGGGGATGACCTTTCAGAAGACGGGCCAGCCTCCGACCCGCCGGTCTTCGTGGGGAGCGACGAGACGGGGATTTACGCCCTTCCATTGGGGGATCCCGCTTCAAAACCCGCGCATTCCGCCCTTTTCCGTTTCGATTCTGCACAAAGTTAATCAAAAGTTTACGTTTTATCCGGATATTTAAGCATCAAACGGCACTTTGACGCCATGAGGCGCCGCGGCAGCGGCCCATAACACGGTCGCAATAACAGAAGCATTCTGCCCGTCGCCGGTCTGTCCTTTTCAACCGAGACCGCGTGGAGCATTGCCATGTTGCCGCCTGTCGTTGCCCTTTCAGACACTGCGCTCAGCCAGTTCAATCAGTCGCCATACCTGCCGACCCCCAGTCGCGTCCAGATCGGCCAACCGCGCGGTGACGCTGCCAGCGGTCCCCTGACCTCTCCCGCCGCCTTTGACAGCGACCGGCGCGATGTGCTCTCGCTGTCCGGCCAGTTGCAGCTGGCGCAGGGCCTGTCCTCCGTTGCGGAAGCCGTGGGCAGTGTGCTGAAACTGGCCCGCCACGAGGGCGAAACCCTCAACGACTATGCCGACCGCCTGGCCGAGACGATCGCCGCCCTGCCGCCTGCCGAGCGGGTTGCGCTGCAAAGGGTCCTGATGCAGCTCTTCAAGGGCGTGACGCTGCGCCTGCTCGTCGACATTCTGAAGAACCCTTTCGGGCCGGAGGCGACCAGGCTCTCCCTGCAGCTGGAGACCGACGCTGCGGCGGAACGCGATCCGGTCACCAAGCTCGTCGTGACGTCCTATCGGCAGAACGACGGATCGGGTGGCCTAATCGGCCCCCCGAATCGGCCGTTCCTGGCCACCAACGGTGGCACACCTCCTGCGGCCCTCGCACCGAAGGCGGCTCAGGCCGTACCCCCGGGGCTGACGGCTCCGTCACAATCGCCCGGCCTTTTGCCGGCCGCTCACCATTCCGATGGGACCGCAGCGCTGTTCGATGCCGAGGCATCTCCGCAGGCGCTCACCGCCAAGCCCGGGCAACCCGGAGCCGTTGCTCTCGTGGCAGGCAGCAGCCAGGCTTATCAACAGCAGGCGGCAGCGCTGGAATTTGTTGCGATGCCTGGCGCGCAACAGCAGATCTCCGGTGAGATCCGCGGCCAGAACAGTGGTGGGCCAAGCGTTCCGGTTGTACCGGTGCGTGCAGGGGGCGTGGAGAACCACCTCACGGCCATGCCGATGCCGAAAGCAGAGGTCGCGGAACCTGCACGGGCAGACAGGACGGCGGCGCGGACGCTCGAGCCTCTCCCGTCAGCGCGCGACGACGTGACCTATGATGGGCCCGCCCTTGCGCGCCAAGGGTCGCAGCGGGTGCCAGCCGCCGCCGGGTCCCTGCGCACAGCGACGAATACCGCCGTTCTTCTCCCGTCCGCAGGCAAACCGGCTGCGGCGATGATGGAGCCGGTTGCCGCTCGGACAATCGACCGTTACGCGTCGATCTTTGCAGGCGACAGTTTCGCCGATGAGTTTTCCTTCGGCCTCAAGGCCACCGCGCAGGCTTCGCCGGCATCCGTCGCATCGCCTGCAGCAACGGCATCCTCCAATCCGGCCCAACCGGCGTCATCAGCGCTGAATGCCGTTCTGCCCGGTGGTGTCGCACCGCAGGGCGTGCCGAATGAAGGCGCCAATTCCACAGTGCTTGATGCGCAGATGCGGGCGGCCGGCACGTCGGTATCGGTGCAGGCGGAAGCCACGGGCGCCGTGGCCATCGGCAATCCTTCCCCTGAGGCGGCTGTGCAGGCGCCCGGTGTGATGGCCGAGCAGGCCGTCCATCGGCCGGACGGCCTTCTTCCCCCCGCAGCGATGCACACCACGATGGCCACGGCTTTCGTACCGGCTTTTGTGCCCTACCCGATTGCCTCCCCCGCCGCCAAGGACAGTGGTGATCTTGTGCGTGCCGTGGAAGCGGTCAACGAGGATGGCCGTTCCGGCCGCCGCCGGCAGGGCCGCGGTCGGGAGGACCAGGCAAACGAGAACGGGCAGGAAGAGGCCGGAGACGAAGGCCGCGCGGACGATGAGCTGTCTGCGGCGGACATCGCGCAAACGCATCCGGACAGGACGACAGCCGCCAGTAACCGCAATCAGGCGCCCACGGCCCATCTTTCGGGCGACCGCCAGGGCGAAGCGCAGGATTTCTACCAGCGCCTCGCTGCCTGGTAGCCAGGCAAACGCCAGCTCGGACCCAACAGAAAACCCGCCGGACGAGGTCCGGCGGGCTTTTCATTTCAGCAAAGGCAACGCGGATTAGTCGTTGCTGCGGCCCTTCAGAGCGGCGCCCAGGATATCGCCGAGCGATGCACCCGAGTCGGACGAACCGAACTGAGCAACGGCTTCCTTCTCTTCTGCGATCTCGAGAGCCTTGATCGACAGCATGACCTTGCGGTCCTTCTTGGAGAAGTTGACAACGCGGGCATCAACCGTCTGACCGACCGAGAAACGCTCCGGACGCTGTTCGTCGCGATCGCGGGACAGGTCGCCGCGGCGGATGAACGAGGTGATGTCTTCGTGGTTGACGAGACGGACTTCGATGCCACCGTCGTTGACGGCGATGACTTCGCACGAAACGACAGCGTTCTTGCGCAGGTCACCGGCCTGGGCAGCTTCACCGACCGTGTCACGGCCGAGCTGCTTGATGCCGAGCGAGATACGCTCCTTCTCGACGTCCACATCGAGAACAACAGCGCGAACGACGTCGCCCTTGTTGAATTCTTCGATGACCTGCTCGCCCGGACGGTTCCAGTCGAGATCCGACAGGTGAACCATGCCGTCAACGTCGCCTTCGAGGCCGATGAACAGACCGAATTCAGTCTTGTTCTTGACTTCGCCTTCGACTTCCGTGCCAGCCGGATGGCTGTAAGCGAATGCCTGCCACGGGTTTTCAAGCGTCTGCTTGAGGCCGAGCGAGATGCGGCGCTTGGACGGATCGACTTCGAGAACGACCACGTCAACTTCCTGGCTCGTGGACAGGATCTTGCCGGGGTGAACGTTCTTCTTCGTCCAGGACATTTCGGAGATGTGGATGAGGCCTTCGATGCCCGGCTCCAGCTCAACGAATGCACCGTAATCGGTGATGTTGGTGACGGTACCGGAGATCTTCTTGCCAACCGGGTACTTGGCGGAGATGCCATCCCACGGATCCGACTCGAGCTGCTTCATGCCGAGCGAGATACGATGGGTTTCCTGGTTGATGCGGATGATCTGAACCTTGACCTGCTGGCCGATGTTCAGGATTTCCGACGGATGGTTCACACGGCGCCATGCCATGTCGGTGACGTGCAGCAGGCCGTCGATGCCGCCGAGGTCAACGAACGCACCGTAATCGGTGATATTCTTGACGACGCCGTCAACAACCTGGCCTTCTTCGAGGTTCTGAACGATTTCAGAACGCTGCTCGGCACGCGACTCTTCCAGAACGGTACGGCGCGATACAACGATGTTGCCGCGACGCTTGTCCATCTTGAGGATTTCGAAGGGCTGCGGGTTGTGCATCAGCGGGGTCACGTCGCGGATCGGACGGATGTCGACCTGGCTACGCGGCAGGAAGGCAACGGCGCCGTCGAGGTCAACCGTGAAGCCGCCCTTGACCTGATTGAAGATGACACCTTCAACGCGCTCGCCAGCTTCGAACTTGGCTTCGAGCTTGATCCAGCTTTCTTCGCGGCGAGCCTTTTCGCGCGACAGAACAGCTTCGCCGAGAGCGTTTTCGATGCGCTCGACATACACTTCAACTTCGTCGCCGACCTTGAGCGAGCCGTCCTTGCCCTTGGCGCCGAATTCCTTCAGCGGTACGCGACCTTCAACCTTGAGGCCTACGTCGATGACGGCAACGTCCTTTTCGATCGCCGTGACCGTGCCCTTGGCCACATAGCCTTCGGCAAGATCGTGAGAGGCGAAAGATTCTTCGAGGAGGGCCGCGAAATCTTCCCGCGTGGGGTTTGCTACTGACATGAAATCTCCTGATCGTGCCCAGTCTGGACACGCGATGCGCCGGGGGTTGGTGTTGTTCATACCCAAAGATCAAGCCCGCCCTACACACTTCGAGGGCAATCCGGCGCGGGGACCAGGTCTTCAAGTTATTCGTCTGACGGTGATCAGCCGGGAGTGCCGGCCAATCGTCAATTCCTGTTCAAGGCCGCGTCGATAATGGTCTTCGCCGCTTGAAATGCGGCCTCTATACTCATTTCCGATGTATCAAGCAAGTGCGCATCGACCGCCGGTTTCAAGGGGCTGTCGGCCCGGCCCATATCGCGTTCGTCGCGCGTCTTCACGTCCTCGAAAATGGCTGCGAGATCGGCCGTGCCGCCATTGCCGATGATCTCGTCGTAACGCCGTCTTGCCCGCACCTCGGGCGAGGCCGTCACATAGAGCTTCACGGCGGCATCCGGGCAGACCACGGTACCGATATCGCGACCATCCAGCACAGTTCCGGGATCGCGGCGGGAAAATGCACGCTGCGCCTCCACCAGCGCCCGGCGCACCGCCGGCATCACGGCGATCTTCGAGGCGGCCTCGCCGATCTCATGGCGCGCCAGAACCGAACGATCGAGCCCGGCCAGATCGATCGCCAGTGCGGTCTTTTCCGCCACGGCCTCGTCGTCCAACGGCAGCCCCAGATCGAGCAGCGCCTTGGCCGTGGCACGATAGGTCAGGCCCGTATCGAGATGCTGGAAACCGTAGGTGTCCGCAATCGTCCGCGACAGGGTGCCCTTGCCCGCAGCGGCGGGGCCGTCGATAGCAATGATAAAGCCCATGAAGCGCTCCCGCATGAAGGTTTGCCGGCGATGTAACGGAAAACCGCCATCCTGGCTACCGGCGCGACAGGCCAGACCCGGTCCGCAGCAGATCAAACGGCGACGAGAGCGGTGATCTCGATCAGGGACGCCGTCAGCGGTTGGCGTCCGGTGATGCTGAGCATCACCCCGCCCTGCCCAGTCTCTGCCACCGCGACACCGGCACCGAAGCGTTGGAAGAGCCTTGCGATGCGGGGATCGCACCTGCCTTCCTGTGCGATCCCGGTCAGACCGGGTGTGTTCACCGCAGACAGAAGAATGGTGAGCACCTTCACCAAATCACCCACCTCCACCTGCCACTCTCGCGGCGGTGGCATGTTCGAGCCGCGCAGCGATACCCGCGCATGGCTCTTCGCCTCGACCTGCAGGCCGATCGGCAGGAACAGGTCCGACAGATCCGCCACGCCCTCCCCCATGAGGGTCACGGGAACATCATGCGAGGATAGAAGCCCCGTCAGCAGCGCGGCGGTGAGCGGCGCGCCCGAGAGATCGACGGGCTGGACCGGTTCCAGCAGCACGCCGGTGCCGAGGCCGGAGACGATAATGACATCGGGCGCCAGTTCAACCGTTGCGCCGAACGCCCTTGCGGCAGCGACAGCGGCCTTCACCTCCTTCGACGGATGTGCACCCGACAGCCGGCTTCTGCCCGTCGCAACCGCCATCAGCAGCAGGGCCGCGACCGCGAAGAGATCATCGACGGTCCGACTGGCGGACAGGCGCGAGGAGCCAGCCCCCGCTGCAGCTTCGTTTCCCGGCTCTGCCTGTTGCGACATCGATCCCCTGACCACCACCTGATCCGCGCCTGCGCTGCCCCGACGTGCACCGCCTTCGCGGTCATCGACGGGAAACTCTGGAATTGCAAGGCTTTCCCGCCCAAGTTTGTCTTTGACATGCCAATCCACAAGGATTAAGGGGACCGGCTAATATTTTTGTGAGCGCCGCGCACGCGGCAACGCCGAGACAATCGGCCATTTGCACGGGGCATCTAAAGTGGCAAAAGCGGAACTTGGTACCAAGCGCACCGACCCGGATACGGGCAAGAAATTCTACGACCTCAACCGCGATCCGGTTGTGTCGCCCTACACGGGCAAGTCCTGGCCGCTCTCCTTCTTCGAGGAGAACACGGCCCAGATGAAGATGGAACAGGCCGAGGAAGAGGAAGTCGCGGAAGTCGATACCGAAAACCCGGATGTTGAACTCGTCTCGCTCGAAGAGGGCGACGATGCGGCATCGGGCGACGACATTCCGGATATCGGCGATGACGACGTCGAAATCGACGGCGACGATGACGACACCTTCCTCGAGGCGGACGAAGACGATGACGATGACGATGTCACCGGCATTATCGGCGTCGGCGGCGACGAAGACGAGGTCTGATTTTCCTCAAGAATTCGGGCCCGGACGAAAAAATCGCCGGGCCTATCATTTTTAGGCTTGCACTCCGAAACGACCGGACGTATTAAGCCGCCACCCCGACGGAAGCACTGCTTCGGACGGGGTTCCCGGAACCGGAAAATGCCCGGTACCCTGATGGGGCTATAGCTCAGCTGGGAGAGCGCTTGCATGGCATGCAAGAGGTCAGCGGTTCGATCCCGCTTAGCTCCACCAAAATTTTCTAGGCAGTAACGTACAAGACTAAGCTCTTACGAATACGCGGATCTCCGCTCTTCCTTGTTCGCGTTTCGATCAAACACTTAGTCCCTTTTCGTTGCAAGTTAATACTCGAGCGTCACCTTCTTGCATTGCTGTCTCCCCGGGAATCTGATGATCTAAACTCAGACGCAAAGGGCGAGCCACTTCTCCCCACTATTCACAAATCGACAGCCTTGACTGCGCGCATCTTTTACTGTACGGGCAGTGCGCAAATTCTAAGCTATTGTTTTTAATGATTTTTCATGAATCTCATTGAATAAACTAAGATTTTGCGTCGGACAACCTATCCAGATTCGCTTGTCAAACGCGAATCAATAGCTTACAAATCATCATCCTGTTAATCGCAGGATGAAAAAAGGCCCCCACCGAAATGGGAGCTTTTCTTATGCTTCGACATGGTACGTCTGGGTTACGCAACTGGTGCGTTGGAGCGCGGCCAGCGGCGGCAATGAGAGCAGACAGTCTCCCATTGGCCCAGACGGAACCTCCGGTATTGGATAACCGATACCGGCTTGAATGCAGGGCATGAAATTCTCATACCCGCCTCCTATACTCGTATGAGAGCCAGGAGGACTCGCTCTCGCCAGCCCTTCGCCACTTTATGCGACGAAGCTTCACCATCCCCGCACACTTAGGGGTGCCGCATAAGCGTGGACCAGCAAAAACTAATCGATGAATACTAGGTTCCAGTAGAGTCGACAAGCGGCTAACAACTAAAACGCCGCACAATCCCCGTTTATTTGACCACCAGCGCGCATGGCCGCTTGAATTTCTCCTAACCGCAGCGAGGCACAAATCGCTTCAGTGGCCTTCTATGACGATTCTAGGAGGGTTCAATTTTTGTTCTTGTTGACAGCTTCAGGTCGCACCGTAAAGAGAGAAGCCGTTTAACGACGACCTGAAGTTTTTGACGGTTTAAATGCCATTACGCTATAGAGTCTGATGTCTATCGCATTGAGACTTAGTTTCCGTCCAGCGTCTTCTTCCTCTCAAGTCTAGTTGAGATTCGGACGCGGAAGCGTTTTCGACGATGCTACCGCCTCGGTTCCCCACCCGGCGCATAAACACTTTTGCTCTCGAATCGGAACTTGTGGCCGCACTGGCAGCGCAGCATGTATTTTCTCGGATCCCGCGCGGCGAATTCTGTCGCGAACCCCTTCGGCATCTCGTCGATCTGAAAGCCCGGGTCCTTGCGGCGCGGGTCGTCGTCCTCGGAGACCTCGGCAAAGCCTGAGTGTCCGCACTGGGGGCATTCGAGTTTTCGGGAATATCGGTCGCGTGCTGCCATAGCGGGAGAGGTAGAGGCTTGACCGCCGGCTGGCAAGGTCTTCGCCGCCATGACGCTCTCATTGACAGTGGACGACCCCTTGCCAAGCACGCACACCCGGTCGAGATTAAGGTGGATGAGAACCGCGTTTGACAGCACCCTTGAACTGACGGCCTTCTTCGATCGCGACGCCTTGACGGTGGCGCAGGAACTGATCGGCGCAACCTTGACGGTGGAGGGCGTCGGCGGACTGATCGTCGAGACGGAGGCCTATCGGCCGGAGGATCCCGCCTCGCACAGCTTTCGCGGCGAAAGCGCGCGCAACCGCGCCATGTTCGGCCCGCCTGCACATGCCTATGTCTACCGCTCCTACGGCATTCACTGGTGCCTGAACTTTGTCTGCCGGCCGGGAAGCGCTGTTCTCATCCGGGCGCTGGAGCCGGTGACGGGGATCGACACGATGCGGGCACGCCGCAGGCTGGAAAACCCGGTGCTGCTCTGCGCCGGGCCCGGGCGGCTGGCACAGGCGCTCGGCATCAGCCTGGCTGAGGACGGCGCCTCGCTTCTGGAGCCGCCGTTTTCCCTCACCCTGCGCCACAGCGTTCCAGACACCCTCTGCGGCCCGCGCATCGGCATTACCAAGGCGGTCGAGCGTCCGTGGCGATTCGGCCTCAAGGGCTCGGCCTATCTCAGCAAGCGGTTCCGCTAGAGTTTCAGGCGATCGATCTGAGCTGCCCGTTCCTCAGGGTCCGTTGACCAGCGCGAGGATCAGCTGATGCACATTGCCGCCGGGGCTGAGTTCCACCCGGTCGAACTCGACATTCTTGGCCCGCTCGGCCTTGGAGAGTTCGCCGAGGCGTGCCGTCAGCACCTGCCGGATCTTCTGGCAGGAGGGATCGTTCTCCACCCGAAGCCCGAGGCTGAAATCCTGGATCTGCTGCACGAGCTCCTGGATGAAGCGTCCGTGCACCCGCTCGTGTTTCTCGACGCCGGCAATGAAGCGCGCCCAGCTTGCCGCGACATCCGGGCTCAGTGTGTTGGCCGGCTTCGGCAGGGTGTAGGTGATGATGACCTTCGGCTTCGCCACGGTGATGGCGCAGGCACCTCCCTGGGGCGTATAAATTCGGGTCCAGGTGAGCTTGAAGCTGGTATGGGCAATGGCGAGCCCGCCGCCCGCCTGAGGCGCGCGCGCGCCGATTGCGTCGTAGAGTTCGGCGCCCGTCCGGCCGGTGATGGCGTAGGTCTTGATCTGCTCGATCGGCTGCCAGTCCCTGGCATTCGCACCAACGGGGACGGCCAGCACCAGCGCCACCATCGTCAACCACACGATCCTACCGCCCAAGTCCTGCCTCATCCCGTTTCCTTCTGACACCGCCGGTCACGTGCCGGCGGCGCATCATAGGGGGCAGGGATGGACTGGCAAGAGGTCAGCCGATCGTCATCAGGCTGGCATTTCCGCCGGCAGCCGCCGTGTTGATGGAGGTCGATACCTCTTCCAGCAGCCAGTGCAGGCAATAGGCATCCGGCCGCCCCATGGCATCCGACGGCGCGGATTGGGGAAGCACAAGCGGCCCCGGCAGATCGGCCAGCCGCTGCAGAGCCTGTGTCACCACCTCGCCCTCTCCTTCGATCAGCGCACCGGCAAACGGGCCGTCGCTCTCCCAATCGCGGGTCACGCGGATACGGGCGAGAAGATCGGTCGGCAGGCTGTCAAGCCGCGCCTCAACCGAGGGCGATGCCGCGACAGAAGCCGTATTGCCGGTGGCGAGCACGCAGGCCAGCTGGTTCATCAGGCCTTTCTCTGTCTGCGGCACGAGCAGGATCGAGCCGCGCGGATGCAGGGCATAAAGATTTTTCTCGCCGACCGGTCCCGTCAGTTCCAGCTCCAGGCCGAGGGCCGAGTGGCTGCCGATGACATGCGCCAGTTCTGCCATCTCCGGCTGCTGCCGGTCATCGAGGAAGCGGGCAAAGCGTGTCAGCGCCGGATCGAGGTGAACCGAACTCAGCTGCGGCGGCTCCGGCGGTGTCTCCACCAGGCGGCCGAGATAAAGCGGCCCGCCCGCCTTCGGGCCGGTTCCCGAGAGGCCGCGCCCGCCGAACGGCTGCACACCGACGACGGCGCCGATGACATTGCGGTTCACATAGCGATTGCCGACCCTGATCCGGCTCAGCACATGGGCGATGGTTTCATCGAGACGCGTATGCAGGCCGAAGGTCAGTCCGTAGCCGGTGGCATTGATGTCCTCGATCAGCCGGTCGAGGTCTTTTCGCCGATAGCGGATGACATGCAGGACGGGGCCAAACACCTCGCGCTGCAGCTCCTTCAGCGATGCCAGTTCGATGATAGTGGGGACGACAAAGGTACCGAAGCCGCAATCTTCGGGAAGCGCTGCCTGGTGGATCGGCCGGCCAAGCTCGCGCATGCGGGCAATATGGCTCTCGATCGTGCCTTTGGCCTCCTCGGTGATCACCGGGCCGATGTCGGTGCTCAGCCGGTCGGTGCGGCCGATGGATAGTTCCGCCAGCGCGCCCTTCAGCATGGTGAGAACCCGATCCGCCACCTCCTCCTGCAGGCAGAGCACGCGCAGAGCCGAACACCGCTGGCCGGCGCTGTCGAAGGCGGAGGCAATCACGTCGGCCACCACCTGTTCCGCAAGGGCCGAGGAGTCGACGATCATGGCGTTCTGGCCGCCGGTTTCGGCGATCAGCGGAAGCGGTCTGCCCGAAGCGGACAGGCGGCCCGCAAGCTGCCTCTGGATCAGGCGCGCCACCTCCGTCGAGCCGGTGAACATCACGCCCGCGGTCTCTGCCGCTCCGACCAGGGCCGCGCCGATCCGCCCGTCGCCCGAAAGAAGCTGCAGCGCGTCTCGCGGCACACCGGCCTCATGCAGGATGCGAACGGCTTCCGCTGCGATCAGCGGCGTCTCTTCGGCAGGCTTCGCCAGCACCGGGTTGCCGGCCACCAGAGCTGCCGCCACCTGTCCGGTGAAGATGGCGAGCGGGAAATTCCACGGGCTGATACAGAGGATCGGCCCGAGCGGGCGGTGCGCCGGCCCCAGGCTGCGCTTTGCCTGCTCGGCGTAATAGCGCAGGAAATCAACCGCCTCGCGCACTTCGGCAATCGCGTTCGGCGCGGATTTTCCGGCTTCGCGCATGATGAGGCCCATCAGCACGCCGATCCGCGCCTCCATCAGATCCGCCGCGCGCTCTAGGCAGGCGGCCCGTGCGGGCGCCGCAAGGGCGCTCCACGTGGACACGGCGTTGGATGCAGCTCGCACCGCCTGTTCGGCCACCTCCACCGTCGCAACAATGACCGCCCCGACGCTGTCGCGGTGGTCGGCCGGGTTTGTCACCGTCTGCGCCGGTCCCATCGGAGCATCGAAGGCCAGAAGCGGTTCGGCGCGCCAGGATTCGTCCGCGCTGGCCAAAAAGTCCCCGGCAAGATCGGCCAGTACCGCTTCGTTGCTGAGGTCGAGCCCCTTCGAGTTGCGCCGCCCGGCGCCGAACAGATCGACCGGGCGAGCAATCCTGTCGTGTTTCGATCCGGGTTGCGCCATGGCACGCACCACATCGACCGGATCGGCCGTCAGATCATCGACCGGGACCGTCGCATCGCCAATTCGGTTGACGAAGGAGGAATTGGCGCCGTTTTCCAGCAGCCGGCGCACGAGATAGGCAAGCAGCGTCTCATGCGTGCCGACCGGCGCATAGATCCGGCACGGGCGCTGAAGCTTCGCCTCACCCACCACCTCCTCGTAGAGCGGCTCGCCCATGCCGTGCAGGCACTGGAATTCGTAAGAGCCGAGTTCGAATTCCCGCCCGGCGAGCTGATAGATCGCGGCCAGCGTCTGAGCGTTATGCGTGGCAAACTGCGGGAAGACGGCATCGCGCCGGCCAAGCAGCTTGCGCGCGCAGGCGATGTAGGAAACATCCGTGTGGACCTTGCGGGTGAAGACCGGAAAATCGTCCAGCCCCTCCAGCTGGGCACGCTTGATCTCGGCATCCCAATAGGCGCCCTTCACCAGCCGCACCATGATGCGATGGCCGGATCGTTCGGCGAGATCGATGATATAGTCCAAAACGAAGGGGCAGCGCTTGCCATAGGCCTGCACCACGAAGCCGATGCCGTTCCAGCCGGCAAGATCCGGATCGAGGCACAGCGCCTCTAGGAGATCGAGCGAAAGTTCGAGCCGGTCGGCCTCTTCCGCATCGATGTTGAGGCCGATGTCATAGGTCTTTGCAAGCTTTGCCAGCGCGGTCACGCGGGGCAGAAGCTCATCCATCACCCGCTGGCGCTGGGCGCGCGCATAGCGCGGATGGAGCGCCGACAGCTTGATCGAGATGCCGGGACCGGCATAGACCCCGCGACCGGCGGCCGCGCGCCCGATGGCATGGATCGCCGTCTCGTAGTCGCGGAAGTAGCGCTTGGCGTCGTCTGCCGTCGTCGCTGCCTCACCCAACATGTCATAGGAATACCCAAAGCCCTTCGCCTCCATCTCACGGGCGCGGGAGAGCGCCTCGTCGATGGTTTCGCCGGTAACGAACTGTTCCCCCATCATCCGCATGGCCATATCGACACCGCGGCGCACGACCGGTTCGCCGCAGCGGGCGATCAAGCGGGTGAGCGCGGAGGCAAGACTGCGGTCGTTCACCGTCGCCGTCAGTCTGCCGGTCACAACAAGGCCCCAGGTGGCGGCGTTGACGAAGAGCGAGCGCCCGCTGCCGAGATGCGATTTCCAGTCTCCGGTCGAGATCTTGTCGCGAATGAGGGCGTCGCGGGTGGCGGTATCCGGAATGCGCAAAAGCGCCTCGGCAAGGCACATCAGCGCCACGCCCTCCTGGCTGGACAGCGAATACTCATGCACCAGGCCTTCGACGCCTGCTCCCTTCGGCTTGGCGCGGAGAGCGATAACCAGCTGGCGCGCCGTCGCACGTATCGCTTCCTTCTCCGGCCCGCTCACCGTTGCCGCGTCCAAAAGCGGCGCAAGGCACTGGGCTTCCGGCCGCCGGTAGGCCGATGTGATGGCCCGCCTCAAGTTTGAGGCCTCTCCGGATGGGTCGGCGAAGTTTTCAAAGGGACGGACCGGGTTCTGCAGTTCTGCCGGGGACGGCGCGCCTTGCGGGGTCATGAGACAAGCCTCGAAGAGGGAGTGGACGGTGATTGAATTCTACCGCATCCTGGATTTCTCATCAGTCTTTATTTTAGCACCTGTCTGCGCTAACGAACCTGCAGTTCGATCGTTCTTTGGAGGAATTCCCTTTGGATACCAGCAAAGCAGGACATCTTGACCTGTTCGACATCAAGATCCTCGATGAAGTCGCGGAAAACGGACGAATTTCCGTCACCGAACTCGCCTCCAAGATCGGTCTTTCGAAGACGCCCTGCAATGCGCGGCTGAAACGGCTGATGGATGAGGGTTACATCCTGGGCTTTCGCGCCGTGATCAACCCGCAAAAGCTGGGGCTCGACCACGTGGCCTTCACCGAGGTGAAACTGTCGGATACGCGCGAACAGGCGCTGAGCGAATTCAATCAGGCGGTGCGCAAGGTGCGGGAAATCGAGGAGTGCCACATGATCGCCGGACGCTTCGATTATCTGCTCAAGGTTCGCACGCAGAACATCCGCCGCTACCGGGAGGTGCTCGGCGAGAAGATCTCAAGCCTGCCGCATGTCGCAAGCACATCGACATCTGTCGCAATGCAATCGGTCAAGGAGCGGTGACGCCGCTAAATTGGGCAGGCTCCCTGTCCTTTTTTATGCGGATCGTACCGTTTTCAGGCAAAATGGCCTCGCCGAGGTCCTGGCAATCTGGCTCTATGCAAAGGCTCACGCGCAGCCGTACGTGAGCTTTTCCCCCAGATTGCCCCGTCGTTCGGCGGGGCTTTTTTTTCACCTGCCGTCAGAGCAGGACGCTTCCCGCCATGAAGGCCAGGACGAGGAAGATCAGGAACAGCGCGATGGCGAGGAAGAAGAGAATTCGCGCGATGCCAGCCGTCGCCGCGGAGACACCTGAGAAGCCGAGAAAACCGGCAACAAGCGAGATGATGAAGAAGACCAGAGCTGCCTTGAGCATGTGAGCACTCCATTTCATGCGTATCTTGCCCTTCAACGGCCAGAGAATTTATAGGTTCCGTCAGCACGTCGGCTTCAGCCTTTGAAGGTTTGGGGCAGACGAGAAGAAGCCGGTCCTTCATGCGCAAGCGCGCGGCAGCCACAAAACGGGAGATCCCTGGTGCGACGAACCTTCCCTGTTCTCGGGCTTGCCCCCGGGCCCGCGATCATGCTGCTCGGCATGCTGATGTTTGCCATGAACGATGCGATCGGCAAATGGCTGGTGGCCAATTACGGACTTGGCCAGGTCATCCTGATCCGCAGCGTGGCAGCGCTGCTGATCCTTACCCCTTTTCTGTGGAAGGGTGGCATCCGGCCGCTGATGCAGGTGGAACGGCCGCGCCTGCAGGTGGCCCGCGTGGTGTTCTCCACGGCGGAAATCTTCTGCTTCTATTATGCGGTCATGTACATGCCGCTGGCCGACGTGATGACCTACTGGCTGGCAGCCCCCATCTATGTCGCGGCCGCCTCGCCGCTGCTGCTCGGCGAAAAGGTCGGCTGGCGGCGCTGGACGGCGATCGGCATCGGCTTCATCGGAGTCATCATCACGCTCGAACCCTCAAAGGCCATGTTCACCCTGCCGGCCCTGATCTCGATCCTCGGCACCGGTGCATTCGCCTTCATGCTGCTCTCCGGCCGCAGCCTTCGCCAGACCCCGGACAAGGCGCTCGTGCTGTTCCAGTTGACGGGCGCGGCGATTGCCGGACTGTTCATCGCCCCCTTCGACTGGCTTCCCATCCAGTCAACGGCGCAGCTGATGCTGCTCGGGCTCTTGGGCGTGGTCGCCATGGGCGCGCATATGCTGGTGAACCGGGCGCTCAAGATCTCCGATGCCGCGAGCGTCGCACCGTTGCAATATACGCTTCTTTTGTGGGCGGTGTTTTTCGGCTGGCTGTTCTTTGATGAGGTGCCGCGCCCAACCATGCTGGTGGGCGCGGCGCTCATCGTCGGCTCCGGCCTCTTCATCTTCTTCCGCGAACAGCAGTTGAAAAAGAAGGACAGCGTCCTGCCGAGCGTGCCGGAATAAGGTCAGAACAACCGGCGCTGCGCGAGATTCTTCATCAGCGCCCCGGTGCCGAACGTCCATTCCGGGCAGGCATCGCTGCGATCGACCCAGTTGACGAGACGGCCAAGGCTCGGCGTCGAGATCTCCACCCGGTCGCCGATCTCGTGCGTGAAGCCCTGGCCGGGCGCCCGCCTGTCCTTGACCGGTGCGAACATGGTGCCGAGAAAGAGAACCGCGCCATCCGGATACTGATGATTGCGGTTGCGAAGCTGGGCGGCCAGATCCGCCGGCTTGCGGCTGATGGCGGCCATGTGGCTCTCGCCGCTCATCGTGAAGCTATCGGTCCCCTCCACCAGCAGCGAGACCTTCAGCTCTTCCACATGCGACAGACTGAAAGCGCCATCGAACAGCCGGATGAAAGGCCCGATGGCGCAGGAGGCGTTGTTGTCCTTCGCCTTGCCGAGCAGCAGTGCCGAGCGGCCCTCCACATCGCGCAGGTTCACATCATTGCCGAGCGTCGCGCCGACGATCGTTCCGTCTGCGCGAAGGACAAGCACGACCTCCGGCTCCGGATTGTTCCACTGCGAGATCGGGTGAATGCCGACCTTGGCACCGCAGCCGACCGCCGACATCACCTGCGATTTGGTGAAGATCTCGGCATCCGGGCCGATGCCCACTTCGAGATATTGCGACCAGAGGCCCATCTCCTGCAGGAGTGCCTTCACTTCGGCCGCCTTCTGCGATCCGGCCACCAGGCCCCGCAGATTATCACCGATGACCGGTGCCAGGCGGGCTCGGATTTCCTGCGCGCGCGAGGCATCGCCGCGCGCCTGTTCCTCGATGACACGCTCCAGCATGCTGTCGGCAAAGGTGACGCCCGCCGCCTTCACCGCCTGCAGGTCAATCGGCGCCAGAAGCTCACCTGCGCTGCCATCAAGATAATCTGCGAGCGATCCGAGATCGGCAAGCGCGTCGCCGGCAACCACATCCAGCAGATCGGCGCGCTCCAGCAGCAGCGACATCGTCGGGCCAAAGGCGGTCAGGTCATAGAGACGATCGCCGCGCACCGTGACCAGGCACGGCCCCTCTGCCTTGCGCGACCAAACGCGGCCGACCAGGCAAGCCTCCTCCTTCGGCAACAGGTCCACCGGTTTCAGGCTGTGTTCACTCCGCATGTCTCTCTCCCAATCTGCAATGGCAGCCGCTCTCGGCCACCGATCGTTGTTTTATACGAAAGATTGCGGATGAAAACCGGTTCCGAAATCAGGAAACCCGCCGGAACGGGGGCGGGTTTCAAAAGGAAGGGCCGCCGCGGCGACATCGCCGGGCGGCCCTCTTCTTCGAGACTGGGCAGTCTCTTTCCTTGGGAGGAAGCTTATTCCGCCGGCTGCAGCGAAGCAGGAATCGACGGTTCTGCCGGCAGGCGGCCGGCCAGCGCTTCGGCCAGTTTGGTCTGGTCCAGTTCGTTCTCCCAGCGGGCAACGACGATCGTGGCAACTGCGTTGCCGACAAAATTCGTCAGTGCCCGGCATTCCGACATGAAGCGGTCGATGCCGAGGATCAGTGCCATGCCGGCAACCGGCACCGCCGGAACGACCGACAGCGTGGCCGCCAGCGTGATGAAACCGGCGCCGGTGATACCGGCCGCACCCTTGGAGCTCAGCATCGCGACCAGCAGCAGCAGAACCTGATCGACCAGCGACAGCTGGATATCGGTTGCCTGGGCGATGAACAGGGCAGCCAGCGTCATGTAGATGTTGGTGCCGTCCAGATTGAAGGAATAGCCTGTCGGAATGACGAGGCCGACGACCGAGCGCTTGCAGCCGGCGCGTTCCATCTTCTGCATCAGGCCAGGCAGGGCCGCCTCCGAGGAGGAGGTGCCAAGCACCAGCAGAAGCTCTTCCTTGATGTAGCGGATGAGGGCCACGATCGAGAAGCCGTTGTAGCGGGCGACAGCACCCAGCACCACGAAGACGAAGAGCAGCGAGGTGAGATAGAAGGTGCCGATCAGCATCGCCAGATTGGCGATCGAGCCGATGCCGTACTTGCCGATGGTGAAGGCCATGGCGCCGAAGGCACCGATCGGGGCGGCCTTCATCAGGATCGAAACCAGCTTGAAGATCGGGGCGGTGACCGCATTGAGGAAATCGGTGACGGGCTTGCCGCGCTCACCGACCATCGCGAGCGAAATGCCGAACAGGACCGAGAAGAACAGCACCTGCAGAATGTCACCTTCCGCAAAGGCTCCGACGATGGTCGTCGGAATGATGTTCATCAGGAAGCCGGTGATCGAGGTCTCATGCGCCTTGGTGGCATAGGTCGAGACGGCTTTCGCGTCGAGCGAGGCCGGATCGATGTGCATGCCGGCACCGGGCTGGACGACGTTGGCAACAATCAGGCCGACGATCAGCGCGAGCGTCGAGAAGGCCAGGAAGTAGATCATCGCCTTGCCGGCGACGCGCCCGACCTTTTTGAGGTCCGACATACCGGCAATGCCGGTTGCCACCGTCAGGAAGATCACCGGGGCGATGATCATCTTGACGAGGCGGATGAAGGCGTCACCCAGCGGCTTCAGCGACGCGCCGAACTCCGGATAGAAATGACCCAGCAGGATGCCGGCGGCAATCGCCACCAGAACCTGTACGTAAAGCTGACGATACAGCGGAAGTCTGCCGCGCGGCGCGTCGGCGTCGATATGCAAAGCCATGTGTCCAATCCTCCAGCGCCCCTACCGTACCTTGGCTCTCCCGGGGCGAATTTGATGATGCCCATGCTTCGCAAGCGCCGTGCCAGACTCAATCGACGCACTATGTCCTTGTTATCATTAAAAAATATTCCAGAGCATCTTTTCCTACGTCACGCAGTGTGCGGTTTTTCGCACTTCCTGTTTACGGATCTGGCGGATTCATGCACAATACAGACATGATCATCGAACCATCGGGTGTCCGCAAACGCATCCTGGCCTGGGGCACCAGCAGTGCCCGCGCCTGGTTTCTCTTCGCCTGTGCCGGCCTCCTGCTCGGCGCCGTGTCGATTTTCTTTGCACAGCAGATCGCGACCCGGACCGCATTGGAGACGCTGGAACAACAGGGACGGGCGGATGCCGGCCTGAAGGTGGCGTTGCTGCGGGCCGTCCTGGAGCGCCCGCGCTCGCTGCCGCTTATCCTCTCCCGCGATCGCGAGGTGGAAGAGGCACTGCGCGCACCCGATGCCGCGCGGATCAGGGAGTTGAACCGCAAGCTGGAGGACCTGGTCGCCGGCACGTCGGCTTCGGTGCTCTACGTCATCGACATGACCGGCGTGGCGATTGCCGCCAGCAACTGGCGGGAACCGTCGAGCTTCGTCGGCAGTGATTACGCATTTCGCGCCTATTTTTCCGGCGCCATGCAGAATGGCCGGGCCGAACATTTCGCCCTGGGCAACGTCAGCCGCAGGCCGGGTCTCTACATTTCCCACCGGGTGGATGATGCAACCGGCACGCCGCTCGGCGTCGTCGTCGTCAAGGCGGAGTTCGAGCAGCTGGAAAGCGACTGGCGGGATGCGCTGCGCCCCACCTTCGTGACCGATGAAAACGGCGTGGTGCTGATCACCAGCATTCCTTCGTGGCGGTTCATGTCTCTGGGGGTCGCCTCGCAGGAGGTCCTCAACCGCGTCAGGTCCAGCCGCCAGTTCGGCGAGGAAATGCTCCTGCCGCTGCCGATCCTGACCGGCGATCGGCTGGGCGAGCACACACGCCGCGTCGAGACGGCGCTGCCGGGTGGCACCCGCGACGCGTTTATCGAGGTGAGCCTTCCGGTTCCCTCGACACCCTGGTCGCTGCATTTCCTCCTGCCGGTCCAGCCGGCGCTGCCCGCGGCCGTCCGGCAGGCGCAGATGACCGCGCTTCTGATCCTGGCGCCGTTCCTGGCCCTGATCGCTTTCCTCATCCGCCGGCGCCAGCAGGTCCTGGCACGTATTGCGACGGAACAGGCGGCACGCCTGGAGCTGGAGAAAAGGGTCGAGGCCCGCACGCTCGATCTTCGGCAGGCCCGCGACCGGCTGGAGGCGGAAATCGCTGACCACCGGTCAACGGAAGCGCGGCTGCAGGGGGTGCAGCAGGAACTGGTGCAGGCCAACCGCCTGGCGATCCTGGGACAGGTGGCCGCCGGTGTAGCCCACGAGATCAACCAGCCGGTCGCGACCATTCGCGCCTATGCCGACAATGCGAAGACCTTTCTCGACCGCCAGCAGCTGGAGCCGGTCTCGGATAATCTGAGCGAGATCGCCGGACTGACGGAGCGGATCGGCACCATCACGCAAGACCTGAAGGCGCTTGCACGCAAGGGCCGCTCTGCGCCGAAGCCCGTGCGGGTACAGGATGTGCTGACCGGTGCGGTGATGCTGCTGAAGAGCCGGTTTGCCGGCCGGCTGGAGGCACTTGTCATCGATCATCCCGACCCGCAGCTCTTCGTCCTAGGCAACCGCCTGCGGTTGGAGCAGGTGATGATCAACCTGCTGCAGAACGCGCTGGAGGCGATCGAAATGCTTCCCGCCGGCCATGTGCGGGTCTCGGCGAGCGAGGATGCGGAGACCGTCATTCTGCGCGTCGAAGACAACGGGCCCGGCATCGAAGCGGAGGTCCTGCGGCAGCTGTTCACGCCGTTCAACACCTCCAAGGAGGCGGGGCTCGGCCTGGGCCTGGTGATCGCCAAGGACATCGTCGGCGATTACGGCGGCTCCATCGATGTCGACAGCAGCCCGACCGGAACCCGCTTTTCCGTCACGCTCAAGCGAGCCAAACCATGACCGGACCCTTTCCCATCATCCTGATCGACGACGACCGTCAGCTCCTGCGCGCCACCAGCCAGACGCTGGAACTCGCCGGCTTTGCCGTCTCCGCCTTCGAATCGCCCGTGGAGGCCCTTGCCGTCATTCACGCCGACTTTCCGGGTGTGATCGTCTCCGACGTGCTGATGCCGCGCATCGATGGACTGGAACTCTTCAATCGGGTGCGGGCGATCGATCCGCAATTGCCGGTGATCCTGATCACCGGGCATGGCGACATTCCGATGGCCGTGAAGGCCATCCAGGACGGCGCCTATGACTTCATTACCAAGCCGTTTGCCGCTGATCGCCTTGTCCAGTGCGTGGGCCGGGCCGCTGAAAAGAGAGCACTGGTGCTGGAAAACCGGGCGCTTCGGAAGGCCGCCGAGACGGAAGACAGCGACCTTCCCCTGATCGGCCAGACGCCGGTGATGGAGCGGCTGCGCCGCACCCTCAGGCAGATCGCCGATACCGATGTCGATGTGCTGCTGATGGGCGAGACCGGCACCGGCAAGGAGGTGGTGGCGAGCCTCTTGCATCGCTGGAGCCGGCGCACGAAGGGCAATTTCGTCGCCTTGAACTGCGGGGCGCTGCCCGAGCAGATCATGGAAAGTGAACTCTTCGGCCACGAGGCAGGTGCCTTCACCGGCGCGCAGAAGCGGCGTGTCGGGCGCATCGAGCATTCGAGCGGCGGCACGCTCTTCCTGGATGAAATCGAAAGCATGCCACCCGGCACGCAGGTGCACATGCTGCGCGTGCTGGAGATGCGCGAGGTGACGCCGCTCGGCACCAACGAGATCCGCCCGGTCGATCTGAGGGTCGTTGCGGCTGCCAAGGTGGACCTCGGCGATCCGGCGGAGCGCGGCGATTTTCGCGAGGATCTTTATTACCGGCTGAATGTGGTGACGCTGTCGATCCCGCCGCTGCGCGAGCGCCGGGACGACATTCCGCTGCTCTTTCGCCATTTCGCCCAGCGCGCCGCCCGTCGTTTTGCCCGTGAGGTGCCGCAGTTGTCATCCGTGGTCTCCCGCCACCTCGCGGACCACGACTGGCCGGGAAACGTGCGCGAGCTCACGCATTTCGCCGAGCGTTTCGTGCTGGGACTGGAGCCGTCGGGTGAGACGGGCGGTCGGCCGTCCCCAGGCAGGGAAGACGAGAGCGAGCCCCTGCCGGACCGCATCGCACGGATCGAGGCAAAAATCATCCGCGAGACGCTGATGGCGCATGACGGCGACGTGCGCAAAACAATCGAGGCGCTCGGCATTCCACGCAAGACCTTCTACGACAAGCTGCAGCGGCACGGGATCGTGCGGGGCGCCTTTTCGACGCGGGGCGACGGGTAGAGAGAGGCACCGGCTGGCCCCTGATATCGTCCTGTCACACAGGGTTGTCTAGGATGGGCAGCGCCAGAGGTGCGGCAAATTCCGGGAAACGGCATTTGAAAGCGCCGTCTCGTGCCTATATGCCTGTGCTGTCGCTGATCCTTTGCCGGCTGTTCTGCCGGGTTTTGCAAGAGAGAAATAGATGCGTATCACGATGATTGGTGCCGGCTATGTGGGTCTGGTCTCCGGCGTTTGTTTTGCCGATTTCGGCCACGAGGTGACGTGCGTCGACAATGTCGCGGACAAGGTCGAGGCGCTGCGCAACGGCGTCATCCCGATCTACGAGCCGGGTCTCGACGACCTGGTGAAATCCAACGTGAAGGCGGGCCGCCTCACCTTCACCACCGATCTCGCCGCAGCCGTTGCCGAGGCGGATGTCGTGTTCATCGCCGTCGGCACGCCGTCGCGGCGTGGCGATGGCCATGCGGATCTCTCTTTCGTCTATGCGGCGGCCAAGGAGATCGCCCATGCGATGACCGGTTTTACCGTCATCGTGACAAAATCGACCGTTCCGGTCGGCACCGGCGACGAAGTGGAGCGGATTATCCGGACCGAGCGGCCGGATGCGGATTTCGCCGTCGTCTCCAATCCCGAATTCCTGCGCGAAGGGGCTGCCATCTCCGACTTCAAGCGCCCGGACCGTATCGTCATCGGCTCCGAGGATGAGCGCGCCACCGAGGTGATGCGCGAGGTCTACCGGCCGCTCTATCTCAATTCCGCGCCGCTGTTCTTCTGCGACCGCCGTACCTCCGAGCTCATCAAATATGCCGGCAATGCATTTCTCGCGATGAAGATCACCTTCATCAACGAGATGGCGGATCTGTGCGAAAAGGTCGGCGCCGACGTCCAGAAGGTGGCCAAGGGCATCGGCATGGACAAGCGCATTGGGGACAAGTTCCTGCATGCCGGCCCCGGTTACGGCGGCTCGTGCTTCCCGAAGGATACGATGGCGCTGGTGAAAACGGCGCAGGACCACGACAGCCCGGTGCGCCTCATCGAAACGACGGTGGCGGTCAACGATACCCGCAAGCGCGCCATGGCCCGCAAGGTGATGGCCGCCTGCGACGGCAATGTGCGCGACAAGAAGATCGCGATCCTCGGCCTGACCTTCAAGCCGAACACCGACGACATGCGCGATGCACCGTCGATCTCGATCATCCAGGCGCTGCAGGATCACGGGGCGAAGATCCATGCCTATGACCCCGAAGGCATGGAGATTGCCCGCGGCATGCTGTCGGGCGTCGAGTTCGGCACGGACCCCTACAAGATTGCCGAGGGTGCCGACGCCCTGGTGCTGGTGACGGAATGGGATGCGTTCCGCGCGCTCGACTTCCGCCGCCTGAAACAGATCATGGCGCAGCCGATGCTGGTCGATCTGCGCAATGTCTATCCCGCCGAGGAAGTCACCCGCCACGGCGTCGGCTATTTTGGCGTCGGGCGGCAGATCGCGGCCGAATAATCGTTCCGGACAGCAGGCATCCGTCGCCCACGGCGGCTGCCTTGTCACCGGACTTTCAAAAAAAATGTCACAGAGAGCTTGTGCAATAAAAATCCGTCGTCTATAGGAGCGCCACTGGTCACGGAGTGTAGCGCAGTCTGGTAGCGCACCACGTTCGGGACGTGGGGGTCGAGTGTTCGAATCACTCCACTCCGACCAGTTTAAAACCTCCCGAATTCCCGAAAATCGCCGATCATCAACTGGATAGTCTCAGCGGCAACGTGCACCTGCCGTCAAACATGAGCCGCGCCTCCTCGGCGGGAATGGCCTTGCCGAACAGAAAACCCTGGCCATAGGTGCAGCCCATGCTGGAGAGGCTCGACAACTGGTCTTCGGTCTCGATGCCTTCGGCGGTTGTCGGCACATCGAGGCCCATGCCCAGGCCGACAATGGCTCTTACGATCTTTTCCTGCTTTTCCTGATCCTGGAACGAACTCACGAAGCTTCGATCGATCTTGATCTTGTCGAAGCTGAAGTTCGAAAGCTGTGCCAGGTTCGAGTAACCGATGCCGAAATCGTCGAGTGCCACGGAAATGCCGGCGGCGCGCAATTCGCTGAGGATGGAGGCCGCCGTCTCGAGGTCCTGGATAAGGGCCGTTTCGGTGATCTCGATCTCCAACCGGCGCGGATCGAGGCTGGTCTCCATCAGGATGGCAAGGATTCGCAGACCGAGCATCCGGTCCTTCAGCTGTATCGGGGAAATGTTGAAGGACAACCGCGTGTCGGCCGGCCAATCGGCGGCATCCAGACAGGCCTGGCGCAGCAGCACATCCGTCAGTCTGGTCATCAGTCCGCTGTCTTCGGCGAGCGGAATGAAATCGGCGGGCGGAATGAAATGTCCGTCTTCCATCTGCCAGCGGGCAAGCGCCTCAAAACCGCTGATCCTGCCGGACTGCAGGTCGATGATCGGCTGATAGAAGGGCCTGATGCCGCCATAGGCGACAGCATGCCGCAAATTGCGTTCCGCAACGTCCCGTCGCTGCATCCGCTCCCGAATAGTCGCGTCGAAGACCTGAACCTTGCCGCGTCCGGCGGCCTTGGCCGTGTACATCGCCGCATCCGCCGCCCGCAGGCATTCCACGCCACTTGCGCCATCGGTCGGCGCGGTCGCAACCCCGATACTGGCGCCGATATCAAGTGACGTCTCGTTGAAGGGAACCGGACGGTTCAACGACTGCAGCAGCGCCATCGCCACCGGAAGTGCAAGGCTTGGCGTATCGATGACCGCGACGAACTCGTCGCCACCCATGCGGTAAAGATTGTCGTCCGCCAAATGGTCGCGAAGCCGTGCCGCGATCGTCGTCAAGACGAGATCGCCCGCGTGATGCCCGACCAGATCGTTGATGCGCTTGAAGCCGTCGAGATCGATCACGAGGACGGAAAACCGGCGCGATCCACCAAAGGCCTCCTCCGCAGTTCGAAGCCGGCGCTCCAGGCTATGGCGGTTCTGCAACCCTGTCAGATTGTCGTGAAGAGCCATCCAGTCGATCTGCGATTCGGCTTTCTCGCGCCGCTTCTGCTCCCGATGAAAATCCCAGAAACGCAAGATGCCATAGATCAGGCAGAGGACGCCGAAGATGTCGAGCGCCAGCAGGAATTCATCGATCTCGTAGTCCTCGTGCGTCTGCAGAAAGGCAAGAAGCGACTCATAGGAATCGAAGTAATGGAAGATGCCGAAGGCAACAGCGCCCACCGCACCCAGCAACCACGCCTGCCAAACCGCTTTTCGGGCATAGAGTTTCATGATGACCGGCCGTCCGACTGGTGGCCTTCATGGCCTTGAAGCGGAGATGCATTTCCGCGCGGCTCAATGGTTCCCGATCTGGTTTAAGAAACTGATAAAGCAACCCCAGATTTATGAGCACCTCCTCATCCTGTCCGATTCACCAGCTTGATTCAGATCAAGGCCTGCTCGCCCCGCGAGTGAGATGAGTTCATGCGGAGGGGTACGTCGGGGAAACCCGGCGCTCACCCGTGACTGTTCGCCTTTGGGGGATGTTCCAATGAACAACACCGTTCCGATCGTGGCGCTGACCTTGGGGGCGTTTTTGGCGCTTCTGGGTGCCGGCTTTGCCCACGATCATCTGTTTGCCGCCCACATGTGGGTCCTCTTCTTTACGCTGACGGCCGCCACGATCGTCATGCTGCGGCGGGTCAAGTTCGCACCCGCCAACAAGGTGGCGCCTGACCGCTCCGGTTATTTCGACGAAGTGGTCAAATATGGTGCGATCGCCACCACCTTCTGGGGATGCGTCGGCTTCCTCGTCGGTGTGGTCGTTGCACTGCAACTGGCCTTCCCGGACCTGAACTTCGGTCCGTGGTTCAACTTCGGGCGCATGCGCCCCCTTCATACCTCTGCCGTGATCTTCGCTTTCGGGGGAAATGCGTTGATCTGTACGTCGCTCTATGTCGTGCAGCGCACCTCGCGCGCCCGCCTGTTCGGCGGCGACGGGCTCGGCTGGTTCGTCTTCTGGGGCTACCAACTGTTCATCGTCATGGCGGCCACGGGTTATCTTCTCGGCATCACGCAGGGCCGCGAGTATGCCGAGCCGGAGTGGTATGTCGATCTGTGGCTCACCATCGTCTGGGTGGCCTATCTCGTCGTCTTCCTCGGCACCATCCTGATGCGCAAGGAGCCGCATATCTATGTGGCGAACTGGTTCTATCTGGCCTTCATCGTCACGATCGCCATGCTGCATGTCGTGAACAATCTGGCCATTCCGGTCTCCTTCCTGGGTATCAAGAGCTATTCCGTCTTTTCCGGCGTCCAGGATGCCCTGACGCAATGGTGGTACGGGCATAACGCCGTCGGTTTCTTCCTCACCGCAGGCTTCCTCGGCATGATGTACTACTTCGTGCCGAAGCAGGCCGGCCGTCCTGTCTATTCCTATCGCCTGTCGATCATCCACTTCTGGGCTCTGATCTTCATGTATATCTGGGCCGGCCCGCACCACCTGCACTATACAGCCCTGCCCGACTGGGCGCAGACGCTTGGCATGGTGTTCTCGATCATGCTCTGGATGCCCTCCTGGGGCGGCATGATCAACGGCCTGATGACGCTGTCGGGCGCCTGGGACAAGATCCGTACCGACCCGATCATCCGCATGATGGTGATTGCGATCGCCTTCTACGGCATGTCGACCTTCGAAGGCCCGATGATGTCGGTGAAGGCCGTTAACTCCCTCAGCCACTACACCGACTGGACCATCGGTCACGTTCATTCCGGTGCGCTTGGCTGGGTCGGCATGATCTCGTTCGGCGCGGTCTACTTCCTTGTTCCGAAGCTGTGGAACCGCAACCGCCTCTACAGCCTCGCCATGGTCAACTGGCACTTCTGGCTCGCCACGCTCGGCATCGTCGTCTACGCCGCCGTTATGTGGGTGGCCGGCGTCCAGCAGGGCCTGATGTGGCGCGAATATGATGATCAGGGCTTCCTGGTCTACTCGTTCGCCGAAACCGTCGGAGCCATGTTCCCCTACTATGTGCTGCGCGCCGTTGGCGGTGCCATGTACCTGGTCGGTGCACTCATCATGGCCTTCAACATCACCATGACCATCCTCGGCTACGAGCGGGAGGAAACGCTTCCGGGCGTCGTTCCTGCCGGTCTCCAGCCTGCCGAATAAGGAGTGGATCCCATGTCCATTATGGAGAAACACCAGTTCATCGAGCGCAACGCGACCCTGCTTCTCGTTGGCTCCCTGCTCGTGGTCTCGATCGGCGGCATCGTCGAAATCGCGCCCCTCTTCTACCTCGACAACACCATCGAGAAGGTGGAAGGCATGCGGCCCTATTCGCCGCTGGAGCTTGCCGGTCGCAACATCTACATCCGCGAAGGCTGCTATGTCTGCCACAGCCAGATGATCCGCCCGTTCCGGGATGAAGTGGAGCGTTATGGCCACTACAGCCTGGCCGCCGAGAGCATGTACGACCACCCCTTCCAGTGGGGTTCGAAGCGCACGGGACCAGATCTCGCCCGCGTCGGCGATCGCTATTCCAACGAATGGCATGTGCAGCACCTCATCCGCCCGCGTGACGTGGTGCCGGAATCGGTGATGCCGAGCTACGCCTTCCTCAAGGAAACGCCGCTCGAGGTGACGGATGTGAGCATGGACCTCAAGGCAAACAGCCTTGTCGGCGTGCCCTATACGGAAGAGATGGTGCAGAACGCCAAGGCGGATCTGTCCACCCAGGCGGACCCCAATGCCGACACCTCGGCGCTTCTGGCCCGCTATCCAAAGGCGAAGGTCGGCGATTTCGATGGCGACCCGGCAAAACTCACCGAGATGGACGCACTCGTCGCCTATCTGCAGATGCTCGGCACGCTGGTCGATTTCTCGACCTATGACGATGCCACCGGTTATCGCTGAGGAGGGTTGTCATGGAAGTCTACACCGCAATGCGTCACTTCGCCGATAGCTGGGGCCTTCTGGCAATGACCCTGTTTTTCGTCGGCGTGGTGATCTTCACCTTGCTTCCCGGCGCGAGCACCTCGGCGAACGAGGCCGCAAAAATCCCTCTGAAGGAGGATTGATCATGGCGGACAAACATATTGATGACATCAGCGGCGTCGAAACCACCGGCCATGAGTGGGACGGAATCCGCGAACTGAACAATCCGCTGCCGCGCTGGTGGCTTTGGACCTTCTATGCCACCATCATCTGGGCGCTCGGCTATACCGTCATCTATCCGGCCTGGCCGATGCTGACGGATGCGACGAAGGGGGTTCTCGGTTACTCCAGCCGCAGCGAACTCGCTCAGGAAATGCTGAGCGCCAAGGCGGCACAGGCGGGCGTGCGCGACAAGATCGCAGGCTCTTCCCTCGACCAGATCCTCGCCGACCCGCAGATGACCCAGTTTGCGACCGCCGCTGGGGCTGCTGCCTTCAAGGTCAATTGTGTCCAGTGCCACGGCTCCGGTGCCGCCGGCGGGGCGGGTTACCCGAACCTCAATGACGATGACTGGCTGTGGGGCGGCAGCGCCGAGGCCATTCACCAGACGATCGCCCACGGCATTCGTTATGCCGACGACGCAGACACCCGGGTTTCCGAAATGCCGGCCTTTGCCGATATTCTGAAGCCCGAGGAGATCCGCCAGGTCGCCTCCTACGTCGTCAGCCTGACGGGCACGCCGCGCGACACCGCCATGGTCGAGCCCGGCAAGCAGATCTTCCTCGACAACTGCGCATCGTGCCACGGCGAGGACGCCAAGGGCAACCGCGAGTTCGGCGCGCCGAACCTCGCCGATGCCATCTGGCTGAAGGTAAAGGGAGAGGCGGAGATCGCCCAGCAGATCCGCCAGCCGAAGCACGGCGTGATGCCCGCCTGGCAGGTGCGTCTCGGCGATACCACCGTCAAGGAACTGGCCGTCTACATCCATTCTCTCGGCGGCGGCGAATAAGTCAGCCGTCCGACAGATACTGCAACGCAAGACCGGCCGGGGCGCGAATGCCCCGGTCGTTTGTCAGGAAGAGGTGACAGCCGCAGGCCTCCGCGGTCGCCACGTGAAGAGAATCAACGAGCTTTATGTTGAGGGAGGCCCCCAGGTCCGCGGCGTGCTCGATGAGGGCAAGCGTGACAGGGGCGAGCGTGATGAACGCGCGGTTGGACAGCATCAGGCGATAGGCTTCCACCAGAGCGGATCCATGTCGCCATGCGCCCCGCAGACACTCTCCCATGACGAGCTCGCTGGAATGAAACTCGTCCTTATCACCCAAATGCAAGGCCAATATCTTCCGTACTTCGGCCCGACGGGTGTGATTGCCTTCCAGGAGGTAGATCAGAATGTTTGCGTCCAGATAGATCCTGCGCGGCATCTTTCAGTCTTCGCCACGAAAGGTGCGAATGCTTTCCAGGATATCGCGATCCGATCGATTGATCTTAAGGCGCAGTCCCTGCTCGTAAGCGTCATCGAGAGCACGCATGGCCGGTAAGGCTTCGGTGTCTCCCCTTGCGACACCAGGATCCTCCGGCAGATGCTCCCGCAGCGTCTCCACCACCACATCCATGCGGGAATGGTTGGTGCGGGCCGATACGCTGTCGATCCGAGACAGAAGATCATCCGTCAGTTCGATTTCCAGTCGGTGTTTGCCCATGGGCCGTCTCCTGTTGCGGCCACTATAGGCGAGAAAGCCGCTCCTCGCCAGATTGGGCGCAAAGGTCGCACCCGGCGGATTGATTTCCATCAAGGAATAACAGGCATTTTGGAGGCAGGGTTTCCGCGATCAAGGATGGAAGCCCATGTCACTCGAAACCGCACATTCCGAACAGTTCGACGCCGGCAGCGGCAAGCCGGGAACCGATGCGAGGGTGCCGGATCAGCCGGCACCGGCTTCGCCCAATCCCGAGCCTCTTTACTCAGCGCGGGAGAAAATCTTTCCCAAGCGAGTGGAAGGGCAGTTTCGGCGGTTCAAGTGGTTGGTGATGCTGGTGACTCTCGGCATCTATTATCTGACGCCCTGGATCCGCTGGGACCGGGGGCCTTACGCGCCGGACCAGGCCGTGCTGGTCGATCTGGCCGGGCGCCGCTTCTATTTCTTCTTCATCGAGATCTGGCCGCAGGAATTCTTCTTCGTCGCGGGGCTCCTCGTCATGGCCGGCTTCGGCCTTTTCTTGGTCACATCCGCGGTCGGGCGGGCCTGGTGCGGGTACACCTGTCCCCAGACGGTCTGGGTCGATCTCTTCATGGCCGTCGAACGGTTCATCGAAGGGGATCGCAATGCCCGCATCAAGCTCGATGCGGCGCCCTGGAGTTTTTCGAAGATCTGGAAACGCGTGAGTAAACACGCGACCTGGCTTGCGATCGCGGTGGCGACCGGCGGCGCCTGGATCTTCTATTTTGCCGATGCCCCGTCTCTCGCCTTCGATTTCGTCACCGGGCAGGCGAACTATGTCGCCTACTCCACCGTCGCGATCCTGACCGCGACGACCTATGTGCTGGGTGGCCTGATGCGCGAGCAGGTCTGCATCTATATGTGCCCCTGGCCGCGAATCCAGGGCGCGATGCTGGACGAGAACTCGCTTGTCGTGACCTATAACGACTGGCGTGGCGAACCGCGCGGCAAGCATGCCAAGAAGGCTGCCAGCGCCAATCAGGTTGTCGGCGACTGCGTCGATTGCAATGCCTGCGTCGCCGTCTGTCCCATGGGCATCGACATTCGCGATGGACAGCAGCTCGCCTGCATTACCTGCGCGCTCTGCATTGATGCCTGTGACAGCGTGATGGACAAGCTCGGTCGCGAACGGGGTCTCATCGCCTACGCAACGCTCAACGAATACCAATCGAACATGGCGCTCGCCACCGATAACGGCCGCACGGCGATCGATCCGAAGCGCGTGCGCAGCGACGATGGCAGCTTCAGCGACAAGGTGCGCCACTTCAACTGGCGCGTCATCTTCCGTCCGCGCACGCTCGTCTACATGGGGGTCTGGAGCGCCGTCGGCATCGGCCTCCTCGTCGCGCTGCTCAGTCGCGACCGCCTGGAGGTCAACGTGGTCCACGACCGCAACCCGCAGTTCGTCGTGGAATCGGACGGTTCGATCCGCAACGGCTACACTATCCGCCTGCTGAACATGATCCCCGAAAGACGGACGATCCTGTTGTCGATGCAGGGGCTCAGCACCGGCGAGATGAAGATCCCGCAGCTGTCGAGCGACTATTCCGACCGAGTTTTCGCCATCCCGGTCGAACCGGACAAGGCCACCACGCTGAAGGTTTTCGTCACGTTGCCGAAACACGCCGTCGAGGATGCGCGGGAAGGTTTCCGCTTCATCGCCGAAGACCGCTCCAGCCATGAGCGCGATGTCTACAACGCCAATTTCTACACACCCGGAGCCAAATGATGAACACCCGTCAGGCCAAGGAATTCGTCTTTACCGGCTGGCACATGCTGGGCGTGATCTGCCTCTTTTTCGGCACCATCATCTCGGTCAACTTCTTCATGGCCTACCAGGCCATCCATAGCTGGAGCGGCATCGTGGTGGAAAACACCTATGTCGCCAGCCAACAGTTCAACACCAAGGTAGCAGAAGCCAGAAAGCTGGATGCCACCGGCATTTCCGGCAGCCTGACGGTGAAGGACGGCACCGTGCGGTATGTGATCACCGACGCGGCGGGAGAGCCGGTGATGGCCGATCAGGTCGTTGCCAGCTTCCGCCGCCCGGTCGGGGATCACCAGGATTTTGTGCTTCCGCTTGATGACCGCGGCCACGGCCTGTTCGAGGCCAGCCACACCGTGATGCCTGGCCACTGGATCGTCGAGGTCTCGGCGCTGCGCAACAATCAGCGCATCCTCCACCACACCCAGCGCATCGCCATCATTGGGGACACTCCATGAGCTGCTGCGCGCCAGGCACCGAGGCCTCCCTTGAGATCGAACGCGCCGCACGCGGATTGCCCTCGCGCGAGGAGCTTCTCTTGGCCAGCCGTGATCTCGGAAACGGCCTCCTGCAGACCGATCTCAGCGTGCCGGGCGTTCATTGCGGCGCCTGCATTTCCGCCGTCGAGGGCGCGCTCGGCCGTCTGCCGGCCGTCACGAAAGCGCGCGTGAACCTGTCCACGAAACGCGTGTCGATCGTCTGGCAGGCCGGCCGCGAGGACAATCCCACGGATCCGGCGACCTTTGCCGATACCATTCGCCGGGCAACCGGGTACGAAGCGCATCTCTTCTCGACGGAAAGCGACGAGGCGGACGAGTTGAAGACCCAGCTGATCCGGGGGGTGGCCGTCACCGGATTTGCAGCGGCCAACATCATGCTGCTTTCGGTCTCCGTCTGGTCTGGGGCGGAAGCCTCCACCCGCGATCTCTTCCACTGGATCTCGGCCATGATCGCGGCACCGGCGCTCGTCTATGGCGGGCGCTTCTTCTATCGCTCCGCCTGGACGGTCCTTCGCAGCGGACGCACCAACATGGACGTGCCGATCGCGCTCGCCATCACCTTGTCCTACGCGGTGTCGCTGTGGGAGACGATCCATCACGGCGAGCATGTCTGGTTCGACGCCACGGTCTCGCTCCTGTTCTTCCTGCTGATCGGCCGCACGCTGGACCATATCATGCGTGACCGCGCTCGTTCGGCCGTCACCGGGCTTGCCCGGCTAGCCCCCCGAGGTGCGCTGGTCGTGCAGCCGGATGGCAGCCGCGAGTACCGGCCCGTGCAGGACGTGAAACCGGGCGATGTGATTGCGGTGGCGGCCGGCGACCGCATCCCGGTCGATGGCATGGTCATCCAGGGGCAAAGCGATCTGGATCTCTCCATCGTCAATGGCGAAAGCGCACCGGTCGCCGTCAAGCCGGATGATCCGGTTCAGGCGGGAACGGTCAGCCTGACCGGCAGCCTGATGATCCGTGCCACAGCCAGCGCGCGGGATTCCTTCCTCGCCGAGGTGATCTCTCTGATGGAAGCCGCCGAGGGCGGACGCGCGCGCTATCGGCGCATTGCCGACCGTGCGGCGAGCATCTATTCACCCGCAGTGCACCTTCTGGCGCTCCTCACCTTCCTCGGCTGGGGGATCGGTGGCGGTGACTGGAAGCAGGCGCTGCTGATCGCGATTGCGGTCCTCATCATCACCTGCCCCTGTGCGCTCGGCCTTGCGGTGCCGGTGGTGCAGGTCGTTGCCGCCGGCCGCCTCTTCCGCAACGGCATCATGGTGAAGGACGGTTCGGCCATGGAACGCCTGGCCGAAGCCGATACGATCCTCTTCGACAAGACGGGCACGCTGACACTGGGCGTTCCTCGCCTGCTGCAGTCCAAGGGCCTGCCCGCGCATCTGGCCCTGGCGGCGGCGCTTGCCGCGTCGTCGCGTCATCCCCTCTCGCAGGCCATTCATGCCGCCCATGACGGACCGATGCCGGTTCTGGCTACCGTCGAGGAGCGGCCTGGCGCCGGGCTTCTCGCGCATCTTTCGGAGGGCGAGGCAAGATTGGGCAAACGTGCCTTTGCCTGCCCGGGCAGCCGCGCTCCCGTGGAAGACAGCGTGTCCGAGGTGGTGCTTTCCCTGAACGGCCGGGAGCTTGCCTCCTTCACCTTCGAGGACCGGGTCCGGCAGGGGTGTGATGACGCTGCACGGGAGCTGTCTGCCAAGGGGTATTCGCTCGGCATCCTGTCGGGTGACCGCCAGGGTGTGGTCGCACGATTGGCCGCGCGTCTTAGCATCGTCAACTGGAAGGCGGAGCTCTCACCACGCGGCAAGACGGAAGCCATTCAGGAGCTTGCCGGCCTTGGTCACAAGATCCTGATGGTCGGCGACGGCATCAATGATGCGCCAGCGCTGAGTGCCGCCCATGTTTCGATGGCGCCCGCCACGGCAGCGGATATCGGCCGACAGGCCGCGGATTTTGTCTTCATGCACGAGAGCCTGCGTGCCGTGCCGCTGGCCATCGAGGTATCGCGCCGCGCCGGTCGCCTCATCCGCGAGAACTTCGCGCTTGCCATCGGCTACAACGTGATTGCCGTGCCGATCGCGATCGCCGGCTACGCGACCCCCCTCATCGCGGCAGTCGCCATGTCCACCTCGTCGATGATCGTCGTCTTGAACGCCTTGCGTCTCAACCAGCTTCGGACGGCACCCGGACTGGGCAAACCGCAGCGTCATGACGGCGGACAGATGAGCACGAAGGCGCAAACCGCATGAACATGCTCATCTACCTCATCCCGATTGCCCTGTTTCTGGGAGGCCTTGGGCTCGGCGCCTTTCTCTGGTCGTTGAAAAGCGGACAATATGAAGATCTGGACGGCGCCGCCTGGCGTGTCCTCGGCGATGATGAGATGCCGCACGACAAACAGAAAAGGAGCTGACGCACCGGCATCAGCTCCCTCGTAAATTCCAGAAACGTCCCCTCAGGCGGCGGACTGGGCCATGCGCGGTTTTGCAGCGGCGACAGCCGGCACCCGGCGGATGATCTCTTCCGCATAGAGCCTTGCATTCTCACGCGCCTTGTCGAGATTGCTGACCCGATCCGCGCTCATCGTGTAGAGTGTTCCACCGCAATCGAAGACATCACGGAAGGCGGCCCGCTCGATGATCGGCGTGTTCAGGACATCGACATTGCGCTGCGCCAGCAAACCCTTCACGGCGAGAAGAGCGCGCGTCGTGACCATCGAGTTCACACGGGTGAGAACCACCGAGTGCGGCACTTTCAGACCAAGCTTGGCATCGAGATACTGCAGAAGCTCCAGCACATGCGCGCCACCCTGGGCATCCATGGCGCAGCCCTGGATCGGGATCAGCACATGATCGGACAGACCGATGGCCTTCGCAAGAAGTGGGCTGCGGGCGCCCGGAAGGTCGATCAGGAAATAGTCGGTCGCGGACGCCATCTCCTGCAGATGCCGGTCGATGGAGGCTTGCGTGACATAGGGGATGACGGTCAGTCGCGGCAGTGGTTGGGACAGGTCGTACCAGCGGGACATCCAGAACTGCGGATCGGCATCCAGCACGGTCACCCGGTGGCCCAAACGCGAAAGCTCGGTCGCAAGCAGAAGCACGGCGGTGGTCTTGCCGGCGCCTCCCTTGGTATTGGCGAAGGTAATGACGGGCATGTCCGGTCCCTGAAGGTTCGCGAGCGGTCAATCGCTCTCATCTCGGCACTTCCATCGTGCCCCTTCATTGTTCCGCAACATGGTTAATAAAGCGGAAAATTCTGATGCGGATACTGGCCCTGCCGCACCGGTTTTGCTGTGTGGGCGACCGCTATAGAGCGCGATGGACCACAAGTCCTATTCAATGCCGGCGATCGGCCGCCATGATTTCCTGAGCGATCTGATGCAGCGGCACGATGCGATCGACCCCACCTCTGGCAATCGCTTCCTTTGGCATGCCGAACACCACCGACGTCGCCTCGTCCTGGGCAACGGTGAAGGCGCCGGCCTGGTGCATCTCCTCCATGCCGCGGGCGCCGTCATCGCCCATGCCGGTCATGATCACGCCCATGGCATTCGATCCGGCGCAGCGCGCTGCGGAGCGGAAGAGAACGTCCACCGAGGGGCGGTGGCGCGAGACAAGGGGACCCGGACGGACGCTGACCTCATAGCGGGCACCGCGCCGCTCCAGGAGAAGGTGCTTGTCGCCGGGCGCGATCAGCACATGGCCGCGCAGCACGGGATCGCCGTTGGCCGCTTCCTTGATCTCCACTTCGCACAGCCCGTTCAGACGCTTGGCAAAGGCGGCGGTAAAGGATTCCGGCATATGTTGCACGATGACGATGCCGGGCGCGTTGGCGGGAAGCGCCTCGAGAAGTTCTCTCAGAGCCTCCGTGCCGCCCGTCGAGGCGCCGACACAGACAACCATCTCGGTCGTCTTGGCCATGGCGCCGGCTTTCGGCGGCGGCAGAATGGCATCGGCGGTCAGTTTGGCCTGGACGAGTTCGGACTTCGGCCGGAAACGGCGCAGCTTGCCCATGCTGGCTCGGGCAGCGCCCTTCACGGCATTGCGCACCCGTTCCGCACTTTCCGCCAGATGGTCGGCAGCGCCGATCTTCGGCTTCAGAATGATGTCGATGGCACCGGCATCCAGCGCCTGGAGCAGGGTTTCGGATCCCGCTTCCGTCAGCGACGAACACATGACGACCGGAATGGGATGCTGCGACATCAGCTTGCGCAGGAAGGTGATGCCATCCATCTGCGGCATCTCGACATCGAGCGTGATGACGTCCGGAATTTCCTCCCGGATCTTCTTTGCCGCCGCGAACGGATCGGATGCAACCCCGATGACCTCGATCTCGGGATCCTCGGACAGGATTTGTGTCAGCGTCTGGCGGATGCTTGCGGAATCGTCGACGATCAGGACCCGGATCTTGCGTTTTTCCATGATGAGCTACACCCGTTTGAACACCGTATTGGCCACCTGCCGGATGGGCAGGTTGAGACTGGATGCCGTTTCCGAGTGGCCGATGAAAAGATAGCCGCCAGGCACTAAGCAATCGCAAAGACGCGAGAGAACATGCAACTGAGTGGGTTTGTCGAAGTAGATGAGCACATTCCGACAAAACACCACATGCTGCTGTTCATTGACCGGATAGTTGTCATCCATCAGGTTCAGCCGGCCGAACCCGACATGGCGCCGCAGCAGCGGGGACATCCGGACTTCGGTGCGGCGCGAATCGATCGCCTCCATGACGTATTTGCGTCGCATGGCAGGCGGCACCGGTTCCATCATGTCACGCGAATAGATGGCGCGCCTTGCCGTCTGCAGAACCTCCGTCGAGAGGTCGGTGGCAATCACCTTGAAGGAGATGTCCTGCTTCGATTCCAGGCAGTCATGCAGGACCATGGCCAGCGTGAACGGTTCGGCACCGGTGGAGCAGGCGGAACTCCAGACCCGCACCTGCCGATGGCCCTGCGCAATCAGATCCGGGATGGCTTTTTCCACCAGATATTCGAAATGCTTCGGCTCGCGGAAGAAATCCGTCTTGTTGGTGGTGACGGCATCGATCAGGTAGATGGATTCCGTCTCCAGACCATTGTGCTCGAACAGGTAGTCGCAATAGGCGTTAAACCCCTCGATGCCGGTCGCGCGCAGCCGCTTGCGCAGCCGCCCCTCCAGCATCGTCATTTTGGTAATCGGCATCTTGATGCCACTGTATTTGTAGATGTAGGCGCTGAGACGATCGAAATTCCGCTTGCTCAGACGGTCATCGAGGGGCTGTTGCGCCACTGCAGTGTGTGTTGCCACGCGGGAACTCCTCATGCGACGTTCTGTGTCTTTCCGAAGCCGGCGAGCGCTGCACCGGAATCGGAGAAGAGCCGGGCGAGGTCGATGATGACGACGAAACCGCCATTGCGGCGCACGACCCCGGCAATATAGTCGGAGCGCCAGCGGATGCCGATATCCGGCGCGTTCTCGATCTGGCCGCTCTGGAACGGCACCACCTCATAGACGCGGTCCGCCACCAGGCCGAGGGCCAGAACCCGCCCCTCGACCGGCACGTCCAGCACCAGGATGCGGGTGTGCGGCGTCTTTTCGGTGCGGCTCATGCCGAGCCTCAGGCGCAGATCGATGACCGGCACGCCCTGGCCGCGCACATCCCGAAGACCTAGAAGATAATCCGGCCCATGCGGGATCTTGAACGGCTCCTCATGGTCGAGGATCTCCCGGACCACGTCGACCGGCACGGCAAAGATCTCCTCGCCGAGGCTGAACGTCACGAACTGCGCTTCTGAGGCTGTCGACATGGATTAGGCACTTTCCCGAAAGTTGATGTCATCGTCATCCGGTCCGCCCATCGACAGATCGAGGGCAAAACCTTTTGCACGCGCCTGCTGGGCGGAGACGGAGGTATCCGGGCGGCGCTGAAGACCAGCCGTGGCCTTCTGGGAGGCTGCCTTGACAGGCGGATTCACGCCACGGCGCGACGAGGGTGTCCGCTCGACCCGGAAGAAGGCGATGGAGGCCTGCAGTTCTTCCGCCTGGGCAGCAAGCTCTTCCGAGGTGCCGGACATTTCTTCCGACGCCGAGGCATTCTGCTGCGTCACGCGGTCGAGCTGCTGGATCGCCTCGTTGATCTGGCTCGCGCCAACATCCTGTTCGCGGCAGGCGGCCGAGATTTCCGACACGAGTTCCGCCGTCTTCTGGATGTCCGGCACCAACCGGTTCAACATCTCGCCAGCTTCGGTTGCGACCTGAACCGTATCGCCGGAGAGCGCCGAGATTTCCGCGGCAGCGGCCTGGCTGCGCTCGGCCAGCTTGCGGACTTCGGAGGCGACGACCGCAAAGCCCTTGCCATGTTCGCCGGCACGAGCCGCTTCGACGGCGGCGTTGAGGGCCAGCAGATCGGTCTGGCGGGCGATTTCCTGGACGATCGAGATCTTTTCGGCGATCGTGCGCATTGCACCGACGGCCTTGTTCACGGCCTGGCCCGAGCTTTCCGCGTCGCGCGAAGACTGGCGGGCGATCTTTTCCGTCTGGGCGGCGTTTTCGGCGTTCTGCTTGATGTTGGCGGCCATCTCTTCCATCGAGGCAGACGCCTGTTCGGCGGCGGAGGCCTGTTCGGTGGCACCCTGGGAGAGCTGCTCGGAGCTTGCCGAGAGTTCCTGACTGCCGGAGGACACGTTGTTCGAAGCCGCCACCGCATCACCAACGACGCTTCGCAGACGTTCCACCATGTTTTCGAGAGCGATGCCGAGCGAATCGGCATCGGATTGCCGGCGTGCGGTAACGGTGAGATCACCTTCGGAAATGGTCGTGGCAAGATGCGCGGTCCGCTGCAGGTATTCGACCATCTGCGACATCGAAATGCCGAGCGTATCCTTATCCGACAGCGGCTTCACGGCCACACTGACATCGCCCAGCGAAATGCGGTCAGCGGCGGCGGCGGTCTGGCGCAGGTTTGCGGTCATGCCCTTCATCGCATTGATGAGGTCCTTGATCTCGTCATTCGTAGTGTGATCGACCTCGTAGCCAAGATCGCCGATGGCGACAGCCTGAACGAGATCCGTGGCTCGGTTCAAACCCCGGCCAATGGACAGCGACATCCAGATCGCGACGGCCACGGCGAAGATGGCACACAGCGCTATACCGCCAATGACCAGAAGTACGGCCGTTTGATAGATAGCCGAGCCTTCGTTAGCGGCAGCCGTACCGCTTCTTCTGTTGTAACTCACGAGGTCGAGCAAGGTGTTGGACGCTTCCCCAAAGACTTTCAGCGCATCGCCATTGTAGATCGCCATGGCCCGATCCGTCTCGTTTTGCGCTGCAAACTGGAAAGCCTTCTCATGAAGAGCCATATACTCGCCCCAGGAGCGCTGAAACGTTTCGTAGAGGCCCCGTTCTTCCGCCGAAGCGATGAGGGTCTGATATTGTGTCTGAAGCTTCGAAATCGCCTTCGCCAGCTCGGCCTGCTCGGCCGCCCACTGCTTCATTCCGGCTTCGTCCTGGGCAATGACATGCTGCAGTTCCGCGTTTCGGAAGTCTGACGTGGCCGTGTTCATCTGGTTGGAAATATCGACCGATGGCATCCAGTCGGATGCGACTTCGTTTGCCTTTCCGTTGACATGTCCCATCTGCAGCAGACTGAACGCGCCGAGGCCGGCGATCAGAAGGACGAGAAGTCCGAAGGACAAAATCAATTTAAATCTGACGGTGAAACGCATCTGGTAACCTTCCGCAACGCGCAAAGTGATCTTTTGGAAACACGCCGAGCAATCTCGATGGACTACCAGCAATAAATTTAGAATTTGCTAAATAGCCATCCCGGCAGAAGCCGGGATGGCAGCGTCTTCTCAGGCGCTCTGCCGGAACGCCGCGTCATCCTCGTCCGGTCCCCCCATGGAGAGATCAAGGGCGAAACCCTGGACGCGCGCCTGCTGGGCGGCAACACTGTTGCCAGAAGCGCGTGGGCCTGCTGCCGGTTTCGCGGCGGAGGCCTTTTTGGTGGCCATCGGTGCGGGACGAACGTTTGTCGGCGTGCGGCTTGCTTTGGTCCGCTCGACGCGGAAGAAGGCGATGGAAGCCTGCAGTTCTTCGGCCTGCGCGGCCAGTTCTTCCGAGGTCGCCGACATTTCTTCCGACGCCGAGGCATTCTGCTGCGTCACGCGATCAAGCTGCTGGATCGCCTCGTTGATCTGGCTCGCGCCAACATCCTGCTCGCGGCAGGCGGCCGAGATTTCCGAGACCAGTTCGGCGGTCTTCTGGATGTCCGGCACCAGACGGTTCAGCATCTCGCCGGCTTCGGTCGCCACCTGCACAGTATCGCCGGAGAGCGCCGAGATTTCCGCGGCAGCGGCCTGGCTGCGTTCCGCCAGCTTGCGCACTTCCGACGCGACGACCGCAAACCCCTTGCCGTGTTCGCCGGCACGCGCGGCTTCCACCGCGGCGTTGAGGGCGAGCAGATCGGTCTGGCGGGCGATTTCCTGAACGATCGAGATCTTTTCAGCGATCGTCCGCATCGCGCCGACGGCCTTGTTGACGGCCTGGCCCGAGCTTTCCGCGTCGCGCGAGGACTGGCGGGCGATCTTTTCTGTCTGGGCGGCGTTTTCAGCGTTCTGCTTGATGTTGGCGGCCATTTCTTCCATCGAGGCAGAGGCCTGCTCGGCGGCGGAGGCCTGTTCGGTGGCACCCTGGGAGAGCTGCTCGGAGCTTGCCGAGAGTTCCTGGCTGCCCGACGAGACATTGTCGGAGGCCGAGAGTGCGTCGCCGACCACGCCGCGCAGACGTTCGATCATGGCGTTGACGTAACCGAGAAGCTCGCCGATTTCATCACGCGTGGTGATCGTGGCCGTCGAGGTGAGGTCGCCTTCGGCAATGTTCTGGACGGCGACAACGGCGGTGCGCAGACCGCGGTTGATCGACATGGCGATCCAGATGGCAGCGATGACGGCGATCAGCAGAGCACCACCGGCGACCGACAGCACGATGAGGCGGGTCTGACGGTAATCCTCACCGGCCGCAAGTTTGGCGTCCTTCAAACGGGAGGCCTCAAGCTCGACGATTTCCGTCAGGAGCTTGTCGATCTCGTTGACCGTCGCGCGGTTTTCCGTGGTGGAGATCTTCAGGGCCGCATCGCGATCGCCGGCCAGGATCAGGCTTTTGATCTGATCGTCCTGCTTGCGGTATTCGACCATGAAGGAGTTGAGCTTGTTCCAGACAACCTTGCCCTGCTCGGTCGCGAGCAGGAGGACGGCCTGGTAGGCATCGTCGAATTCCTTGCGATAGGCAGCCGCGGTCGCCGCGTAATCATTGACGGCCTTCATGTCGGTGGCCAGCAGCATGTTCTTCTGCTGCCGCAGCTGCTGCAGCTGCGCATTGTTCATGGACTGCGCCAAATTGAGGCGCGTGGCCGGACCTTCCACGACATTCTCCAACGTATCGTTGAGATTGCCGAGGCTCAGGACGCCGAGCGTCGCGATGGCGATCAGCATGGCGATGACGAAGCCAAAGGCCACCGCCAGTTTAAATTTAATGGTTGCGCGCATGGTAGCCCCCTTGACGTCGCGTTCAGCCCTGCTGGGCCTGTTGATTGCGCTCGCTCTGAGCGGAGAAGATTGTTTTGAGGTTTGGAATGATGATGAACTCGCCGTGTCGTCGGACGAGGCAGTCGATGAAGTCGGGCCTCCAGCGCATGCCGACGCTGGGCGGCGGTTCGCCGTGGGATTTTTCGAGCGTGGTGACCTCGTGCACCTTGTCGGTGCGGATGCCGGTCAGCGTCGGCTCGTCGTCGATGTCGAGTTCCAGCACGATAATGCGGCTGTCGATGGTGGTGGTGGTCGCCTCCATGCCGAAGGCGAGCCGGATGTCGGCGAGCGGAATGACCTTGCCGCGGAAGTTGATGACGCTGCCGACGAAGGGTTTGGCCCCGGGCACCGGCGTTTCCGGCAGGAGATCGAGGATTTCCTGGACATGGACCGCTTCGAGCGCGAACATTTCTCCCGCGATCTCGAAGGTGAGGACTTCCAGTTCCTCGCGACCGTCCCAGAGGTGTTCGGGTAGCTTGCGCAGTGCTTCACTCATCCTGCCGCGCGCAAATGCGCCTCCTGTTGCTGGCCGGCCGCCACCAAATGGGCGACATCGAGGATCAGGGCGACGCCGCCGTCGCCGAGGATCGTGGCGCCCGAGAAGGTCACCACGTCATGATGCAGTTTGGACATCGCCTTGATCACCGTCTGGTGGTCGCCGATGATCTGGTCGACGACGAGGCCGACCCGTTCGGCCCCCGTCGAGATCACCACCACCTTCTGGAAGGGATCGGGCTTGGTGCCGGTCCGGAACAGATCGCGCAGGCGGATGAAGGGCACCAGGCTGTCGCGCAGCGAGATGAAGCTGCGGCCGCGCGAGCGCATGTCCTCTTCGACGGAGAGTTCGAGGCACTCTTCCACCGCCGAGAGCGGGATGACGTAACGGCCGGAGCCGACCCGCACGAGCAGGCCGTCGATGATGGCAAGCGTCAGCGGGATGGCGAGCGAGATCTCCGAGCCTTCGCCGGGCCTCGAGACGACGTTGATCGTGCCGCGCAGCGCATCGATGGTGCGCTTGACGACATCCATGCCGACGCCACGACCAGAGAGATTGGTCACCTGCTGGGCGGTGGAGAAGCCGGGCTGGAAGATCAGCTGCAAAAGGTCCTGGTCGGAGAGGCTGGCATTGGCGGCGATCAGGCCGGAACTTTCCGCCTTGGCGCGCACCCGCTCGCGGTTGATGCCGCGGCCGTCGTCCTTGATGGTGATGATCACTTCGCCGGCCTGCTGGCGGGCGGAGAGGAAGATGCGGCCCGTCGGCGACTTGCCGGCCGCGCGGCGCTCGTCGGCGCTTTCGAGGCCATGGTCGCAGGAATTGCGCACCAGGTGGACGAGCGGATCGGCCAGCCGTTCGATGACGCTCTTGTCCACCTCGGTGGTCTCGCCTTCGGTGACGAGCTCGATCGCCTTGCCGGTCTCGATGGCCAGATCATGCACGAGGCGGCGGAAGCGGCCAAAAAGCTGAGCGACGGGCACCATGCGCAGCACCATCATCGTGTCGCGCAGCTCGCCCGACAGGCGCTCCACATCTTCGGAGACCGCGCGCAGCATCAGGTCGCCGCTGACGCCGGCGAGCTGACTGAGGCGCGACTGGGCAATCACCAGCTCGCCGACGCGGTCCATCAACTCGTCGAGGCGCTCGGCCGGAACACGGACGTTTTCGGCGGCCTTCTGCTGCTTGGCATCGGCCTGGGCGGCGCCCCGGCCAGAAGCGGCGGGCGCGGCCGGCGCTGCAGCAGGTGCCGCGGCAACCGCTGCGGCCGATGTGGACTGGGTGGACGGGGCAACAGGAGCGGCCGGTGCGGCGGCTGCAACCGGCGCAGGCGTTGCCTGCGGGGCGGGGGGCTCGGCCGTCGTGCCCTGTGGTTCGACCACCGTCACCTCGAGCTGCATCTCGTCCATGACGAAGATGAACACGTCGTCGATCGCATCGCGCGGCTTGTCGGTTGAAAGCTCCACCTCCCAGCACACATAGAGATCGGTGGCAATCAGGTCGTCGATCGCCGGAATGCGGCTGAGATCGGCCCGGATGGTTGCCGTCCCGAGCTCGGCCAGCTCGTCCAGAAGCCCGATCGGATTGGTGCCGTTCGCCATGGCGTTCTGCGGCAGGCTGAAGCGGATCTTGTAGGTGACGATCCCGGATTTTTGTCCGGATTGTCCCGCGGCAGCGCTCGAAGCAGTTTCGACCGGTGCAGCCGGCGTGGCGGCAGCTGCCTGAGGCGCCGCGCCTGCCGGATGGCCGGCAGCGGCGACGGCGGCGCGCAGCCTGGTAAGAAGTGTTTCGCTTGCCGCATCATGATCGCCACCGGGCACCTCGATCAGCGCCCGCATGTGGTCGGTGGCGCCGAGCACGGCCGTCACCAGATCATGGGTCGCCGGCACGATGCCCTTGCGCACCTGGTCGAAGGCGGTCTCGCAGTGATGGGTGAAGGCGGCCAGCGCCTCGAAGCCGAACATGGCGCCCGAGCCTTTGAGCGTATGCAGGCCCCGGAAGACCGCATCCACCTGCTCCTTGTCGGAGAGATCATGGTTGAGGTCGAGGAGACCCGATTCCACCTGCTCCAGAAGTTCGGCGGCCTCGGTGCGGAAGACGGCAATCGGATCGGGAAAACTCATCGGCCAAGCACCTTCTTGACAATCTTGACCAGGCTTTCCGGATCGAACGGCTTGGTCAGCCAGCCGGTCGCACCGGCGGACTTCGCCTGCTGTTTCAGCTCGTTGTCGGATTCCGTCGTCAGGAAGATCACCGGCACGCCCATGCAGGACGGGATCTTGCGCAGCTCGCGGATCATCGTCAGACCGTCCATGTTCGGCATGTTCAGGTCCGTCACGACCAGGTCGTACTGGCCACCCTTCAGCTTCGACAGGCCATCCAGGCCATCCACCGCCTCGGTGATGGCGTAACCGGCATTCGACAGCGCCACGCGTGTGGTCAGCCGGATGCTGGCGGAATCGTCGACGGTCAAAATACGGGCGCTCATGGCGTTACTCCTTCGTGAAGCCAGAAGCGCCGATCCTCCGGCGTCATCGCCGACAGGAACCCCGATCTCTCCAGAAGATCCAGAAGGCCCCCCTCCGCCGCACGCGACAGGGATACAACCCGACCAGCCGTGCCCGCATACACACGGGCCGCTTCCAGTAATTGCAGAAAACTCAGATCACACACCGCGTCCGGCGAGACCGAAACCTCGACATGCGCATGATCAACCAAAGCACCAAGCAGTGACTCCTGATGCGGACCAGCAAATCGAACCGTCAACGGATCGCTGAACATGCATGTAAAAGAACTTTTAACCGAAGATCGCACGTCGCCGTCCATCAATGAGAACAAAATCTACACGGCAAAGATGAGAGGCTATGATTAACAAGACGATAAGAAAGCCCGACCAGTTTTCACCAGGCAAGAATTATGGATTCCGTAACTTCGTGACTTGATAATGCAAACTTAACCAGAAACCCTTGGCCGACGTCCATTTTTGCAAGTTCTTAATAGGCTCACGCTAGAACCGGTCATGCATTGGCGGGCATGGGCAGAGGAGTCTGTTAAGCGGGTGCACAAAACGTAGTCCGGCAAAACACAACCAATGATAGCGGAGACCATTCAGTGGCATTGAGTGCAAAGATTGCCCAGACCGATACCTGGTCACATGCTTCTGCCGCACGCATGGAAGAGGCGCGCTCGCGCATCGAGCAGCGTTTCCTGGATGGCGGTGCCGTGCTCTTGTCGGTACTCGACGTGCTGAACAAGATGATTTCGTCGCTCGATACCCTGACCAGCTCGCTGGACGAGGAAACGGCGGGCGCCACGCTGAATGAGCTGGGTTCGACGGCGGCGGCGTTGTCGTCGCTCACGCAGAATGAAGGCTCACGCCAGATCCAGTTCCGCGAGATCGCCGCGACCGAACGGCTGGTGCGTCCGCATGTGACCAGCATGCAGGAAACCCTGCGCTATCTCCGGACCTTTGCCGTGACCGCCAAGATCACCGGCGCCGGGATTGCCGATTTCGCCGGTTTTGCCGAAGAGATCCTGCAGCGCATTCAAGAAGGCAGCGACCAGGTCAACCGTTTCTCCGACAGCCTGACGCAGCTCGGCGCCGGCATCGGCCCCGTGATTGCCAAGGGTGACGACATTGTCACCCGCTATGGACAGACTGTTCCGCGGATCATCGCCGCCCTGACCGGCGGCATGGACCAGCTGCGGCTGCAGCGCGAGACGCTGGCCAAACGGGCCGACGAGGTCAAGCGGATCGCCATGGGCGTTCAGAACAAGCTCGCATCGGTTCTCTCCTCGATGCAGGTGGGCGATATCACGCGCCAGAGGATTGAGCACTGCCAGGCGAGCTTCGAACAGCTGGCCGACTATCTGGCATCCGCCGAGGCCAGCATCCTGACACAGGATCAACGTGGCCGGCTTTCGAACCTCGTCGCCAGTCTGGTTCTCAGCCAGCTCGACCAGTCGCGCGGCGATTTCGACCGCGACACCGGCAAGATCATCGACACAATCGCCAGCTTCCGCTCGGATCTTTTCCAGATCACCGATATTCAGAGATCGATGATCGGTGAAGACGGTGGCGACAATGCCTTTTCGATGCGCACGCTGGAGGGCGGCGTGACAGAGGCGCGCGAAGCCGTGCGCGAGATCGAAAAGGTGGCCGCCGCGGCCGCAGAAATGACCCGGCAGATTCTTACCACCGTGCAGACCCTGCTCGACGGCATCAGCCTCGTGCAGGTGGTGCGCGGCGACATTCATTACATGGCGCTCAACACCAACCTGCGCTGCGGCAAGATCGGCGAAGAAGGCAAGGCGATCAATGTCGTCACCGCCGAGCTGCGCATCTTTGCCGGCCAGCTGGACGAGGTTGCCGAAAAGATCGTCGGAGAGCTGAAGGGCCTCGAAACCGCGGCGCAGGCCCTGATCGACGAACCGCAGGACATGATCGAGGTCGGCAGCCTCGATGCCCGCCTCGACAATGCCCTGCAGAGAATTCGCAGCGTCTGCACCCGCATGGAGGCCGATCTCAAGCAGATGAGCGGGGACGGCCAGCGCGGGATCGAGCAGATGAACACGGCGCTCGCCAAGCTCGATTTCCAGGCCGACCTCGGCGAGGTTCTGCGCCGGTGTGCCGAAGACATCCAACTCGATCCGGCCCACGGCCTCAGCACGGAGGGTCTCGACGAGGCCATCGCCGTCCTTGGTCCGCGCATCAACCGGCTCTACACCATGGCCTCGGAGCGGGAGCTGCACGCAGCGATCCTCGGAACGGCCGCACCGGAAGAAGCACCGCTGACGGTGCTCTCCGACGACGACCTGGATGCGGCGCTCTTCTGATCAGTCATCGACGTGATCATGGCCGCCATTGCGGCCGGGACGCCAATAGCCTTCCGAAGCGATCTGCTCACGCGTCAGGCCGCGGGAGATCAGGTGATGGCGCTGGGTGCGCACATTGCTGGTCTCGCCGATGATCAACGCCTGCCCCTTGCCGTCCGGCAGGCCGAAGGCGGCGATGCGGTCGAGCATGATGCTGCTCGGTCCGGCCGGGCCGCGATGGATCCATTCGATCGCCACATCGCCCTTCGTCTCAAAACTCTGCTGCCAGGACGAATCCTGCACCTCGACGAAGGCGAAGGCCCGCGCACCGGCTGGCAGATGTTCCAGAATATGCAGGATGCCGGGAATGCAGGTCTCGTCGCCGGTGATCAGATGCCAATCGGCTTGCGGATTGAAGACGATGCGTCCGCGCGGACCCTTCACCTCCACCGTATCGCCGGGTTTGGCGTTCCGGGCGAAATTCGGCCCGAGCGTTGCGCCGTGCATGACGAAATCGACGGCGATCACGCCGGTCTGCCGGTCGAGGCTGCGGATCGTATAATGGCGCCGGCCGAGTTCCCCGGAGGGATCGGGCAGAAAGAAGACGATATCCTGGCCGGGCTTATAGGAAAATTCGGAGATGCGGTCGGTGGTGAAGAGAACCCGCCGCATGCCGGCCGAAAGATCGAAGGCATCCTTGATCGTCAGCGTCCAGGCGGGAAGCTGCGGACGCTGGCGGGGCGGCTGGGCTGACGGTTGAGCGGGCTGATCCATCCTGTGCTCCATCTTTTTAGAGACAAGACCGCTACGGGTGCGGCCTCAAACAGGGATGCTGGATAGCGTTTTATTCCTTCCTATTAAAGTCATCTTTTTCTGTGCCAGCCGGCGGAGGACCGTTTCACCCGATCCAGACACGCAAAACAGGCCCCGAAGGGCCTGCCGCAGAGGATAAGGCTGACGTTATACGCTACGCTGCAGCTCCAGTTCTTCCGCATGCCGTCGTTCCATCCGGTTGTGTCGGATCGACGACCAGAGCGAAAGGCCGATGAGGCCGGCACCGCCAAGACCGGTGATGACCTCCGGAATATGCACGAGCGTCTGGACATACATGATCACCGAGAGGATCAGGATCGCGTAGAAGGCGCCATGCTCCAGATAGCGGTATTCGGCGAGCGTGCCCTTTTCCACCAGCATGATCGTCATGGAGCGGACATACATGGCGCCGATGCCAAGACCGATCGCAATGATGAAGAGGTTCTGGGTGAGGGCAAAGGCGCCGATCACGCCGTCGAAGGAGAAGCTGGCATCCAGCACTTCGAGGTAGATGAATGCGCCGAGTCCGCCCTTCGCCGCCTCGCTCATGGCCTTTTGCGAGGCATCGAGCGCACCGCCGAGCACTTCCACCAGCAGGAAGGTCAGGAGGCCGTAGACGGCCGCATGCACGAAGGTGGAGGCCTCCGCTTCCGGCAGCAGTTGCGAAAAGAGCATGATCAGCAGCAGCACGAAGGCGATCTCGACGCCCTTGATGGTGGCGAAGCGCGCCACCCGGCTCTCGATCACCTCGACCCAGTGCACGTCCTTCTCGTGATTGAAGAAGAAGGTAAGGCCGACCATCATCAGGAAGGTGCCGCCGAAGGCGGCGATCGGCAGATGCGCCTCATGCATGATGCGCGCATATTCCTCCGGCCGTGCGGCGGCGAGGATGATCGCATCGATCGGGCCGATGCCGGCGGCAATCACCACGATCAGCAGGGGGAAGACGATGCGCATGCCGAAGACGGCGATCAGGATGCCCCAGGTGAGGAAGCGCTGCTGCCAGACCGGCGTCATGTCCTTCAGCTTGTTGGCATTCACGATGGCATTGTCGAAGGAGAGCGAGATCTCGAGGACCGCCAGCACCGCACAGATGAAAAAGACGGTCAGCATGCCGCCGATCGTGCCGGTCGATTGCCAGCCCAGCACACCGCCGAGGATGAGGCCGATGACGGTGACGATGAAGGCCCAGCGGAAATAGCCGAGCATGCTGTTGGAGGAGGTGGGCTGGCTCATGCGGAGACCTCCTGACGGCAGGCCGTGTCAGAGGTTTTCAGGTTCAATGCAGAAAAGGGACGCACGCCGAAGGGTGCACCCGGTATCAGGATGGTAGGCATCATGGTTGCTTCAATCCGCCGGCTCAATTTGCAGGCGGTACCGACATCGCGAGAGCGCCGTAAAAACTCTCGCCAGAGGGGCCCGGCACCAAAGTTCAATCCCCGGTATCGGTTCTTGTTCGGGGAGACAGTCCGAACATGGCGAATTCTTGCCAAAGGTCAAGATCATCCGTCACGATCGGCACAGCGACAGGCGCCCGAAGCACCCCTCTCAGCCAAGAAATCGGTCTGAAACAGCGGCAAACCTTGACCTTTGCCGCAACTGAGGGCATGGAGCACGCCTGCCCGCGCCATCTGGTCTGGTTTCTGTTATTCTGCCGACCTCAAGATTGGCCCGAAGGAAAGAAAAACAACAATGAGCAAAGCTACATCCTCTGCGCCGTCGCAGCGCATGCTGCGTGTTGGCGAACAGGTTCGCGCCGCAATCACCCAGGTGCTCCAGCGCGGCGACGTGCGGGACGACCTCATCGAGAAGACCGTCATTTCCGTCTCCGAAGTACGCATGTCGCCGGACCTGAAGATTGCGACGGCCTATGTGACTCCGCTTGGCGTCTCCGACCATGCCAAGGTGATCGAAGCGCTGAACCGCAATGCGAAGTTCATCCGCGGACGCCTGGGCGGCCAGCTGCGCCAGATGAAATACATGCCGGAAGTTCGTTTCCGCGACGATACCAGCTTCGACAATTACAAGAAGATCGACGAGCTGCTGCGCTCGCCCGAAGTGCAGCGCGATCTTGCCGGCGAGACCGGTTCAGACGAACAAGACTGACAAGACAAGAGCAAGATGTCCAAACCCCGCAAACCCAAGGGCCGGCCGGTTTCCGGCTGGCTGATCCTCGACAAGCCGGTCGATTTCGGCTCCACCGAAGCCGTCGGCAAGATCAAGTGGCTGTTCAACGCCCAGAAGGCGGGCCATGCCGGCACGCTCGATCCGCTCGCCTCCGGCATGCTGCCGATCGCGCTTGGCGACGCCACCAAGACCGTGCCTTACGTCATGGACGGCCGCAAGATCTACGAGTTCACCGTGACCTGGGGCGAGGAACGTTCGACGGACGACCTGGAGGGCGAGGTCACCGAGACCTCGACCAACCGTCCGACCGAAGAGGCGATCCGCGCGCTGCTGCCGCGCTATACCGGCACCATCAGCCAGATTCCGCCGCAGTTTTCGGCGATCAAGATCGCTGGCGAGCGGGCCTATGACCTGGCCCGCGAGGGCGAGACGGTGGAGATCCCTTCGCGTGATGTGGAAATCCACCGGTTGACGCTGCTGAAGGTCGAAACCGATCGCGCCTTCTTCGAAGTCGAATGCGGCAAGGGCACCTATGTGCGGTCGCTGGCGCGCGATTTCGGCCGCGAACTCGGCTGCTTCGGCCACATCTCCGGACTGCGCCGCACCTTTGTCGCGCCCTTTGCCGAAGAGACGATGGTGCCGCTCGCTGACCTGGTCGCTCTCGAGGCGATCGAAGACCGCGACGAGCGGCTTGCCGCACTGGATGCCTTCCTTGTCGAGACCAGCGAGGCGCTTTCGGCCCTGCCGCAGATCCGCATCACCGGCGATCAGGCGCATCGCCTGCGCATGGGCAACCCGATCATCCTGCGCGGCCGCGATGCGCCCGTGGCGGAACCGGAAGCCGTGGCGCTGGCCGATGGCAGACTGGTGGCAATCGGCGAGATCGGCCAGGGCGAGTTCCGCCCGAAGCGGGTCTTTGCCTGAAATACGGCGGCAGAACATGCCTCTTCCCAAGGCGGGCCGAATGGTTTATAGGCACCGCCAGCTAGATGTGCGCTGTGCTGCGCTCTTAGCTTTCATGGCCAAGGCTGGACGACATCCCGGCCTTACGGCGACCCTTCCATCCTCACATCGAAAGGATCCACGATGTCGATCACTGCAGAGCGCAAGGCCGCCCTCATCAAGGAATACGCAATCAAGGAAGGCGACACCGGTTCACCGGAAGTTCAGGTCGCAATCCTGACCGAGCGTATCACCAACCTGACGGAGCACTTCAAGGGTCACAAGAAGGACAACCACTCGCGTCGTGGCCTTCTGACCATGGTTTCGACCCGCCGTTCGCTTCTCGACTACGTCAAGAAGCAGGACGAGGCTCGTTACACGAAGCTGATCACCAGCCTCGGTATCCGTCGCTAAGACAAACAATCCGGCGGGCAATCAGTCGATTGTCCGCCGGTTGTCCATCCGGGCAAGACAGTCCGGACCGAATGCTGCCCGAGACGGGCGAAACTTTGTGGCGGGCCCGGATGGGCCGGACCTGCCAAAACGTAACCGATGACCTGTCATGGGGCAGGATTGCCGGATGCTTTCGCCGCGCTGAGATGCGGCGAGCGATGATCAGGATCGTTGTTTCCGATCATCCTGTCCGTGTTCGAACCGAGTGTCGGACCGCTGAAAGCCTCCCGTTGTCTTGCCCGTGATCGCGTCACCACAAGCGCAGGCCTGAGCCCGCATCTTCTCCGGAAGAGGCGTTGCCGCCGCGCAAGAAGGACTTGAATCATGTTCAATACGCATTCCGTCGAAATCGAATGGGCAGGCCGCCCGCTGAAGCTGGAAACGGGCAAGATTGCCCGCCAGGCTGACGGCGCCGTCATCGCCACCTATGGCGAGACCGTTGTTCTGGCCACCGTCGTTTCCGCCAAGGAGCCGAAGCCGGGCCAGGATTTCTTCCCGCTCACCGTCAACTACCAGGAAAAGACCTACGCCGCCGGCAAGATCCCGGGTGGCTACTTCAAGCGCGAAGGCCGTCCGTCGGAAAACGAAACGCTCGTTTCCCGCCTGATCGACCGCCCGATCCGCCCGCTCTTCCCGGAAGGCTACAAGAACGACACGCAGGTCGTCGTCACCGTCATCCAGCATGACCTGGAAAACAACCCGGACATCCTGTCGATGGTCGCCACCTCGGCAGCGCTGACACTCTCCGGCGTGCCCTTCATGGGTCCGGTCGGCGGCGCCCGCGTCGGTTACATCAACGGCGAATACGTTCTCAACCCGCATCTCGACGAGATGGACGAGTCGAGCCTCGACCTCGTTGTTGCCGGCACGCAGGACGCCGTGCTGATGGTTGAGTCGGAAGCCAAGGAACTGAACGAAGACGTCATGCTCGGCGCCGTCATGTTCGGCCACAAGGGTTTCCAGCCGGTCATCGATGCGATCATCAAGCTTGCCGAAGTCGCAGCCAAGGAGCCGCGCGAATTCGAACCGGAAGATCATTCCGAACTCGAAGCCGAAATGCTGAAGCTGGCCGAAGCCGAACTGCGCGACGCCTACAAGATCACCCAGAAGGCTGACCGTTACGCTGCCGTCGATGCCGTGAAGGCCAAGGTGAAGGCGCACTTCCTGCCGGCAGACGGCGAAGCCAAGTACACGGCGGAAGTCGTTGGCGCCGTCTTCAAGCACCTGCAGGCAAAGATCGTCCGCTGGAACATTCTCGACACGAAGAGCCGCATCGACGGCCGTGACCTGGAAACGGTTCGCGCCATCGTCTCGGAAGTCGGCATCCTGCCGCGCACGCACGGTTCGGCCCTCTTCACCCGTGGCGAGACCCAGGCGATCGTTGTCGCCACGCTCGGCACCGGCGAAGACGAACAGTATGTCGACAGCCTGACCGGCATGTACAAGGAACGCTTCCTTCTGCATTACAACTTCCCGCCCTACTCGGTCGGTGAAACCGGTCGCATGGGCTCCCCGGGCCGCCGCGAAATCGGCCATGGCAAGCTCGCATGGCGCGCCATCCGCCCGATGCTGCCGACGCCGGAACAGTTCCCCTACACTCTGCGCGTCGTCTCCGAGATCACCGAGTCGAACGGCTCGTCCTCGATGGCCACCGTCTGCGGCACCTCGCTTGCTCTGATGGACGCCGGCGTTCCTCTGGCAAAGCCGGTTGCCGGCATCGCCATGGGCCTGATCCTGGAAGGCGATCGCTTCGCGGTTCTCTCCGACATCCTCGGTGACGAAGACCACCTCGGCGACATGGACTTCAAGGTGGCCGGCACCGCTGACGGCATCACCTCGCTGCAGATGGACATCAAGATCGCCGGCATCACCGAAGAGATCATGAAGGTCGCTCTCGGTCAGGCCAAGGGTGGTCGCAACCACATCCTCGGCGAAATGGCCAATGCCCTGTCCGAAAGCCGCGGCCAGCTCGGCGAATTCGCACCGCGCATCGAAGTGATGAACATTCCGGTCGACAAGATCCGTGAAGTCATCGGTTCGGGCGGCAAGGTCATCCGCGAAATCGTTGAAAAGACCGGCGCTAAGATCAACATCGAAGACGACGGCACCGTGAAGATCGCCTCCGCCTCCGGCAAGGAAATCGAAGCGGCCCGCAAGTGGATCCACTCCATCGTGGCCGAGCCGGAAGTCGGCGCCATCTACGAAGGCACGGTCGTCAAGACCGCCGACTTCGGCGCCTTCGTCAACTTCTTCGGCGCCCGCGACGGCCTCGTGCACATCTCGCAGCTCGCGTCCGAGCGCGTGGCGAAGACCTCCGACGTCGTCAAGGAAGGCGACAAGGTCTGGGTCAAGCTGATGGGCTTCGATGAGCGCGGCAAGGTTCGCCTGTCGATGAAGGTCGTCGATCAGGCCACCGGCCAGGAAATCAAGAAGGCCGAAGGCGGCGAAGCTGCTGCCGAGTAAGCTTTTCAAGCTTTCCATGTTCCTGGGGCGCGGGAGGTTTCCGCGCCCTTTTTGCTATTTTAGATCCGGAAGACGACCATGATCCGTGATGCCGTAAAAACCCTGTTCCATCCCTTCTCCACCGGCACGCTTCCCGTTCCGGGCGAAGGAGACCGTATTCTGTTCCTCGGCGCCGAAGCCGGCCCGCGCCTGCCGGAGGGCTTTGCCGCGGATATCGTCAACGTGCAGCCTCTGCGCCCGCTCTATCGGCCGCTCAGCGTCAACGGCGCGCATGTGGTGCCGGAGGTGGAGGGCGAGGCCTATGACGGCGCGCTGATCCTCTGCGGCAAGCACAAGGGCGAAAACGAGGGGAACGTGGCCGAGGCGCTCGCCCGCGTGAAGGAAGGCGGCCTGATCGTGCTCGCCGGCTCCAAGGAAGACGGCGTGCAGCCGCTGCGCAAGCAAATCGCCAATCTCGGTTTTGCCATCGAACACATGCCGAAATATCACGGCGTGGTGGCCTGGTTCACCCGCCCCTCGGATGTCTCGGCAGCTGTCGCCAAGTTTGCCAAGCAGCCGCAGCTGATCGAGAACCGTTTTGAGACCGTGCCCGGCACCTTCTCGCATGACCGGATCGATGCCGGATCGGAACTCCTCGCCAGCCGCCTGCCGCGGGATTTCGACGGCAATGCCGCCGATCTCGGCGCCGGCTGGGGCTATCTCTCCGTGATGCTGGCGGAAGCATCACCGCGCACCAACCGCATCGACCTCTTCGAGGCCGATCACCGGGCGCTGGAATTTGCGAAGAAGAACCTGGCGGCCAACTGCCCGGATCTCGCCGCACGTTTCTTCTGGCAGGACCTCGTTTCCGAGCCGGTCAAGGAGAAGTACGACCTCGTCATCATGAACCCGCCCTTCCATGAGGGCCATGCCGCCGATCCGGCAATCGGCCAGGCCTTCATCAAGGCCGCCGCCTCGGCGCTCAGGATCGGCGGCCAGCTGCTGATGGTGGCCAATCGCGGCCTGCCTTACGAGCCGGTGCTGGCGTCCGAGTTCAAGGAGAGCAGCGAAGTGTGCCGCAACGCGCGCTTCAAGGTGCTGCAGGCACGCAAGTAATTCGGTCTGACCGGTCAAACATGCAAAAGGCCCCGGATGCGGTGACGCATCCGGGGCCTTGTTGTTTCAGGATGATGCCGAGGCTTATTCCGCGTCGGCGTTGCGCAGGCGGTCCAGCGTCGGCAGCGAGGTGATGTTGTAGCCGGCATCCACATAATGGATTTCGCCGGTCACACCACGCGACAGGTCCGACAGGAGATAGAGGGCGGAACCGCCGATATCCTCGATCGTCGCGGTGCGGCGGAGCGGCGAGTTCTTCTGGTTCCACGAATAGATGGCGCGCGCATCCGAAATGCCGGCACCGGCCAGCGTGCGCACCGGACCGGCGGAGATCGCGTTGACGCGAATGCCCTTCGGACCGTAATCAGCAGCCAGATAGCGGACGGAGGATTCGAGCGCTGCCTTGGCGATGCCCATGACGTTGTAGTTCGGGATCACCCGCATGGAGCCGCCATAGGTCAGCGTCAGCATGGCGCCCTCATCGACCATCAGGTCCGCGGCGCGCTTGGCAATCTCGGTGAACGAGAAGCAAGAGATCACCATGGTGCGGCTGAAGTTTTCCCGCGTGGTGTCGGAATAAAGGCCCTTCAGCTCGTTCTTGTCGGAGAAGCCGATGGCGTGCACGACGAAGTCGAGCTTACCCCAGCGTTCCTTGATGGCGTCGAAGGTGGCATCGACGGAGGCCAGATCTTCCACGTCGCACGGCAGGACGAAGTCGGAGCCGACTTCGGCCGCCAGCGGCTTCACGCGCCGGCCCAGCGCCTCGCCCTGAAAGGTGAAGGCCAGTTCAGCACCCTGGGCGGCGAGCGCCTTGGAGATGCCCCAGGCGATCGAATGATTATTCGCGACGCCCATGATGAGGCCGCGCTTACCCTGCATGATACCGCTCATGGGTTTATCCGTTAAAACGCTGGAAGACGAGCGTGGCGTTAGTGCCGCCGAAGCCGAAGGAATTGGAGAGGGCAATATCGATCTTGGCATCGTCGATCCGTTCACGAACGATCGGCACGCCATCAAATTCCGGATCAAGTTCCTGGATATGCGCGCTTTCGCCAATGAAGCCCGCCTGCATCATCAACAGCGAATAGATCGATTCCTGCACGCCGGCCGCGCCCAGCGAATGGCCGGTCAGCGATTTGGTCGATTGGATGTGGGGCATCTTGTCGCCGAAGACTTCGCGGATGGCGCCGATTTCCTTCGAATCGCCAACCGGGGTCGAGGTGCCGTGGGTGTTGATATAATCGACCGTTCCATCGACCGTCTTCAGCGCCTGGCGCATGCAGCGGATCGCGCCTTCGCCCGACGGAGCGACCATGTCGTACCCGTCGGAAGTCGCACCGTAACCCACCACTTCAGCGTAGATCTTGGCGCCGCGGGCTTTTGCATGTTCAAGCTCTTCGAGCACCAGGACGCCTGCACCACCGGCAATGACGAAGCCATCACGGTTGGCGTCATAGGCGCGCGATGCGGTGGCTGCCTGGTCGTTGTACTTGGACGACATGGCGCCCATGGCATCGAAGAGGTTCGACATGGTCCAGTCGAGGTCCTCGTGACCGCCGGCAAACATCATGTCCTGCTTGCCCCACTGGATCATTTCCACGGCATTGCCGATGCAGTGTGCCGAGGTCGAGCAGGCCGACGAGATGGAATAGTTGACGCCGTGGATCTTGAACCAGGTGGCGAGCGTGGCAGAGGCCGTGGACGACATCGCCTTCGGCACGGCGAACGGGCCGATGCGCTTCGGGCTGTTGTTCTTGATGGTGATATCGGCGGCTTCGATCAGGGTGCGGGTGGAAGGACCGCCCGAGCCCATGATGATGCCGACGCGCTCGTTTTCGGCGTAATCCTTGTCTTCCAGACCGGAATCGGCAATCGCCTGCTTCATCGCCACGTGGTTCCAGGCGCCGCCCTGCGACAGGAAGCGCATGGCGCGACGATCGACAAGATCCGTGGTGTCGATGTTCGGACGACCCCAGACCTGGCACTTGAAGCCATGTTCGGCAAAGTCGCTGGAGAAGGAAATGCCGGACTTGGCATCGCGCAGAGAGGCGGTGACTTCCGTGGCATTGTTGCCGATCGAGGAAACCACACCGAGGCCGGTGACAACTACCCGTCGCATCTGATCTAACCCTTGTTTGTTTCCTGACGCACCCAAACCGCGTGTCCGGGCGTCTTATTTGTCCTTGGACAGCCCGACGCGCAGGTCGGATGCCTGATAGATGGTTTCGCCGTCCGCCTTCAGCCAGCCATCGGCGGTTCCGAGAACCAGACGACCGCGCATGACGCGCTTGAAGTCGATGCCGTATTCCAGGAGCTTGGTTTGCGGGCGGACCATGCCCTTGAACTTCACCTCGCCGGTGGACAGCGCCATCCCGCGGCCGGGCTCTCCCAGCCAGCCGAGGAAGAAGCCGGTCAGCTGCCACATGCCGTCGAGGCCGAGGCAGCCGGGCATGATGGGGTTGCCTTCGAAATGGCACGGAAAATACCAGTCGTCGGGCCGCACGTCATATTCCGCCCTCAGGTAGCCCTTGTCGAAAGCGCCGCCGGTTTCCGAGATCTCGGTGATCCGGTGCACCATCAACATGGGCGGCAGAGGCAGTTGCGCATTGCCTTGTCCGAAGAGTTCGCCATGGGCACAGGCAATGAGCTCTTCATAAGTGAAACTGGATTTTCTGCTGTCCATGAGGTTTCTGTGTCCCCCTCGTCGTCGGTTCATGCGTCTTTAAAGCAAGACCGTTATAAATTGAAGCGCAAGGCAGCGACAGCCCGAGATAATGGTTGCCGTTTCCGTAGTGAGATAGGTCCGCATATAGGAACCCGACCCGCCAAACTAGGGGACTCGCGGTCAATTTTTTGCATTTACCCGCCGCAAAACCAGAAGATTTGACGAAGCTATTGAAAGACAGACCGCCAAAAGTTATATCGAAAAATCGAGAAATATCGGGTTGACGGAGCTTGATCCCCCTATGGCCGACGCCATCATGGATGTGGAAACCAGATTGCGCCACTTCGGCTTGCGCCCGACGCGCCAGCGCGTGGCTCTGGCCGACCTTCTGTTTGCCAAGGGCGACCGCCACCTGACCGTGGAAGAACTGCACGAGGAAGCCACGACCGCCGGCGTTCCGGTCTCGCTCGCCACCGTCTACAACACGCTGCACCAGTTCACCGAAGCCGGACTGATTCGCGTTCTGGCCGTCGAAAGCGCCAAGACCTATTTCGACACCAATGTCTCCGATCACCACCACTTCTTCGTCGAAGGCCGCAACGAGGTGCTCGACATTCCGGTCAGCAACCTGCAGATCGACAATCTGCCGGCACCACCCGAGGGCATGGAAATCGCCCATGTGGATGTGATCATCCGCCTGCGCGAAAAGAAGTCCTGATCCTTACTTCCTCTTCTTTTTCATCGCCTCGTCAGGCGGGCGGCCGGGTCGTGCCCGGTAGCGCGGCAACGTCCAGCCGTGATGAATGGCACCGCCGCGCAGCGCAAAGGCCGTGAAGATGCCGGCAGCCGAGCTGTAGGGCAACGGCAACCCCAGGAGCGCCGTGGCCGTGAAGGCGGCAGCACCGGCCAGGGCAGCCGTGACGTAGATTTCCGGTCGCAGCAGGATGGACGGTTCGTTGGCGATCAGATCGCGCAGGATGCCGCCGAATGTCGCCGTCATCGTGCCGGTGACGATCGCGATCGTCGGCGAGCCGGTAATCGCCAGCCCCTTCGCCGCGCCCATCACGCTGTAGGCGGCAAGCCCGACGGCATCCAGCCAGATCAGCAGGCGATAGCGCCATTCGACCCGGTGGGCGGTCAAGAACAGGAAGATGCCAACGCCGGCGCAGACCAGCAGGTAGGTCGGGTCCTTCACCCAGAACACGGGTGCCTGCCCCAGCACCAGATCGCGCAGGGTGCCGCCGCCCACGCCGGTCGCTGCGGCAAAGAACAGGAAGCCGATGAGATCGAGCTGCTTGCGCGAGGCGGCCAGCGCACCGGTGGCCGCAAACAGAGCGACGCCTGCATAATCCAGAAGGGTCAGAAGGGACACGGCCATGGGGATCTCCGGCACCAGCGTCGCGCAAGCGCATTGTTCTTAATCATAGTCACCTAAACTCCCGGCGGCCATCGGATCGGCGGCTTTGTCTACAGAGGATTGAACAAGAGGAAGATGCTTGTGCGGATGATGTTCTTCGCGGCCGTTCACCTGATCGCGCTTGTGCTTTTGCCGTCGCTCGCCAGCGCGCAACAGCAACTGCTCAGCGATCCCGAGATCTACGAGAAGGATTTCTTCCGCAAGCAGTGCCAGAGCGTGCAGTTCGGCGAGAAGTTCATCACCCGTCTCGACATCAACAATGACGGCATCATCGATGCCATTGCCAATCACGGCGACCTGAGTTGCAACGGCAAACAGGGCGTCGGCTGCAACGACGAAGGCTGCCCCTATAATTTCTACCTTCAGGTCAAGGAGGGTGGATATTTCATGATCGCAACCGCCCAGATCTTCGGCTACGATTTCGTCAAGCGGTTCGGCAACATGGTGTTCGTCTTCAAGATGGCGCCGCATTACTGCGACCGGACCGACGACAAGGAATGCCAGATGACGGTTCGGGTGCGCGGTGCGCGCATGGTGACGATTTCCAGGCAGTGACGCTTTAGAAGGGCCAGTCGATGCGGCCCGCTGCATAGTAACCGAGGAGGCCCAGCCACTCGCGCACGGCGGTGGATGTATTCTGGGCATTCAGCGACGGCTGGGTGAAGTCGAAGCCGAGCGTCAGTGCTCCGCTGGTGCGGTAATCCACCGGCCAGGGCGTCACGCCAAGACCTGCCTTGGAAAACAGGGCGAGCGAGCGCGGCATATGGAAGGCAGATGTCACCAGCAGACAGTCTTTCAAGCCCTCCCGCGCGAGAAGCTCTTTCGTGTTCAGCGTGTTTTCCCAGGTGTTGCGGGAGTCATTCTCCCGGATCAGCCGCTCCGGCTGCACACCGAAGGACGTAAAGAACGCTGCCGAGGCGCCGGCCTCGCCCTCATAACGACCGCTGAACGAGCCATCTCCGCCAGAGACGAGGATTTTCGCTTCCGGATGCGCAAGAGCGAGGCGCAGGGTTTCCGTGTAGCGATCGGCAGCGGCATTGAACTCCACGCCGCCGCGCCCGCTCATCACCTCGTTCTCGACGCCACCGCCCAGCATGATGATGCAGGAGATGGTTTGCGGTGCTCCTTGAGGGCGTGGGATGCGGTCTTCCAAGGATTGCAGCAGCACATTACCGGTCGTCGTGTAGAGCGTCACGAACAGTATCAGGGCAGACGATCCCGCAAGACTGGCGCCGGTCCGCGACAGGCGCAGAAGACAAGCGAGCGCCGCAAGGGCTGCCAGGAAGAAGGCAAGCGAGAGCGGCTGCACCAGCAGCCAGAAGATCTTGGAGAGGTAGAACATCCATTACCTGCGTCTGGAGCTCGACAGGGTGCGCTGATTGAAACGCCAATGCAGGGTTCTGCGGATGAAAAGCGACGACAGTGCGACGATCATGGTGAGTGCCGCGGCAACGACGAGGGCATGATCCGGGATTGCAAGGCCAAGCAGAGCGCCGCACATGGCACCGGAGACCATGCCGAACCACGGCACGGCCTGGATCGTCCAGTCGAGATTGCGCTCTCCCATGATGAACCGGCCTATGCCGCGCCCCAGACGAGACAAGGCGCCGGTGACATAGGTGAGGCCGATCGGCAGACCCTCGATATGTTCGACGGTCGCATTGACCATGCCCATGGAGGCAACGACCAGATAAAAGCGCAGCAGGCGGAACTGCTCGGCCTCCAGGATCGCCGCAAAGGCGAGAAGCATGGCGACGCTGGCAAGCACGCCGAACATGCGGCGCGGCACCAGATGCGCAATCACGATGCCGAGCGCATTGCCGAGCACAAACACGAAAATGGCCGCCAGCAGAACGAAACCATGGCTCCAGTCGCCATCCGCCAGGGCAATGGCAGCCCGTGTCGTGTTGCCCGTCATGAACGAAACGAAATCGCCCGAGAGCCTGAGGCCGATCGCATCCGTCAGGCCCGCAATGAAGGATATCGCGGCAACGAGGCCAAGCCCCGTCCGTGTCCGCTGTGTTCGGATGATCTTGCGCCGTTTCTCGCGTGTCATGTGCTGCCCCAGGCTGCGCACGGAATAGCCCGCATGCGAATCGCCCCTGTGGCCAACCTAGCGGGTCGAAGCCCCCGCATGAAAGCACTTCCGCGACAGTCGCCTGATCACATTTCTGCGGTGATCAGGACAACAGCGTGAGGGTCAGCGGATGCTCCGGATCGGCGAGCCCGTCGATGACGTTGAAGTGGTGGCGGTCAGGCTCCACATAGGCGCCGGTTTCCGCGCCGAGCCCTAGCCAGAGGCTCGCCATCAGCGCGTTCTGGCGAAGGAACTCCGCCCGCTCGTTGCCGCCTGCCCAGCAGAAAAGCCGGGTTCCGGCTGATGGCAGCATCAGCACCGGGCTTTCAGCGGCGGCTTCCTGTGCATCGAGCTGCAGGTTCTTGTTGAGCCCGGTCAGCACCAGCGGCCTCAGGTCATGCACACCGGAGATGGAGACGACCGTGCGCACCCGCTCCCGCACCGGAGCGACAAGCGGCGATCCATCCGCCACCATGCGGGTGACGAGGTGGCCACCGGCGGAATGACCGGTCAGGTGGATCGGTCCGTCAATTTCACCCGCCGCATCGGCAATGGCTGCGGCAATCTCCATGACGATGTCGCCGACCCGCGCCTCGGGGCAGAGCGTGTAGCTTGGCATGGCCACCGCATAGCCATGGGCGAGACTTCCCGCCGCCAGGTGCGACCAGTAGGACTTGTCGAGTGCCTGCCAGTAGCCGCCATGCACGAAGACGACCAGCCCCTTTGGGGCCTCTTCCGGCAGAAAAAGATCGAACCGGTTGCGGGGCTTTTCGCCATAGGAGAGATCGAGCCTCGCGCGCCCTTGCGCCTCCAGCATCTCCCGGAAGGCTTTCGCCGGCTCCACCCAGGCAGCCGGCCAGCTGTCGCCCCGGGGAATGTTGGCGCCATTGGTATAGGCGTCGTTCCAGTCGGTGATCTTGTGAAAAAGCATCGAGTCCTCGCTGGTTCCTGCGGTCCGTTCCTGCCGCTCGTCAGAGTACCGTACGCACCCGCCACAATTCCGGGAAGAGCTCCACCTCCAGCATCTTCTTTAGATAATGCGTGCCGGATGTACCCCCTGTGCCCCGCTTGAAGCCGATGACGCGCTCGACCGTGGTGACGTGGTTGAAGCGCCAGCGGCGGAAATAATCCTCGAAATCCACCAGCTTTTCCGCCAGTTCGTAAAGAACCCAGTAACGGCGGGGCTCCGCATACACCGCGCGCCAGGCTTCCAGAACCGCTTCGCTTTCGCCGCGCTTTTCCCGCCAGGAGGTGCGTCCGGCCTCTTCCCCGATCTCGAAGCCATTGCGCCCGAGAAGCAGGATCGCCTCGTCATAGAGGCTGGGCCTCGCGAGGATCGCCTCCAGATGCTCGATCAGGTCCGGCCGGTGGCTATGCGGGCCGAGCATGGCGAGGTTGCGGTTGCCCGCCAGGAACTCGATCGCCCGGTACTGATAGGACTGAAAGCCGGAGGACTGGCCGAGCGCATTGCGAAACTCGGTATATTCGCTCGGCGTCATGGTGCGCAGCACGTCCCAGGCGCCGTTCAGCTGCTCGAAAATCCGCGCCACCCGCGCCAGCATCTTGAAGGCCGGCTGCGGATCGTCGCGGCGGATCGCGCTGATCGCAGACGTGATCTCGTGGATCGCGAGCTTCATCCAGAGTTCGGATGTCTGGTGCTGGATGATGAACAGCAGCTCATCATGCGCGGACGACAGCGGCTTCTGCGCCGACAGGATCGGATCGAGCTGCAGGTAATCGGTATAGGACATGCGTTCGCGGAAGGACATCTCGGCGCCTTCCTGGGCGGGATCATAGGTCTTGGATGTCACGTCACGAGCGCCTTCTTCTTGAATTGCGGTTGATCCCACAGCCGGTTGGTCATGATGTCCGCCAAGATCTCGACGCCGGCCATCACCTCCGCCTCACCGATATAAAGCGGGGTGAATCCGAAGCGGATGGCGTTCGGCGCACGGAAATCACCAATCACGCCGCGAGCGATCAGTGCCTGCATTATCGCGTAGCCTTCGTCATGCAGGAAGGAGACCTGGCTTCCGCGCCTCGCCGCGTCGCGCGGCGAACCGAGCGTCAGATCCGGGCAGCGCGCCTTGACCTCCGCAATGAAAAGCTCGCACAGTGCCACGGATTTCTGGCGCACATCCGCCATCTCGACCTCATCCCAGGCGTCGAGGGCGGCATCGAGAGCTGCGAGCGCCAGGATCGGCGGCGTGCCCACCCGCATGCGATCCACACCGTCTCCCGGGCGATAATGCAGATCGAAGGCAAAGGGCCGCTCATGCCCCAGCCAGCCGGACAGCGCTGGACGCGCCCGGTCGATCCAGCGGGGTGAGACATAGATGAAGGCCGGGGCGCCGGGACCGCCATTCAAGTACTTGTAGCTGCAGCCGACGGCAAAATCCGCATCCGCCCCCAGAAGATCGACCGGAATGGCGCCGGCCGAGTGGGCGAGATCCCAGACCGACAGCGCGCCCACCGCATGGGCCTTGGCGGTCAGCACCTTCATGTCATGCAGGCGACCGGTGCGATAATCCACCTCGGTCAGCATGGTGACGGCAACGGTCTCGTCGATGGCACCCTCGACCTCTTCCGGCGCCACGACCTTCAGTTCATAGCCGCGATCCAGCGTCTGGATGAGGCCTTCCGCCATGTAGAGATCGGAGGGGAAATTGCCGTTGTCGGTGAGGACGATGCGCCGTTTCGGATCCCGTTCGGCCATGATATCGATGGCGGAGGCCAGCGCCTGGTAAACCTTGATCGAGAGCGTGTCGCCCATCACCACGGTACCCTGCGGCGCACCGATCAACCGGCCGACCCGGTCACCAACGCGCCGCGGCATCATCATCCACGCAGCCTCGTTCCAGCCGCGGATCAGCATGTCGCCCCACTCGCCGGTCATCATGGCGGCCACACGATCGCGCGCTGCCTTGGGCAAAGGACCGAGCGAATTGCCATCCAGATAGATCACGCCGTCGGGCATGTAAAACAGGCTGCGCGTCTTGTCGAAATCCGTCATTTTCCAAACCTCTGTGCGCCAGGCCCGATCTGCGCCATTGACTGCGGCCGACCAGCCCCATCCGCTGGAACAATAGCAGAGACATTTGAAGTTTAAACTAGATTTTCGCTGCGACGGCGGGTTCTGACGATCCCTCGGCTGACTGATACCGGTCGAGGTCGCCCAAACTGTCAGTCCGCGACTTGGTGCGGGCGCAAGCAGCCTCGACGGCTCCGCACCGCAAGCAGCCGCCGTCACGATGATCGGGGATGCATTGAAGCGCGCGGTGTGAGGAAGCGGGCCGGGGCGGGCATGGTCTCCCCGGCTCTGATCATCGACGGCGGACTGGTTTGCGGTGTTCGGGCAACGCAAAAAGCCCCGCGATTTTTGGATCGCGGGGCTTTATTGGATGTTTGGTTGCGGGGGCAGGATTTGAACCTGCGGCCTTCAGGTTATGAGCCTGACGAGCTACCGGGCTGCTCCACCCCGCGTTATGTATGAGCTTGCCTTGGCGTTTTGCCTGGCGTAGCGGGCTGGGCTGCCCGGCATTTTTTTGTTTGTTCTTCCTCGCGCATTTTGGTGCGCTGCGGGAGAACGGGTCTGCTCCACCCCGCGTTAATTTTGGGTGTCGTTTTGTGCGGCGCGTTGCGACCCATTGTGATGTTGTGTTGGGTCGGTTTGATTGTTTGTGAGAAGATTTTGTATTGCCTTTAGCAGACCTGGCAGCGACCTACTCTCCCGCGTCTTGAGACGAAGTACCATTGGCGCAGGGGCGTTTCACGGCCGTGTTCGGAATGGGAACGGGTGCAGCCGCCCCGCCATGACCACCAGGTCAGCTAAGGGCAATGTATCCGGCGCGGTTTGGCGCCGGATTGTTTGAGAAGCTGGATTTTGAGCGAATAGGGATTAGCGAATAGCGAATAGTTTTTCGCGTTTGCTTTTCTTTTATCGCTGGATTTGAACACGTCTTTGGCTTGAAGAGCGTCAGGATGTTGCGATGTCTATTCGCCACATCCTATTCGCTATTCGCTCATTTTGTGATGAGCATTGTCAATGGGAACGATGAAGTCGATCGGGCTATTAGTAAGGCTAAGCTTCATGCATTGCTGCACGTCCACACGCCTCCTATCAACGTGGTCGTCTTCCACGGCCCTGATAGGGAATACTCGTTTTCAGGTGGGTTTCCCGCTTAGATGCCTTCAGCGGTTATCCCTTCCATATATAGCTACCCTGCTATGCCGTTGGCACGACAACAGGTCCACCAGAGATATGTCCATCCCGGTCCTCTCGTACTAGGGACAGATCCTGTCAATATTCCTACACCCACGGCAGATAGGGACCGAACTGTCTCACGACGTTCTGAACCCAGCTCACGTACCGCTTTAATTGGCGAACAGCCAAACCCTTGGGACCTGCTCCAGCCCCAGGATGCGATGAGCCGACATCGAGGTGCCAAACAACCCCGTCGATATGGACTCTTGGGGGTCATCAGCCTGTTATCCCCGGCGTACCTTTTATCCGTTGAGCGATGGCCCTTCCACGCGGGACCACCGGATCACTATGACCGACTTTCGTCTCTGCTCGACTTGTCAGTCTCGCAGTCAGGCGGGCTTATGCCATTGCACTCGACGAGCGATTTCCGACCGCTCTGAGCCCACCATCGCGCGCCTCCGTTACTCTTTCGGAGGCGACCGCCCCAGTCAAACTACCCACCATACACTGTCCCGGGCCCGGATAACGGGTCGCGGTTAGACATCCATGACGATAAGGGTGGTATTTCAAGGATGGCTCCACAGAGACTGGCGTCCCTGCTTCAAAGCCTACCACCTATCCTACACATGCCGACACGAATGCCAGTGTAAAGCTATAGTAAAGGTGCACGGGGTCTTTCCGTCTGACCGCAGGAACCCCGCATCTTCACGGGGAATTCAATTTCACTGAGTCTCTGCTGGAGACAGCGGGGAAGTCGTTACGCCATTCGTGCAGGTCGGAACTTACCCGACAAGGAATTTCGCTACCTTAGGACCGTTATAGTTACGGCCGCCGTTTACTGGGGCTTCGATTCAAAGCTTGCACCTCTCCTCTTAACCTTCCAGCACCGGGCAGGCGTCAGACCCTATACGTCGTCTTACAGACTTCGCAGAGCCCTGTGTTTTTGATAAACAGTCGCTACCCCCTGGTCTGTGCCACCCCACAAAAGTTGCCTCAAGTGGGGTCACGCTTCTTCCGAAGTTACGCGTGCAATTTGCCGAGTTCCTTCAGCAGAGTTCTCTCAAGCGCCTTGGTATACTCTACCTGACCACCTGTGTCGGTTTCGGGTACGGTCTATAATGGTGGTGCTATTTCCTGGAACCATTTCCTCGCCCGTTCAATCCAATAAGAACGAACAAGTTACATGATCCGTCACATCCACCAGGCCCACGAATATTAACGTGGTTCCCATCGACTACGCGTGTCCGCCTCGTCTTAGGGGCCGGCTAACCCTGCTCAGATTAACTTTAAGCAGGAACCCTTGGTCTTTCGGCGAGGGGGTCTCTCACCCCCTTTATCGTTACTCATGTCAACATTCGCACTTCCGATACCTCCAGAGGCCCTCACGGGTCCTCCTTCACAGGCTTACGGAACGCTCCGCTACCACATGCCTTGCGGCATATCCTCAGCTTCGGTGCATGGCTTTAGCCCCGTTACATTTTCGGCGCAAAGACCCTTATTTAGACCAGTGAGCTGTTACGCTTTCTTTAAATGATGGCTGCTTCTAAGCCAACATCCTGGTTGTTTTGGGATCCTCACATCCTTTCCCACTTAGCCATGACTTGGGGACCTTAGCTGGAGGTCAGGGTTGTTGCCCTCTTCACGACGGACGTTAGCACCCGCCGTGTGTCTGCCGAGTAGTACTCCCAGGTATTCGGAGTTTGGTTAGGATCAGTAAGACGGTGAGTCCCCATAGCCCATCCAGTGCTCTACCCCCTGGGGTATTCGCTCGACGCTCTACCTAAATAGATTTCGCGGAGAACCAGCTATCTCCGAGTTTGATTGGCCTTTCACCCCTAGCCACAAGTCATCCCAATCTATTGCAACAGATGCGGGTTCGGTCCTCCAGTTGGTGTTACCCAACCTTCAACCTGCTCATGGCTAGATCACTCGGTTTCGGGTCTAATGCGTCGAACTGAACGCCCTGTTCAGACTCGCTTTCGCTGCGCCTACACCTACCGGCTTAAGCTTGCTCGACACACTAAGTCGTTGACCCATTATACAAAAGGTACGCCGTCAGGCTCACGCCCTCCGACTGCTTGTAGGCATCCGGTTTCAGGTTCTATTTCACTCCCCTCGTCGGGGTGCTTTTCACCTTTCCCTCACGGTACTTGTTCGCTATCGGTCATGCACGAGTACTTAGGCTTGGAGAGTGGTCTCCCCATGTTCAGACAGGATTTCACGTGTCCCGCCCTACTCAAGGACATTCAAGACATCTACGTCTACGGGGCTGTCACCCACTGCGGCCGACTTTTCCAAATCGTTCGACTTCTATCTTGAATGCCACTGGCCTGGTCCGCGTTCGCTCGCCACTACTTACGGAGTCTCGGTTGATGTCCTTTCCTGCAGGTACTTAGATGTTTCAGTTCCCTGCGTTCGCTTCTAACCCCTATGTATTCAAGGTTAGATACCTTATTTGCGATACTTGGAACCTCATGCGTCTTCGACGCGGCGAATAGCGAGTAGCGAGTAGCGAATAGTTGGTCAAAAACCCTATTCGCTATTCGCTAAGAACTATTCGCTCATGCGCCAACGGCGCATCAGATTCCCAAGTATCTTAAGGTGGGTTGCCCCATTCGGAGATCCATGGATCAAAGCTCATTCGCAGCTCCCCACGGCTTATCGCAGCGTATCACGTCCTTCTTCGCCTGTGCATGCCAAGGCATCCACCAAATGCCCTTACGACACTTCATCGTTCTCATTGCCAATGCTCATCCGTATTGGGAGCGAATAGGTCCTAGCGAGTAGCGAATAGAATTTTCAAAACTATTCGCTATTCGCTATTCGCTCATAACTCCCAAAACCTGGCTACCTTTTACAACCAGGCCTCTCAGATGCCATCGACGTGTTCGATCAGATCGCTTTATCTGAGGTCACGCCGAGCGACCCACTTCGCGTCTGATCATAAGACCAGCTTCTCGAGATCAAATCCGAGGACGCGCGGTCAGGCAACATCCACCAGATCATCCGTCAGACAAAGGCCAAAGCCTTCGAACAACAGACGATCCTTGACTGGCATCGAGGTCGCCCTCGATCCGGATCAATCTTCTCTTCACAATACGGACAAAACAGGCACAAACGCGAACCGCGTCGTGCAAAACACTGACTTTCTAGGAAGACAACATCACGCTAGCTGTATCACACCCATACAGGGCGATAGCCCGCCGCCGATCGTTCGGCGCACATCCATGCCAATATGGCTGGAGCGCAGCAAACGACGTTTGCGACAGCGTGAGGACAAAATCATGGTGGAGCTGAGCGGGATCGAACCGCTGACCCCCTGCTTGCAAAGCAGGTGCTCTCCCAGCTGAGCTACAGCCCCATCCAGCGCTTCAACCGAACAGGACTACCCCAACCGGCTCCAGCAACATTCAATCCCAAAACAACCAACCGGAACACGTCGCCCCAAACCCAACCAGCAAACAAGCAATGGTGGGCCCGGGAAGACTTGAACTTCCGACCCCACGCTTATCAAGCGTGTGCTCTAACCAACTGAGCTACGGGCCCATTCCGGAGGGCCATCAAGGCCTATCCTGTCAAATTGTCTTCCAAAGAAAGAGAAACGTGGTCGGCGGATTTCGCCATACCGTGAACCTGCAAGCAGTGTTCCGGCGTATTTCATTTCGATCGTGACCTGACTGGTCCGATCTATGTTCTAAAAAGCACGGGAAGGTTCATCCTAATCAAGTTAGGCGTCTTACCAATTCCACAGCTTCCTTAGAAAGGAGGTGATCCAGCCGCAGGTTCCCCTACGGCTACCTTGTTACGACTTCACCCCAGTCGCTGACCCTACCGTGGTTAGCTGCCTCCTTGCGGTTAGCGCACTACCTTCGGGTAAAACCAACTCCCATGGTGTGACGGGCGGTGTGTACAAGGCCCGGGAACGTATTCACCGCGGCGTGCTGATCCGCGATTACTAGCGATTCCAACTTCATGCACTCGAGTTGCAGAGTGCAATCCGAACTGAGATGGCTTTTGGAGATTAGCTCACACTCGCGTGCTCGCTGCCCACTGTCACCACCATTGTAGCACGTGTGTAGCCCAGCCCGTAAGGGCCATGAGGACTTGACGTCATCCCCACCTTCCTCTCGGCTTATCACCGGCAGTCCCCTTAGAGTGCCCAACCTAATGCTGGCAACTAAGGGCGAGGGTTGCGCTCGTTGCGGGACTTAACCCAACATCTCACGACACGAGCTGACGACAGCCATGCAGCACCTGTGTCCAGGCCACCGAAGTGGAAACCACATCTCTGTGGCGGTCCTGGCATGTCAAGGGCTGGTAAGGTTCTGCGCGTTGCTTCGAATTAAACCACATGCTCCACCGCTTGTGCGGGCCCCCGTCAATTCCTTTGAGTTTTAATCTTGCGACCGTACTCCCCAGGCGGAATGTTTAATGCGTTAGCGGCGCCACCGAACAGTAAACTGCCCGACGGCTAACATTCATCGTTTACGGCGTGGACTACCAGGGTATCTAATCCTGTTTGCTCCCCACGCTTTCGCACCTCAGCGTCAGTTGTGGACCAGTCAGCCGCCTTCGCCACTGGTGTTCCTGCGAATATCTACGAATTTCACCTCTACACTCGCAATTCCACTGACCTCTTCCACACTCAAGACACCCAGTATCAAAGGCAGTTCCGAGGTTGAGCCCCGGGATTTCACCCCTGACTTAAATGTCCGCCTACGTGCGCTTTACGCCCAGTAATTCCGAACAACGCTAGCCCCCTTCGTATTACCGCGGCTGCTGGCACGAAGTTAGCCGGGGCTTCTTCTGTAGGTACCGTCATTATCTTCCCTACTGAAAGAGCTTTACAACCCTAAGGCCTTCATCACTCACGCGGCATGGCTGGATCAGGCTTGCGCCCATTGTCCAATATTCCCCACTGCTGCCTCCCGTAGGAGTTTGGGCCGTGTCTCAGTCCCAATGTGGCTGATCATCCTCTCAGACCAGCTATGGATCGTCGCCTTGGTAGGCCTTTACCCCACCAACTAGCTAATCCAACGCGGGCCGATCCTTTGCCGATAAATCTTTCCCCCGAAGGGCTCATACGGTATTAATTCCAGTTTCCCGGAGCTATTCCGTAGCAAAGGGTACGTTCCCACGCGTTACTCACCCGTCTGCCGCTCACCCCGAAGGATGCGCTCGACTTGCATGTGTTAAGCCTGCCGCCAGCGTTCGTTCTGAGCCAGGATCAAACTCTCAAGTTGAGAATTCAATCTAGACTAATCACTTGTTCTGAATCGACGAGAACTCACTTGATCCTTTAGCATCAAAACCATCAACGCTTCACAGCGCCGTATGGCCCGGTTCGGCTTCCGTCATTCCAAAGGAATGGCGAAAGATAGCCGAACCCAGCAAAGAACCGGTGTTCTCATATCAAAACGTGACCGTCTCTAATCGTTTTCAAACAGGAAGCCTAAACTTCCCGCGAAACCGCGCCGACCACGTTTCTCTTTCTTATCCATATTCAATTGTCAAAAAACAGACCGCAATCCGCAGTCAAAACTAAAACCAAAATCAACCACCAGAGCCAAAACCGAAATCTCGGCTCACATTCGCATTCCGCCAATGTCGTGATCAAAAACCTAGCAAAATCAACAAACCAATCAGCAAAATCGCCAACCAATCTACCAATTTCACCAGAACGAGTAACTCCGTCGCCAGCAGCGCCGCCGCCCTCGTTGGTGAAGCGGGTTATACGGATCACTCATCATACCGTCAACTCCAACAGTCGCAAAAAATTCAAAAAAACGACAAGTCACTGATTTCATGATGAATTTTCAAAATTACGCGGGATTGCCAGCCCGATGACCGCAAAAATGCCCGTCAATCTCCGTGGCCCAGCCCCCCCGCCAACGCCACGATCCGCAAGACAGTCGCTCTCTTCCTCCCTCCCTCTCCTACTGCCTCTTCCCTATCCCCTATTCCCTATTCCCTATTCCCTATTCCCTCTTCCCTCTTCCCTATCCCCTACTGCCTACTGCCTACTGCCTACTGCCTACTGCCTACTGCCTACTGCGATAGCAGTCCTGAAACCGCCCGTTTGCCAAGACTATTCCACAATCACCCGTCAATGAGGACGGCGAGATCGGCTGTTGATTCTCCACCGACACGCTTGGATGCGCCTTCGCTGATTTGACTCTCCGTGCCAGATTGGGCACATCTCATGCCGCATGATCCGCGCCAGGAACGACAACAAAAGGGGTGACACCTTAGGAATGACGATGCCTCGCACCATGGTGTCATCGCTCGGAAACGAGGCGCCGCTTCTGGCAGACGGTCGACGTGCGCCGGATCGGCGCGAGATTTCGCTGCGCTGGCTGTCGGGCACCTTCCTGACCGGGATCACCTCCTCCGTGCTGATGGGGGTTGCGCTGTTTGCCGCCCTCGACGGTCGCCAGCAGCTGGCCATTCCGGCGGAAGCCTTTGCCGCCCTTCCCCGCCATGACAAGGAAAGCGTCAGCCGCGGCAATCGCCTCATCGGCAACAAGCTCATTGCACAGCCGACCGGCCGCAAGGTGATGGAGGTGGCGACCCTGGTGAAGGAAGGCTCTCGCGAGATCGTCAAGCGGCAGCCGTTTTCCCATGTGCGAATGACCCTGGCCGCCTACCAGCAGGCCTCGGCGGAGGATTACCCGCCCTTCGACCCGCTCAACATCTTTTCCACCGGCCCGCGCGAGGCGGACGAAGGAGTGGCACTCCCCGGCGTGATCTATGGCTCGAAGGTGGATTCCGAGGTCAACCTGCAAATGTTGCCCTTCCCGACCGACAGCAGCGCCATTCCCTACGCGCCTGGCATGACGCTCGAGGAAATCGAGGAAAACGTCCGCACCAACGGCTCCCTGCTGACCGAAGGCGTCACGCAGAAGGCATCGCTCTATTATGTCGATCCGCAGCGGTTCGAAGCGGATGAGCCCAATCTTTCCATGGGCATCCCGCTCTCCGCGCGCATCGTGGAGGAGAACATCTCCGTCGCCAATCCCGAGCCGATCAATGGCAAAAACCGCGATTATGCGGAAGACGTGATCCCGGTGCGCCGCGACAACACGATCGCTGAGGCGATGACGGGCCTCGGCTATCCCAAGGAATATGCCACCACGATTGCCGAGAGTCTCGGCGAGATCCTGGGAGGGCCGACCCTGCAGATCGGCGACGTCCTGCGGATCGGCCTCATTCAGGACGGCGATCTTGTCTCGATCGTCCGGGCGAGCCTTTACCGCAAGGGACGACATGAGGCCACGATCGCACTGGACGATGATCGCCGTTACGTGAAGGGCAGCGAACCGCCGCATCTCGATGCAGTCGATACCGCTTTTTCCGAGGAGGTACCGGTCGTCTCGCCCGGTCGCGATCTGCCGAGCGTCTATGACGGGATCTACCGGGCGGCCCTTTCCTACGGCATGACGCAGGACATGACCTCGCTCATCGTCAAGCTTCTCGCGAGCACCACCGATCTGCAGGCGCAGCTGAAGCCGACCGATACGATCGAAGCCTTTTTCTCCGCCGCGGATGAAACGGGCGCCGCAGGCCCGAATTCCGAACTGCTCTACGTCAACGCCAAGTTCGGCGACACGGTCACCCGCTTCTACCGCTTCCAGAACCCGGATGATCATTCGATCGATTATTTCGATCAGGACGGAAAGAGCATTCGCCAGTTTCTGCTGCGCAATCCCGTGCCGAACGGCCGTCTGACCTCCGGTTTTGGCATGCGCCGCCACCCGATCCTCGGCTATTCCCGCATGCACACCGGCACGGACTGGGCGGCCTCGCGCGGCACGCCGATCATCGCGACCGGCGACGGCATCGTCGAAAAAGCCGGCTGGGCCTCCGGTTACGGCAACCAGACCATCATCCGCCACACCAATGGCTACGAAACCTCGTACAATCACCAGAGCGCCATCGCCAAGGGCGTGCGGGAAGGTGCGCGCATCCGCCAGGGCCAGGTGATCGGTTATGTCGGCTCGACGGGCTCCTCCACCGGTGCCCACCTGCACTACGAACTCATCGTCAACGGCACGAAGGTGGATGCGATGAAGGTGCGCCTGCCGGGCGGCAAGTCGCTCTCCGGCCAGATGCTTGCCCGCTTCGAAGAGGAGCGCAAGCGCATCGATACCCTGCTCGACCCGAAGAATTCCGAGCAGGTCGCCAGTCGCTGACGGCGGTCCGCCATCAAAACTCCGTCACATGTAAAAAGGGCCACCCGCGCGGGTGGCCCTTCATCACTCATGTTCAAGCGGCTTCCGCCACGTCCTTCTTGACGTAAAAGAGCAGGCGATCGGAGCCGGCGGAGACCTTGACGGTCGAACCATCCGGCACCTGGCCACCGAGGATCTGTTCGGCGAGCGGATCCTGGACGAACTTCTGGATGACCCGCTTCAGCGGCCGGGCACCATAGACCGGGTCATAGCCCTTGTTGGCCAGCCATTCGCGGGCATCTTCGCCGAGTTCGATGACGATCTTACGATCGAGCAGCAGCTGCAGCAGCCGCTTCAGCTGGATATCGACGATCGCCCCCATCTCGCTGCGGGCCAGGCGATGGAAGAGGATGATCTCGTCCACGCGGTTGAGGAATTCCGGCCGGAACGACGCCTTAACCACGTCCATCACCTGGTCGCGGACACTGTCCACATCCTGCCCTTCGGCAAGATTGGTCAGATATTCCGCGCCGAGGTTGGAGGTCATGATGATGATCGTGTTCTTGAAATCCACCGTGCGGCCCTGGCCGTCCGTCAGGCGACCGTCATCCAGCACCTGCAGCAGCACGTTGAACACATCCGGATGCGCCTTTTCGATCTCGTCGAACAGCACGACCTGGTAGGGCTTGCGGCGGATGGCTTCCGTCAAAGCCCCCCCTTCGTCGTAACCGACATAGCCGGGAGGCGCCCCGATCAACCGGGCGACCGAGTGCTTCTCCATGTATTCGGACATATCGATGCGCACCATTGCCGTCTCGTCATCGAAGAGGAAACGGGCAAGCGACTTGGTGAGCTCCGTCTTGCCGACACCCGTCGGGCCGAGGAAGATGAACGAGCCGATCGGCCGGTTCGGATCCTGCAGCCCGGCACGCGAGCGGCGCACGGCGCGCGAGACGGCCTGCACCGCATCGCCCTGGCCGACAACGGATTTTGCCAGCTCGTCTTCCATGCGCAGCAACTTGTCGCGCTCGCCTTCCAACATCTTATCGACCGGAATGCCGGTCCAGCGGGAGACGACATGGGCAATGGCATCCGGATTGACGACCTCCTGCACCATGGACGAACCGGAAACGTCGCGCTCCTCGGCTTCCTTCAGCGCCTTTTCCAGATTCGGAATGACGCCGTAGGTCAGCTCGCCGGCGCGCTGATATTCCCCCTTGCGCTGGGCGATCGCAAGATCGTTGCGGGCCTCATCCAGCTGGCGCTTCAGGTCAGCCGCAAGGCCAAGCTTCTGCTTTTCCGCCTGCCAGCGGGCCGTCAGTGCATCGGCCTGTTCTTCCAGCGAGGCAAGTTCACCCTCCAGACGGGCCAGACGGTCGGCGGACGCCGTGTCGGTCTCCTTCTTCAGGGCTTCGCGCTCGATCTTAAGCTGAATGATGCGGCGGTCGAGCTCGTCCAGTTCCTCGGGCTTGGAATCCACCTGCATGCGCAACCGGGACGCCGCCTCATCCATCAGGTCGATGGCCTTGTCCGGCAGGAAGCGGTCGGTGATGTAGCGGTTGGAGAGCGTCGCGGCCGCCACCAGCGCGGAATCGGAGATCCGCACCTTGTGGTGCTGCTCGTATTTTTCCTTGAGGCCGCGCAGGATGGAAATCGTGTCCTCCACCGTCGGCTCGTCCACCATCACCGGCTGGAAACGACGGGCGAGCGCCGGGTCCTTTTCCACATGCTTGCGATATTCATCGAGCGTCGTGGCCCCCACGCAGTGCAATTCGCCGCGCGCAAGCGCCGGCTTCAGCAGGTTGGAGGCGTCCATTGCGCCATCGGCCTTGCCGGCACCGACCAGCGTGTGCATCTCGTCGATGAAGAGAATGATCTCGCCGTTTTCCGACTGCACTTCGTTGAGCACGCTTTTGAGCCGCTCCTCGAATTCGCCGCGATATTTCGCACCGGCAATCAGCGCGCCCATGTCGAGCGCCATCAGCTTCTTGTCCTTGAGGCTCTCCGGCACGTCGCCATTGACGATGCGCAGCGCCAAGCCTTCGGCGATCGCCGTCTTGCCGACGCCCGGTTCACCGATGAGGACCGGATTGTTCTTCGTGCGGCGCGACAACACCTGGATCGTGCGGCGAATTTCGTCGTCGCGGCCGATGACGGGGTCGAGCCGGCCTTCGCGGGCTTCCGCCGTCAGGTCGCGGGCGAACTTCTTCAGCGCGTCAAAGCCCTGTTCGGCATTGGCGCTGTCAGCGGTGCGGCCCTTGCGGATGTCGTTGATCACCTGGTTGAGACCCTGGGCGGAGACGCCGGCCTTCTTCAGGCTAGCCGCCGTCGAGGCAGAGCTTTCGATCGCCAGCGCCAAAAGCAGTCGTTCCACGGTAACGAAGCTGTCGCCGGCCTTCTTGGCCGCCTCTTCCGCCGTGGAAAAAACCTTGGCAAGCGGCTGCGCCAGATAGACCTGGCCATTGCCGCCGGACACTTTCGGGAGCTTGGCCAGTGCTGCATCATTGGCAAGCCGGGCTTCCTTGGCATTGCCGCCGGCCCGCTCGATGAGCGAGGCGGCCATGCCCTGGTCGTCGTCCAGCAGCACCTTCAGCACATGTTCGGGGGTAAACTGCTGATGCCCTTCGGACAGCGCATAGGTCTGGGCCGATTGCAGGAAACCGCGAACCCGCTCGGAATATTTCTCGATGTTCATGTGAACCTCCTTGGATCGCCCTGCCCTTATAAGGCACAGGCCGACAATTGAGATTGAGCTCCCTCAAAAGGCGAGCCCCGCATCTTCCACCGCAATCCGCATCGGAACCTTGGCGGAAGAAGCATTCTGAGCGTGATATGGGAGGCTGAAGTTTCCGTTTAAAGATGGCAAAAACAAAAACCCCGGCGATAGCGCCAGGGTCTTGCAGTCCGTCAATTTTCTGGAAGGGTCAGGCTTATTCGCCAGGAACAGCTTCGGCCATGGCCGGAGCCTCATCGCCGGATGCCTCGCCGCCTTCACCACCTTCGGCGGTGCGACGCGGACGACGCGGGCGGTTGGCAGCAGTGCGGCGACGCGGCTGGCGCGGAGCGGCTGCCGTCCCCTCTTCCTCGATGGCCACCTCGGCCGGCGTGCCTTCGATCACCGGCTGCGGCCCGCTGCCGTCGATGGCAGGCGCTGCTTCGGCGACCACCGGCTGGGGACGCGGTTCGCGAGGTTCACGCGGCTCGCGAGGTTCACGCGGCTCGCGCTGTTCCCGAGGCTCGCGCTGTTCCCGGGGTTCCGACCGGCGGGACTGCTGCTGCGGTTGCTGGGGTTGAGGCTGCGGCTGCTGCGAGACGTTGACGTTATCGTCCATCTCGTTGCCGTCCATGTCGTCGCCATCGCGATCGCTGCCGTCATTGCGCTCGTCGCGCTGATAACGCTCCTGCATCTGCGCCTGGGCGGCGGCGATGATGCGGTTGTAATGTTCCGCATGCTGCAGGTAGTTTTCCGCCATCACGCGGTCACCTGCGCTCTGCGCATCGCGGGCCAAGGTCGCGTATTTTTCGGCAATATGCTGAGCCGTACCGCGGATCTTGATGTCCGGACCGGAACTGTCGTAGGTCCGGGTTAATGGGTTGGAACCCTTTCGGTTGAAATTGTTACCGCCACCATTGTTGTTGTTATTGTTGTTATTGCCGCGCCCCCGACCACGCTTGTTCTGCTGTCCTGGCCTCATCGATTTTTCACCTGAATTCTCTGTGCTTTGCTGATTAAGGGCCACGCGGCCATGCGGCTTTTCAAGCCAGAACAAGGCTTCACGTGCCGCGGACAGGTGCGATCCATCCATCCTGCCGCTAGTGGAAGTCAGTTTATGTGATGCACGCACTAGGTAATGTTCAACCCTGGAAGCTCCCCTAAGGAGAGCTGCTATCCGGTTGACCTTAACCTGAACGAATCTCCGTTCATTCCCAGCCGCCCAGCGCGTGCCTGCAACCTATCCCGCTTCATTTGGAAATCCAAGCCTTTTCTTTCGCTTGTGCAAAAGGAGGTAAAGGCAAGGCGGGACTATGCTTTGTGCCGTGCGAAGATCAGCGCACGGTCATTGCCTCCATAGTCGGTTACCGATTCAATCAAAGTATAACCTTGCGTCAGGAAGAGATCCGTAACCGCCTGCTTCTGATCGTAACCGATCTCCAGACCGATCACGCCATCATCCGACAGGAAAGCCGCAGCACCATTCGCAATCGCGCGATACGCATCAAGACCATCGATGCCTCCATCAAGAGCCAGGTCGGGATCAAAGATCCGCACGTCCGGCTCCAGTTCGGCGATGATGTCTGTTGTGATATAAGGCGGATTTGACACGATTATGTCAAAGCGGCCCTCGATCTTCGCGAACCAGTCCGTCTCCACGGTGGCAAAGCGGTCGCTCACCCCATTGAACTGTGCATTGCGGCTTGCCGTTTCAAGGGCGCCGGCCGAGATATCGGCGGCAACACCGAAAAAATCGGGCAGTTCGCTGAGGAGAGCGATCAGGATCGCCCCCGTTCCCGTCCCAAGGTCGAGCATGCGACCGGGCCGATCTCCAAAAATTGGCCGCGCATGCCGCAATACCGCATCCACCAGCACCTCCGTATCCGGCCTCGGCTCCAGTGTCTCCGGCGAGAGCATAAACCGCAGGCCGTAGAACTCGCGAAAGCCGAGGATGCGGTGCACCGGCTCGCGATGGATCCGCCGCACCGCAGCACTGTCGATGCGCTCGATCTCGTCGGCGGACAAAATCCGCTCGCCGTTCAGCACCATCTCAGTCGGCGAAAGATCAAGGAGACCCGCAACGAGAACCCGTGCATCGGTCGCCGCATCCGGCAGGCCGGCCTCCGCAAACCGTTTGCGGATGTCTGCCAGAACTGCCGAAAGCGTTGCTGCCATCACGGCTGTTCGCCAAGTTGCGCCAGTTGTCCGGCCTGGTAATCGGCAATCAGGGCATCGACCAATTCGTCGATTTCGCCCTCGACCATCCGGTCCAGCTTGTAGAGCGTCAGGTTGATGCGGTGATCGGTGACGCGTCCCTGCGGGAAATTATAGGTGCGGATGCGCTCCGAGCGATCGCCCGATCCGACCTGGCTCCGGCGGTCGGCGGAACGTTCACTGTCGGCCTTCTGCCGTTCGATATCGTAGAGGCGCGAGCGCAGCACCTGCATCGCCTTGGCGCGGTTCTGGTGCTGCGATTTTTCCGAACTCGTCACGATGATGCCCGTCGGCAGGTGGGTGATGCGCACCGCCGAATCGGTCGTGTTGACGTGCTGCCCACCGGCGCCGGACGAACGCATTGTGTCGATGCGGATATCCTCCGGGCGGATCTCGATATCGATGTCTTCCGCCTCCGGCAGCACGGCAACGGTTGCCGCAGACGTGTGGATGCGCCCACTCGCTTCCGTTTCCGGCACGCGCTGCACCCGGTGCACGCCGGATTCGAACTTCAGCTTGGCAAATGCGCCGCGTCCGCTGATCGTCGCGATGATTTCCTTGTAGCCGCCGGCCTCCCCTTCGGAGGCAGACAGCACCTCGACCTTCCAGCCCTTGGTGGAGGCGAAGCGCTCGTACATGCGGAAGAGGTCGCCGGCAAACAGCGCCGCCTCGTTGCCGCCGGTACCGGCGCGGATTTCCAGGATCGCGTTCTTCTCGTCGGCCGCATCCTTGGGCAGCAGCAGGATCTGCATGTCCTGTTCCAACGCCTCGACCCGCTCCTGCGCATCCGGCAGTTCCAGTTCGGCCAGTTCCCGCATCTCGCGGTCGGTGCCCTTGTCGCCCAGGAGCGTCTTCAGGTCGGAGATTTCCGCCAGCACCTTCTCGTATTCACGAATCTTGGCAACGAGCGGCTGCAGTTCGGAATATTCGGAGGCGAGCTTCACATAGACATCCGCCGCCGGACCTTCGGACATGCGTGCCTCGATCTCGCCAAACCGGCGTTCCAGTTCACGCATTTTTTCGACAGGAAGCTTCGCCACCCTACAGGACTCCGATTTTTCTTGTTGTTCTAGACGGGTATGTTGTTGGCCTGAGCGAAGGCGACCAGCAGGTCGCGCACGGAGGCAATCGAGGTGTGATCGTCGAGCGCACGGTTCAGGTCTTCCGCCAGCAGTCCCGCATCGAGCCCGAGCAGCATCGCCTTCACCGGCCCGATCGAGGTCGGCGTCATGGACACGGAGCGGAAACCGAGGCCGATCAGCGCCATGGCCGACAAGGGCTTGCTCGCCATCTCGCCGCACAGCGTCAGCGGCGTCTTGTTGCGCTCGGCCGCCCGGACGATATCGCGCAGGATTCGGAGGAACGGCTTGCCGAGAATATCGAACCGGTCGGAGACGCGCGCATTGCCGCGATCGGATGCCATCATGAACTGGAAGAGGTCGTTCGACCCGACGGAGACGAAATCCACCTCCTGCATCAGTTCATCCAGCTGCCACATCAGCGCCGGCACTTCCAGCATGGCACCGAATTGCAGCTTGCGCGGCAGCTGATGGCCGAACTTCGACAGATGCTGCACTTCCTTCTGCATCAACTCGCGCACCGCCCGGATTTCGGAGACCTCCGTCACCATCGGCAGCATCATCTTCAGCTGCGTGCCGGCAGATGCCCGCAGCAGGGCGCGCAGCTGGGTGCGCAACAGGCCCGGCCGGTCGAGCGACAGGCGGATTGCCCGCCAGCCAAGCGCCGGATTTTCCTCTTCCTGGCTGCGGAAATAGGACACCACCTTGTCGCCACCGATGTCGAGCGTGCGGAAAGTCACCGGATGGCCGGCGGTCTGGCGCAGAACATTGCGATAGAAGGCTTCCTGCTCCTCCAGCTTCGGCATCTTGGAGGCGATCATGAACTGCAGTTCGGTGCGGAACAGCCCGATCCCGTCCGCGCCCGATTCCGCCAGCTGCGGCAGGTCGACGATCAGGCCGGCATTCATCAGCAGGCTCACCCGCTGGCCGTCCTTGGTGACCGGATCGACATCGCGCAACGCCCGGAACTGTTCCTGCCGTTTCGCCCTCAGGCGAACCTTTTCCTCGTAAGCCTTCACCAGATCGGCAACGGGGCGCAGATGCACCTGCCCGTCGTCGCCGTCGATGATGGCCGCGTCACCGTTTTCGGCGAGCGCCACGACACCCGTAGCCTGGCCGAGCACCGGAATGCCCATGGCACGCGCGACGATGACGACATGGCTGGTCACCGCGCCATCTTCGAGCACGAGGCCGCGCAGGTTGGCACGCGGATAATCGAGAAGTTCCGCCGCGCCCATCGCCCGCGCAAAGATGATTGCATCCGTCGGGAAGCCTTCATCGAAGGCACGGCCGGAAAAGCCGGTCAGCTGGCGCAGCAGGCGGTTCGCCAGATCATCGAAATCATGCATGCGCTCGCGCAGGTACGGATCGGTCAGGCGCATCATGCGCGCCTTGGTGTCGCTCTGCACCTTTTCGACCGCCGCTTCCGCCGTCAGACCGTTGCGGATCGCCTCTTCCATGCGCCGCACCCAGCCCTGGTCGTGGGCAAACATGCGGTAGGTCTCAAGAACCTCGCGGTGCTCGCCTTCCTGAGCCACCTCGCGGCGCGACAGCATGTCGTCGATCGACAGCCGCAGCGAACCGATCGCATCGGCCAGCCGGTGGATTTCCCGGTCCGCATCGTCGTTCAGGAGATTGGTGACGACGACGCGCGGTTCGTGCAGCACGACGTGTCCGAGGCCGATGCCTTCGTTATAGCCATCCCCCTCGATGGTGATCGCCCGGGTCAGATCCAGCTCCAGGCCGGGCTGGGTAATCTTCTTCAATTCTCCGGTGGCAATCATCTCGGCGATCAGCATGGCAGTCGTTTCCATCGCCTCTACCTCGTCTTCGCGGTAGTTGCGCTGTGCCTTGTTCTGAACGACGAGAACGCCCAAAGTGCGACCGGCTCGGAGGATCGGCACACCAAGGAAGGAATGGTAGATTTCTTCGCCCGTCTCCGGCAGGTAGCGGAAGGCCGGGTGCGATTGCGCATCGGACAGATTGAGCGGTTGCGCGGACGCGGCGATCGTGCCGACGAGGCCCTGGCCCATTTTCAGCTGGGCGAGGTGGACGGCATCCTTGTTGAGACCTTCCGTGGCATAGAGTTCGAGAACGCCGTCGGAACGCAGAACGTAGACCGAGCACACCTCGGCCACCATGTTGCTGGCTATCTGGCTGACGATCCGGTCTAGCCGGTCTTGCGGCTCCAGGGGCTCCGCCATCAGTTCCCGAAGCCGTCTCAGCAGGACGCGCGGGCCTGCCGACAGGTCTCTCATCGGCATATCCACTCCCGAATCTAAAATAACCACATCCGGAAGATGATGCGCCGCCCGTTCAGGCGACGCAACTGCGCCGGTACGATATCAACTCTTATCGAGACCATAAGCGGAATGCAAAGTGCGAACCGCAAGTTCGGAATAGGCGCCATCGATCAGGATCGAGATCTTGATCTCGGAGGTGGTGATGGCGCGGATGTTGATCCCCTTGTCGGCCAGCGCCTTGAAGGCGGTGGCGGCAACGCCGGCGTGGGACCGCATGCCGATACCGACGACCGAGACCTTGCAGAGGCCGGTTTCGTTCTGCACCACGTCGAAGCCGATCTTCGCCTTGTTCTCATCCAGAACCTTCATGGCCTTTTCGACGTCGCCGAACGGCACGGTGAAGGTCATGTCGGTCTTGGAACCGTCCTCGGAAATGTTCTGGACGATCATGTCGACATTGATGTGCGATTCCGCCAGCGGGCCGAAGATGGCCGCCGAAACGCCCGGCCGGTCGGCAACGCGACGCAACGAAATCTGCGCTTCATCCTTGGCATAGGCGATGCCGGTAACGACTTCCTGTTCCACGATCTCTTCCTCGTCGCAAATCAAAGTACCGGGCGGGTTGATGAGGTCGCCCATGCCCGGTGCATCGGGATCCTCGAAACTGGACCGAACGAAGGTGCGCACCTTGTGCACCATGGCAAGCTCGACGGAACGAACCTGTAGCACCTTGGCGCCCAGCGATGCCATTTCCAGCATTTCTTCGAACGAAATCTTCTTCATGCGCCGCGCCTTCGGCACGATGCGCGGATCGGTCGTGTAGACGCCATCGACATCCGTGTAGATGTCGCACCGGTCCGCCTTGACCGCGGCCGCGATGGCAACCGCCGACGTATCGGAACCGCCGCGGCCGAGTGTCGCGATACGGTTGTCCGGACCAAGGCCCTGGAAGCCGGCGACGACCGCGACTTGGCCCTCGCCCATGCGGCGGATGATGTCGGAGCCGTCGATATCGAGAATGCGGGCAGCGCCGTGGGCATTGTCGGTGCGGATCGGGATCTGCCAGCCCTGCCAGGAGCGGGCATTGATGCCCATCGACTGCAGCGCAATCGCGAGCAGTCCGGAGGTCACCTGCTCGCCGGAGGCCACCACGGCATCATATTCGCGGGCATCGTAGAAGGGCGAGCTGGCGCCGGTCACCTTCGGGGTATCCTGTACCCAACCGACGAGTTCATTCGTCTTGCCGGACATGGCGGAAACGACGACGGCCACTTCATGACCGGCATCGACCTCGCGTTTCACATGGCGCGCCACATTATGAATGCGTTCGAGATTGGCGACCGACGTGCCGCCGAACTTCATGACAATGCGTGCCATAACCGACCAAAACCACCTTTTCGCACACCCGATCCCGGGATGCCGCTTCAAACACGGGTCGCCCCGGCCTTGAAAGACCGGGGCTTTTGCGGCGTCCTCTTAGCGAAAAGGTGTTGAAGGCGCAATGGCGATATGAGCCGACGCGGTACGCTGCCGCTCCACGTCATGCGGCACCTGCGCCTGCAAGAGCGGCAGGCTCACCGTCCGGGCGGCGAGCAGGGACGATCCGGTGTGCAACCGTCGAAACCCGGCGGCGGGCCGCGGCGGTCATCGGGACGAGCCCCCTCTTCCCACCGGCGACGATCCCGCTCGCCATCACCGCGATTGTCCCAGTTGCCGTCCTGTCGATCCCGCCAGTTGCGGTCCCCGCGCGGATCACCGCGGTCGTCGCCGCCGCGGTTGTCGTATCGGTAGCGGTCGTCCAGGCGATACCGGTCATCATACCGATACCGTCCGTCCTCGCGGTAGCGGTTCGGATCGCGGATCGGGTCGTCGCGCCGGCTGTCGTAATAGCGCGGCGGCGGCGGCACTTCGCGACGATAGTCCCAGCCTCTCCAGCGATCCCGTTCACGGTAGAAATCACGGTCTCGGTAGTAGCGCTGCCAATAGGTATCCACGTCGAAGGTGATCGTCGGAATGCCGAGCGGACGGTAATATTGCGGATCCACATAGACCCGGCGCTGCTGGTAGCCCGCCTGGATATAGCTGCCGGACACCCAGCCGCGGCCGCGCGCAAACGAGACGTCGCACCAGTTCACATTGTTGAGGCACCCGTGGATGACGATCGGCGCGCCCGCGGGCACGACGACGACCGCCGGATACCGTGTGCTCGGGCCGGACCGCATGTTGACATTGGTCGTTGCAAAGCCGTTCGTGGCGGCATTGGCGACCGCCGGCAGCGCAAGCAGAAGGCCCGCCGCCAGCATGTTCAGGATTTGACGTTTCACACCCAACCTCCTGGGATCTGATCTTTTTCTTGTGACGTCCCTTCGGGCGTCACACGCACGTGAAATTCGGGTTTTTTCATGTCGCTCGTCAGCCCGCCGCGTCAAGATGCCGGACGATTGATCCGCGCGAGGAGGACGGGAGTAGTGTCGGGAATGATGGACAATCCACGACCGGCAGCTCGTGCGACACTGCGGCAGGCTTGACAAGCAAGGGCCTTAGGCCGACTTCAAGCCTTGAGACGAACAAGGAGATGAACGATGAGCGAGGCCTCCGCCACGACGATCGACCAGGGTGAAGTGGACCGCTTCTCGGCGATGGCTGCCGAATGGTGGAGCCCGACCGGCAAGTTCAAGCCGCTGCACAAGTTCAATCCGGTGCGCATCGCCTTCATCCGTGACCAGGTCTGCGAGGCGTTCGGCCGCGACCCGAAAAGCCACAAACCCTTCGAGGGCCTGCGTTTCCTCGATATCGGCTGCGGCGGCGGTCTGCTCTCGGAGCCCATGGCGCGCATGGGCGCCACCGTGATCGGTGCCGATCCGTCGGAAAAAAATGTGAAAATCGCCGAGACCCATGCGCGTGAAAGCGGAGTGTCCGTCGATTACCGCGCCGTGACCGCCGAGCATCTGGCAGCCGAAGGCGAAACCTTCGACGTGATCCTCAACATGGAGGTGGTGGAACACGTGGCCGATGTGAACCTCTTCATCTCCACCTGCGCTTCCATGGTGCGCCCCGGCGGGCTGATGTTCATCGCCACCATCAACCGCACCTTCAAGGCCAATGCGCTCGCCATCATTGCCGCCGAACGCATCCTGCGCTGGCTGCCGAAGGGCACCCACAGTTACGACAAGCTGGTGCGCCCTGACGAACTGGAACGCCCGCTCTCCGCCTCCGGCATGGACATCATCCACCGCACCGGCGTCTTCTACAACGTGCTGCAGGACCGCTGGAATCTGTCGCGCGACATGGATGTCAACTACATGATGCTGGCGAAACGGCTGGCCTAAACGCCTCAACCGACGTCGGCTGACAAGGACCGGCGTCGGTTAATTGGCATCATCCGGCAGCACCGGCAGCGGCGCGATTTCGATGCCTTCGTCGATTAGGTCGCGCACTTCGGTGATACTGGCCTGGCCGATGATGCCGCGCGCGTCGGCTTCGCCGTAATGGATCTTGCGCGCCTCTTCGGGAAACCGTTCGCCCACATCCTCGGCATTCGCCTTGATCGTGGCGACTGCCTCCTTGAGCTTGGCCATGGCCTCCTCGCGCACCGTATCGAGCACCACCTGCTGGCGGGCTTCCTTCTTGCGGGCGGTCGAAACCGAGGGCGCCATCAAGCTCTTGCTGACGGAGGCGGAGCCGCAGATCGGGCAGGTCAGAAGACCGGTCTCCACCTGCCGGTCGAAATCGGCGCTCCCGGAAAACCAGCCTTCAAAACCGTGGGCGCTGTCACAGACGAGCGAATAGCGGATCACGCCGGGATGCCTCCGCTTACCGCAACGCGGTCGAGCGAAAACTCGCGGGCATTCTTGAGGTTCGGGATCTTGCCCCGCGCCGCCTTGACGTCCGCGATGTCGATTTCCGCCACGAGCACCGCCTCGCCTGCTCCCCCGGCCTCTGCCAGAACGCGGCCCCATGGATCGATGATCATCGAATGGCCATAGGTTTCGCGGCCATCTTCATGCACGCCGCCTTGCGCGGCGGCCACCAGGAAGGCGCCGTTTTCGATTGCGCGGGCGCGCAGCAGGATCTCCCAATGCGCCTCGCCGGTCTGACGGGTAAACGCCGCCGGCACGGTGAGGATTTCGGCACCGGCCATAGCCTCACTGCGGAAAAGCTGCGGGAAGCGCACGTCGTAGCAGATGGCAAAGCCCAGCGTCGCGAACGGAAGGTTCGCCACGCGCGCCTCTGTTCCCGCCTCGTAAGCCGAGCTTTCCCGCCAGCTTTCGCCATTGTCGAGATCGACATCGAACATGTGGATCTTGTCATAGGAACAGATGCGCTTGCCGTCCGGACCGAACAGGAAACCGCGATTGGCCATCTTCTCGTCGCCCCGCGCAATCGCCGTCGAACCGACATGCACGAAGATCCCGAGGTCACGCGCAAGAGCCGCGGCGCGGGCGACGATCACGTCGCTGTCCTCGTCGGCGAGAACGGCCTTGAGTGCGGCGCGATTGCGCTGCAGCGCCCCGGTCATTTCCGGTGTCTGGACGTAAACTGCCCCTTGCGCCGCCGCGTCACGCACAAGGCGCGCCATGTCGTCCGCATTCTTCTGCGGATCGACGCCCGAGCACATCTGGATAGCGGCAACTTTGAAGGTCATCAAAAGTCCTCAGGCGGCCAGCAGCGGATCGAGCTTGCCGTCGCGATCGAGCGCATGCAGGTCATCGCAGCCGCCGACATGCTTTCCGTCGATGAAGATCTGCGGGAAGGTCGAGCGGCCATGGGCCTTGCCGATCATCTCCTGCCGCAGCTCCTGGCTATAGGTCGCATCATGCTCGGTGAAGGAAACACCCTTCGAGGCCAAGAGAGATTTCGCCCGTGCGCAATAACCGCAGAGCTGACGTGTGTAGATTACCACTTCTGCCATCAGGAACTCCGTATCCGGCAGCCCGCAACTGGTATCGGAACCACCTGTCTTTGTTTGGTCATATAGGCTGACGCAGCGCCATTGCAAAGCTCAAAACCGTAACCTCCGTCGCACCGGCGCGCTTGAGGGCCCGGGTGGCGGAGGAAACCGTCGCCCCAGTAGTATAAACGTCATCGACCAGGATGATGTGGCGACCGAAGACCATGTTCTCCCGCCCCGGCACGATGCGAAAGGCGGCCCTGAGATTGTCCTCGCGCGCATTTGCCGTCAGCCCCACCTGGCGCAGTGTCCGTTTGCGGCGGATCAACACGTCGGAGAGCAGCGGTTTACCGGAGAGACGAGACAGGGCACGCGCCAGTTCCGCTGCCTGGTTGAACCTGCGGCTGGCGAGCCGGCTCCAGTGCAGCGGCACCGGGATGATGGCATCGGCCTCCTGCAGGTGAACCCCGGCTGCCCGCTGCATCCAGTGTGCCATCATGCCGGCAAGCTCTGTCCGGTCCCGGTATTTCAGCGCATGCACCAGAGACCTGGCCGGCCCCTCGTGCAGCGCAACTGCCCTTAGCCGATCGAAGATCGGCGGCTCGGCAATCGCCTCGGCACAGACCATGCCCTCCCCCGGATCGAAGGAGAAGGGAATACCGAGAACCTCGCAGAAGGGCCGCTCGATAAACCGCATCTGCCGCCAGCAGCCGGGGCACAGCGCATGATGCACGCCGGTGCGGATTCCACATGCCGCACAACAGGGCGGGTAGAGAATGTGGAGAACCGGACGCAGCCAGTCCGACCACCGGAAACGGCGCGGCAGAACCTCGATTTTATCGTCCACATCCCCCATCTCTTGACTTTAATCCGATCGTGGCGCCCATGCGACTCGCAATTGCGATCGAAATTGCGTCCCGAACATCAGTGAGTGGAATTCGTCATGGACATGCTTTTCGACCTGCCGCTGGTCACCCGCCGACGCGAGCGCGCCGCCAGACAGGCCGTTTCCGGTGCCGACTTTCTGGTGGATGTCGCGGCCCGCGAACTGGCGGAACGGCTGGCGGTGGTCGAGCGGCATTTCGATGAAGCGGTGGAACTGCACGGCGCAACGGGTTCCGCTGCCCGCGCCGCTTTTGCCACCGGACGCATCGGCACGATCCGTCGTATCGAGACGGGGCCGGTCTTTGCAAGCGCCGCGGAAGGCGTCGAACCGGCAGAGCTGGAAGACGTGCCCCTGGCGGACCAGTCGGTCAACCTGGTGCTCTCGCCCCTGTCCCTGCACCTGACCAACGACACACCCGGCATGATGGTGCGCATCCGCAGGGCCTTGAAGCCGGACGGGCTTTTTCTCGCCGCCATTCCCGGCGCCGGCACGCTGGGCGAACTGCGCGACGTTCTGCTGTCGGCGGAGGCCGAGGTTCTGGGCGGCGCCAGCCCGCGCGTCATTCCCTTTGCCGATGTCCGCGATATCGGTGGCCTGTTGCAGCGCGCCGGTTTTGCGCTCCCCGTCATCGATGCGGAAAACTACACGGTGCGGTATGACACGCTGTTCGACCTGATGCGGGATCTGCGCGCCATGGGCATGACCAATCCGCTGATCGGGCGCAGCCGCAAGCCGCTCACCCGCAGTTTCTTCCTGCGCGCGGCCCAACTCTACGCCGAACGCTATTCCGATCCGGACGGACGCATCCGCGCCACCTTCTCGATCGTCTATGTGTCGGGTTGGGCACCGCATGAAAGCCAGCAGAAGCCATTGAAGCCGGGTTCGGCCAAGATGCGGCTGGCGGATGCGCTGAAGGCTGGGCTGGAACCGTCAGCGAAGGACGAGCCTAATCGGACTTGATGCTGTCGTTGATGGTGTTGAGGATCTTCTCGACATTGTTACTGAGCGTACCGAAGCCCGCAATGATCGCCATGCCCAGAATGCCGGCGATCAGCCCGTATTCGATGGCCGTTGCGCCGGTCTCGTCACGAAGATATCTCAAAAAGGTCTTCATTACAGTCCTTCGCCACGGGGAGGCAGCAAGACTGCCCTTGGCGGCTCAACAGCGATCGTCGTTGCCGTAGCCCTGCACCACACAGACGGAGCCGGGGGTTTCCTGCAGAACGCTACGGCGAATAGTATAATGTTTCGTTCCTTTTTCCTCCGACTTGATCGAACCGGTGGTGATCATGTCGAATTCTTCCTGGACATGGGCCAGGTGGCGCGCATCCTGACGGCTGGCGAGCATCGGTGTAACGATCAGAGACAAGGCGATGGCTGCCGTGCCGAACAGCAGCGCAACGTTCAGTGCGCCGGTCCTGCCAGTCCTGCCGGACCTGATCGACGCCCTCTGCTGGGCACGAACAGTTTTCCAGAATTCCTCATCCATGGCCGCCTCGTTACGCAGTTACATCCGTAAAGCTGCATATTGGCCGAATCCCTTAAAGGATCTGTTAACGGTGAACGCAAAGCGGGAGACCGGCGGCGGTCTGTGGATAAGTCAGAGCAGGTCTTGCAGGAAGGGAATGAGCGGCTCGTCTGCCGGCGGCATCGGATAATCGCGCAGCGCGTTCGGGCGCACCCATTTGATGGCCTGACCTTCACGGCCGCTCGGAATGCCCTCAAAGCGGCGGCAGACGTAAAGCGGCATCAACAGGTGGAAGGTTTCATAGGTGTGGCTGGCGAAGGTGAGCGGCGCCAGACAGGCCACCTTGGTGGTAATGCCCAGCTCCTCCTCCAGTTCGCGAACGAGCGTTTCTTCCGGCGTCTCGCCGGCCTCCACCTTGCCGCCTGGAAATTCCCAGAGGCCCGCCAGGCTTTTGCCTTCGGGCCGTTGGGCAATAAGAATGCGGCCATCGGTATCCACCAGGGCGCAGGCGGCCACCAGCACGATCTTCTTGCCCTCACCCATGCTCATGCCCCTTGGCGCCAGTAGTGATATTGGTAGACCTCACGGAAACCGAACTTTTCGTAGAGCGCGATGGCGCCGGCGTTGTGCGAATGCACCTGCAGCCAGGCGGTGCGCGCGCCGCTGATCCGCGCCCATCGAAGTGCGGCCGACAGCATCTCGGTCCCGAGCCCCTTGCGCCGCCGCTCCCTCGCCACGCAGAAGGACAGAATGCCGGCCAGGTCATTGTCCTGAACGCAGAGCGCCACGGCCTGCGGTGCCTCGCCCGGATTTTCGATCGTAAAGAGACCTGTCGCCGGCTTGATGGCGCTGATGATCTCCGCCAAGGCCGGCTTGATCGCCGGATCCGCCTCATCGACCGCAATCAGCGCATCAATGAAACGGCCGATATCGTGGCTCGGCAGATGATCGAGCACATCGGGAAGTTCGAGGCGGGTCAGATCCGCCGTCATGACCCTGGCCGTCTCGAAAACCTCCCAGCCATTCGCATCGAGCATGGACAGGAGCGGCTTCGGGGCAAGCGGCGTCTCGCGGATCACCAGCGGGCGGCCATAATCCTCGAAACGCTTGCGGGCCTTTTCGATCCGCATCTCCGCATCGCGATAATCGGACGGATCGAGCGGCACGACGCAATTCAGCCGCTTCGACGGATGCCCGCCGGTCAGACGAACCTGCCAGCTCCCGTCATAGACGACGGAAGCTGCGGGCCATGCGCGAAAACCCACCGCTTCCAGGCGCCGCACAAGCGGCAGGTTGCCGTGGGGAGAAAGTGCCTGCATCAATATCATCAGCTCCGGTAGTCACCATTGATGGCGACATATTCCTTCGTCAGGTCACATGTCCAGACGGTAGCCGTTCCGGAACCAAGACCGATATCGGCACGGATCAGAATATCTTCCTGCTGCATCACCGCCGTCGCGGCAGCTTCGGAATAGGAAGGATCGCGCTCGCCGTTGACGGCGACGCGCACATCGCCGAACCAGATCGCCAGACGATCGCGATCCGCCATCTCGCCCGACTTGCCGACCGCCATCACGACGCGGCCCCAGTTGGCATCCTCGCCGGCAACCGCCGTCTTCACCAGCGGCGAATTGGCAATCGAGAGCGCAATGCGCTTGGCCGCGACATCGCTCTCGGCGCCGGTCACGGTGACCTCCACCATCTTGCGAGCGCCTTCGCCGTCACGCACCACCTGCAGGGCAAGATCCTTCAGCAGGTCGTTCAGCGCCGCCCGGAAGGACGAGAGCCGCGCATCATCCGCCATCTCCACCGCCACCTGGCCATCGTCCTTCGCCTTGCCGGTCGCAAACAGGAGAAGCGTGTCGGAGGTCGAGGTGTCGCTGTCGACGGTCACCGAATTGAAGGTCGGGCCGACGCCGTCCGACAACAGCGCCTGCAGTGCCGCCGGTGCGATATCCGCGTCGGTCGCGACGAAGGAGAGCATGGTGGCCATGTCGGGCGCGATCATGCCGGCGCCCTTGGCAATGCCGTTGATCGTGACCGTCACGCCGCCGATCTCGGCGGTGCGGGTCGCAACCTTCGGATAGGTGTCGGTCGTCATGATTGCCTTGGCGGCTTCCAGCCAGAAATCGCCGATCGCCTCACCATGCATGTCGCCCAGGACACCGGCAAACTTGGTGGCATCGAGCGGCTCGCCGATCACGCCGGTGGAGGCGAGATAGACCTCGTTGGTGGCGCAGCCGACGGCCTCCGATGCGGAACGCGCCGTCAGTTCCGTCGCCGCCTTGCCCTTGACGCCGGTAAAGGCATTGGCATTGCCCGAATTGACGACCACGGCGCGCGCCTTGGCGGCCGGCAGGTTGGCCCGGCAGAAATCGACCGGCGCCGAGGGGCACTTGGAACGCGTGAAGACGCCGGCGACGGCCGCCGGTTCGTCGAACACCATCAGGAGAACGTCGGTGCGGTTCTTATACTTGATGCCGGCGGCAGCCGTTGCCATGCGCACTCCGCGCAGGGCCGGCATTTCGGGATAGGACTTCGGGGCGAGCGGAGAAACGGTTGCGGACATGAGCCTTGAGATCCAAACGTGAGATCCGGATATGGAAAGGCCCGCAAATGCGGGCCAGGTTTATCGTTCGACGAGCGAATTACTCGCCCTTGGTCAGTTCCTCATAGGCCTTGCGCGTGGCCTCGTCCATGATCTCGACCTTCTGGTCCTTCTTCGCATCGTCGATGATCTGGGTGTACTTCTCCTGCATGACGATCTGGCGAACCTGCGGCTCGACCTGGTCGAATGCCGGCGGCTGAGCATCACGCTTGTCTTCCACCTTGATCACGTGCCAGCCGAACTGCGACTGCACCGGGGTCTTCGTGTAGGCACCCTTTTCCAGCGCAAAGGCAGCCTGTTCGAATTCCGGAACCATGCGGCCCTTGGTGAAGTAGCCGAGATCGCCGCCATCGGACTTGCTGGTGTCTTCAGACTTTTCCTTGGCCAGTTCGATAAAGTCCTTGCCGGCATCGAGCTGCTTGATGATCTCCTTCGCCTCGTCCTCGGTCTTCACCAGGATGTGGCGGGCATGCACTTCCTCTTCCTTCGGCATGGCTGCGACTTCCTTGTCGTAGCGTGCCTTGACCTCTTCCGGCTTCAGCTTGTCGAACTGGTCCCGCAGGTAGGCATTGTGCAGTTCGCGCTCCTGCAGGTAGGCCATGCGCTTCTTGAAGTCGTCGGCATTCTGCAGGCCGGCGGCTTCAGCCTTCTTCGCCACCAGCTTGATGTCGATCAGCTGCGAAAGGGCTGCGACCTTGCGCTGGTCTTCCGGCAGCTGCTGATACTGCTGGCTGAGATTGGCGATCGCCGTGTCCAGATCCGACTGGTGGATTTCGACAGTGCCGATCTTGGCGATCACGGCATCGGTCTGAGCGAAGGCCGGCGCCTGGAAGGAAACCGCGACGGCCAGGGCGGCAGCTGCGATGAATGTGGGGCGAAACATTGAACTACCTTTCGGATTGAACACCGGTCTGATGGCAAGCATGACCGGCCGGAACACTCTCAGAAACACCGGATTATGGCCTTTCTGTATCTGCCGGAACCGTTGACATCATTCGACCCCCCTCTTATCTGTCACGCTACTTCGCGTCCAGAAGAGTTTCCGGGCAGAACCGGCATTTTGCCTGTGTAAATTGGCAGACAGATGTTGGGTGAACCGGTCACGTGATGACACATCAGTCTAGAAAGGACCATTCGTATGGTCAGCCTTGGTGGGATTGCCCGCAAGTTCTTCGGTTCAGCCAATGACCGCCGTGTACGCTCCTATCGTTCCCGCATCAGTGCCATTGCCGCGCTTGAGGAGAACATCAAGTCGCTGAGCGACGCGCAACTGGCAGCCAAGACCCAGGAATTCAAGCAGCAGCTTGCCGACGGCAAGTCGCTCGACGACATCCTTGCTCCCGCCTTTGCCGTGGTGCGCGAGGCCTCGCGCCGCGTTCTCGGCATGCGCCCCTTCGACGTGCAGTTGACCGGCGGCATGATCCTGCATGAAGGCGCAATCGCCGAAATGAAGACCGGCGAAGGCAAGACGCTGGTGGCAACGCTTCCGGTCTACCTGAACGCGCTGTCCGGCAAGGGCGTGCATGTCGTGACCGTCAACGACTATCTCGCCAGCCGCGACGCCGCCATCATGGGCAGGCTCTACGGCTTCCTCGGGCTCACGACCGGCGTCATCGTCCACGGCCTCGACGATGAGCAGCGCCGCGACGCCTATGCCTGCGACATCACCTACGCGACGAACAACGAACTCGGCTTCGATTACCTGCGCGACAACATGAAGTACGACCGCGGCCAGATGGTGCAGCGCGGCCACAATTTCGCGATCGTCGACGAAGTGGACTCGATCCTGGTCGATGAGGCGCGCACGCCGCTGATCATTTCCGGCCCGCTGGACGACCGCTCTGACCTCTACAACACGATCGACACCTTCATTCCGCTGCTCTCGCCGGAAGACTACGAAATCGACGAGAAGCAGCGCTCGGCCAACTTCTCCGAAGCCGGCACCGAGAAGCTCGAAAACCTCCTCCGCCAGGCGGGCCTGCTGAAGGGTGAGTCGCTTTATGACGTGGAGAACGTCGCGATCGTCCACCACATCAACAACGCGCTGAAGGCTCACAAGCTGTTCCAGCGCGACAAGGACTACATCGTCCGCAACAACGAGATCGTCATCATCGACGAGTTCACCGGCCGCATGATGCCGGGCCGCCGCTATTCGGAAGGCCAGCACCAGGCGCTGGAAGCCAAGGAAAAGGTGCAGATCCAGCCGGAAAACCAGACGCTGGCTTCAATCACCTTCCAGAACTATTTCCGCATGTACGAAAAGCTCGCCGGCATGACCGGTACGGCTTCGACGGAAGCGGAGGAATTCGCCAACATCTACAGGCTCGACGTGGTCGAAGTGCCGACCAACCTGCCGATCCAGCGTATCGACGAGGACGACGAGGTCTACCGGACGAACGAGGAAAAGTTCAAGGCGATCATCGAAGAGATCAAGACCGCCCACGCGCGCAACCAGCCGGTTCTCGTCGGCACCACCTCGATCGAAAAATCAGAACTGCTGGCCGCCATGCTGAAGCAGGCGGGCTTCGACAAGTTCCACGTCCTGAACGCCCGTTATCACGAGCAGGAAGCCTACATCGTCAGCCAGGCCGGCGTGCCGGGCGCCGTCACGATCGCGACGAACATGGCCGGCCGCGGCACGGACATCCAGCTCGGCGGCAATATCGACATGCGTCTTGAGCGCGAACTGGAAGGCATGGAGCCCGGTCCGGAGCGCGACGCCAAGGAAGCGGCCATCCGCGCCGAGGTCAAGCAGCTGAAGGAAAAGGCGCTCGCCGCCGGCGGTCTCTACGTGATTGCCACCGAACGCCACGAAAGCCGCCGCATCGATAACCAGCTGCGTGGCCGTTCCGGCCGCCAGGGCGACCCCGGCCGCTCCAAGTTCTACCTGTCGCTGCAGGACGACCTGATGCGCATCTTCGGCTCCGACCGTATGGACGGCATGCTGCAGAAGCTCGGCCTGAAGGAAGGCGAGGCGATCGTCCATCCCTGGATCAACAAGGCGCTGGAACGGGCCCAGAAGAAGGTCGAAGCCCGCAACTTCGACATCCGCAAGAACCTGCTGAAATACGACGACGTCACCAACGACCAGCGCAAGGTGATCTTCGAACAGCGCATCGAGCTGATGGATGCGACGGATCTGACCGAGACCGTCACCGACATGCGCCATGAGGTCGTCGATATCCTCGTGACGAAGCACATCCCTGAGCGCGCCTACGCCGAACAGTGGGATGCCGCGGGCCTGAAGGAAGCCTCTCAGCGCCTGCTGAACCTCGATCTGCCGATCGAGGAATGGGTGCAGGAGGAAGGTATTGCGGAGGACGATATCCGCGAGCGCCTGATGCAGGCGGCCGATGCCGCCGCCCAGGACCGCGCGGAGCGTTTCGGTGCGGAAATCATGACCTATGTCGAGCGCTCCGTGCTCTTGCAGACGCTGGATCACCTCTGGCGCGAGCACATCGTCAACCTCGACCACCTGCGCTCCGTCGTCGGTTTCCGCGGTTACGCCCAGCGTGATCCGCTGCAGGAATACAAGGCGGAAGCCTTCGAACTCTTCCAGGCGCTTTTGGCGAACCTGCGCGAGGCGGTCACTGCCCAGCTGATGCGGGTGGAACTGGTCCGCGATCAGCCGGCCCCGGAACCGCCGCCGGTCATGCAGGCCCACCACATCGACGCGACGACCGGCCAGGATGAGTTCGCCCAGGCCGCGATCCTGCCGGCCGTTGCACCGGAAGATCGCGACCCCGTGGACCAGTCCACCTGGGGCAAGGTCGGCCGCAACGAGCCCTGCCCCTGCGGGTCGGGCCGCAAATACAAGCATTGCCACGGCGCCTTCGAACAGGCCTGACGCGATTGCGAGAGATGCATGTTGAAGGGCTGCCCCTCGGGCGGCCCTTTTGCTTTTCGGCGAAGCGCGAGCGCATGCCAATGCAACCGCGGGCAATCGTTTCTTAACCCTGTCGGGCTCATAGTCGCCGGCGGAAAGTCCTGCGTCCCACGGGTAGTGCGTGCCTTACATGACAGTGATCGAAACAGCGGAGAAGCTCATCCCGCTCAGCCTCCGGACTCGGCTTCTGCCGATCGCCCGGAAGCTTGCCCCGATCCTGGCCGGCAGCGACGAAACCGCCCGTGCCCAGCGCATGGCGCTGATCGCCTTCGTCATCCGCGTCATCAGTGCCGCGATCGCCTTCGTCTCGCAGATCATCATGGCGCGCCTGATGGGCGAGTTCGAATACGGCATCTTCGCCTTTGTCTGGGTGCTGGTCGTCGTCTTCGGCAATCTCTCCTGCCTCGGTCTCCACACCGCCGTCATCCGGTTTCTGGCGCAGCATGCCACCCGCGGTGAAATCGAGCTGCTGCGCGGCTTGAACTGGACCGCGCGCGTGCTCGCCATGCTGGCCGCCACGGTGCTGGCCACGTCCGGTTTCGTCTTCCTGCAGGTCTTCGACCACATCATCCCGGACTACTGGATGATCCCGGTGATCCTTTCGCTGTTCACCCTGCCGATGATTGCGCTCGGCGACGTTCTGGACGGCACCGCGCGCGCCAATGGCTGGACGGTAACGGCGCTCAGCCCCACCTACATCATCCGCCCGCTCCTCATTCTCGCCTTCATGCTGATCGCCGTCTGGCTCGGCCAGCCACGCGCCGCCCGCACCGCCATGGAGGCAGCGCTTGCCGCAACCTATCTGACGACGATCTTCCAGTTCGTCCGCGTCACGATGCGGCTGAAGCGGCTGCACGGCCGGGGGAACCTCGCCTTCGATATCGGCCCGTGGATGCGCTTTGCCTTCCCGCTCTTCCTCGTCGATGGCATCGGTTTCCTGCTCACCAATTCGGATGTCGTGGTCGTCGGGCTTTATCTGCCGCCCGATCAGGTCGCGGTCTATTATGCGGCGGCAAAATCGATCGCGCTCGTCCAGTTCGTCTATTTTTCCGTCAAGGCCGCGGCAGCCCCCCGCTTCTCCGCCATCATGGCCGAGAACGACCAGACGGCACTCGCCGCCTTCGCCGTCCAGGCCGCCCGCTGGAGCTTCTGGCCGGCGCTCGCCGTTGGCCTTACGGTTCTTGCGCTTGGCGAATTCCTGCTTTCGCTCTTCGGACCGGCTTTCACGGAAGGCTATATCCTGATGGTCATCCTGTTTACGGGCATCCTGGCAAAATCCTCCGTCGGCCCCGGTGAAGTCCTCCTCAACATGGCCGGCCGGCAAACGCTGTGTGTCGCGCTCTACGCCTTCATCCTCGCCTGCAATATCGGCCTCAACATAACGCTCATTCCGCATTTCGGGTTGGCGGGTGCGGCATCCGCAACGGCGCTGGCCATGATCATCGAGGCGATCCTCCTCCACGTCACGGTGCGCCGCACGCTCGGCATCGTTCTCTTCGCCTTTGCCGGCAACCCCTCGACAGCTGGCGCAGAAAGGTCGGACCGGCATGGTTGAGATCCCGCCCGTCGCCCGTCCGCTGACCGAAGCGGCCCCTTCCTTGCCGACGGGCAGCGGTTTCCAGCGCCCCACCGTCGAGATCCCCGACGCGCCGGTGAAAGTGCCGGTCGGCCGCCCGGGTCGCTCGCTCTCCATTTATCCCGCCACGATGGGCTATGACCTGCAGGAGGAACTCGACTTCCTCTCCAACCGCGTGATGGAGCCGAATGTCTTCTTCAGCGGCCGTATGCTGGCGCCGGCCATGCCCCGCGTCGAGGACCGTCAGGTGAGGCTCGCGCTCATCCGCGACCAGAGCGACCGCACCAGCCGCATGCGCCTGCTGATGCCATTTTCCGTGGAGAAGCCCGGTTTTGCCGTCGGCGCCTCCATCCTGCGTGTCTGGGCGAACCCCTTCGGTCCGCTCGGCACGCCGCTCGTCGATGCGGAGGATGCCGCCGAAACGCTGGACAATCTGCTGGAAGCGCTGACCGACAAGCAGGCGCGCCTGCCCAGGGTGCTTGTGATGCCGGACCTGCGGCTGAACGGCCGTCTCACGCAGCTGATGCGGGCCGTCGCCGTCGCCAGGAACCTGCCGCTCACGGTCACAAGCCCCTATCAGCGCCCCACGCTGGAAAGTGATCTCGACGGAGAATCTTATCTGCGCCAGGCCGTTTCAGCGCACCATCTGCGGGAAATGCGCCGCCTGTGGCGCAATATCGAAAAAACCGGCACCCTGACTTACGAGGTGGCCCGTCAACCGGATGATATCCGCCGGCGAACGGAAGAATTCCTGGCGCTGGAAGCCAGGGGCTGGAAGGGCCGTAAGCGGTCTGCCCTAATCAGCGACCGCTACCGCGCTGCCTTCGCCCGCGAAGCCATCGGTAACCTGGCGGAAGCAGACGGTGTGCGTATCCACACGCTCGACTGGAACGGCCGCGCCATCGCCTCGCTCATCGTCTTCCTCATGGCCGGCGAAGCCTATACTTGGAAGACCGCCTATGATGAGGAATTTTCCCGCTTCTCGCCGGGCAAGCTCCTGATGATGAAGGTCACCGACTGGCATCTCGAGGATGCCAACATCCTGCGGACCGACAGTTGCGCAGTGCCGGACCATCCGATCATGAGCAGGCTCTGGACGGAGCGCGAAGAGATGGGCACGCTGGTCATCGGCCTGCACGAATCCTCTGACCGCGACGTTCGGCAGGTGGCAGCGCAGCTGCATCTCTACCGCAACACCCGCAACATGGCGCGCATCCTGCGCGAGAAGATCATGGGGCTGGCCGGCCGCGACGGATGAGGTCTGCGCCCGGCGTTTCTCTGAATTGCTAACATTAATACTTAATGATGCCCCCCGTTGAAGGCGCCGTTGGTTATGCTAGGAAATATCCGCCCGATTTTGGGTACGGGGATCCAACATGATCAGGACTGCATCCATTGTTGCGGGGGCCTTGATGGCACTGGCAGCAACGATTTCGACGTCGAAAGCCGAAGATCTCGTCTTTACGTTGAAGAACAACACGAACGGAACAATAGAACGTTTCTTCACCTCGCCGGTTGGGGTGAATAACTGGGAAGAAGACGTCTTCGGAGCCGACGTTATCGAGCCCGGCGAAAGCATGGAGATCACCATCGGCGATGGTCGATCCGTCTGCCAGTATGACATGCGCTTTGAGTTTACTGCGGATTCCAACATCGAAACGCTGGAAGATACGCAGGACCTGTGCGCCATGGGCTCCTACACCATCAGCCTGTCGAAGAACTGAGGCACGCCATGACCGTATTTCGCACACACATCATCAAGGCCGCCCTTGTTGCCGGAGGCCTTTTCGCAACCTGCACCAGCGCACTGGCTTTCGGTGCGATTGCCGTCAACGATTCGCAGGGCACAGCCGCCCATGAAGCAGGTTACGGCGTCGGTTGGGGCAGCACCAGGAAGGAAGCAGAACGCAACGCCATGCGCGAATGCCTGTCCGCCGGCAATGACGAATGCGAAGTGGCCGTCTGGTTCGAGACCTGCGGCGCCTATGCCGGCGACCGCGTAAAGTATGGCATCGGCTGGGGCGCCACCCTGCGCGAAGCCGAACGCAACGCGCTGGAAGATTGCCCGAACTGCAAGATCGTCGTCTCCGACTGCCAGTAAGGCACGCTTTTGCGCCCGCCGCTATCAACCCTGATGGCGGCGGAGATCTTCAGCGAGATATGTGTAAAATGAGAAATCGTGGTGCCCCGTGCCGGAATCGAACCAGCACTCCTCTCGGAACCTGATTTTGAGTCAGGCGCGTCTACCAATTCCGCCAACGGGGCATCGAAAGTGGTGGTTGCCCTCTAGCACAGGAAATTCTATTCGCGCAAGCACACAGGCATCCCGTTGACAATCTTCTTGCATCTCACAAAGATTTGCCCGTGACAGAGTGATGCGCCGGGCCTGTTTCACATTTACAGGCCTGGACGCGGCGATTAGAGCAGGAGCCACGAAGTCAAGCGTCCGGAGATCACCATGGCTGCCACAGACGAAACCCGCCGCACCTTGATGGCGCAGTCCGCCATTCTGGCGATCGGCATGGCGGCAACCGTCGGAACGGCGCTCGGTTTCCAGCATATCGGCGGTTATATCCCCTGCGCGCTCTGCCTTCTGCAGCGCGAGCCCTATTACTGGGGCATTCCAGTGGCGCTCGGCGCGCTGGCCACCGCGGCCTTCCGCCTGCCGCCCGCGGTCACCCGTGGCCTCATCGCTATCGTCGGCATCATGATGATCATCGGCGCAGGCATGGGCGTCTACCATTCGGGCGTCGAGTGGGGTTTCTGGGAAGGTCCGGCTACCTGCTCCACGACGGCAAACGGCATGACGACCAGCGCCGCTAACCTGTTGAGCGACATCAACACCATCAAGGGGCCGTCCTGCACGGAAGCAGCGCTTCGGGTGCTCGGTCTTTCCTTTGCCGGCTGGAATGTCATCGCGAGCGTGGTTCTCGCAGGTTTTGCCTTCCGCTCCGCTCTGGCGCGGCGCGGCTGATCCGCCCCAGCGACGCCGGGTTTACGGCTGCAGCTCGGTATCCCAGTAGAGATAGTCCATCCAGCTTTCGTGCAGATAGTTCGGGGGAAAGAGCCGGCCATTGTTGTGCAGGTCCTGCACGGTCGGCTGGTAGGGCGCCTGGTGGGGGTGCATGCCCGCCTGCTTGGGAAGTTTGCTGCCTTTTTTGAGATTGCAGGGGGAGCAGGCCGCCACCACGTTTTCCCAGGTCGTTTCCCCGCCATGGGCCCGGGGTATCACGTGATCGAAGGTCAGATCCTCGCGGGAACCGCAATATTGGCACTCGAATTTGTCGCGGAGGAAAACGTTGAAGCGGGTGAAGGCGGGGTTTCGAGTGGGCTGAACGTAGGTCTTGAGACTGACGACACTCGGTAATCGCATCGAGAAGGTGGGAGAGGATACCGAGTGATCATACTCTGCGATGATATTCACACGGTCAAGAAAGACTGCCTTGATCGCGTCCTGCCAGGACCACAGCGACAAGGGGTAATAACTCAGCGGCCGGTAGTCAGCGTTCAAGACGAGCGCCGGCAGGGCCTGCGGGGAGACTGCAATCGTCACGGACGCTCCTCACCGATTCGGCTTATGTCCTTTCTATATTAGGTCTGTTGTTACAGGAATGTGAAGCCGAATTTATGACGCAGCCGCTGTCGCAGGCGATCACGTCACCGGGAGCGCGTCGCCCCGCATTTCCCGGGCATAATAGGCCCAAAACAGACGCGCTGCGACCGAGCGCCACGGACGCCACAGGGCCGCCCGTTCCGCCGTAAGCGTCAGCGAAGGGCGCTCCTGCATGGCAAAGGCGTGGCCAAGGGCGGCCCTCAGCGCCACGTCACCCACCGGAAAGATGTCGCGCGCGCCAAGGCAGAACATCAGATAGACCTCCGCCGTCCAGGGACCGACGCCCTTCAGCGCCACGAGCCGTGCCATCGCCTCGTCGGTCGATACCTTGCCCAGCAGCGCGAGGTCGAGCTCGCCATCGACGATCGCCTGCGCCACGCTTGAGATCGTGACTGTCTTCGCCCGCGACAGGCCGAACCCCGCCACCACTTCCGGCGCATGGGCCAGAAAGCGCTCCGGCGTCACGGGACCCTGCGCCAGCATCCGCGACCAGATGGCATTCGCACTGGCTTTCGAGACCATCTGCGAGACGATGATATGCGCAAGCCCGGCAAATCCCGGTTCGGAAAGGCGCAGCGGCACCGGACCTGCAGCCTCGATCACGGGTCGTAACGCCGGATCCAGATCGATCAGCGCCGCAAGCCCTTCCGCAATATCGCGCTCATCCCGTATCACGGCCATCGAATTGCCTCCCGATTCGTGGCAGAAGAAATCATGGCCCACACCGCACGTCAAAACCCGGTCTTCCGTTTTGCCCCAAGCCCCAACGGCTTCCTGCATCTCGGGCATGCACTGTCCGCCCTCATCAATCAGCAGATGGCACGGGCGGCACACGGACGTCTTCTCCTGCGCATCGAGGATATCGACCAGACGCGCTGCCGTCCGGAATTCGAAGACGAGATCCTGTCCGATCTCGCCTGGATCGGCTTTGCCTGGGAAGAGCCGGTCCGCCGTCAGTCGGAGCATGTGGCGGAGTATCATGCGGCGTTGCGAAAGCTGGAAGACCAGGGATTGATCTACCCGGCCTTTTTGACCCGCGGCGAGGTGAAGGCCCGCGTGCATGCGGCGGAGGCGGCCGGACGGACCTGGCCGCGCGATCCGGATGGCGCGCCGCTTTATCCGCCGGATGATCGGGAGCGAAGCCCGGCGGAACGGCAGAGGCTGCTGCAGAGCGGGCTTCGCCACGCTCTCAGGCTCGACATGACGAAAGCCTTGGCGCTGGTCGGACACCCCCTCACCTGGACGGAAACCGGCGACGGAGATAAAGGCGATATTGCCGTCGATGCGGCCGCCTGGGGCGACGTGATCCTGTCCCGCTCGGACGCGCCCTCCAGCTATCATCTGTCGGTGGTGGTTGATGATGCGGCGCAGGGTGTGACCCATGTCGTGCGCGGGCTCGACCTTTTCCACGCCACCTCCGTGCACCGCCTGCTGCAGCAGCTTCTGGATCTGCCGCAGCCGCTTTACCACCATCACCGGCTGATCATGGGTCCGGACGGGCGCAAGCTCTCGAAGAGCCACGGATCGACCGGGCTTGCGGCGCTGCGCGCCTCCGGCCATTCACCGGCGGATATTCGCGATCTGCTGGGCCTCTGACGGCACCTCATCCAGCGCCGGAACGGGAGTGGTGGCAGACCGCCGGGCATGCTTGAGGGTCGAATAGACGCGGTATTTCATCAGCGCCGCGTTCACCTCCGCCCCCAGCATGAAGATCACCCCGACCATGTAGAGGAAGACCAGCACGATCATCACCGAGGCGAGGCCGGCATAGGTGGCGGCGTAATTGGCAAAGGTGGACAAGTAGGAGGCAAAGGCAAAGCCGAAGGCGCTCCAGCAGATCAGCGTGAGGACAATCCCCGGCAGGATGTCGATCAGCCTGCGGTTTCCGGCCGGCAGCCACTTGTGGCAGACGATGAGGCCGAGGAAGAGCACGATCGCCGTGCCGAGCAGTCCGAAGCTTGAAATATGCGTCAGTTCGTCCTGCAGCCAGGGCAGACGCGCCCCCGCATAGCGAATGGCAATCGGGATCGCCACCAGCACGATGCTGATCGCCGCAAAGATCACCACCGCCACGATCACGTAACCGAGGCTCGCCAGGCGCGTCACGTACCAGGCCCTGTCCTCCGCCACCCGGTAGGCCCGGTTCAGCGAAATGCGAAGCGCCTCCACCCCGTTGGAGGCGAAATAGGCCGCGGCAAGCACCGAGATCGTCAGGAGCCCGCCACGCGGAATTTCCAGCACCCGGCGGATCTCCGCCGCCAGCGGTTCGGCGATATCCGAAGGCCACGTGTCGAAGAGAAGATGCACCGCCGTATCGGAAAAGCTGTTGGCGCCGAGAAATCCGGCAAGCGCGGTACCAAAGATCAGGAACGGAAACAGCGCCAGCAGGCCGGACAGCGCCACATGGCTTGCCAGCGCCCAGCCATCGTCATCGTTGAAATGACAATAGGCGTCATAAAAGACTTTGAAGCAAAGCCGGAAAGGCCGGATCGTCTGTCCTTGCTCGCTCAAGGGGAACTCCGTTGTCACTGAAGCCCAAATATGGGAAATGCAGAGGCAATGTACAGGGAGGGGCCATGTCCGATCCGCGCACGATCATCATCACGGGCTGTTCATCCGGGATCGGAGCCTATTGCGCCCGCGCCCTCAACAAGGACGGTTGGCGTGTTTTCGCCACCGTGCGCAAGCCGGAGGATGTCGCCGCCCTCGAAGCGGACGGCATCGAAACCCTGGTGATGGATTACACCAAGCAGGAGACGATCGACGCCCTGGTTGCGGAGGTTAGCCAGCGTACCGGCGGTCGGATCGATGCCCTGTTCAACAACGGCGCCTATGGCCAGCCGGGTGCGGTCGAAGATCTGCCGACCGACGTGCTGCGCCTGCAGTTCGAGACCAATGTCTTCGGCTGGCACGAACTGACGCGGCAGGTCATTCCCTTCATGCGGGCACGGGGTAAGGGCCGTATCGTCCAGTGTTCGTCCATCCTCGGCCTCGTGCCCTACCGTTATCGCGGCGCCTACAACGCCTCCAAACACGCAATCGAGGGCCTCGGCGTCACGCTCCGGATGGAACTCGACGGCAGCGGCATCTTTGTGAGCCTGATCGAGCCGGGCCCGATCACGACGCGATTCACCGCCAATGCGCTGGCGGCCATCGAAGCCCATATCGATGTCGAGAACTCGGCCCATGCGCGCGAATACAAGCGGCAGTTGGCGCGACTGGATGGGTCCGGGCCGATCAACAAACACAAGCTCGGGCCGGAGGCCGTGCATGAGGTTCTGTTGCATGCCTTGAATGCCCCGCGCCCTCGGCCACATTACCTCGTGACGAAACCCGCCAAGCAGGGTGTGTTGCTGAAGCGGCTACTGCCGGCAGATCTGTTCTACAGGCTCCTGCGTAAGACGGACTGAAACCCCAGAAAAGGCATCTCCATGTCCAGCTTTACCACCATCCTGGCCCTCATCGTGATGGGTCTCGTGGTTCTCGTCCTGATCCGCGGCCTGTTCAACATGCTGCAGGGTAAGGATGCCAACAAATCCAACAAGCTGATGCAGTTGCGCGTCATGCTGCAGGCGATCGCCATCGTCTTGATCATGCTGACGCTCTGGCTGACCGGCGGAGGGCGCTGATCGTGGTGAAACTCAACAAGATCTATACCCGCACCGGCGACGACGGGACGACGGGCCTCGTCACCGGCCCCCGCCGCCTGAAGCACGACCTGCGGGTGGATGCCTATGGCACGGTGGACGAGACCAATTCGGTGATCGGCGTTGTCCGCCTGCACACCGGTGCCATGGCGGAACTCGACGGCATGCTGTTTCGCATCCAGAACGACCTGTTCGACCTCGGCGCCGATCTGGCCACGCCGGAGACCGGCGAAAAGGTGGAATGGGAACCGCTGCGCATCGTCCAGTCGCAGGTGGATCGGCTGGAAAGCGAGATCGACACGCTGAATGCCCATCTCGATCCCCTCACCTCCTTTGTGCTGCCCGGGGGCTCGCCGGCAGCCGCACAGCTGCATGTGGCGCGCACCATCTCACGCCGGGCGGAACGGCTGATGGTCGAACTCTCGAAACTGGAGGGCGAGATCGTCGGTGGCCCTGCCCTCAAATACATCAACCGGCTCTCGGATTTCCTGTTTGTCGCGGCCCGCTATGCCAATGGCGGCGGCAAGGCAGACATTCTCTGGGTTCCGGGCAAGAACAGATAGAAGCGATCATGGCGCAAAGAGCGGAGTAGAAGGTCACCGATGTTCATTCCGCTCTACGACGTCAATCACCTGAAGCACATTCGCGCTCAGTACGTGACGATCGGTCTGATCGTCGCCAATTTTCTCGTCTGGGCCTTCGGTACCGTCGCCCCGGCGGGCGTGGCTGATCTCGCGGCGCTGACGCTCGGCTTCATTCCGGCGGTCGCCTTCGAGCACGCGGTTCTGCCGCCGGCCCTCGACATCCTGCCGGGCGAGTTGAGCTTCGTCACCTACGCCTTTGTGCATTTCGATTTTTGGCATCTGGCCTCGAACATGGTCTTCCTCTGGGTCTTCGGCGACAATGTCGAGGATGCACTGGGGCACATTCGGTTCCTGCTGTTCTATCTCGCCTGCGCTGCAGCCGGTGCCCTGTTTCATGGATTGATCAACCCGCTTTCTGAAGCGCCGCTCATCGGCGCCTCCGGAGCCGTGTCCGGCATCGTCGTCGCCTATCTCATCCTCCACCCGCGCGTGCGGCTGTGGACGCTGGTCTTCTTCCGCATTCCGCTGCCGCTGCCGGCCTTCATTCCGCTGCTGCTCTGGGTGGGTCAGCAATTCATCATGCTGGGGCTGGATCTGGAGGGAATGGTGTCCTGGGGCGCCCATGTTGGCGGCATCCTGGCGGGGACTGTTCTCGTGGTGGCGATGCGGCGGCCGGGCGTTCCGCTCTTTGATCGCCGGGTCGTTGTGCCGCGCGCGGTTGAACTGAAAGACCCCTCCTGATCCCCCCTCGGGAATGGGGGGATGACCAAATTGCACGACAGGAAAAGCCGAAAAGCCTTTGTGTTCGGTGCAAAAATGCGTATCCATGTCGCCCATTGACAATCGGCCGCTTGGGAGAGGCCGCATTTTCCCCACTGGTTTTATCTGAGGAAGGAAGTCATGAAGATCCTGGTGCCTGTGAAGCGGGTTGTGGACTACAACGTGAAGATCCGCGTGAAGGCGGACGGAACCGGCGTCGAGCTGGCCAACGTGAAGATGTCGATGAACCCGTTCGACGAAATCTCCGTGGAGGAGGCTCTGCGGCTGAAGGAAGCCGGCAAGGCGGAGGAGATCGTCGTGGTTTCCATCGGCCCGGCCAAGGCGGAAGAAACCATCCGCACGGCACTCGCCATGGGCGCAGACCGCGGCATCCTGATCGAAACAGATGAAGCGGTCGAGCCGCTCGCCGTTGCCAAGCTGCTGAAGGGTGTGGTCGAGGCGGAAAACCCCGGCCTCGTGATCCTCGGCAAGCAGGCGATCGACGACGACTCGAACCAGACCGGCCAGATGCTCGCAGCCCTCCTGAAATGGGGCCAGGCCACGTTTGCCTCGAAGGTCGAACTCTCCGCCGATAGCGCCAAGGTCACCCGCGAAGTCGATGGCGGCCTGCAGACGATCGACGTCAAGCTGCCGGCCATCGTCACGACGGACCTGCGCCTGAACGAGCCGCGTTATGCTTCTCTGCCCAATATCATGAAGGCAAAGAAGAAGCCGCTCGACAAGAAGGCTCCGGCCGATTTCGGCGTCGATCTCGCGCCGCGCCTCAAGGTCCTGAAAACGGAAGAGCCCGGCGGCCGCAAGGCGGGCATCAAGGTCAAGAGCGTCGCCGAACTGGTCGAAAAGCTCAAGGTCGAAGCAGGCGTCCTCTAAGGATACGACAGGGAGAACACGAACAATGGCTATTCTTCTTCTCGCAGAACACGACGGCGCAAGCGTCTCGGATCAGACCGCCAAGGCCCTGACGGCCGCTGCCACGATCGGCGGCGACGTGCATGTGCTGGTGGCTGGCGCCGGCGCTCAGGCTGCAGCCGATGCCGCGGCAAAGCTCTCCGGCGTCTCTAAGGTGCTGCTCGCCGACGACGCGGGCTACGCCAACAGCCTGGCCGAGCCGCTTGCCGATCTCATCGTCTCGCTCTCCGGCGCCTATGACGTGATCATGGCTGCCGCCACCGCGTCCGCCAAGAACGTCATGCCGCGCGTCGCAGCCCTTCTCGACGTCATGCAGGTCTCGGAAATCATCGAAGTGGTCTCCGCCGACACCTTCAAGCGTCCGATCTACGCCGGCAACGCCATCCAGACCGTGCAGTCGACCGACGCCAAGAAGGTCATCACCGTGCGTTCGGCGGCTTTCGCCGCCGCAGGCGATGGCGGTTCGGCAGCTGTCGAGACCATCTCGGCCACCGCAAATCCTGGCCTCTCCACCTTCGTCGAAGATGCGCTCTCCTCCTCGGACCGTCCGGAACTCACCTCGGCGAAGATCATCGTCTCGGGTGGCCGCGCGCTGGGTTCGTCGGAGAAGTTCCAGGAGGTCATCCTGCCGCTCGCCGACAAGCTGGGGGCAGCCGTCGGTGCCTCGCGTGCCGCTGTCGATGCGGGCTATGCGCCGAACGACTGGCAGGTCGGCCAGACCGGCAAGGTGGTCGCCCCCGATCTTTATATCGCCTGCGGCATTTCGGGTGCCATCCAGCACCTCGCCGGCATGAAGGATTCCAAGGTGATCGTCGCCATCAACAAGGACGAGGAAGCCCCGATCTTCCAGGTCGCGGATTATGGTCTGGTCGGTGATCTGTTCCAGATCCTGCCGGAACTTGAAAAGGCGCTCTGAGCCCTTCCGCAAAGCCCGTCATCACACCATAAGACAAGGCCGTGTCCGTTACCGGGCGCGGCCTTTCTCTTTGTTTTCACAAACGAAACTCAGAATTCTTCCCAGTTCTGATCGCCGCTCTTCGCCGGCGCGCCGCCGGCGGCAGACTGGATGCCTTGCGCCACCTTATTGAGGAGGTCGCGCGCCGGAGAGCTGATCTGGCGGCTGGTCGCATCCGCCGGTTTGATCCGCGGCTTGGCGACAGGCGCCGAACCGGCTGGCCGTGACGGCACCGAGACCGGCAGCGGCAGATCGAGCAGCGGTCGGCCCAGCGTTGGCGGCGCCTGATCCTCCGACAGATGGAAACGGGAAACGAGACCCGACAGCGCCTGCGCATCCTGCGTCAGTTTCGCCATGTCGTTGTTGGTCCGCTCGGCCATCTGCGAGTTCTGCTGAGTCGCATTCTCCATCTGGCGAATAGCGGTGGAAATTTCCCGCACGCTTTCCGCCTGCTCACCGGCAGCCTCGGCCATCGAACCGATGCGCTCGTTGATGCGCGACACCTGCACCGCGATCTCGTCCAGCGCCGTGCCGGTGTCCTGCACCAGGTGCACGCCGGTCTTCACCGCATCGCCCGACTTGCCGATCAGTTCCTTGATTTCGCGTGCCGCCTGGGCAGAGCGCTGCGCCAGTTCACGCACCTCCTGCGCCACGACCGCAAAACCCTTGCCGGCTTCACCGGCGCGTGCCGCCTCGACACCGGCATTCAGCGCCAGGAGATTGGTCTGGAAGGCGATCTCGTCGATCACGTTGATGATCTGCGAGATTTCCTTGGATGCCTGTTCGATCCGGCTCATGGCATCGACGGCGGAAGTGACGATCTCGCCCGACTTGTCGGTCGAGTGTTTGGCCTCGGCCACCATCTTTCGGGCATCCGCGGCGCGGTCGGTCGAAACGCGGATCGCCTCCAGGATCTGCGAGATAACGGCGGAGGTCTCCTCGATCGCCGCTGCCTGCTGTTCGGAACGCCGCGACAGGTCGTCGGTCGCCGAGACCATGCCGGCGGCGGTACCGTTGATCGAAGCGGTATTGTTGGAGACCTGCTGCAGCGTGCTGGAGAGGTTGCGGATCGACTGGTTGAAGTCGGTGCGCAGACGGTCAAGGCCTTCCATAAAGGGGGTGTCGATGGTGGTTGCAAGATCACCCGAAGCCAGCCGCTGCAGGCCGGCGCCAAGGATCTCGACGGTCTGCTGCAGACGCGCCGTTTCATCCGCCCGGGCGCGGTCCCGCGCGACACGCTCCTCCTCGGACATCTGCCGGTCCCGTTCCGCCTGGCTCTGGAGCTGCATCTTGTCGATCGCCGCATCACGGAACACGGCAACCGAGCGCACCATGTCGCCGATTTCGTCCGAGCGCTTTTCGCCCTTCAGCGCGATGGAGGTATCGCCGCCGGCAAGCTTCGCCATCGCATCGACCAGCTCGCGGATCGGCCGGGAAATGCTGCGCGACAAGAGCACCGCCGCGATGATTGCCAGCACCAGGATGCCAACCGCCATGATCAGGATCGTGTTGCGCATGCTGACGAGGCTGTAGAGCGCCTCATCCTCCGCCATCACGGCGATGACCGCCCATTTGTGCCCGCCGAACGCAAGCGGCGTCGCCGCCGCATAACTCACCCGATCGCGATACCCGGTCAGCGTATCGGTCACCTTCTGGCCTCCGATGGCGCTTGCCACCATCGGCGCATCGATCCTGCCGAGCAGTGCGTCGTTGTCACTCGTCAGGGCCGAGTCGGTCACGATGACGCCGGCTTCATTGACCAGCAGGGTTTCTCCGGTCTGGCCAAGGCCGGTCCGGTTGGCAAACATGGCATTGAGGCGCGTTGCCGGAATGGCAGCCACGATCACGCCGACCTTGATGTCGTTCATGAACAGCGGCAGTGCCAGGAATGTCATGGCCTGCTTTTGCGGCCCGTAGAGCACGTAATCGGAAAAGGCGTATTGTTCGCGATCCTCGGTCTCCGCCACGGCGCGGAACGCTGTTGCCAGCGCCGTATCCTTGAGCTCCGGATCGGCAATGTTGGCGGCATATTCGGCATTCTTCTGCACCGTGTACATGATCGTGCCCTTCGCATCGATCAGGTAGAGGTCGGCATAGCCGTAGCGCTTCAGCGAGGCATAGAGCGCCGGATGATAGAGCGCATGGTTGCTGTCATAGGTATCGACACGCGCAGTATCGAGGTCAGCCCGCTTGCCGGCGGGGTTTGGGTTGTTGGTGATGTAGCGGTCGGTCAGCGTCTCGCGCGGCTTGTCGCCCAGGTAGCGCCAGTCACGGCGGAACTTGTGCAGCGCCTCGCCGGTGGTCGCGATGCCGGCCAGCGAGCGCAGGTTGGTCAGCATGTTGGCGAAGTAGAGCTCGGCCTCGTTGCGCCGGCCGTCCGCCGTCGCCTCGAGCTTTTCCATCGCTTGCGCCTTTACCACGCGCGAACTCTCGAAAAGACCGGCAAAGCTGGCCGCCCCGATGGAGCAGATCACCACCAGTGTCACGAAAATTGGCAGCTTGCTTGCAATCCGCATTGCGTCTCTTTCCCGCCTATAACCCAGCCTAAAGCACAAACCCGGCTGTCTTCTTCACCGGGGAGCATTTCCCAATTCGCTTAAGATCTGCCTAAATTCTGCGCGATCCGCCGGCTTGAGAGGCGGAGGCTTTAGGCGCAGTCTGCACGGAAATGGCACCGGGGGCTGGAAAATCTCGCATTGCGGCATTATCACTTCGGGGTAGAGTGCGGGGCCCTCTCCGGGCATCCGCGGGGCCAGCGCTACAATCGCTGCAGCCGTAATACCTCTTGATGAGAAACGGGGCGTCATGATCACGAATGTCGGAATTGTTGGAGCAGGTCAGATGGGCTGCGGTATCGCGCATGTCAGCGCGTTGGCCGGCTACAAGGTGACGATCTACGACCTGTCCGCCGAACGGATCGAGGCGGGCCTTGCCACCATCAACGGCAATCTCGCCCGTCAGGTCTCCAACGGCAAGATGAGCGACGAGGATCGCAAGGCGGCGCTGTCGCGCATCAGCGGCACCGTCGATCATCATGATCTCGCGCCGGTCGACCTCCTCATCGAAGCAGCGACGGAAGATGAAAGCGTCAAGCGCAAGATCTTTGGCCAGATCTGCCCGGTGCTGAAGCCGGAAGCCATTCTCGCCACCAACACCTCCTCCCTCTCGATCACCCGTCTGGCCGCCAGCACCGACCGCCCGGAACAGTTCATGGGCATCCATTTCATGAACCCGGTGCCGGTGATGAAGCTGGTGGAACTGGTGCGCGGCATCGCGACCGGCGAGCAGACGTTTCGCGCCGCCAAGGAATTCGCTGCCTCGCTCGACAAGACGGTCACCGTCGCGGAGGATTTCCCGGCCTTCATCGTCAACCGCATCCTGCTGCCGATGATCAACGAGGCGATCTACACGCTGTATGAAGGCGTGGGCTCCGTCGAGGCCATCGATACGGCGATGAAACTCGGCGCCAATCACCCGATGGGACCGCTGCAGCTTGCCGATTTCATCGGCCTCGATACCTGCCTGTCGATCATGCAGGTGCTGCATGACGGGCTGGCCGATAGCAAGTACCGCCCCTGCCCGCTTCTCGTCAAATATGTCGAAGCAGGCTGGCTCGGCCGCAAGTCCGGCCGCGGTTTCTACGACTACCGCGGCGAAGTGCCGGTTCCGACGCGCTAAGTCCTCAAGGGACTAGAGAGCAGACACCCGGTCGATCAGCGTCTTGGCCTGTTCGCCGTCCCAGGCGGCAGGCCCGTTCATCGATCCGATCAGACAACCCTCGCGGTTGATGACGAGGGTGACGGGCAGGCCGAAGGCGAGTCCCTCCTTCTTCAGCGCATTGAACACGCCCATCGAACTGTCGCGATAATAGGCGAGCCTGTGCACGCCGGTCTCCTCCAGGAAAGCCTTCGGCTTCTCGTCGCCGCCGGTATCGATGTTGATCGCCACCACCTCGAACCGGTCGCTGCCCTTGGCGGCCTGCAGGTTGTTGAGGGCCGGCATCTCCTCGCGGCAGGGCACGCACCAGGTGGCCCAGAGGTTCAGAAGCACCGTCTTGCCTTCGAAGTTCGACAGCGTCAGCGCGTCGCCGTCCGGCCCCTTGAAGGTGAGCGCCTGCAGCCGGCGGGGTGTATCGGCTCCCGTCAGCGCGGCAATATCGCCCTTGGCAAGTTCGGAAACGGTCTTTGCCTGCTGAACCGCGCCTTGGCACTGCGTTTCCGCCGTTTCAGCGGCATTGCCAGACGGGGTCGGCTTCACGTATACCGCCACGGCACCGGCAATGATGCCGGCGACGGCAGCAATCAGGATCAGGCGGGCGGACGGCAGACCAAAGGGTCTCTTGTTCGGCATTTCAACACTCCAGGACGGATACTCATGGCAGACGGCACGAAGGACCAGGCTTCCTCCAACCAGATGTGGGGCGGGCGCTTTGCCTCGGGACCGGACGCCATCATGGAGGAGATAAATGCCTCCATCGGCTTCGACAAGAAGCTCTACGCCCAGGATATCCGCGGCTCAATCGCGCATGCCACCATGCTGGCGAAACAGGGCATCATTTCCGCCGAAGATAAAGACAAGATTGTCGAAGGCCTGAACACGATCCTGTCAGAAATCCAGGAAGGCCGTTTCGAGTTCTCCCGCAAGCTCGAAGACATCCACATGAACATCGAGGCGCGGCTCGCCACGCTGATCGGCCCCGCCGCCGGTCGCCTGCACACCGCCCGTTCGCGCAACGATCAGGTGGCGCTCGATTTCCGCCTCTGGGTCAAGGAAGAACTCGCCAAGAACGAGGCCATGCTAAGCGACCTGATCGCCGCCCTGCTTAACAAGGCGGAAGAGCATGCCGATACGGTCATGCCGGGCTTCACCCATCTGCAGACCGCCCAGCCGGTCACCTTCGGCCACCACTGCATGGCCTATGTCGAAATGTTCGGCCGTGACCGTGCCCGTGTCCGCCACGCGATCGACCACCTGGACGAAAGCCCGATCGGCGCCGCAGCGCTCGCCGGCACCGGCTTTGCCATCGACCGTCACATGACCGCGCAGGCGCTCGGCTTCCGCGAACCGACCCGCAACTCGATCGACACCGTCTCCGACCGTGACTTTGCGCTCGAATTCCTGTCGGTCGCCGCCATCTGCGCCGTCCACCTGTCGCGTTTTGCCGAAGAGATCGTCATCTGGTCCACGCCGCAATTCGGTTTCATTCGCCTGTCGGATGCCTTTTCGACCGGCTCCTCGATCATGCCGCAGAAGAAGAACCCGGATGCCGCCGAACTGGTGCGCGCCAAGACCGGCCGCATCAACGGCTCGCTGGTGGCGCTTCTGACCGTGATGAAGGGTCTGCCGCTCGCCTATTCGAAGGACATGCAGGAAGACAAGGAACAGGTCTTCGATGCCGCCGAGAACCTGGAACTGGCGCTTGCCGCCATGGCCGGCATGGTGCGCGACATGACGGTACGCACCGACCGCATGCGCGCCGCCGCCGGCTCCGGTTATTCGACCGCCACCGATCTTGCCGACTGGCTGGTGCGCGAGGCGGGCCTGCCGTTCCGCGACGCCCACCATGTGACCGGCCGCGCGGTTGCCATGGCGGAAGAGAAGGCCTGCGATCTTGCCGACCTGTCACTGTCCGACCTGCAGTCGATCCATGCTTCGATCACCGAGAAGGTGTTCGACGTGCTCTCCGTCGATGCGTCGGTCGCAAGCCGCGTCAGCTTTGGCGGCACGGCGCCGTCCGAAGTGCGCAAGCAGATTGCCTGGTGGCGGTCGCGCAACTGATTTCATCACGAGAATTGACTGCACAAGCGGGCTGAACTTCGCTAAGAACAGGCAGCCCTCTTGCAGATAAAGGCCCCTGCCAAGGGCCATCCGATAAAGGAAGAAGAATGTCGACCCTGCGCAACACTGCCCGCATCGCCATCGTGCTCTGCATTGCCGGTATCGCCGTCACCGGCTGTGGCCGCAAAGGGTCGCTCGACAAGCCGAGCACGCCGATCGACCAGCAGAACGTGCGCAAAACGCCAGGCCACAAGAACCAGCCGGTCGCCGATCGCCCATTCCTTCTCGATCCGCTTCTCTAAGCCGAGCACGCCCCCGTGAACCATTTCCAGTATATCGACGGCGTTCTGCACGCCGAAAACGTTGCCATTCCCGAGATCGCCAAGGCGGTCGGCACGCCCTTCTACTGCTATTCGACGGCCACGCTGGAGCGGCACTACCGCGTCTTCTCGGAAGCCTTTTCTGATGTCGATGCCATGGTCTGCTATGCCATGAAGGCAAATTCCAACCAGGCGGTGCTGAAGACGCTCGGTCGTCTGGGGGCCGGCGTGGACGTGGTCTCCGGCGGTGAGCTGCGCCGGGCGCTGGCGGCGGGTATCCCGGCAAACCGCATCATGTTCTCCGGCGTCGGCAAGACACCGGCGGAAATGGATCTGGCGCTGGACGTCGGCATCTACTGCTTCAACGTCGAATCCGAGCCGGAACTGGAAATCCTCAACCTTCGCGCCGAGAAGATGGGCAGGAAGGCGCATGTCTCCTTCCGCATCAATCCGGATGTCGATGCCCGCACCCATGCGAAGATCTCCACCGGCAAGAAGGAAAACAAGTTCGGCATTTCCTATGAGCGCGCACGGGCCGTCTACGCCCATGCGGCGACGCTGCCCGGCATCCATATCAGCGGCATCGACATGCATATCGGCAGCCAGATCGTCGAACTGCAGCCCTTCGAGGATGCCTTCCGCCTGCTGCGCGAACTGGTGGAAACCCTGCGCGGCGATGGCCACACGATCGACCACGTCGATATCGGCGGTGGCCTCGGCATCCCTTACAAGGATGACAACACGCCCCCGCCGCTCCCGGATGCCTATGCCCATATCGTCAAGGCGCAATTGAGAAGCCTCAACTGTAAGATCGTCACGGAACCGGGCCGGCTGATCGTCGGCAATGCCGGCATCCTGGTGACAGAAGTCCTCTTCGTGAAGGACGCCGGCGACAAGACCTTCGTCATCGTCGATGGCGCGATGAACGACCTGATCCGTCCGACGCTCTACGAGGCCTATCACGCCATCCGCCCCGTCGTGCTGCCGGCCACGGATACGCCCCGCATCAAGGCCGACGTGGTTGGCCCCGTCTGCGAAACCGGCGACTATCTGGCGCTTGACCGTGAGATGGCGCGTCCTGCGGCGGGAGACCTGTTCGCCGTCGCCTCTGCCGGGGCCTATGGCGCCGTTCAGGCCGGCACCTACAATTCGCGGCTGCTGATTCCCGAAGTTTTGGTGAAGGGCGATGAATTCCACGTCATTCGTCCGCGCACGACCTATGAGGAATTGATCGGGCTCGATTCCCTTCCCGATTGGCTGGCGTGAGCCCGCCAGACCTGGTTCTGCCGGTCCATTAGCATTCACATTTCAGCGAAACCGCCAGAAAGCGGGGGCAAACCGGAAGGTTGCCCTCGTCTTCGCCACAAACACTGGTATCCTGTCACGCATCGGTTCGCGCAATGCGACGCCGGTCACGGTTGACGCCGCCACCACAGGAGACGGACCGCATGAGCCTCATTCGCAAGGGCGCCTTCGACGCGCATCCCGCACTCGCGCGTCGCGTGGCGCTCAAACGATCGCTGGCCCGGTTCGTGCTGTTCCTGGAGCGGCTGGCGCCGCTGATGCTGGCACCTCTGGCGGTCATCGCCCTGTTTCTCGCCACCGCCTGGTTCGGCCTGTTCCGGCAGATGCCGGACCTGATGCGCTGGATCGCCTTCGGTCTTTTCGTCTTCGCCTTCCTCTCCTCCATCCTGCCGCTCGGCCGCCTGCGCTGGCCGACGCCGCCGGAGGCCGACCGCCTGCTGGAGGAGCGCAACAACCTGCCGCACCAGCCGGTGACCGTGCAGGAGGAAGAGCCGGCCTTCGATACGCCGATCGCCCGCGCGCTCTGGAAGGAGCACCAGCTGCGCATGGCGCGCCGCATTGCAGCGCTCGATGCCGGCCTGCCGAAACCGGATATCGCCCGCCATGACCGCTTTGCGCTGCGCGCCATTCCGGCCCTGCTTCTCGCGGCCGCCTTCGGCTTTTCCTATTCCAATGGCGGCGGCAGCACCACGGACGTGCTGCAGCCCTCGACACCCGCCGCACGGGTCAATCCCGATCTGCGCGTCGATGCCTGGCTGACCCCGCCCCCCTATACAGCGCGCGCGCCGATCTTCCTGACGGGCCGGGAAGCCCCGGTGACCGGCGGGGTGCAGATCCCGCAGTTTTCCGAGCTCACCATTCGCGTCACGGGTGGCGAAGGGGACGAAGCCGTCACCTTTGCGCCGCTCGAAGGCGGACCGGCGGCCACGCTTGCATCGGAGGAGGCGCGTGCCGCCGTGGCATCGGCGGACCAGGCAGCCGCCGGTCAGACGGCCCCGACCGCAGCCGCAGCCCCGCAGGTTGCCGCGCGTGCGGAAGGCCAGCCCTTGGCCCCCCGCACCTACAAGATGAAGGTCAACGAAAGCGGCGACCTGACGGTCAACGGCCAGCAGTGGATGTTTGATGTCATCCCCGACCGCGCACCGGAAATCGCCTTCGACAAGCAGCCGCGCCGCGCCGTGAACGGTGCGCTGGAGATCGGCTTCACCGGCAAGGACGATTACGGCATCCAGCGCGCCTTCGCCCTGATCGAACCGGCGGAAAAGCAGGCAGAGGGCGCGACACCTCTCTATCCGCTGCCGGAGTACAAGCTCGACCTGCCGCGGCAGAATGCCCGCGACGTGAAGGGCACGACGAGCCGCAACCTCACCGAACACCCGCTGTCCGGCACGCGCGTCAAGATCACGCTGGTGGCAACCGACGGCGCCGGCCAGGAAGGCCGCAGCCAGCCGCTGGAAATGGTGCTTCCCGCCCGCCGTTTCGTCGAACCGCTCGCCGCCTCCGTTGCCGAACAGCGGCAGGTCTTTGCGCTCGACACGCGCCAGATGCCGCGTGCGGTCGCGCTCAACGAAGCGCTTGCCATCCGCCCGGATGAGACCATCCCAAACCTCAGCCATTTCCTGCTGATCCGCTCCGCCTTGGAGCGCATGAAGCTTGCCCGCAACGAGGAACAGTTGAAGGATACCGCGGATTATCTCTGGGAAATCGCGCTTGGCATCGAGGACGGCGGGCTGTCGCTTGCCGAACGCCGCCTGCGCGATGCGCAGGAGGCTCTGTCGGAAGCGCTGGAAAACGGTGCCTCCGACCAAGAAATCGCCAAGCTCATGCAGGAATTGCGCGAGGCGATGCAGAACTTCATGTCGGAACTGGCGCAGCGCATGCAGAACATGCCGCAGTCCCAGCAGAACGCGCAGGCGCAGAACGTCATCCGCCAGCGCGACCTGCAGAACATGATGGACCAGATCGAGAACCTTGCCCGATCCGGCAATCGCGACGCCGCGCAGCAGATGCTGTCCGAACTGCAGCGCATGATGAACAACCTGCAGGCCGGCCGCATGCAGCGCCCGCAGCAGGGGCAGCAGCAGAACAGCCAGATGCGCCAGCAAATCGACAAGCTCGGCGAGATCATGCAGGAACAGCAGCGGCTGATGGACCAGACCTTCCAGCTGAACCAGGCGTTGCGCGACCGCATGCAGCGCGGCAACCCCAACCAGCCCTACAATCAGGGCCAGCAGCAACAGGGTCAACAGCAGCCGGGCCAGCAAGGCCAGCAGCAGCAGGGCCAGCAGGGTCAACAGGGCCAGCAGGGGCAGACCCCGACGGACCAGATGACCGCCGAGCAGTTGCGTGAGGCGCTGAAGAACCTGCGCGCCCAGCAGGAAGGGCTCGGCAAGAAACTGCAGGAACTGCAGCAGGGGCTCAAGGATCTCGGCATGGACCCCGGCCAGGGCTTTGGCGAAGCCGGTCGCGAGATGGGCAATGCCGGCCAGGCGCTTGGCCAGGGCCAGGGTGACCAGGCGGTCCAGGGCCAGGGCAATGCGTTGAACGCGCTGCGCCAGGGCGCCCAGAGCATGATGCAGCAGATGATGCAGGCCATGCAGCAGGGCCAGGGCCAGCAGCCGGGTCAGGGACCGGGCCAGGGCATGGCGAACGATGGCGGACAGAACGGTCGTGATCCGCTTGGTCGTCCGCGCGCCACGTCAGGTCCGGAATTCGGCGATCAGGTCAAGGTGCCGGACGAGATCGACGTGCAGCGCGCCCGCGAGATCCTGGAGGCGATCCGCGAAAAGCTCGGCAACGCCCTGTCGGGAGAAGCAGAGCGGCGTTATCTCGAACGCCTGCTCGATATCCGGTGATCCGGAACATGCGAAGGCCGCGCCAGGCGGCCTTCAGGATCAGGCGGCCTTCGGGGCCGCCGTCAGGGCCTGGGCCACGGCCCGGCGAATATCAGGAAGCGCAAACGGCTTGTCCACCACGTCGATGATCTTCGCCATCAGGTCGTCCGCACGCTCGCGCTGCTCGGCATAGCCGGTCATCAGCAGGATCTTCAGGTCCGGATACTGGGCCGCCGCGCGGTGCGCCAGTTCGATGCCATCCATCACCGGCATGCGGATATCGGACAGCAGAAGATCGAACTGGTCCTCCTCGAGAAGCTGCAGCCCCTCGGCACCATCCGCTGCTTCCTGGGTGTCATGGCCATCCAGGCGCAGAGCACGCGCCACGAATGAGCGCAGCGAATCTTCGTCCTCGGTGATCAGGATCTTGGCCATGGTGAATCGGTACTCCGTGCATCAAATCGGGACCCAACTGACCAGTATTTCCTTTGCGAGGAGTAAACATTCACCGAGACGGGGCTGGCATGGTTAACGCCCCGTCACCGGTTTCCGATTATGATTCAGATTGAACATCACCGGTGACGACCCCGACAAAGGGCAGTTCACGGAAGGCATAGGCCACGTCCATGCCGTAACCCACGACGAAATAATCCGGGCACTCGAACCCAACATAGTCCGCTTCCAGCTCTTCCTTGCGCTTGACGCTCTTGTCGAGCAGCACGGCAAGCGTCACGTGGCGGGCGCCACGTTCGTAGAGCAGTTCCTTGGCGAATTTCAGCGTGCGGCCCGATTCCAGGATGTCGTCGATCAGCAGGACGTCGCGATCCTTGACGGAAGAATCGATGTCCTTGACGATTCTAACGCCCTGCGACACCGTCCCGGCGCCGTAGCTGGAGAGCGTGATGAACTCCACTTCCGGCGCAAGACCCGTCTCGTGCAGGGCACGCAGCAGATCGGCCGCGAAGATGAACGAGCCCTTGAGCACGGCAATCACCAGCAGGTCCTTCGTCGGACCGGCAGCAATCTGCTCGGCCAGGCTGCGGTTGCGCTCGGCAATCTGTTCGGCGGTGAAAAGCGGCTCGATGATCTTGCCGCGCACGATGGGCATGGGCGTCTCCAAATGTCTTGAAGACCCGCGATAGCACAATCAGGAGGCTGTGGCACCCGTCTCGGCAAACGAAAGGCGAAGCTGTGGATTCTTGCCGCCGGGATGCGGGATCTTGGCCGTGAACCCCCGGCTGTGATCATGTGCCAGGTCGCTGATCGGGAGCGCAATGAGTGTGGAGGCCACCGGCATTCCATCGACCAGGATGTCGGCGCGGATCGGCGGAACCTCGATGCGGGCGCCCGCGCGGTTTTCGACAATGCCGTTGATCACCAGAACACGCAGGCCATCGGCATCCTGCGGCGTCAGCGTCACATGGGTAATGTCGAGCCCGGCCGCCTGGGCGGGATCGCTGCCAGCACCGGCGACGAGCGAAAATCCACCAGCAAGCCCGAAGACGACGATGAAGACGAAGGCAACGAGGGCGGAGAAGAAATCCGCCGACATGCGCATCAGAAGCGCCTCGAAGCGCGAAAGCAGCCTTTGCAGGAGCGAAGGTGCCGCCTCCGCCACCCGCATGGCAGGCTTCGGCTGCCTCTTTCGATTGTCGTTCTGGAAACGCTGGGTTCGAGTGTCCTCGCGCACCGTCACGAAATGCGCGTCTTCCACATCGGCTCTTGCCGGCATCCGCACTGGCCGGTTCGATCCGATCGCCTCGGGCGGCAGAATATCGTAAGCGGCGGCATTGTCACGGCGCGAGCGAAAGGCGTGCATCGGATCTTCTCCCTCCCCCGCCGTGAAGCCACGGGAAACGGGGGCATTGCAACGAATCCCGCTCAGTCGTAAATTTAATTGGTTAATGCTTCGCAAATCCGGCCCGGAAACCGCCTGCTTTCCGGGGGATGATTCAGCATCCGTCAACCCTTGCCGTTTACCAACGGTCGCAGAATGACCACCCAAAGGACTGGACGACGCGTTGATCCACTTTGAAAATGTCGGCTTGCGATATGGGATGGGGCCGGAAATCCTGCGCGACCTCACCTTCGATATTCCGGGGCGATCCTTCCAGTTTCTCACCGGTCCCTCCGGTGCCGGAAAGACGACATTGCTGCGCCTTCTCTTCATGTCGCTGCAGCCGACGCGCGGCCTGATCCGCATGTTCGACCGCGACCTGTCGCAGATCCCGCGGGCGGAACTGCCCATGCTGCGCCGGCGTGTCGGCATCGTCTTTCAGGATTTCCGCCTGCTCGATCATCTGACCACCTACGAGAATGTCGCTCTGCCGCTGCGCGTGCGCGGCAAAGAGGAGAGCACCTATCGCAACGACGTGATCGAACTTCTGAAATGGGTTGGGCTCGGCGAACGCATCAACGTGCTGCCGGCAGTGCTGTCCGGCGGCGAAAAACAGCGTGCCGCCATTGCCCGCGCCCTGATGGACCGTCCCGAAATCCTGCTCGCCGACGAACCGACGGGCAATGTCGATCCGCCCATGGCACGGCGGCTCCTGAACCTCTTTCTGGAACTCAACCGGCTGGGAACGGCCGTCGTGATTGCCACCCACGATCTGGCGCTGATGGACCAGATCGATGCAAGGCGCATGATCCTCACCGATGGGCGGCTCGATATCTATGAATGAGATCAGCCGCCCCCGCACACCCCAGAAACAGACCAAGGACCAGGCTTCGGCCACAAAGCCGCGACGCACCGAGATGCGGGTGCGACCGATGGGCCCGATCCTGCCGCCCTCCAACATCCAGGGCAATGCGCTGATGGTGGTGATCGCCATCATGTCCTTCCTCGCCTGCCTCACGCTTGGCGCCGTCAGCATGGTGCGCTCGACCGCCTCGAGCTGGGAAAGCCAGATCTCCCGCGAGATCACCATCCAGATCAAGCCGCAGGATGGGCTCGACATGGATGCAGCCCTTGCCAAGGCGCGCGATCTGGCACTCACCTTCGTCGGCACGAAGGACGGCAAGATCATGGATGATGCGGCGACCGCGCGCCTGCTCGAACCCTGGCTCGGCACCGGTCTCGATCTCAAGGAACTGCCGGTTCCGCGTCTCGTCATCATCACCATCGACGAGGACAATCCGCCCGATTTCGCCGGCATGCGCGCCCTCCTGCGCAGCGAAGTGCCGCAGGCTTTCCTCGATGATCACCGCACCTGGGTCGATCGTCTGGTCTCCATGGCGCACACCACCGTGCTGATCGGCACCGGCGTGCTTGTGCTCGTCTTCACGGCGATGATCCTCACCGTCATCTTTGCCACCCGCGGTGCGCTTTCCGGCAACCGCCATATCGTTGAGGTTCTGCATTTTGTCGGTGCCGAGAGCGGCTTTGTCGCGACCGAATTCCAGAAACATTTCCTCAAGATCAGCCTGAAGGGGTCTGCCGCCGGCGGCGTGCTGGCCGCCCTTCTGTTTGCCACGGCGAACCTGTGGCAGAGCAACTCGCTCGCCACCCCGGAAAGCGATCAGGCCACCGCCCTCTTCGGCACCTTCACCATCGGTTTTTCCGGTTATCTCGGCATTCTCGCCACAATGATCGTGATTGCCTTGCTGACGACGCTGACCGCCCGATTCACGGTGATGCGGACCATTGACGAGATCGATCTCATCCGCTCCGACCCCGCGCGATCCGACGGCCTGCCGTCATCATGATGACGTCTCAGCTCTGTTCTCCAGAGCGGATTGGGTATAAGGACCTCGGCCATGACCCTTGGCCAGACGATGCAGACCAATGGTGCTCAGGAAGAGCCGCCGCCGCGCAGATGGAGCAGATTGTTCCGTCGCAGCGGGCCGATCCGCCGTACCCTGCGCTATGTCGGCATTCTGGTCCTGCTGCTCGGCGCCACCGCCGGCGGTGGTTTCCTCTGGTTTGCCGATGCGGTCACCTCGCTGAAGGCCCCCGATGGCGTGAAGGCCGATGCGATCGTCGTGCTGACCGGCGGTTACCAGCGGATCGACCAGGCGCTCGGCCTGCTGCGCGACGGCGCCGGGCGGCGCCTGCTGATTTCGGGCGCCCACCCGTCCGCCTCGCCGACCCAGATCCGCCGCACCACGCAAGGCTCCGAAGACCTCTTTAAGTGCTGCGTCGATGTCGGCTATGCGGCGATCGACACCATCGGCAATGCCAACGAGATCACCCGCTGGATCTTCGATCATCAATACCGCTCGGTTCTGGTGGTCACCTCCAACTATCACATGCCACGCAGCCTGCTGGAGCTTCGCCGGCTCGATCACGGCACCGCATTCATTCCCTATCCGGTCGTCACGTCGGATCTCACCCGTAAGGCCTGGTTCACCGAACCGGATGCTCTGCGGACCATGCTCTCCGAATATATGAAGATGGCCGCCGCCAGTCTGCGCTGGGTGGCCGGCATGCCGCAGGGCACCGGACTTCGCTCCGAGGAAGAGATCGAGAAGGAAAGCGTAAAGGTGCGTCACTGACGCGCAGCGCTTCCGTCCGCGGGCGCGATGGTGTAGGGACCGCGTGCGCCCGCAAACTTCTGGATCTCCTTCATGCTGATGCTGCGTTCGACCCTTTTCAACGTCGCCTTTTATGCCAACCTCATTTTGCGCATGATCGTGCTGACCCCGGTCTATTTCCTGCTTCCACGCAAGAAGGCGTTCCGCGTTCCCAAGGACTGGGCACGCTCGAACCACTGGCTGATGGAAAAGATTGTCGGCACCACCTTCGAGATCGAGGGCCTTGAAAACATCCCGAAGACCGGCTGCATCTTTGCGCCCAAGCATCAGTCGTTCTGGGATACCTATGCGCTGCTGCCGTGGATGGACGATCCGGTCTACATCCTGAAGCGCGAACTGACCTGGATTCCGCTGTTCGGCTGGTACGTGAAGAAGCAACGGATGATCCCGGTGGACCGTGGTGCCCGCGGCAAGGTGATGCTGGAGGTGATGCGCCGCACGAAGATCGAGATGGAGGCGGGGCGCCAGCTGATTATTTATCCGGAAGGCACACGCCGCCCGCCGGGCGCCGAGCCCGCCTATCGCTATGGCATCGCCCGCATCTACCGCGACATGGGCGTCCCGGTCGTCCCGATTGCTCTGCATCCCGGCCTCTTCTGGCCGCGCCGCAGCACCATGCGATACCCGGGACATTTCAAGGTGCGCATCCTGCCGCCGATCGCGCCGGGCATGGATCCGGATGCCTTCTTCGCCCATCTCGTCGAGACGCTGGAAAAGGCAAGCGACGATCTGCTCTTGGAAAATGTTGCTGCCAATCCCGACCTGCCGCTGCCGCCGACCGCCGCGAAGCGGGTGGCGGAACTGAAGGCGGAGCGTGAAAAAACTCAGGCGCCCGCCTGACCCTGGAGGGAGGCCACCGTCTGCGCCACGCCTTCCAGCCAGGCATCGCGAATGCCCATCTCGTGCATGTGCGCAACCGTATTGGCCACATAGGCATGGTTGGGCCCGGACTTCCCCACGGAGGCATGCACGATGCGGGCTGCCTCCTCCACATCGAGCGCGCCGGCATATTGCGGATGCGCCCGGTCCACCACATAGCCCAAGGCCTTCACCTGACGGCCGTCTTCCAGCGCTACCGGCAGATGCCGCTCCAGATAGACATGGGTGACAAGTTCCCGCTGGCGCAGATAGTCGAGCACCGCCTCGCGATCCGGAGGCGGCACGCGGAAGGCGACCCCGCGGCAGGAGCCGCCCCGGTCGAGCCCCAGCACGAGGCCGGGCCGATCCGGCGTTCCCCGATGAACGAAGGAGCGCACGCAGAGCGCCCGCCGATAGCCGAATGCCCGTGCCTGCATTCTCGCATCAAAGGCAAAACCCGGATTCCACATCAGGGAGCCGTAGCCAAACACCCAAAATTCGTCCATATCCCACGCCACACCGCATGCAATTCGAACGGGCACCATTGGAGAAGATCATGGCAGCGTCAAGCCGAAGCGGCATCAGCGGCAAGATTTGGGGCCTCGCGGCGGGGATCATCCTCGTCATCGCGGTCTATACAGCGGGCTGGTTCTATGCCGCATCGCTGCTGAAGGAAAAGACCCTCGCAATCCTCGGCGAACAGCAGCGCAACGGCGTGACCGCCGAATGCAGCGATGCCGACTACCGCGGCTTCCCCTTCCGGATCGGCCTGTTCTGCTCGAAGGTCGCGATCGACGACCGCGACAACGGTGTCGCCGTGACCTTCGGCGCGCTCCGCTCCGCCGCCCAGATCTACCAGCCGCGCCATATCGTCTGGGAACTGGATGGCCCGGCGGAAACCCGCACCAGCCACGGCTTCACCGCTTCCTCGCAATGGCAGAACCTGCAGTCGAGCCTGATCACCACTCTGGGCGGCGTCGAACGCAGTTCCACCGTCATCAAGGGGCTGCAGACCAACATCGTCTCGACCCAGACGCAGCAGACCATCAATCTGGCGGTGGCCGATACCGAAGCGCATCTGAGGCAGAACGGCGCGGATCTCGATGCTGCCATCACGCTGAAGGATATGGTTCTGACCTCTGCCGGCCTGCCGCAGACGCTGCCGAAGTTCACGGCGGTGGCCGATGTGACGCTGTCCGGCAAGGCGGCTATGCTCGCTGGGCAGGACGGCGGCAAAGGCCTCTATGGAACACAAGGCGAGATGCGCCAGGTGGGCATCGATCTCGGCAATGGCCAGCTTCTCTCCGTCAGTGGCCCCTTCTCGATCGACGACGAGGGCCGCATTTCTGGCAAGCTGAAGCTGCGCGTGGACAAGATCGCAGCCTGGCGGGATCAGTTGAAGGCAAACCTGCCGCAGGCTGCTCCCACCATCGACACGGCCTCCAAGATGCTCTCGGCCCTGACCGGCGGCGGCGACAGCGCCAGTCTCGACCTGACGCTGAACCGCGGCAAGGTGCTGGTCGGCGGCTTCATCGCGATCGGCGAGATCCCGCCGATCTGATCAGGGTTTCGGGTCCAGCGCGTGGCGGCCGAAGTCGGGTGCGTCCACGTCCTGGCCCGCCTGGACGATCGAGCGGCGAATGGTGCGGGTGCGCGAGAAGAGTTCGAACAGCTTGTCGCCCTCGCCCCAACGGATCGCCCGTTGCAGATAGGCGAGATCTTCCGAAAAGCGCGCCAGCATTTCGAGGATCGCGTCCTTGTTGTGCAGGCACACATCCCGCCACATGGTGGGGTCGGAGGCTGCAAGACGCGTGAAATCGCGGAAACCGGAGGCGGAATATTTGATGACTTCCGATTCCGTCACCGTCTCCAGGTCATCGGCCGTGCCGACGATATTGTAGGCGATGATGTGCGGCAGGTGGGAGACGATCGCCAGCACCTTGTCGTGGTGCTGCGGGTCCATCTCGTCCACGCGCGAGCCGAGCGCGATCCAGAAATCCTTGAGCTTGTCGAGGGCGGCCGCATCCGTCTCCGGCAGCGGCGTGAAAATGCACCAGCGGCCCTTGAACAGGCCGGCAAAGCCCGCATCCGGGCCGGATTTTTCCGTGCCCGCCAGCGGATGGCCGGGGATGAAGTGCACACCCTCCGGCACATGCGGCGCCATCTGCGCGATCACCGACGCCTTGGTCGACCCGACATCGGTGAGGATCGCGCCGGGCTTCAGGTTCGGCGCGATCTGCTCCGCTACCATGCCGGACGAACCGACCGGCACCGAAACGACGATGAGATCCGCCCCCTTCACCGCCTCGGCGGCAGATGTCTCGTACCGGTCGCCGAGCGACAGTTCCTCGGCCCGCTTCAGGGTCGCCTCGCTGCGGGTCGAAATCACCAGCTCGCGGGCAAGGCCAAGCGCCTTGATGTCGCGCGCGATGGACGATCCGATCAGGCCGATGCCGATCAGCGTGATGCGGTCGAACAGAAAATCCGTCATGCCTTGCCCATAAACTCGCCGAGAGCATCGATGACGCCGCGATTGGCCTCTTCCGGGCCAACCGTCATGCGCAGCGCGTTCGGGAAACCATAGCCCTTCACCGCCCGCAGGATATAGCCGCGGCTGGTCAGGAACTCATCCGCATCCGGCGCCCGCTTGCCATCGACATCCGGGAAGTGGATCAGAAGGAAGTTGGTGACGGACGGCGTGACCTTGAGGCCGAGCGTCGTAAAGGCATGCGTCAGCTTGTCGAGCCAGAGAGCGTTGTAGTCAATCGCCGTGCCGATGAAGGCCTGGTCGCGGATCGCAGCAGAACCGGCGGCAATCGCCGGTGCATTCAGGTTGAACGGACCACGCACGCGGTTCAGCGCGTCGAGGATATCGGCCGGGCCATACATCCAGCCGATGCGCAGGGCCGCGAGACCATAGACCTTGGAGAAGGTGCGCGTCATCACGACGTTCTGCGCGGAGGAGACCAGTTCGATGCCGGACTCGTAATCGTTCTCGCGCACATATTCCGCATAGGCCGCGTCGAGCACCAGGATGACGTTCTTCGGCAGGCCGGCATGCAGGCGGCGCACTTCGGCGGCCGGCACATAGGTGCCCGTCGGATTGCCCGGATTGGCGATGAAGACCATTTTCGTCTTCGGCGTCACGGCGGCCAGGATCGCATCGACATTCACCCGGCACTCGGTTTCCTTCACCGTCACCGGGGTCGCACCGGCGCCCATGATCTGGATCTTGTAGACGAGGAAACCGTGCTCGGTGATGATCGCCTCATCGCCGGCGCCGAGATAGACATGGCATAGCAGGCCGAGCAGTTCGTCAGAGCCGTTGCCGCAGAGAATGTTGGCCGCATTCAGCCGGTGGGTTTCGGCGATCGCTGCGCGCAGTTCGTTCGCCTGGCCGTCCGGATAGAGTTCGAGGTGGCCGGCCGACTGGCGGAAGGCATCGAGTGCCTTGGGGCTCGCCCCAAGCGGCGTCTCGTTGGAGGAGAGCTTGAAGACGCGCGCGACACCCGGCGCATGTTCCTTGCCCGGCACGTAAGCGGCAATATCCAGGATACCGGGGCGGGGAACGGGCTTCAGCTGTGCATTGTCCATGGGGCCAAGACCTTCAAAAAAGATGATCCTTCGCCTTAATCCCGCACACCGCTTTTGTCGAGCAGGAAGAGGGGATCGGCTTTCGTTCTCGTGGTCGGCACCCCTTGCGCGCCGAGCACCGGCACGAAGACGCGGCGCGAGGCCCGCGCAGCGACCGGAAGCCCCTGATAGAGCCGCTTCTGCGCCTCCAGCACCAGCACCCCGGAAAACGCGGGCCAGAGGCGTCGCCCGATCCGTTCAAACCCGTGGCGCAGTTTCAGCATGGCCCTCAGCTTGGACGGCGGGAAGAACAGGGCTTCCGCGCTGGCGGCGGGGGTAAAATTGGTTTCCCGCAACAGATTGGTCAGCTGCCGGCGCGAATAGGGCCGCCCGGAGCCGAACGGCGTGTGCTCCATGCGGGCCCAGACGCCACGCCGGTTCGGCACGACGATGATCAGCCGCCCGCCCGGCGCCAGCACGCGCCACAGCTCCTTCAGCGACTCACGCGGGTTTTCGGTGAATTCCAGCGAATGCACCATCAGCACGCGATCGATCGAACTGTCCGGCAGCGGCAGTTCCTCCTCGAAGACCAGCGCCGTCGATGACAGTTCCCCCACTGGCCAGTTCACCGCCCCCTGCCCCGCCGGCATGAAGGCGAAGGTGCGCTCGGTGTCGGCGCGAAAGCGGTCGAGATAGGGAATGGCATAACCGAGCCCCACCAGCCGTTCCTCCGGCAGGCGCGTCCAGAGAGACGACAAGGCCATGGCGATCGATTGTTCGGCGAAGTGGCCGAGCGGCGAGTGATAGAATTCGCGGAGATCGACGATATCGGCGTGCATGGCGCGAACCTATCAAAGGGTGGTTGGACTTCAAGTCCGGGACCTCTACATTGTGGTGACTGACCGCAAGCACAATGGATTATTGCCATGAAAACCCTGGCCATCGACGTTTTCCCCTGTCGCAGCGACAATTTCGGCGTCCTGCTGCACGACCCGGACAGCGGCCTCACCGCCTCGATCGACGCTCCGGAAGAGGCTCCGATCGTTGCTGCAGCAGAGGCACGCGGCTGGAGGATCACCCACATTTTCACGACGCATCATCACACCGACCACGTGGACGCCAACCTGGCGCTGAAGGAGCGCTACGGCTGCGAGATCATCGGCCCGGTCAACGAGGCCGTGGCGATCCCCGGCCTTGACCGCACCGTGGCAGACGGCGACGAATTCCTCTTCGGCGAGCATCCGGTGCGGGTTTACGAAACGCCCGGCCACACGGCAGGCCATGTCTGCTACAGCTTTCCGGAAGACAAGCTGCTGTTTGCCGCCGATACGCTGTTTGCGCTCGGTTGCGGCCGGCTGTTCGAGCGGCCCGCCGCCGACATGTGGCACTCGCTGCAGAAGCTCTGCGTGCTGCCGGACGAAACGGCGATCTATTTCGGCCACGAATACACGCTGTCGAATGCCCGCTTCGCGATCACCATCGATCCGGACAACGAGGTGCTGCAGCGCCGCCTGCGCCAGATCGAGGAATTGCGGGCCGAGGGCAAATTCACCATCCCGACCATGATGGGGCTGGAGAAGGAAACCAATCCCTTCCTGCGCGTGGCCGATCCGGCCATCCGCCGCAACCTGCTGCTGGAAGGCGCCAGCAACGAAGAGGTGTTTGCCGAAATCCGCAAGCGCAAGGACAATTTCAAGTGACCGCCGACGAGATCATCACCACGCTTGCCATGCAGCCGCACCCGGAAGGCGGCTGGTACACGGAAACCTTTCGCGATGAAAACGGCGGAACGCGCGGCCATTCCACGGCGATCTACTACCTGCTGAAGGCCGGCGAGCGCTCACACTGGCATCGCGTGAAAGATGCTGCGGAGGTCTGGCATTTCTATGCGGGCGGGCCCCTGAAGCTGCGGCTTGCCAAGGACGGCGAGACGGCACGCGAGGAAATTCTCGGCCTCGATCTGGCCAAGGGCGAACGGCCGCAGGTCGTGGTGGTGGCGGATGAATGGCAGTCAGCCGAGCCGCTCGGCACCTTTACCCTGGTCGGCTGCACCGTGGCGCCCGGTTTCGACTTCGAAAAGTTCGAGATGGCCCCGCCCGGCTGGGAACCGGGCACCTGAATTATTCCGCCGGCGCGGGTTCCCTCTTGCGCCGGCCGAAGATCATGTCCCTGGCCGCCAGCACCGCGCCGCCGGTGATCAGCAGGCAGGCGAGCGCGATCCTGAAGCTCGGTTCAGCAAACCCGAAGAGGACGAGGATCAGCGTCGAGAGAAGCGGCGCCGCATAGCTCGCCGCACCAAGGATCTGGATGTCACCCGTCTTCACCCCGTAATCCCAGGCATAGAAGGCCGCCCCCACCGGCAGCAGGCCGAGACCGACGATCGCCAGCCACTCGCTGCCATGCACCGGCCAGACGGTGGTTTCCAGCGCCAGGTGGCAGAGGAGCGACAGGAGCGAGGTGGCGAGGCAGAAGCCGGTGACGACATCGGTCGAGACCGCTTCGAAGCGCCGCGTCAGCAGCGAATAGCCGGACCAGGTGAAGGCGCAGAGGAAGGCCGCGCCATAGCCGACGAGATAGGTGCCCTCGAACGAAATGCCGGCACGCGAGACGATGGCGACCGTGCCCGCCAAACCGGACAACGCGCCGGCCAGATGATACCAGCGCAGCCGCTCGCCCGGCAGAAGCGCCGAACCGACGACGATGAACAGCGGCCAGAGATAGGCGATCAGCCCGGCCTCCACCGCCGGCGCGTTGCGCAGCGCCGTGAAATACAGAAAATGATAGCCGAACAGCCCGCCAATGCCGGTGAGCCAGACCTTGCCCGGCTGGCGCAATAGCTTCAACCGCTCCGGCCGCAGGGCGAGAAGCACGATTCCAGGAAGGCTGCCGATCGCAAAGGTGATCGCCGACAACTGGAAGGGCGGCATGGTGCCGGAGGCTGCCGTCATCAGCGCCAGCAGCGACCACATCAGGATGGCCGTAAAGCCGATCAGCGTTCCCTTGATCTTCACACTCGCCCCCTTCGGGGCAGCCGTGCGCGCCCCTCTTACCCGCCGTATTTCACCGCCGTCACATAGACGTCCCCGACCTTGGTCGGAATGCGGGCATAGACCGGAGCATATACATTGACGCCGTCTGCCTTGGCAAACCAGACTTCCATGCGCGCCTGTTTGAGGAACTCGATATCGCTGCGGCCCTTGCGATAGCCCGATTTCGGCATGTAGCGGACTTCGCAGATGGTCACGTCACCCTTGTAGCCATCGGTGGAGATGGTCTTCTTGCCCTTCGGTGTCAGGACCAGATCCATGCGGGATTCGCCGTCGTAGATCGGCAGGCGGCTCGGGCAGATCTGCGCACCCTCCGGAAACACCATGCCGGAAAGTGGATCGAGCACCGATTGCAGATCGCCATCCGACACCGGCACCCAGGTCGGCGGGCGCGAGCCGGGCTCCGGCTTGATGGTCGAGGAGACCACATCGCCGTTCCGGTAGGCGATGTCGTAGACCCGCGTTTTCTTGCCCTGCGTATAAACCAGCGAATAGGCGTCCGCCTGCAGCCGCCGGCCACGGATCGTGCCCTTGACGCTGGTATCGGCGGAAATCCGCGTGAAGAGGTTGACGAGGCCGGACGAACGGAAAGCTCCTGAGATCGTGTAGGAGCGCCCGTCGAACTCGCTGGCAAACGAGGCCCTGGCGATCGGCAAAAGGCCGAGCGACACGTTGTATTCGCTGACATGGCGGGTGCCGGCCGTTACCGCCGGCGTGGCGGACAGGCCGGTCGCGGCCACCGCGAGAAGAACAAGGGAGCGGCTCCGCTGGAGCATGGGCGTTTCCTGAAAGCGGGTTGGGTGTGCTTGTTATAGATCGGCAACTATGGCAACAAAATAGCGATTGCGCCGGAGCATGCGGTGGAATTCGGCCGTCGGATGCAGGTTCGACTTGACGGACGCGGCCCCACTGACTATAGAACCGCAACTTTCCATACAGGACCAGTTGGATCGGCTGGGCGGGCTTTGCCCGAATCCCCGTTCAATTGCAAAGAAGAACAAAGGTGTACCCATGTCCCGTAAGTGCGAATTGACCGGCAAGGGCGTCCAGTCGGGCAACAACGTCTCTCACGCCAACAACAAGACCAAGCGCCGGTTCCTTCCGAACCTGTGCGACGTCACGCTGATCTCCGACGCGCTCGGCCAGCGTTTCCGTCTTCGCGTGTCTGCTCATGCCCTGCGCTCGGTTGAGCATCGCGGTGGCCTTGATGCGTTCCTGCTGAAGGCAAGCGAAAACGAACTGTCGATGCGCGCGCGTCTGCTGCGTCGCCAGATCGCCAAGAAGACCACAGAAGCCGCGTAATCAGCGCCTTCTGACCGATCACTGGTTTCAGACAGGGCTTGACGGTCTTCCGTTCAAGCCTTTTCTGTTGCCGAATTTTCTCCAGCTGGTGGCATCACCCAGGGTAAAAAAATGCAGTATCTGCGCGCGACTTCCCTTTACGTTCTCCTGATGACGCTCGTCGTCGTCGCCTCGAATTTCCTCGTCCAGTTCCCCGTCCTCGGCAGCCTCTTCGGCATCCAGCTGAGCGATCTCTTGACCTGGGGCGCCTTCATCTATCCGGCCGCCTTCCTGGTGACCGACCTCACCAACCGCCAGTTCGGGCCGCAGATTGCCCGCCGCGTGGTGCTGGCGGGTTTCGTCGTTGGCGTGGCGATCTCCTACTACACCTCGATGCCGCGCATCGCGATGGCCTCCGGCACGGCCTATCTGGTGGGCCAGCTTCTCGACATCTCCGTCTTCAACCGCCTGCGCCGCCAGACCTGGTGGCAGGCGCCGCTTGCCGGTTCGCTGTTCGGCTCGATGCTCGATACGGTGCTGTTCTTTTCGCTGTCCTTTGCGCCGGCCTTTGCCTTCCTCGGCGCCAATGACGATTTTGCCATTAGCCAGGCGCCGATCCTCGGCGTGTTTGCGCTGGAAGCGCCGCGCTGGATTTCCTGGGCGATCGGCGATTTCGTCGTGAAGCTCCTGGTCGGCCTCTTGATGCTTCTGCCCTATGGCGCGCTGATGAGCGTCATCAAGCCGATGCCGCCGGCGAAGGCCGCCTGAGCGGATCACTCCACCAGGCGGAATTCCAGCATCACGTTCCGCTGCAGGATCGAGTGATTGTCATCCGAGACAAGCAGGATATGCGGGCGCCCATCGGCGCCCGTTATCACGTCGATCCCTTCCATATTGTCGATCTGGAAGCCAATATCGGCCTCCAGCAGCACCGGCCCATCGATCAGCGCGCCTGGCCGGAGAGTTTCGCCGGCAATGCGGCGGATGCGCATGCCCACCCCGCCGATGAAGCTGAAGCGGCGCTCCAGCAGCAGGAGATCGCCGGACGGCAGGAAGGCGCCATCGGTCACGTCCCAGGGCTCGTTGCGTTTCACCTTGAACTGGCCCTTCAGCGGCCCTTCCAGAATGGCCGCGAACAGGTTGCCGTCGCGGTCCACGCTCCGTTCGGCAATCGTCAGCGCGGCCCCCTTCAGCGGGCTGCCCGAGGGCGCCACCGCCACCGTCTCCAGGCTGCCATTGCCGCGCAACTCGCGCAGCGGAATCAGGATCGGCAGGCTGGCCTTCGGTTTCGCGGTCTCAAAACCCGGATCAGGATAGGCATCGACGCGGTGCGTGCGCTCATAGCTCACCAGCACCTCGCCCTCACGCAGCGCCACCCCTTCCGCATCCATATCGCCTTTGTAGCGCGGTTCTGCGCCACGGGCGTCCAGCATGGGTGAGATGACGACATCCGAAAGACCGGAGAGCCTGCCTTCGCCATTGCGGGTGATCGCACCGGTCAGCCAGTGGCCGGTATCCAGCACGGCGACGAAATGCTCTCCGTCTGGGCGGAAGCGAAAGCTGGAGATGGAACCCAGCAGATCCTGGCTAGAGGTGAATTCGATACCGCCCAGGAATTCGAAAGCGCCGAAGCGGGTATCATTCGAGCCGGACTTGAAGGTGGCGATTGGCTTCGCCTGAACCGGCGCGTCAAGCGACGCTGCTAGGACAAGCGGGCCGCCGCAGATCGTCGTCGCCAGAAGCAGCGCTGCAAAAAGATGTCTCGTCGCCATCCCGCGCCGGTCAGCCCGCACGCCGCAGACGGCCACGGGCTCCGGCCTTTTCGTCGAAGAGCGAGGCGAGCTGCTCGGTCATCGCACCCGCCAGCTCGTCCGCATCGACGATGGTGACGGCGCGGCGGTAATAACGGGTGACGTCGTGGCCAATGCCGATGGCAAGAAGCTCGACGGGCGAGCGGTTCTCGATCTGGTCGATGACGGCGCGCAGGTGGCGCTCGAGATAGTTGCCCGGATTGACCGAGAGCGTGGAATCATCGACCGGCGCACCATCGGAGATCATCATCAGGATCTTGCGCTGCTCGCGGCGGCCGATCAGGCGGTTATGCGCCCACATCAGCGCTTCGCCGTCGATGTTTTCCTTCAGCAGGCCCTCGCGCATCATCAGGCCGAGATTGCGACGCGAACGACGCCAGGGCGCATCCGCCGCCTTGTAGACGATGTGGCGCAGGTCGTTGAGGCGGCCGGGCGTCGGCGGCTTGCCGTTCGCCAGCCACTGTTCGCGGCTCTGGCCGCCCTTCCAGGCCTTGGTGGTGAAGCCGAGGATTTCCACCTTGACGCCGCAACGCTCCAGCGTGCGAGCAAGAATATCGGCGCAGGTGGCCGCCACCGTGATCGGGCGTCCGCGCATCGAGCCGGAATTGTCGATGACGAGAGAGACGACCGTATCGCGGAACTGCGTGTCGCGTTCGCGCTTGAAGGAGAGCGGCTGCATCGGGTCGATCACCAGGCGCACCAGGCGGGCGGGATCGAGATAGCCTTCTTCCAGGTCGAAATCCCAGGAGCGGTTCTGCTGCGCCATCAGGCGGCGCTGCAGGCGGTTTGCCAGACGCCCGACGGCGCCCTGGAGATGCGAGAGCTGCTTGTCGAGAAAGGCGCGCAGGCGTTCCAGTTCCGCCTCGTCGCAGAGTTCCTCGGCGGTGACCTCCTCGTCGAAGGCTTCCGTGAAGATGTGATAATCGACCTTCTCGTTGAAATCGTCGAAGGGCAGGTTCGGGCGCTTGGTCTCGCCGGGCGTTTCGGACTGGTCGTCATCCTCGTCCGACATGTCGTCGTCGGAGATTTCCGCGCCGTCCATCTCGCCGTCGTCGAGCTGCTCTTCCGCAGCCTGGCTTTCTTCAGCTGGAGCCGCATCGGAGCCCGCATCTTCCTCGACCTCTTCGTTCTCGGTCTCGTTGCTGCGCGGCTGCTCCTCGTCGTTCTCGTTCTCCATGTCCTCCGGCTGGTTTTCCTCGTCGCCGTAATCCTCCGCCATCTGCATGGAGGAGAGCATGTGGCGAACGAGCTTGCCGAAGGCCTGCTGGTCATCGACGACGCCTCTCAGGCTGTCGAGATCCTTGCCCACCTTCTCCTCGAAGAAGGGGCGCCAGAGGTCGAGAACCTTGCCGGCGCTCGCCGGCGGCCTGGTGCCGGTCAGCTTTTCGCGCACCAGCATGGCCATGGCCTCGCCGATCGGCGCATCTTCCTGGCGGTCAACGCCGGTGAAGTTGGCCTTCGAATACTTCTCGGCATTCATGCTGTTGAGGTTGGAGGCGACGCCCGCCATGCGCAGTGCGCCAAGCGATTCGACACGCGCCTGCTCGACGGCATCGAACACGGTGCGCGCATCGGTGCCCTGCGGCGACATGGTCGCATGGACATTGGTATCGTGGCAGGCAAGCCGAAGCGCCATGGAATCGCCGAGCCCGCGGGTCACCGCAAGCTCGTGCGCCGTCGGACGCTTGGAGATCTCCGGCAGGCGGATGCGATCACCCGCCATGCCCGGCCGCTCGTTGGCGAAGGAAACTTCCACCTCGCCGTTGCCGGCAATCGAACGCACGCAGCCGGTGATGGCCCGGCGCAACGGCTCGGTATCCACCGGTCCGCCTGTCTTTGCCTTCGAATTATCGCCGCGGCCTGCCATTATCTTTACCTTGTCTGCCGTTCCTGCTCAGTCACGCTCCGAGAACGATGTTCGCAGCGCTTTCCTTCAGTTCCACGCCAAAGGCCCGCTGATACTGCTCGGCCACCAGCGTCCGCTCCAACTCATCGCACTTGTTGAGGAAGGTGATGCGGAAGGCGAAGGCCACGTCGCCGAAGATTTCGGCATTTTCCGCCCAGGTGATGACGGTACGCGGGCTCATCACGGTCGAGAGATCGCCGTTGATGAAGGCCGACCGCGTCATGTCGGCAACGCGCACCATCTTGGACACGGTTTCGCGGCCCTGCGCGGTGGCGCCAAAGCTCTTCACCTTGGCGGCGACGATATCGACTTCCTTCTCGTGCGGCAGGTAGTTCAGCGTCGTCACGATCGACCAGCGGTCCATCTGTGCCTGGTTGATCTGCTGCGTGCCGTGATAGAGGCCGGTCGTATCGCCGAGGCCGACGGTGTTCGCGGTCGCGAAAATACGGAAGGCCGGGTGAGGACGGATGACACGGCTCTGGTCGAGCAGCGTCAGGCGACCAGAGCTTTCCAGCACGCGCTGGATGACGAACATCACGTCCGGACGACCGGCATCGTATTCGTCGAAAACGAGCGCGACATTGTGCTGGTAGGCCCAGGGCAGGATGCCGTCCTTGAATTCGGTGACCTGCTTGCCATCCTTGAGCACGATCGCGTCCTTGCCGACGAGATCGATACGGCTGACATGGCTGTCGAGGTTGATGCGCACGCACGGCCAGTTGAGGCGCGCCGCCACCTGCTCGATATGCGTCGATTTGCCCGTGCCGTGGAAGCCGGAGACCATCACGCGGCGGTTGTGCGCGAAGCCCGCCAGGATCGCGAGCGTCGTGTCGCGATCAAACAGATAGTCGGGGTCGAGGTCCGGAACGTAAGGGTCGCCATTGCTGTAGGCCGGAACCCGAAGATCCGTATCAATGCCGAAGACGTCCCGGACCGAGACCGTCGTGTCCGGGAGGTTGGAAATATCAAGATCGATTTTGCTCATCACCACTCCACGCCGCACCGGGAAACGGTCCGGCCGCAATCATTCGCTGCCATGTTGCCTTGCACCAGAACGGCTTAGCAGAAACCGGACTGCTTTAACAATTGGTAGGCTTGCACGACAGCCCGAAAACGTTCCTCCGAGCCGCGATCGCCGCCATTCGCGTCCGGATGGTGCTTCTTCACCAGTTCCTTGTAGCGGCTCTTGATTTCTGGCGCGGTTGCGCCCGCCGTCAAGCCCATTGTGTCGAAGGCCTTGGCCTCCAGCGTCTTTAATTTTCGCACCGCCGGCTGCGCCGTGCGGCCGCCCATGTGCCCCTCGCGCACGAAACCGAACGGATCCTTGACCCGCTGGTAGCTCTGGGCGGAGCCGGAGCGCATCGTCGCATGGATGGGCGCATCCTTCGCCGCCTTGTTGACGCCGACCGTCCAGGTGGGGCGATGGCCGGTGATCGCCTCCTTCTGGTAACGCGCGATCTCGTTGTCCGAGAGGCCGGAGAAGTAGTTGTAGCCCTTGTTGTATTCCTTGACGTGCTCGAAGCAGAACAGGAAGAACTGGCCTTCGGCGTTGCGACCCACGGGAGCGCGATGCGCGCCCGGCTTGTCGCACCCGTCCCACTGGCAGGTCGGCGCCTGCGGCACCGATTCCTGCTCCCGTTTCCGGCGCGTCCGGATGCGATCGAAGTATTTGGAATCCAGTTTCATGTGAGCCCATTATGGGGTGCCGCCAAGGGCAGGACAAGAATTGACAAAGTGGTTTGTTGCTGCTTTCTGGGACCCCCTCCGACGATCCGGAAAGAGCCTCATGTCCGTCCGTTCACGCATCGAATCGACCCTTCTCAAGCATCTCGCACCGGTGCGGCTGGAGGTGATCGACGAGAGCCATCACCATGCCGGCCACCAGCCGGACATGACAGGAACTGGCGAAACCCACATGCGGGTGCGCATCGTCTCGGAAAAACTGGAAGGCCTTGGCCGGCTGCAACGCCACCGGCTGATCAACGAGTTGCTGAAGCCGGAGCTCGATGCCGGCCTTCACGCGCTCGCCATAGAAGCGGCAGCCCCCGGCGAACCGACGCGCTGGTAACGCGAACGTTCCTCAGTTCTGCAGCGGGATTTCTTCCGCCGGACGGATGCGCAGCCGCGTGATGCGGTTCTTCTCCCGCTTCATCACCGTGAAGCGTTTGCCGTGGAAGGTGAAGCTTTGCCGCTCCTGCGGGATGAGCTTCGATTCGTGGATGACGAGGCCGGCAATCGTGGTTGCCTCCTCGTCCGGCAGGTTCCAGTCGAGCGCGCGGTTGAGGTCGCGGATCGGCACCGCGCCATCCACGACGATCGAACCGTCCGCTTCCTGACGCACGCCCTGGATCTCGAGATCGTGTTCATCGGCAATATCGCCGACGATCTCTTCCAGGATGTCTTCCAGCGTCACGATGCCCTGCACCTCGCCATACTCGTCGACCACCACGGCGAAGTGCACCTTGCGGCGCAGGAAGGCGTTCAGCTGATCCTTGAGGCTTGTCGTATCCGGCACGAACCAGGGTTTCTGGGCGATCTTGACGACATCGAGATCCCTCGGCTCCATGTCCGGCTCGGCGAGCGCGCGCAGGAGGTCCTTGGCATGCACGACGCCGATGATGTTTTCCGTTGTGGTGCGCCACAGCGGCATGCGCGTGAAGGGGCTTTCCAGCACCGTGCGCACCACCACTTCCGGCGGATCATCCGCGTTGATCGCCCGCATCACGGTGCGATGTTTCATCACGTCGGAGACTTCCAGTTCCTCAAGATCGAGCAGACCGCCCAGGCGGTCGCGGTCGGCCTTGATGAAGGAGCCTTCCCGGTGCAGGAGGTCGAGCGCGCCGCGCAATTCCTCATGCGCCGTCAGCATCGACGTCTCGCTCGACAGATTGACGCCGAAGAGTGACAGCAGGAAGCGGACGATGGCGTTGACACCGCTCGACAGCGGCCCGGCAATGCCCACGAAGATGCGCACCGCCGGCGCTACGAACATGGCAAACCGGTCCGGCGAGGAAATCGCCCAGCTTTTCGGCAGCACTTCGGAGAAGACGACCAGCAGCACGGTCATGACGATGGTCGCCACCGCCACGCCCGTCTGCCCGAACAGGCCGAGGAAGAGGCTTGTCGTCAGCGACGAGGCGAGGATGTTGACGAGGTTGTTGCCGATCAGGAGCGCGCCGATCAACCGGTCACGCCGTTCGATCAGCCGGCTGACCAGGCCCGCCCTTTCATCGCCATTGCTCTCCAGCGTATGCATCCGGGCCCGCGAGGCGGCGGTCAGGGCCGTTTCGGAGCCCGAGAAGAAACCCGAAGCCATGATCAGGCCGATGATCGAGATGATCGTCAGCCAATATTCAGACAGAGTGGCGAGCAGCGTTTCCAACATCAGCCGTTTCGTGTTTCCTCGAGGAAGGATTGGACTTCGGAGATCGGCACGTCATCGGCAATGAAGGACTGCCCGATGCCGCGCGTCAAGATGAAGGTCAGCCGTCCGCTCTTGACCTTCTTGTCCTGGGCAATCGCATCCAGCAGCACCTCGGTCGGCGGCAATTCGCCCGGAATGTCCGAAATCTGCGTCGGCAGGCCGACAGCCTTCAGATGCGCCTCGACGCGGGTTGCATCGTCGGCGCTTGCGAGGTTCATGCGGGTCGAAAAGCGATGGGCGAGCACCATGCCGATGGAAACACCTTCGCCATGCACGAGGCGCCGGCCGTCATACTGCACGGCCGCTTCCAGCGCATGGCCGAACGTATGGCCGAGGTTCAGAAGCGCCCGGCGTCCTGTCTCCCGCTCGTCCTCAACGACCACGTCGGCCTTCGCCTGGCAGCTGATCGCGATTGCCTCCGCCCGCGCGGCACCGCCGGCAAAGACCTCCTGCCAGTTCTTCTCCAGCCAGTCGAAGAACTCCGGCTTGTCGATCAGCCCGTATTTCGCGACTTCCGCGTAACCGGCGCGAAACTCCCGCTCGCTCAACGTATCGAGGGCGCTCGTATCCGACAGCACCAGGTCCGGCTGGTGGAAGACGCCGAGCAGGTTCTTGCCGTGGCGGGTATTGATGCCGGTCTTGCCGCCGACGGAGGAATCGACCTGCGACAGAAGCGTGGTCGGGATCTGCACGAAGCGCACGCCGCGGCGCACGATGCCGGCGGCAAAACCGGCGAGATCGCCGATCACCCCGCCGCCCAGCGCGATGATGCAGTCGTTGCGCTCGATGCGCGCCGTCAGCGCCATGTCGCAGACGGCCATCAGCGGCTCGACGCTCTTCGTCTTCTCGCCCGCCGGCAGCGTCAGCGACACCGCCTCGATGCCATCCGTCTGCAGGCTGTCCATCAACGCGTCGAGATAAAGCGGCGCCACCTGCTCGTCCGTCACGATCGCGGCCCGACGGCCCTTCAGCCGCGCGGTGATTTCGCCACCCGCATGGGAAATGAGATCCGGCCCGATCAGGATGTCGTAGGCCCGCTCGCCGAGCGGTACATGCACGATGCGTTCGGGATTACAGCTCGTTTGGCTTGTCATCGACTTCATTTCCTTCAGCCATGGCGGCAATGGCGCAGAGCACCTCGTTGGCCATGGTCTCCTTGCGAACATCGCGGGATTGCACCGTCAGATCCGCCTGCGCATACACGGGGTAACGCTGGTTCATCAGGTTTTCCAGCGTCTGCTTCGGATGTTCCGTTTTCAAGAGCGGCCGGTTGTTGCGTTTGTTTACCCGCTCCCACAGCACATCGAGATCGGCTTTCAACCATAACGACAAACCGCCGGATTTGATGCAGGCGCGCGTCCGTTCGTTGATGAAAGCGCCGCCGCCGGTCGAAACCACCCGCGGGCCAGAGCGCAGCAGGCGTTCGACAACGCGCGTTTCGAGCGCCCGGAACTCCGCCTCGCCATAGGCCTCGAACAGTTCGGGGATCGTCATGCGCGAGACGCGTTCGATCTCGGCATCGGTATCGATGAACGGCAGCCCCATCTGCTGCGCCACGAGGCGGCCGATGACCGACTTGCCCGCGCCCATCAGGCCGACGAAGATCAGGTTGCGCTTGCCCAGCGCCGCGCGCGCGCGGTCGGACAGCGTCAGCGGTACCGTCAGATGTTCAACAAGATCGGGCATCGTGATCGATCGCTGTCCTCTCGCAGTCTTGTCCCGCACCCTATCGACAAATGCACGGGAAGCGTCAAGTCACGCCGTGCCAAAACGAAGAATACGCGCTGGTTCTTGCACTCATCCGCCACATCTCGCATAAAGCCTGCGCAAGCGTCGGAGCCCGCCATGCCCACCCTTTTCCGTTTTCTCTTCATTGTCGGCATCATTGCCGGGCTGATCTACGGAAGCATGGTCGCGCTCGTCTTCCTGGTGGAGCCGAAGGAGCGCGAGGTGACCATCCGCATTCCGTCCGAGCGGCTGAACCCGACGAAGACCGAGCAACAGTGATGGATCTGTCGCGCGCTCACCTGGAATCCTTCCTGGAGATGATGAGTGCCGAGCGCGGAGCGGCCAACAACACGCTGGAATCCTACCAGCGCGATCTGGACGACCTGCATCTCTTTCTGAAAGGCCGAAAGGTTGCGCTGACCGCAGCGACGCCCGGCGATCTCACCGCCTACCTCGCCCATCTGACGGCACAGGGTTTTGCCGCCTCCTCGCAGGCGAGGCGGCTCTCGGCCATGCGGCAGTTCTACAAGTTCCTCTATGCGGAAAACCTGCGCGGCGACGACCCGACCTCGATCCTCGACGCCCCGAAGAAACAGCGCTCCCTGCCGAAGATATTGAGCGAGGACGACGTAACCCGGCTTCTGACGCTCGCTGCCACCGAGGCGGAGACGGAGGGACCGGGACACCTCCAGCGCCTGCGCATGCTGGCGCTGTTGGAGATGCTCTATGCCACGGGCATGCGCGTCAGCGAACTCGTCTCTCTTCCCGCCCAGGTGCTCGATCAGGAGGGCCGCTTCCTGATGATCCGCGGCAAGGGCAACAAGGAACGGCTCGTGCCGCTCTCCCGTTCGGCGATCCGGGCGCTTGCCGCCTATGGACAGGCGCGTGCTGCCGCCGAAAAGGCGGGGCTTGCCGAAAGCCCGTGGCTGTTTCCCTCCGCGGGCAAGGAGGGCTACCTGCCGCGCCAGGTCTTTGCCCGTGACCTCAAGGATCTTGCATCCCGGGCGGGCATTCGGGCCGCCAGCATATCCCCGCACGTGTTGCGCCATGCCTTTGCCAGCCACCTTCTGCAGAACGGTGCAGATCTGCGCGTTGTGCAGGAACTGCTAGGACATTCAGACATTTCCACAACGCAGATCTATACCCATGTCTTGGAGGAACGGCTGCGGCAGGTGGTGGAAACGCATCACCCTCTTGCAAAAAGCGCCAAAAACCCTGATTAGAGCCCGGGCGGAGGGCGGCCTGGCCGCAAGAACGATCGGAACACGGAGCTCATGCAGACTTATCTCGACTTCGAAAAGCCAATCTCCGACCTGGAAGGCAAGATCCACGAGCTGAAGAAGCTTGCGACGGAAGATGAAAGCATCGATACGTCCGACGAGATCCAGCGGCTTGAAGTTCGCGTCCGCGAAGCCATGCAGGACATCTATTCGAAACTGTCCGCCTGGCAGAAAACGCAGGTCGCGCGTCATCCGCAGCGGCCGCATTTCGTTGATTACGCCGCCCAGTTGTTTACCGAGTTCACGCCGCTGGCCGGCGACCGCTCGTTTGGCGAGGATGCCGCGATCCAGGCCGGCCTCGGCCGTTTCCGCGGTCAGCCGGTGGCGATCCTCGGCCAGGAAAAGGGCAACGACACCAAGTCGCGCATCAAGCACAATTTCGGCAGCCCCCGCCCCGAAGGCTATCGCAAGGCGATCCGCGTAATGGAAATGGCAGACCGTTTCGGCCTGCCGGTGATTTCGCTGGTCGATACCGCCGGTGCCTATCCGGGGGTCGGCGCCGAAGAGCGCGGCCAGGCGGAAGCGATCGCCCGATCGACCGAAATGTGCCTTGGCCTGCGCGTGCCGATGATCTCGATCGTCATCGGCGAAGGCGGCTCCGGCGGCGCAATTGCCATTGCCGCGGCCAACAAGGTCTACATGCTGGAGCATGCGATCTACTCGGTCATTTCGCCGGAAGGTGCGGCCTCCATCCTGTGGCGGGACTCGACCCGTGCCCGCGAAGCCGCGACCAACATGAAGATCACCGCTGAAGACCTGAAGGGGCTCGGCATCATCGACGGCATCATTCCCGAGCCGCTCGGCGGCGCGCATCGTGATCCGGAGACGGTCATCGAGAATGCAGGCTCGGTCATCGAGCAGGCCCTGGCGGAACTCGGGCAGCTGTCGCCGAATGACGTGCGCGCAGCCCGCCGCCAGAAATTCCTCGAGATCGGCCGGAATCTCTGACAATTCGGGCGCGGCGGGACAATCTGCCGCGCTCTGATCACATTTATGTGCAACCACTGCCAGGCGATCCGGTAAGATAATGTAAAGCTTACCACTTTATTATTCTTGGCAGAATGGGTATGAGCAGATGAACTGCACCCATTGGTCGACCACTGTGTGATCCTTTGCCGATGCGCCTAAGACATATCGCCTACGCTCTTCTCATGGCCACCGCGCTTGCCGGTTGCAACGACACCATTGACGGCGCCATCGATGTTTCGAAGGTGAAGAACAAGGTCGAGCAGCCGCTGCCGGGCCGCATCGTTGCGGAAATGCAGAAGAAGAACATGCCGCGCAACTCGCCGATCATGATCCGTGTCTTCAAGGAAGAAGGCAAGATGGAGATCTGGAAGGCGAAGGCGGACAACCGTTTCGACAAGATCGCCGATTACGACATCTGCGCCTGGTCCGGCAAGCTCGGCCCCAAGGTGAAGGAAGGCGACCGTCAGGCGCCGGAAGGTTTCTACAACCTGACGCCGGCGCATCTCAATCCGAATTCCAAATACTACCTCGCCATCAACACCGGCTTTCCGAACCGCTATGACGCGGTGAATGGGAGAAGCGGCTCCAATCTGATGATCCACGGCGCCTGCTCGTCGTCGGGCTGCTATTCCATGACCGATGCGCAGATCCTCGAGATCTACGCCTTCGCCCGCGATGCCTTCCGCGGTGGCCAGAGTTCGGTGCAGCTGCAGGCCTTCCCTTTCCGCATGACGGCCGAAAACATGGCCCGCCACCGCAACAGCGAGAACTTCGAGTTCTGGAAGATGCTGAAGGCGGGTTACGACAATTTCGAAGTCACCAAACGTCCGCCAGAAGTGAATGTGTGCGAGAAGAAGTATGTCTTCAACCAGCAGGCTCAGGGCTCCGGACAGTTCTCCGCGGCGGCCGCTTGCCCGCCGATGTCCACACCGCCGGCCCTGACGGCAGCCCTTGCCTCCTATGAGAAGGAGTACCAGGTGGCCTATGCCAAGGCGATGGACAAGCTGGATGGCAAGCTCTGGTATGAGCCGACCGAAGCCGAGCGCAAGGCGATCGTTGCCGAAAAGCGCAAGGGCCGCGATCTCGCCTATGCGCCGACGGGAACCTCGCTCGCCGCCGGCAAGCTGGTCGAGCCGGAAGAATTCGAAAAGCTGATGGCCGCCCGCCTTGCCAAGCAGACCGCCAAGCCCGGCCAGATCCTGACCGCATCCACCCAGGCAAGCGCGGCCAAGCAAGGTCGTGTCGTCCTGCCGGGCACGGCACCGGGCAACCGCTCCACCATGTCCGTCCAGACCGCCATGGCGGCACCGGCGCCGGGCGCTGCTGCCCCGACGGCCAGCCAGACCGCACGGCCGCAGCCCGACATGGCACAGGCCACCACGACCGGTTCCGTGCCGGTCCCCGCCCCCAATCCGCTCGCCTATGCCGCAGTTCAGCAGCCGACGGAAACGGAAGGCAAGAAGCCGTTCTGGAAGTTCTGGTAAACGCGGTGACCGTTTTGGCGCCGCCGCTGCACTACGATCTGAAGGGGCTCAAATGCCCCCTTCCTGTGCTGAAGACGCGCAAGAAGCTGGCGCAGCTCGCGCCGAGGGCTGAGCTGCAGATCGAGACCACCGATCCGCTCGCCGGCATCGACATCCCGCATTTCTGCGATCAGGAAGGCCACGCGCTTCTTTCCACGGAGCGGACCGACACCGGCCACCGCTTTCTCATCCGCCGGGCAGACGAGCTGAAAGCGGACACCGATCCGTTCTGATCAGCTCTAGAATCAAAGAGCATGATGTCGACCGAAAACCGCATACACTTTTCGGCATCATGCTCTAAAACCCGGCACCGCCAGCGGATTGTCTTCGAGTGCCGCCCGGTCCGGCCGGTCGATCCTGGGCTCGCCGGTAAAGGCGGCGAACAGGTCCGTCACAAACTCTTCCGCCAGGCCTTGCGTGATCAGCACCATGCGCGTCTTGCGATCACTGCCGTCCGGCCAGCGCGGCAGGCGCTGCGGCGGATGAAAGATCGTCTGGACACCGTGCAGGACGAGCGGACGCTCCGGATTGTCGGACAGTTTCACCACCGCCTTCATGCGCAGAAGTTTTTCGCCATGGGCGGAGCGCAGCAGATCGATGAACATCTCCACCGCCAGCGGATCGATCGGCGCCTCGTGCACGATCGAGAAGGAGCGGATATCGGCGCCGTGCCGGTTCACGTCGTGATGGTGATGGTGGTGCCCGCGCGGGCCATGGTCGTCGTGACCAGGATGCGCATCGTTGTGGTCATCATGGTGGTGGTCGTGGCCATGGGCGTGGTCGTGATGACGGCCATGCTCGTCCGCATGCTGCTCGTCGTGCAGCCAGCGCACCACATCGGCAATCTTGCTGCCCGGCTCGTAGAGGCCGTTGGTAAGCATCTGCGCCCGTCCCGCCTCCGGACTGTCGCCATCCAGAACGAGAGCCCGGGGATTGAGGCTGCGCAGGCGTTGGAGAAGCCGGGCCTTGGCATCGTCGCCGGCGAGCGTCCGTTTCGTGAGGATCAGCCGGTCGGCCACCGCCGCCTGCTTCAAGGCCTCCGGATGCCGCTCGATGCTCGCCTCTCCATGGACGGCATCGACGACGGTGATGACGCCGTCCAGCTGGTAGCTTTGCGCGATGACCGGATTGCCCATCACCGCCTGCATGACCGGCGCCGGATCGGCAAGTCCCGTGGTTTCGATCACCACCCGGCGGATCGGCTTGAGACGCCCCGTCTGCACCTGATCGACCAGCGAAGCGAGCGTCTCGACGAGTTCGCCCCGCACCGTGCAGCAGAGGCAGCCATTGGAGAGTTCGAGCAGCGTATCGCCGGAGCTTTCGACGAGCAGGTTGTCGATCCCGACCTCGCCGAACTCGTTGATGATGACGGCGGTATCCTGCGCCGCCTCGTCCTTGAGGATGCGGTTGAGCAGGGTCGATTTCCCCGCCCCCAGGAAACCGGTCAGGATGGATACCGGTATGCGCTCACTGGGTACTGGCATGGGAATGGATGTCCTGGAAACGAGAAATCAGAAGGAGGCCGGACGGGGGATCGGCACCGGAATATTGGCAAGCTCACCCTTGGCTGGCGTCGGCGGCGGAAGGATGGCGGCCATGCTGAACTGCGGCGGCGCGGCCATTTCCTTGATAAAGGGCGAATGCACGACCATGCGCCCGGCATCGTCGCGGTTTTCGCTGCGCACCTTGGCGGCCTGCGGATTGCAGATCTCGGCGCTGACATCGACCACCTGATCCTGGTCCGGCCCGTAGGGCTGCAGGCTTCCCAGCGCTTCGCCGGAGCCTTGCGGCAGGGTCAGCCCCTTCTGCAGCAGGTCGGCGGATTCATCCGCCCGTCCGGCGAGACTGTCGGAGCCCAGCACGACGGAGACGACCGTGCGGCCGTTGCGTGTGGCGGACGAGACCTGGTTGAAGCCGGAGGCGCAGATAAAGCCCGTCTTCATGCCGTCGGCGCCATCGAAGCGACCGATCAGCATGTTGTAGTTCGGGTAATCCTTGGAGCCGGTCGTGACACCTTCCAGCGCGAAATAACCGGCATATTCCGGAAATTCGCGGCGCAGCTGCACGGCAAGAACCGCCAGATCGCGCGCCGTCGTGTACTGCCCCTTGCCGGGCAGGCCATGCGGATTGATGAAGCGCGACGAACTCATGCCGATCCGTGCGGCCTCCGCATTCATCATGGCGACGAAGTTTTCCGCCGTGCCACCAATCGTCTCGGCAACGCCGACGGCGACGTCATTGGCGGACTTCACCATCAGGATCTTCAGCGCCGCATCGAGCGTCATCGAGGCGCCGGGCTTCAAATACATCTTGCTCGCCGGCTCATCGACCGCCCGCCGGCTCATCACCACCGGCATATCGAGGCTGGCCTTGCCGGACTTCAGCGCCTTGAACGTCACATAGATCGTCATCAGCTTGGTGAGCGATGCCGGATACCACTTGCGGAAGGCTTCCTGATGCACCAGCACCCGGCCGGAGCGGACATCCACCACCATCTTCGGATTGGCCATTGCCGCGGTGCTTCCGGTTGCAAGGACAAGTCCAGCGGCGATCGTCGCAGCAAGCAGTCTCGATGCGGTCAGGCGGAGCGTCTGGTCGGACAAGGAGTAAGCCTCGTTAAGGTCGCGGGAAACGCAATGGCGCTTACGGTGCACTTATGGCCAAGCAATGGCAAAGATCATTGATTCCGTCAATTCTGCGGCGCAATATCAATGCTTCGGAACACCCATCGCAGCCGTCAATGACAACAGGAAGTCCCATGCCGATCTTGAACAGAGCCGCCGAACTGCAGCACGAAGTGACAGAATGGCGGCGTCATATCCATGAAAATCCAGGTCTTCTCTACGACGTGGAGGAAACCGCAGCCTTTGTCGAGGACAAGCTGAAGGCGTTCGGCGTTGACGAAGTCGTGACCGGGCTTGGCCGCACCGGCGTCGTCGGCATCATCCGGGGCAAGGGTGAAAGCGACCGGGTGATCGGCCTGCGCGCTGACATGGACGCGCTGCCGCTCGAAGAAATCACCGGCAAGCCCTGGGCTTCGAAGGCGCCCGGCAAGATGCATGCCTGCGGCCATGACGGCCACACCGCCATGCTGCTCGGCGCCGCCAAACATCTCGCCGAAACGCGCAACTTCAACGGCGCGGTCGCCGTGATCTTCCAGCCGGCCGAAGAAGGCGGACGCGGCGCGCTCGCCATGGTCGAAGACGGCATGATGGAGCGGTTCGGCATTGAGGAAATCTATGGCATGCACAACATGCCGGGCATGCCGCTCGGCACCTTTGCCATCCGCAAGGGCGGCATCATGGCTGCCCCCGACAAGTTCTCGATCCGGATCACCGGCCGCGGCGGCCACGCAGCCGAGCCGCACCGCACGGCAGACCCGATCGTCATCGGCTCGCAGATCGTCGGCGGCCTGCAGATGATTGCCGCCCGCAATGCCAATCCGCTGCGCTCCGTCGTCGTTTCGGTCACCCAGTTCCATGCCGGCACAACGCACAACATCATTCCGGAAGAAGCCTTTCTCACCGGCACCGTGCGCAGCCTCGATGAAGGCGTGCGCGATCTTGCCGAAAACCGCATCCGCCAGATCGCCGAAGGCATTGCCGCCGCCCATGACGCGAAGGTGGAGGTGGAGTACGAGCGCGCCTGCCCGGTGACGGTGAACCATGCCGACGAAACCCTGCACGCCGCACGCGCCGCCATCGACATCGTCGGCGAAAAGAACGTCAACACCGACGTGGATGCGAGCATGGCCGGCGAGGATTTCGCCTTCATGCTGCAGGCCCGCCCCGGCGCCTATATCATGATCGGCAATGGCGAGACCGCCGCCCTTCACAATCCGTCTTACGATTTCAACGACGAGGCGATCGCCTACGGCATCTCCTACTGGGTGAAACTTGCCGAACAGCGGCTGACCGACTGATCCGCAGCGCATCGACCGCCGCCGGGCTTGAAAGGCTTGTCCCTTACGCCCGGCTGCGGTATGTAGCGAACGATCCGCAAGCGGCGCGATGTCCACGTAGCTCAGCAGGATAGAGCACAGGATTCCTAATCCTGGGGTCGGAGGTTCGAATCCTCTCGTGGACACCATTTCCTGAAAAATTCGGCCCTATCAGCGGATGCCGCAGGCACCGCCGTGTGACGGCTTGTCACATCGGAGCCGTGCCGGAGGACCAGCCGAACCAGCCGCTGATCAGCCACCAGCCGCCGAGCAGGATGAAGGCGGTGAAGGCGATGGCCGCCGCGCCGAACGCAAGGCCGATGCCGATTGCCACGCCATCGCGCTGCGCCAATCCGAGCGCGATGAAGAAGACCGAGAGACCCGGAAGCACATTGCCGAACGGGATCGGCAAAGCGATGATGACGCCCATGACGACGACGACGGCGCCGAGCGGGCGAAGGGCCGCGGGACCGGACAGCCCCGTCCATCGCGGTTTCAGCCAGGTTTCGAGCCATTGAAGTTTCGGGCCGAGGCGCACGACCATGGCAGAAAGCAGATTGCGCGGCACCTCGATCCGCGCCAGCCGTTTGGGCAGCCAGAAGCGACGCGTTCCCACGACGAGCTGGCAGGAGAGCACGACGAGCACGGAGCCAAAAATCATTCCGGCCGGCACGCCGGGCGTCGGGATGATGGCCGGGATGGAAAAGACCAGCAAAACCATCGCGATCGCTTGCTCGCCGAGAACGGCAAGCAGGCGACCGAGCGTGATCGGTCGGTTTTCGAAATACTGAAACAGATCGTCGAGAACCAGGGAAAGGCTTTTTTCTGTCTGCACCGTCACGTGGCCCCTTGCCGCAAGACCAGGCGAAGCGCCTGGGTCAGGTGCGAGGATATGGTGTGCCGACCGGCATTTGACCAGCCATCTGCCACCGGCACGCAAACTCTCTGCGACAGCCCGGGCCTGGGCCAGCCAAAAAGCAAGGTTACATCCGTTCCCCTGCCCGCAACGCGTCCAGGAACACGACGCTTTGTCGGCTCAGTCGGGCTTCATCGATAAAGGCATCGAGGCAATCCAGCAGGCGTCGCCGGCGGTTCGCCACCTCGCTCTCCGGCAGCGGCGACCGATTGAACACGCCCATCGAATTCAAGAACGATTGGGTTGCCGCACTGAGGGAGGGAAGAAGATCGATGAGATAGACGCTGGGTTCACGCGGATCCATGACGGATGCGATGTAGCCGAAAAGTGCGCTAGGTACATAAGTCGCGGTTTGAGTATCGCATGTCGCAACGAGATCTCGAACCAGAATTCCGTCCATGGGTTCCATTGTCATGGTCATTCCTCGCCAGGGATGATGAAATCGAAAGAGAACACAGTCATTGCATTCTTGCTCTTTCGCAAAACAGCCGGCCATTTTGACACCGCAAGGCATCGTGCTGGCCGGTTGTGCTCAGCACCTCAACTCTTCGTGCAACATGGTAAACTTTCCGTAAAAATGACTAACCAAGAGAATGGCGATGTCAACTCTTGAGCAGAAATGTTTCCATCCAAGAGCAAAAACTTGATCGAGCCCAGCTAAACCTGATTCTGTGCCAGAAAAGAGGCAGCCGTACTTTAGCAATTACGCACATGTTCCATGCGAAATCCGAGCCCGATGAATCGGCCGGCCAGGTGCGCAAGCAACGGAAAACGCGCTATACCACGAATGAAGGCTGGCGGCCCCTTACGGCGCTCCTCCTGCCCCTGATCCTTGCGGCGGCTGGAGCGCATCATCAATTGCAGCTTCTGCGTGGCCTTGGTGGGAAACAGGCGGCGCTTTTCCACCGCCGCGAGATCGGCATCCGTCAGACGCCCCTCCTTCAAGGGGCGCGCCAGCAGGTTACCGGCCGCCACCGCATCCTGGATGGCGAGATTGACGCCGACGCCGCCGATGGGCGACATGGCATGCGCCGCATCGCCGATGGCGAGCAGTCCCGGCCTCCACCACTGTTTCAGCCGATCGATGCGCACCTGCAAGAGGCTGACATCCTCCCAAGTGGCGATTTCGGCCATGCGCGAGGCCGGAAGCGGCGAAACGGCTCGGACCATGTCGCGGAAGGCTTCGAGGTCGCCCGTGCGGATTTCGGCAAAGGTGCCGCGCCGGACAATGAAGCCGCATTGCCAGTAATCGCCACGATCGATCAGCACGAAACCCTGGCGCGGCCCGGCATGACCCATGGTCTCCGCGGGATCGCCCGGCTGCTTGGAAAGCTTCATCCAGACGACTTCGCTGGGAGTGCCAAAACTTTCGACCTCCAGTCCGGCCTTTTCGCGCACCACCGAATGGCGGCCATCGGCGGCAACCACCAAGGTGGAGCGCAGCCGCATCGGGCCATCCGCGGTATCGAGCGACAGCCCGGCGATTCGTGCGCCCTCCTCCAGCACGTCCACGACCTTGGTCGCCATCATCAGGCGGAAGTTCGGATAGCGCCCCGCTTCCTTCGACAGGAAATCGAGGAAATCCCATTGCGGCATGAAGGCGATGAAGCGGTTGCGCACCGGAAGCCGGGAAAAATCCGCCATGGTGATGGTGCGTCCGCCCATTTCCGCCGAGAGTTTTGGCGCACGCGTGTGCGGTAATTTCAGAAAAGCCTCTTCTAGGCCCAGTTCGTGGATCACCTCCAGCGTCGAAGGATGGATGGTGTCGCCGCGGAAATCCCGCAAAAAATCGCCGTGCTTTTCGACGACGGTGACATCGACACCGGCGCGCGCCAAAAGGAGGCCAAGCATCAGCCCGGCCGGGCCGCCGCCGGCAATGGCGCAGGTTGTTGTCAGCACCGTATCAGCCATGATTTCGTCTCCACCCGGCCATCATCATTGACAGTCTACCGCATCTGGCACCGGCAGGGATGAAATTCAATGCGACGCATCCGCCCTTGTGAGGCGCACGCGCCGGCTGTAAACGAGCGGTGACCAACGCGGACCCTTGGCATGACAGTGACGAAGCGCAGCATCTCCATTCTCGGCTCGACCGGCTCCATCGGCACGAACACGCTGGATGTGCTGACCCATCTGGATGATCACGACGCCTTCGAGGTTGTCGCCCTGACCGGTGCCGGCAATATCGAGCTTCTGGCCGAGCAGGCGAGAACGCACCGGGCAAAGCTCGCAGTGACCGCTGACGAAAGCCAGTATGTGGCGCTGCGCGATCTTCTCTCCGGCACCGGCATCGAGGTGGCCGCCGGCCAGACGGGGCTTTTGGAAGCCGCCAGCGCCGAGGCCGGCATGGTGATGGCGGCGATCGTCGGCACCGCCGGTCTTGCGCCGACGCTGGCCGCGGCCCGCCGCGGCGCCGACATTGCACTCGCCAACAAGGAATGCCTAGTTTCGGCGGGCGATCTGTTCGTCTCGGCGGTAAAGGCAGGCGGCGGACGCCTGTTGCCGGTCGACAGCGAACACAATGCCATCTTCCAGGTGCTGGAGGAAAACCAGCGCCACGCCATCGAGCGCGTCATCCTGACCGCCTCCGGCGGCCCGTTCCGCACCTTCACCAAGGCGCAGATGGCCGATGTGACGGTGGAGACGGCGCGTGCCCATCCCAACTGGTCGATGGGGCTGAAGATCTCCATCGACAGCGCCTCGATGTTCAACAAGGCGCTGGAAATGATCGAGGCGAAACATCTGTTCGGCCTGACGCCCGAACAGGTGGAGGTGATCGTGCATCCGCAATCGATCATCCACTCCATGGTGGGTTATGCGGATGGCTCGGTGCTGGCGCAGCTTGGCTGCCCGGACATGCGCCACGCGATCGGTTATGCGCTGCATTATCCGCGCCGCGGAAAGCTGCCGGTGGAGCGGCTGGATTTCGCCAAGCTCTCGCGACTGGATTTCGAAGCGCCCGACGAGGACCGTTTTCCGGCGATGAGACTAGCACGGCTCGCGATGACCCGTGCCGGCGTGCAGGGTGCCGTGCTGAACGGCGCCAAGGAAATGGCGCTCGACGCCTTCATTGCCGGCGACCTTGGCTTCCTCGCCATGGCCGAGATCACCGAAGCGGTGATGGAGGAACTGGCCCACCTGCCGCCGGCGGCCAGCATGGACGATGTGTTTGCCGCGGACCTCGAAGCCCGGCATGCGGCAGGGCGCCGGCTGGGGTAAGGCTCAGGCGGCCCGGACCAGTCGGACAGCCTTTGACGGCGGCAATGCCCCTCATCCGCCCTTCGGGCACCTTCTCCCCGAGGGGAGAAGGGATAAGCCGCAACGTTCGCGGATCTCCTCTCCCCTTGGGGAGAGGGTGGCCGAGCAAAGCGGAGGCCGGGTGAGGGAGTACGGTTCCGAGCGCACGAGATGCTTCGATTTTGCAAGCTTTACGCGTTTCGGCGCCGGCCCTCCATCAGGTCGAGGATGGCACGCGCCGCATCCAGCACATTGGTGCCGGGGCCGAAGACGGCGGCGACGCCCGAGTCCATCAGGAACTGGTAATCCTGACGGGGGATGACGCCGCCCACCACGACGATGACATCCTCCGCACCCTTGGCCTTCAGCGCTTCCACCAGTTGCGGCGCCAGCGTCTTGTGCCCGGCGGCAAGCGACGACATGCCGACCACCTGCACCTTTTCCGAGACGGCGAGCGCCGCGGCCTCATCCGGCGTCTGGAACAGCGGCCCGGCGACCACCTGGAAGCCGATATCGCCGAAGGCAGAGGCGATCACCTTCGCGCCGCGGTCGTGCCCATCCTGGCCAAGTTTGGCGACCAGCATTTTCGGCTTGATGCCGGTGGCCTGAGCATAGGCCGAGAGGCGGCCGGTCAGCGTCTGGTATTCCGGATCATCCGCATAGGCCGGGCCGTAGATGTCGCTCACCACTTCTGGCACGGCCGTGTGATCGCCAAAGGCCTGGCGCATGGCATCGGAAATTTCGCCGACGGTGGCCCGCGCCCGCGCCGCCTCGACGGCAGCCGCCAGAAGATTGCCTTCGCCGGTTTCCGCCACCTCTTCCAGCAGCGCCAGCGCTTCGGCCACACGCTTCGGATCGCGCTGGCGCTTGATCTGCTCCAGCCGCTTGATCTGCGAATTGCGCACGGCGGTATTGTCGATGTCGAGGATGTCGATCGGCTCCTCGTTTTCGAGCCGGTACTTGTTGACGCCGACGATGATTTCCTCGCCCCGATCGACCCGGGCCTGGCGCCGCGTCGCCGCCTCCTCGATCAGCCGCTTCGGCAGGCCATCGGCCACGGCTTTCGTCATGCCGCCCATAGCCTCGACCTCTTCGACCAGCGCCCAGGCCTTGTCCGCCAGCTCCTTGGTCAGGCTTTCGACATAATAGGAACCCGCCAGCGGATCGACGACCTTGGTGACGCCGGTTTCGTGTTGGAGGATCAGCTGCGTGTTGCGGGCAATGCGCGCCGAAAATTCCGTCGGCAGCGCAATCGCCTCATCCAGCGCATTGGTGTGCAGCGACTGCGTGCCGCCGAGCACCGCCGACAGTGCCTCGTAAGCCGTGCGGATGACGTTGTTATAGGGGTCCTGCTCCTGCAGCGAGACACCCGAGGTCTGGCAGTGGGTGCGCAGCATCAGCGAACCCGGCTTCTTCGGTTGGAACTCCTCCATGATCCTCGACCAGAGCAGGCGGGCGGCGCGCAGTTTGGCCGCTTCCATGAAGAAGTTCATGCCGATGGCGAAGAAGAAGGACAGGCGCCCGGCGAATTCATCGACATTCAGGCCGCGGGCGAGTGCTGCGCGCACATATTCGCGGCCATCCGCGAGCGTGAAGGCGAGCTCCTGCACCAGCGTCGCGCCGGCTTCCTGCATGTGGTAGCCGGAAATCGAGATGGAGTTGAAGCGCGGCATTTCCTTCGCCGTATAGGCGATGATATCCGCGATGATCCGCATCGACGGTTCCGGCGGATAGATATAGGTGTTGCGGACCATGAACTCCTTCAGAATGTCGTTCTGAATGGTGCCGGAGAGCAGATCGCGGGACACGCCCTGCTCCTCGCCGGTCACGATGAAGTTCGCGAGAATCGGGATGACCGCGCCGTTCATGGTCATCGAGACGGAGATATCCTGCAGCGGAATGCCGTTGAACAGGATCTTCATGTCCTCGACGCTGTCGATTGCCACGCCCGCCTTGCCGACATCGCCGACGACACGCGGATGATCCGAATCGTAACCGCGATGGGTGGCGAGATCGAAAGCGACGGAGACACCCTGCTGGCCGGCGGCAAGCGCCTTGCGATAAAAGGCATTGCTTTCTTCCGCCGTGGAGAAGCCGGCATATTGACGGATCGTCCAGGGACGGCCGGCATACATGGTGGCGCGCGGCCCGCGCAGATAGGGCTTGAAGCCCGGCAGGCTGTCGAGATGCTCGATGCCGTTGAGATCGTCTGCCGTGTAAACCGGCTTGACCGGGATGCCTTCCGGCGTGTGCCACACAAGCTTGTCCGGTGAGGCCTTCAGCTCCTTTTCGGCGAGCGCCTGCCAGTCTACGACGGTTTTCTTGGTCATCGGGCGGATCCTCCGGGGGCCGACATCACAGTCAGCGTGGCGTTGAGATTGACGGAATTGCTACTCAGTAGCATAGTGTACGCATTTCTCGCGGGAGCCCTGAGCCATGACCGTAAAAGCATCCGTCTCGATTTCCGATCAGCAGGACGCCTTTGCCCGCAGGCTTGTAGAGGAAGGCCGCTATTCCAGCATAAGCGCCGTGGTGCAGCAGGGGCTGGAACTCTTGCGCGAGCAGACCGAGATGAAAGAGGCGGAGCTTGCGGCACTACGGGCGTTGATTGAACGCAGACGCAAGGGCCCCTTCCTGACGATGGAAGAGAGTCACGCGCAAATAGAGGCAATGATAGCTCGAAAGAAGGCGGAATACGGCCTCTAGCGAACGGTTCGCTGTGAGATCCCGTTCGATCATACTGACAGAGCCAGATACCCCCCTCTGCCCTGCCGGGCATCTCCCCCACAAGGGGGGAGATCGGCAAAAGGCGACGTCTCGAGAACCAGCGATCGCGGAAGCCTGAGCGCCCCTTAAAGCGGACGAGGGTCTGCGGGACGGTTCCACACCCGATCTCCCCCCTTGTGGGCGAGATGCCCGGCAGGGCAGAGGGGGGTGAAACCGCCTTCCGCATCACTCGAACTCCATGATCAACTCGTCCACTGCCAGGCTCTGACCCGCACTGGCCGCCACGCGTTTGACCACAGCCCGGCGCTCCGCCTTCAGCACGTTTTCCATCTTCATGGCTTCGACGGTCGCCAATGTCTGGCCGGCTTCCACCGTATCGCCCGCCTTGACCGCGACGCCGGTGATGACGCCCGGCATCGGGCAGAGCAGCATTCTCGACGTATCCGGCGGCAGCTTGACCGGCATCAGCTTTGCCAGCTCTGCCACCCGCGGCGAGCGCACGCGGGCCAAGACATCCATGCCGTTGGCGCGAAGCCGGATGGCGGAGCCGATCAGGTTGATCTTCACGCCGAGTTTTTGCCCGTTCACCGCAAAATGCGCATGTGTCTGGCCCGGATGCCAGGAACCGGAAACCTTCACGCTGTCGCCGCCCTCGCCGAAGGTGACAGTCTCCGTCCCCGATCCTCCGGACAGTGTGACCGTGTGGCTGACCTCGCCGAACGTCACCACCCAGTCCTTGCCGACCTTGCGGGCATGATTGCCGATGGTGCCGGATATCTGCGCCGCCCGGCCCTGGATCTGGGCATGAAGGACGGCAGCAATGGCGGCCAGTTGCTGCGAGGAGGCCGCATCCGGGGCGACGCCGGAGAAGCCGTCCGGGAACTCTTCCGCGATATAGGCGGTGGTCAGTTTGCCGGAGCGGAAACGCGCCTGCCCCATGACGGCGGAGAGGAAGGGCAGGTTGTGGCCGATGCCGTCCACCTCGAAATCATTGAGCGCCGCGGCCATGGCATCGATCGCCACCGCACGCGTCTCACCCCAGGTGCAGAGCTTGGCGATCATCGGATCGTAATACATGGAAATCTCGCCGCCTTCGAAGACGCCGGTATCATTGCGCACCACGGTGCCATCGGCCTGGACGCCTTCGACCGGCGGGCGATACCGCGAGAGCCGGCCGATGGAGGGCAGGAAGTTGCGGAAAGGATCTTCCGCGTAAAGCCGGCTTTCGATCGCCCAGCCGTTCAGCTTCACATCATCCTGTGTCAGCGCCAGCTTTTCGCCCGAGGCCACGCGGATCATCTGCTCGACAAGATCGATGCCGGTGACGAGTTCGGTCACCGGATGTTCCACCTGCAGGCGGGTGTTCATTTCGAGGAAGTAGAACGTGTTGGCCTTGCCATCGACGATGAATTCCACCGTACCCGCCGAATGGTAACCCACGGCTTTCGCAAGCGCGACGGCCTGCTCGCCCATGGCGCGGCGGGTTTCCGGCGTCAGGAAAGGCGACGGTGCCTCTTCGATGACCTTCTGGTTGCGCCGCTGGATCGAGCATTCGCGCTCGCCGAGATAGAGGCAGGTGCCGTGTTTGTCGCCCAGCACCTGGATTTCGATATGGCGCGGTTCGGTGACGAATTTTTCGATGAAGATTCGATCGTCGCCAAACGCGCTTTTCGCCTCGTTTTTCGACGACTGAAACCCCTCACGGGCTTCCGCATCGTTCCAGGCGATGCGCATGCCCTTGCCGCCACCGCCGGCGGACGCCTTGATCATCACCGGATAACCGATCGCGGCGGAAATCCTCACCGCTTCGTCGGCATCCTCGATCAGGCCCATATGGCCGGGCACGGTGGATACACCGGCTTCCGCGGCGATCTTCTTCGAGGTGATCTTGTCGCCCATCGCCTGGATGGCGCCGACCGGCGGGCCGATGAAGGTCACGCCCGCCTTGTCGAGCGCCTCGGCAAACAGCGGGTTTTCCGAGAGAAAACCGTAACCGGGATGGACCGCATCGGCGCCGGTCTTTCGGATGGCGTCCAAGATCTTGTCGATGACGATATAGGACTGCGAGGAGGGTGCCGGCCCGATATGCACCGCCTCATCAGCCTCGCGCACATGCAGCGCGTTTGCATCCGCATCAGAGTAGACGGCGACCGTCTTGATGCCCATCTTCTTGGCCGTGCGGATGACCCGGCAGGCGATTTCGCCACGATTGGCGATCAGGATTTTCTGGATCATGACGCTTTGTCTCATTCAGCAGCTTGAGCAGGAGGAACAGCGCCCGGCGCGGCACCGCCGATGATGAGCGCCTTGGCACTGATATATTCGTCGATCTCTTCCCAGCCCACCGCATCGCCAAACGGCAGGATGGTCCAGGCGGCACGTTGTTGGGCAGAGGCCGCCTGAAGGCGCGGATACCACCACAAGGGCGCTTCGATGCGGCGTCCGTCAGCCATGTCGAAAATGATGCTTTGCGCCGTCACCTCGACAGCAGCAACCTGGAGCTGCCGCTCATCAATGTCCAAAATAGTCATCCCACGCCTCCTCGAAACTTTGCCGGTGTTGCGCGACGACCTTGAGGATAGCATTCACCTCATGTTCCGCGAAGCCAGCGTTACGGGCCACACCGAGATCCCGAAGCCAGACTTTCAACTGCTTTGCATCCTTCAGAACATGCACATGCGGCGGCTCTCCGATTTCCTTGGAGTAGAATAAGAAGCGATGCCCCTTCCAAACCAGCAGCGTTGGCATGCAATCCGGTCCCCGCCCCTTAAACCCCACCCATCTCTTCGAAGGCCTGCGGAAAATTCTTCCGTGCCACGGCCTCGTTCAGTTTCAGCATCGCGGAATAGGAGGCGGGATCAAAACCGCGTTCGGCTGCGATCACTTCGCGCCCGAACAGGCGGCAGAGCCGCTCGCCATCCAGATTGCCGCGCTCGAACGGTTCTGAGCCAAAAAACTGCCAGAGCGCCTGCACGAAACCGGCATCGGCGAGCGCCACCGTCTGGTCCAGCGTGCGATAACGCGGCATGGCAAAAAGCTTGGTTACCTTCGAATTGGCGCGGCGCAGCGTATATTGCCACTGCGTGCCGGGCAGGCCGAGGGGAAAGCCACGATGTTTCGGCATCTCCGGGGTCTTGGCCATCATCCGTGCTCCGGCAGGGAAAAGACAGAGTGCATCATCACACCTCGAACACGTCTTCGAAACTTTCCGGAAAGTTCTGCCGCGCCAGGCGCTCGTTGATCTGCAGCAGCGCCTCGTAGGAGAGCGGATCGAAATCCTTGTCCACCGCCACCACTTCTCGCCCGAACAGCAGGCTGAGGCGGGCGGCATCCAGATTGCCGCGCTCGAAGGGTTCCGTGCCGAAATGATGCCAGAGGGCATGCAGGAAGGCCGCATCGATGCGATGTTCCTTGGTGCCGGGGCGGGCTTTGCGCGGAATCGCCTTCAATGGCGTGACACCGCGCGGATTGGCACGCCGGATGGTGAACTGCACCCCCGTGCCGGGCATGCCGCCCGGAAAACCGCGATGTTTCGTCATTTCGGGCAGATTGGCCACGTCCGTCTCCAGTGCATGCTTTTTGTCTTGGATCAGACTGCCTCTTCCCGAAACCGGCAAGAGGCAGTCGAAAAGTAGTGTCAGATCGTCAGTCCGTCGAAATCCGAGGCCGAATGACGTTCGGGCAGGAAAGCACCGGGATTTCCAGAGGCCTTGTTGACCATGGAACCGCGTTTCACAGCCTTCCGCTCACCGATCTGCTTCGTCCAGCGCTGGACGTGTTCGTAGTCGTCAACCGACAGGAAATCGCCAGCGTCGTTATAGGCATCCTTCAGCGCCAGGCGCCCGTACCAGGGCCAGATCGCCATGTCGGCGATCGAATAGTCGCTGCCCGCCATGAATTCATTCTCTGCCAGGTGACGGTTCAGCACATCCATCTGGCGCTTCACCTCCATGGCATAGCGGTCGATGGCATATTGGATCTTGATCGGCGCATAGGCATAAAAATGGCCGAAGCCGC